>SEFA01000006.1 GCA_004210455.1 Rubrivivax sp. | reverse complement strand
TCGACGCCATCGACGCCGTCGACGGCAACGTCGGCCGCATCGGCAGCGACGACCTCGCCGCAACCCGTTTGGCTTGATGCGCGCCGTCTGCGCTGGCCGGGTCTGGTGCTCGGCGCCAACGAGGGGGTGCGCTGGCATCACTCGGCGTCGGGCGCATTGACCTTGGTCGACGGACGTGTGAGCGGAAGCGATCGCAGCCTCATGTTACGGACGGTCGATGCCGCGCGCGAGCCGTTGAACGCGGAGATCGCGTCGCAAAGCGCGTATCTGGGCGCTGGCGCGGAGTTGGCATTGGAGGAGGGGATCGCCCCCGCGACGCTGCAGCGCGGGCAGTCCCTGATCGCCGTCGAGGACGCGCAAGGACGTGTGCTGCGCTGGAGCGTGGCGCAGACGGCTCGCGCGCTCGATGCGATCTACGCCGCCGCCGAGGATGAAGCCGCGCTCGGCGTGACGGTCGCGCCCAAGGGCGCCGCCTTCAAGCTGTGGGCGCCGACGGCCGACCGCGTGGAGCTCTGCGCCTACCCGGGGCCGGATGCCGCCGCCAGCGCCCGCCTGCCGATGACGCGTGATGAGCGCACAGGGATCTGGTCCGTCGACGCATCGGGCGTGCGCAGCGGCACGTACTACCGCTACCTCGTCGAGCTCTTCGTGCCGGGTGTCGGCCGCGTGCGCAACCTCGTGACCGATCCGTATTCGGTGAGCCTGTCGGCGGACTCGGCGCGCAGCTACGTCGCCGACCTGTCCGAGCCGCGCCTGCAGCCCCACGGCTGGTCGGCCAGCCGCATCCCCGATCGCGTGAAGACGCCGACCGACATGGTCGTCTACGAGCTGCACGTGCGCGACTTCTCTCGCGACGACCGCAGCGTGCCCGCGGCGCAGCGCGGCAAGTACCTGGCCTTCACGCAGACCGGCTCAGCCGGCATGCGCCATCTGCGCGCGCTCGGCGAGGCGGGCCTGACGGATGTTCACCTGCTGCCGGTCTTCGACCTGGCCACGGTGCCCGAGCGCGGCTGCGTGGTGCCGAATGTGCCGCGTGTGCCGGACGGCCGCAAGGCCGCGCCCGACAGCGACGCGCAGCAGGCCGCCGTCATGGCGGTCGCCGACAAGGACTGCTTCAACTGGGGCTACGACCCCTTCCACTACAGCGCGCCCGAAGGCAGCTTCGCGAGCGACGCCAACGACGGCGCCGTCCGCGTGCGCGAGCTGCGCGCGATGGTGATGGGCCTGCACGCGGCCGGGCTGCGGGTGGGCATGGACGTGGTCTACAACCACACGACGGCGTCGGGGCAGCATCCGCATTCGGTGCTGGACCGCATCGTGCCCGGCTATTACCAGCGCCTGGACGCGCTCGGCCGCGTCGAGCGCTCGACCTGCTGCGACAACACCGCCACCGAGCACCGCATGATGGGCAAGCTGCTCGTCGACTCGGTGGTGCTGTGGGCGCGCGAATACAAGATGGCGTCCTTCCGCTTCGACCTGATGGGCCATCAGCCTCGCGCGGTGATGGAACGGCTGCAGGCCCGTCTGAAGCGCGAGCTCGGCCGCGAGGTGCAACTCATCGGCGAAGGCTGGAACTTCGGCGAGGTCGCCAACGGCGCGCGCTTCGTGCAGGCCTCGCAGCTGTCGCTGAACGGCACCGGGATCGGCACCTTCAGCGATCGCGGCCGCGACGCCGTGCGCGGCGGCGCGGCGGGCGACGATGCGGCGACGTCCGCGAATCGGCCTGGTTTCATCGTGCCGGCGACGGCTGCCGATGCCGGAAACGCCTCGCGCCGCGAAGAACTGCTGCGCCAGGGCGACCTGCTCAAGCTCGCGATGGCGGGCACGCTGCGGCGCTTCGAGCTGGAGACCGCCGACGGGCGTCGCGTCACCGGCGAGCATCTGCCCTACGGCGACCAACCGGCGGGTTACGCCTCGGTGCCGGCGGAGGTCGTCAACTACGTCGAGAACCACGACAACCAGACGCTGTTCGATGCGCTCGTGCTGAAGCTGCCGCGCCACACCAGCGCCGACGACCGTGCCCGCACGCAGGCGGTGGCGCTGGGCATCAACGCGCTCAGTCAGGGCGTTGCGTACTTCCATGCCGGCGGCGAGCTGCTGCGCTCCAAGTCGATGGACCGCAACAGCTATGACTCCGGCGATTGGTTCAACCGCCTGGACTGGACCGGCCGAGACAACGGCTTCGGCGCCGGCCTGCCTCCGGCGCGCGACAGCGGTTCGGACTACGCGCTGCTGCGGCCGTTGCTGGCCGATCCCGCGATCAAGCCCGGTCCGGCGCAGATCGACTGGACGCGGCGTGTGTTCCTCGACCAGTTGCGGCTGCGCGCGAGCACGCCGCTGTTCCGTCTCGCCGACCCGGAGGAGATCCGGCGCCGGCTGGTCTTCCACAACACCGGTCCGGGACAGCTGCCGGGCGTGATCGTCGGCCGGCTCGACGGCGCCGGGCGCGCGGATGCCGTCTTCGAGCGCTTGCTTTACGTCGTCAACGCGAGCGCCGAAGCGGCCGCGCTGACGCTCCCCGATGAAGCCGGCTTCGCCTGGCGCCTGCATCCGGTACAGCGCGCCTCCCGCGCGGCGGACACACGTGTGCGGACCGAGTCGCGCGTCGACGGTGCCCGTGGCGCGTTCGGGGTGCCGGCGCGCAGCGTGGCGGTGTTCGTCGTCGAACGTCGCTGAGCCCGAGGCGGCGTCCCGCGCATCCCGGGCGTGGCGCGCGCCACCGCGCCGACGCTTCGCCGGGCGGCTTTCAAGCCCGGGATCACCTCATCCGTCGCACGGGCCCGCGCGCGCCGCGCGACGGAGTAGCATGATTCGTCAGCGGCCCTGCCAGAGGCCGCATCGGAGACGGTCATGGGAACGATCCAGGCTTTCCACTCGGTCCGCCAGGCGCTGATGCTGGGCGCGATGCTGCTGTGCGCGACGGCGTTCACCGGATGCGCCACGGCGCCCGAGCCGCCGCCGACGTTCGACACGGCCCCGCTGATTCATGACGAGCTGTTCCCGCCGTCGGGCGACGTGATCGACCCGGAGCGGGTCATGGCCATCACGCCGAAGATGCGCGAGTTCATCCGCGGCCGCATCCCGAATGCGAGCGGCACCGCGCTGATGATGGACACGCGCGACCTGCGCCACCTGCTGCTGGACGCGCTCTACAACCGCAACGAGCTGCAGCTCGAGTACGACGCCGAGACCACGCGCACCGCCGCCGAGGCCTTCGAGGCCAAGGCCGGCAACTGCCTGTCGCTGGCGATGATGACGGCGGTGTTCGCGCGCGAGATGGGGCTGCCCTTCGTCTTCCGCCAGATCTACGACGAGGAGCAGTGGAGCCGTGTCGGCGACCTGCAGGTCGTCTCCGGGCACGTCAACATCGCGCTGGGCCGGCGCCGGACGGAGTTCCGCGTGGTGGGGAGCGACGAGCCCTCGCTGGTGGTCGACTTCCTGCCCGGCGCGCAGATCTCGCGCCAGCGCGCGATGCCGGTGGACGAGCGCGCGATCGTCGCGATGTACATGAACAACCGGGCCGCGGAGCTGATGGCGCAGGCGCAGATCGCTCGCGCCTACTGGTGGGCCCGCGCGGCGTGGCTCCACGACCCGCGGCTGCTGACGGCGCTCAACACGCTGGGCGTGATCTACCGCCGGCATGGCGACATCGCGCTGGCCGAGCGCGCCTTCCGTTTCGTGCTCGCGCATGAGCCGGCGAACGTGCAGTCCATGGCCAACCTGGCGCAGGCACTGCGCCTGCAGGGGCAGCTCGCCGAGGCGCAGAAGTACGAGGCGCAACTGGCGCTGTTGCAGCCGTATCCGCCGTTCAAGTTCTTCGACCTCGGCGTCGCCGCGATGAAGGCGGGCGAGTACGCCAAGGCCCGCGACCTCTTCGCCAGGGAGATCGACCGCTCGGCCTACTATCACGAGTTCCATTTCTGGATGGCCCTGGCCAACGTGGGTCTGGGCAGGTGGGACGTCGTGCGCACCGAACTCGCCAAGGCCCAGGAATACAGCGTCACCGCGCCGCAGCGGCAGCTTTATGCGGCCAAGCTGGAGAGCCTCAAGGCGAAGATGCAGCCTGCCAAGGTTCAGATGCGGTAGCCCGCGGCTGGGGCGCCGTGCGTTCAGACGCTCAGCGGCTCAGCGGCTCAGCTGTTCAGCTGTTCAACGGCGGCAGACCGTGACGCGCGCGGGCACGTGTACAGGCGTCGTCCCCAATGCCCAGCGGCGACCGCATGCCGAAGTCGCGGCACGGCGACGGCCGCCATTCGTAGATGCCGCAGCCGGCGCGCTCGCCGACCTGGCCCTGCAAGGCGGCGCAACGCGGTCGCGCATGATCCGTGCCGCGCATGCGGCAGGTCGAGTCCGTGACCTCCACCGTCAATCCGTCCGGCACGGTGCCGCCTTCGCTCAGCAGTTCCTGGCGCGAGAAGTCGACGCGGAAACTCGCGCAGCAGGCGCCGCAGCGGGTGCAGGGGTTGTCGGCGAAGGCGGACATGACGTTCAGTTCGATGCCGACGGACTGATCAGCGTGCTGTCGGGCGGCGGCGTGTCGTCGGGCAGCACGGGCTCGCGCACGACGGTGACGGTGCAGGCGCACTGCGAGACGACCTGCGCCGACACGCTGCCCAGATAGCGCCGCATCATCGAACTGGCGCGCGCGCCCATCACGACGTGGTCGACGCCGGTCTTGGCGGCGAACTCGATCAGGGCGTCGGCGGCGTCCGGCGCCTCCAGCACGTGGAAGGTCAGGCGGCCGTCCTCGAGCGCCAGTTCCCGCGTCATCGGATGCGCCCAGTTCTTCAGCGCGATCAGCTGCTGCACATGATGGCTGCGGCCCTGCGCGTCGGTGAGTTCGTCCATGCCGATGCGGTTGGTCTTCATCACGGCGACGCAGGCGAGCCGCGCGCCGGGCTCGGTCTGCATCAGGCGGCGGACGATCTCGCGCAGTTCCTCCAGCAGCGTCGGCGTCGCGCCCAGCACGTCGACCGCGGCCATGATCACCGGGCTGCGCGCCACCTGCGCGCCGACCGAGGCGGGCGCATGCGGTTCCTCGCCCATCGCCAGGAACCAGCGCTTGAAGCGCCGCACCATGCCGCTGCGCTGCAGCTTGTGCGCGCGCGCCGTCAGCGGCACCGCGTCGGGACGCTGCAGGTCCAGCGCGAGCTGCGCCGCGCTCTGGTAGCGGCGCTCGGCGCGGACCTCCAGGCAGTGCAGCACGATCTCCTGGAACCAGGGCGGCAGCTCGGGCCGGATCGCGCGCGGCGGGATCGGATCGACGTAGAGCCGGCGTCGCAGCTGCCGTACCGAGGTCGGCTGGCCGAAAGGGCGCTCGCCGGTGGAGAGGTGGTACAGCATGACGCCCAGCGCGAAGAGGTCGCTGCGCGGGTCGTTGCGCACGAACTGGACCTGCTCCGGCGACATGTACGGGCCGGTGCCCATGGGCAGGGAGAATTCCTCCTCCAGCAGGTCGGGCAGGAAGTCGTGCCGCGACAGGCCGAAGTCCACCAGCACCACGGTGCCGTCCGGACGCAGCAGGATGTTGCTGGGCTTGATGTCGAGGTGGACCAGGTGCTGGCGGTGCAGGTCGGTCAGCGCATGCGCGACCTGGATGCCGATCTCGACGACTTCCACCAGCGGCAGCGGCGCGAGGTCCAGGCGCGGGCGCAGGCTCTCGGCCTCGATGCGCTCCATGACGATGTAGGCCTGCCGCCGCCAGTCGCCCCGCGCGACGAAGCGCGGCACGTGCGGACCCTTCAGCGCCGGCAGGATCATCTGCTCGACCTCGAAGCCGACGATGCTCGCCGGGTCCTCGCCGCCCTTGATGCGGGGGACCTTCATGATCAGCGGGAAGTCCTCGACGGGAGCGGCCGGGTCCGCGGGGGGCGCCGGGTCCTGGCGCCGCACCTGCCAGAGATTGGCCATGCCGCCCTGGTGCAGCCGCGCCTCGAGCACGAAACCGTCCAGCACCTGGCCGGGCTGCAGCGGCGAGGTGATCGGGACCGGAGCGGGAGAAGCAGCGTGCGTCGGGTGGGCGTCGTTCATCGATTCATCGGCCAGCGACGAGCCGTTGCGCGAGGCGGTCGGCCAGCCCGGCGGGCAGGCCGGGCGCGGCGCGCAGCGCGGCGGCGGCGGCTTCGACATCGTAGGGCACGCGCTGGAAGCTGAGTTCCTCGCTGTCGTGGTCGAACAGCGCGTAGGCCGCGGCGGGGTTGCCGTCGCGCGGCTGGCCGCAGGCGCCGGGGATGACCAGCCACTGGCGGTTGGGCAGCAGCGGGATGGGCACGCCGGGCTGCGGCTTGAAGTCGCCCGCCTTGCCGGTGCCGGAAAGGTGGTAGAGCATCGGCTCGTGCATGTGGCCGCAGAAGGTGTAGCGGCATTCGGTGGCGTGCAGGCTGCGCATGGCCTCCAGCCGGCCTTGCACGTAGGCGAAGCCGGTCGGGTCGAACGCGTTGGCGTGGACGTAGAGGCAGTCGTCCTCTTCCTCCGACATGGGCAGCGAAGCCAGGAAGGCGACCTGGTCCTCGGTGAGTCTCGCGCGGGTCCAGGCGATGGCGGCGCGCGCGTCCTCGTTCATGGTGGGGCGCGGCCCCTGGGTCACGCCGAGGTCGTGATTGCCGGCGACGGCGATGGCGCCGTCCGCGCGCAGCGCACGCACCTGGTCGACCACCCACCCGGGATCGCTGCCATAGCCGACGTAGTCGCCCAGGAGCGCGAAATGCCGGGCGCCCTGACGCCGGGCATGGTCGAGGACGGCCTCGAAGGCCTGGCGGTTGGCGTGCAGGTCGGAGATCAGAGCGGTCTTCATGGAAACGGCTTGGGTGCGAAGGGCAAGGATGCCACGGGCGGCTGACGTCAACCTTCGCAAGTTGGCGAGGGGCGGACGCCGGGGGTTGCCGCGCCGCATCGCGAGACCCCCGAAGCGGAGGGGGCATGCCCCCTCCGGATGGGTGAGGGGAAGGCCAGTCGCGGGTTTGACGCGTTGTGGCGGGCTGCAGCTTTGCTAATCTGGCCCGAGACACGGGACACCAGGACGGGACGCGACGAGCGCGCGCCGCCGCCGGCAGTTCCGGCACGGGAGAGAAAAAAGATGATCACGGATTTCGGGCGCCCGGACAGGCCCGCGCGCAGGCGCGGGTGGGCATGGGCAGGCATGGCGATGGGACTGGTGCTCGTGGCGACGGCCGCGCGGGCGGACTGCTCGCGTCCGATCCGCGTCCCCATCGCGCCGATCGGCATGAGCGTGGTGACCTCGGGCGGCGAGGTCAGCGGTGTCTATCCGGACCTGCTGCGCAAGGTCGCGGCGGAAACCGGCTGCCAGTTCGATTTCGGCGTCGTGCCGCGGGCGCGGGTCGAGGCGATGTACGCCGGCGGCGGCGCGGACCTGCTGGTGCCCGCGACGCGGACCACGCAGCGCGACCTGCACGGCGACTTCATCCCGATGATGAAGGCGCGCGCGATGCTGATCTCGATTTCCTCGGACCGTGCGACGGTCGAGAGCCTGGCCGAGCTCGGCGAGCGTCGCGAACTGCGCGTGGTCGTGGTGCGCGGCTTCGACTACGGCGAGACGTACCAGCAGCTGCTGGCGACGTTGAAGGCGCAACGCCGGCTCGTGGTGGAGGCCGACGCGGCGGCGGTGGTGCGTGCGCTGGAGCGCAACCTGGCGGACGTGACGGTGATGGCGCCGTCCATCCTCGCGGGCACGCTGTTGCAGGACTCCAAGACGCGGCCGCTGCTGGACCGGCTGCGGCTGGAGCCGATGGCGGAACTCGGCTGGACCGACAGCGGGATCTACCTCTCGCGGCACCTGCCGGCGAAGGACCGCGAGGTGCTGAGCGACGCGCTGGAGCGCAATGCGCGTTCCGGCACTGTCTGGAAGACGCTGCAGAAGCATTACCCGGCGGGGTCGTACGAGGACGGCCTGAAGGCGATCGTGACGCCGAGGTAGCAGCGCGATTCCTTCACCAGAAAAACAAGGCCCGCACTCGGCGGGCCTTGTCACTTCAGGAGCGGGGCAGCGCTCAACCGATGCGTCCGAGCAGCAGGTACTCCATGAGCGCCTTCTGCACGTGCATGCGGTTCTCGGCCTCGTCCCAGACGACCGATTGCGGACCGTCGATGACGTCGGCCGCGACCTCTTCGCCTCGGTGCGCCGGCAGGCAGTGCATGAACAGCGCATCCGGCTTGGCCTGCGCCATCATGTCCTTGTCCACGCACCAGTCCGCGAACGCCGTGCGACGCGCCTCGTTCTCGGCTTCGTAGCCCATGCTGGTCCACACGTCCGTGGTCACCAGGTCGGCGCCGCGGCAGGCTTCCTTCGGGTCCTTGAAGACCTTGTAGCAGCGCGTGTCCTTGATGCCCGCGATCGCCGGATCGATCTCGTAGCCGCTGGGCGTGCTCACGTGCACGGTGAACCCCAGGATCTCCGCCGCCTGCAGCCACGTGTTGGCCATGTTGTTGCCGTCGCCGACCCAGGCCACCACGCGTCCCTTCAGGCAGTCCATGTCGATCGCGCCGCGTCGGTCCATGCCGCGCTGCTCGATGAAGGTGAACAGGTCCGCCAGGATCTGGCACGGATGGTATTCGTTGGTCAGCCCGTTGATGACCGGCACCCGCGAGTGCGCGGCGAAGCGCTCCAGCTTGGTCTGCTCGTAGGTGCGGATCATCACGATGTCGACCATGCGGCTGATCACGCGCGCGCTGTCCTCGATCGGTTCGGCGCGGCCCAGCTGGCTGTCGCCGGTGGTCAGGTGCACCACCGAACCGCCCATCTGGTACATGCCCGCCTCGAAGCTCACCCGGGTCCGCGTCGAGGCCTTCTCGAAGATCATCGCCAGCGTGCGGTCCTGCAACGGCTGGTACTTCTCGTAGTTCTTGAAGCGTCGCTTGATCGTCGCCGCCCGTTCGAACAGGTGGGTGTACTCCTCCGCGCGCAGGTCCTTGAACTGCAGGTAGTGACGCATGAGCGTGTTCCCCGGTTTCATGGCGCGGGGGGCGAGGCCAGGAAGGCCTTCACCAGCGGCACCAGTCGCGCGGCGATCTCGGCGGCTTCCGCGCTCGTGAGGACCAGCGGCGGCACCAGGCGGACAACCTTGTCGGCCGTCACGCTCAGCAGCAGGCCGGCCTCCATCGCCTGCGTCAGCAGCACGCCGCAGGGACGGTCCAGCTCGATGCCGATCATCAGGCCGTGACCGCGCACCTCGACCAGGCCCGGTTCGCCCGCCAGGCCGTGTTCGATCGCGGCCTTCAGCTCGGCGCCGACGGTCGCGGCGTTGGCCAGCAGGCCGTCCTCTTCCATCACCGTCAGCGTCTCGACGCCCGCGCGCATCGCCAGCGGATTGCCGCCGAAGGTCGTGCCGTGGTTGCCGGGGCCGAAGACCTTGGCAGCCTTGTCGCCGCACACCACCGCGCCGATCGGCACGCCCGATCCCAGGCCCTTGGCCAGCGGCATCACGTCCGGCACGATGCCGGCCCACTGGTGCGCGAACCACTTGCCGGTGCGGCCGATGCCGCATTGCACCTCGTCCAGCATCAGCAGCAGGTCGTGCTCGTCGCACAGCTTGCGCAGCGCCTTCAGGAAGTCGATGTGCGCGGGGTGGATGCCGCCTTCGCCCTGGATGGTCTCCAGGAAGATCGCGGTCACGCCGGGATGCTCGGCGATGGCCTTGCGGATGGCCTCGATGTCGTTCAGCGGCACGCGCACGAAGCCCGGCACCAGCGGGCCGAAGCCCGCCTGGACCTTCGGATTGCCGGTCGCCGACAGCGTCGCGATCGAGCGGCCGTGGAAGGCCTTCTCGAACACGATGACTTCGGGGTTCTCATTGCCGCGATCGTGGCCGTACTTGCGCGCGATCTTGAGCGCGGCCTCGTTGGCTTCCAGGCCGGAATTGCAGAAGAAGGCGTTGGTCAGCCCCGACAGCGCGCAGAGCTTGGCCGCGAGCTGCTCCTGCAGCGGGACGTGGTAGTAGTTGCTCGTGTGGATGAGCTTGCCCACCTGGTCCCGCAGCGCCGCCACCAGTCTCGGATGGTTGTGTCCGAGCGTGTTGACGGCGATCCCGCCGAGGCCGTCCAGGTATCGTCGGCCGGCCGTATCCCAGACCCAGACGCCTTCGCCGTGCGACAGGGCGATCGGCAGGCGGCCGTAGGTGTGCATCACATGGGGTTCGGTCGGTGCGGCGAACGAGGAGTCCGGGGCGTTCATCAAGTCTCCAGAGCGTGGGGAAGGTCAGCGGTCCGGGCAAGCGCCGGACCGGGGTTGGGGAGCAAATGATTCTACGGGTCGACCCTGGCGGGCGAGGAGATTCCTCCTTCACAGGCATGGAAGCCCGGCTGACCAGCAGGCGCCTGACACCTGCCGCCCGGCGGGGCGAGCAGAAGCCCAGGTGTGCTGCGCCGCAACACATCCAGGGCACAATAGCGTTTTTGCCGGGACGCGTGAGACCGTAGCCAATGACTGAGCAGCCCAAGCCGCGAGAAGTGTTCATCCAGGGGATCACCACGGATGGCCGCACCTTCCGCCCGAGCGACTGGGCCGAACGTCTGGCTGGCGCCATGTCCTGCTTCCGGCCCGGCGGCACCCGCAGCGGGCGCGACGCCTACCTCGGCTACTCCCCCTACTGCGTGCCCCGCGTCATCGACGGCATCAAGTGCGTCATCGTCAACGAGGCGCTGAAGTCCGTCGAACCGATGGCCTGGGAGTTCGTCATGAACTTCGCCCGCGACAACAAGCTGCAGGTCGTCGACGCCTGCCTGTTGCCCGACGGCCGCGAGCCCGGCAAGACCTGAGCCTTCGAGAAGACCGGGCCCATGAGGTGATCGCGGTGATCGCGGTGGTCCGATCGGGCCATCGCCGAGCCGCGTCCCGACGCCTACGCTGACGGGTTCGCCGCGACCTGCCCGATGGGCTCCCTGGACATGGCCGTCTTCACCGCCGACGCGGGTCCCCGGGCCGCGACCGTCCTGCCGGAGCTGCAGCAGCTGCTGCGACTGATCGACCAGGGCGGCTCGATGCTGAACGCCCGCGAGCTCGCGACGGTCACGACGGCCGGCGGCACGCTGCCCGTGATCGGCGTGACGCTGGGCAATCCCGATCCGTCCGTGCCCGCGCTCGGATTCATCGGCGGCGTCCACGGGCTGGAGCGCATCGGCGCGCAGGTCGTGCTGGCCTACCTCGGCAGCCTGGTGCGCCGCCTGCGCTGGGACCTCAGCCTGCATCAGCAGCTCGAGTCGCTGCGGCTCGTGTTCCTGCCCGTCGTCAATCCCGGCGGCGTGCTGGCCGGTTCGCGGGCGAATCCGCAGGGCGTCGACCTGATGCGCAACGCGCCGCAGGACGCGGATCGAGGCGTGCCCTTCCTTGTCGGCGGCCATCGGCTGACGCCACTGCTGCCGTACTACCGCGGCCGGGCCGACGAGCCGCTGCAGGTCGAGAGCGACGCACTCTGCCGCTTCGTCCGCGAGGAGCTGCTGGGTCGCCCGGTGTCCGTGGCCATCGACTTCCACAGCGGCTTCGGCCTGCGCGACCGCATCTGGTTCCCGTACGCGCGCACGCGTCATCCGATGCATCACCTCGCCGAGATCCATGCGCTGTGCGAGGTGCTCGATCAATGCCTGTCCCCGCATCCCTACGTGATGGAGCCGCAGAGCCGGCATTACCTGACCCACGGCGATCTCTGGGACCACCTGTACGACGAGTCGCTCTCCCTTGATCGAGGGATCTTCCTCCCGATGACGCTCGAAATGGGGTCATGGTTGTGGGTGAAGAAAAACCCGCGCCAGCTACTCTCCCGGCACGGCATGTTCAATCCGCTCATCGAACATCGACAGCAGCGGGTATTGCGACGGCACATGGCCTGGATGGACTTCATGACACGCGCGACACAGAGCGCGTTCCGCTGGCTGCCGGCGCCGGACACAAGAATCGATCACGGGGAGCAGGCGTTGATGCGCTGGTATCGGAGGACCGCCGGATGAGCGGCCACACCTGGGTGCTGCTGCGCGGGCTGACGCGCGAGAGCGGCCATTGGGGAGACTTCCCCGCGCGGCTCATCCGCGCCTTGCGCGTGCAGCAGCCGGACGCGCGGCTGGAGCTGCTCGACCTGCCCGGCAACGGCGACCAGCATCGCCAGAGCAGCCCGACCCATGTCGACGCGATGATGGAGGCGTGCCGTTCGGAACTTCGGCGTCGCGGCATTCCCCCGCCGTACCAGGTGCTGGCGATGTCACTGGGCGCGATGGTCGCCAGCGAGTGGGCGGCGCGCCATCCGCGCGAGCTCGACGGCATCGTGCTGATCAACACCAGCCTGCGGCCGTTCAGCGCCTTCTTCAGGCGGTTGCGGCCGTCGAACTACTGGTCCCTGCTGCTGCTGAGCCTGACGCGCTTGAGCCTGCGCCGGCGCGAGGCCAAGGTGCTGCAGATGACGACGCGCCTGCAGCGTCAGCCGGACCAGGTGATCGACGACTGGGTCTCGATCCAACGCCAGCATCCGGTGCGGCGCCGCAATGCGCTGCGCCAGCTGCTCGCCGCGGCGCGTTATCGCGCCAGCCTCGCCAAGCCGGAGCCGCCGATGCTGCTGCTGTGCAGCCAGGGCGACTCGCTGGTCGACTGGCGCTGCTCGCAGGCCATCAGCCGGGCCTGGGGCGCGCCCTTGCGGCTGCACCGGCACGCGGGGCACGACCTGCCGCTCGACGACGGGGATTGGGTGGCGCGCAATGTCGTGGACTGGCTCCACGTGCGCGAGGTCGTGGGGCAGATCACGACACCGATGCCGCTATGACCGGCGCGTCGGGAACGAAAAAGCCCGCCTTTCGGCGGGCTTTGTTCGTGCACCAGAGCTGGATCTGTCTATCAGGCGGCGAGCGCCTTGATCTTCGAAGACAGGCGGCTCTTGTGGCGAGCAGCCTTGTTCTTGTGGAAGATGCCCTTGTCGGCGACCGAGTCGATCACGGGCTGGGCGGTCTTGAACAGGTCAGCGGCCTTGGCCTTGTCACCCGTGACGATCGCCTTTTGCACGTTCTTGATGACCGTGCGGAACTTCGAACGCAGCGCCGAGTTGGCGGCGTTCAGCTTGACGTCTTGACGTGCGCGCTTGCGGCCCGAGGCCAGACGCACGGTTTTCTTCTTGGCTTTGGAAGAGCTTGCCATTGTGTTATTTGTCCAGTTGGTGCAAAGACGGCGAGTATAGCAGTCAGGATTGGAAAAACCAAACCCGAGGCATTGCGTCTCCTGCAGCACACCATAATGCGCGGTCGTTCGCCAGGGCGCCAGCCTGAGCGGACTGACCCCGGGCCGTACCCCGAACCCGTACCCCGAACCGTCCCCCGTATTGCCTCCGCGCCGCCGCCTGAATGAATCTGCTCCGCACCGCCTCCGTCGTCTCGGTCTTCACGCTGCTGTCGCGCATCACGGGGCTGGTCCGCGAACAGATGGTGGCGGGGCTGTTCGGCGCCAACGCGATGACCGACGCCTACAACGTGGCGTTCCGCATCCCCAACATGCTGCGGCGGCTGTTCGCCGAGGGCGCGTTTTCGCAAGCCTTCGTGCCGTCGCTGGCCGCCGCGCGCGCCAAGGACGGCGACGAGGCCACCCGCCACCTGATCGACGCCGTCGCCACCGTGCTGCTCTGGGCGCTGCTGGCGACCTGCGCGATCGGCGTCATCGGCGCGCCGGTGCTGGTCTGGGCGCTGGGCGCGGGACTGTCCAGGGATGCGCACGAGGCCGCCGTCGTCATGACGCGCTGGATGTTCCCGTACATCGGTTTCATGTCGCTGGTCGCGCTGTCGGCCGGCATCCTGAACACCTGGAAGCGCTTCATCGTGCCGGCGGTGACGCCGGTGCTGCTGAACCTCGCCTCCCTGGCCTGCGGCTACGGATTGACGCCGGTGCTGGCCGCCCACGGCTACGAGCCGATCTATTCGCTCGCCCTGGGCGTCATGGTCGGCGGCATCCTGCAGCTGGCGGTGCAGGTGCCGGCGCTGCGGCGCATCGGCCTGATGCCGACGTTCGCGCTGAACTTCTCCGGCCTGCGCCGCGCCGCCGGCGACGAGGGCGTGCGCCAGGTGTTGCGCAAGATGGGACCGGCGCTGCTGGGCGTCGGCGTGGCGCAGCTCTCGCTGCTGATCAACACGCAGATCGCCATCGCGGTGGGCGAGGGCGCCGCTTCCTGGCTGACCTACGCGGACCGCCTGATGGAGTTCCCGATCGCGCTGCTGGGCGTCGCGCTGGGCGTGGTGCTCACGCCGCAACTGGCGGCCAGCACGGCCAAGGGTGAGACGCAGAAGTATTCGGGCCTCCTCGACTGGGGGCTGCGCCTGACCCTGCTGCTGGCACTGCCCTGCGCGGTCGCGCTGCTGGTCTTCGCCGAGCCGCTGGTGGCCGTGCTCTACCAGCGCGGCGCTTTCCAGGCGGCGGACGTCGCCCACACCGCCCGCGCCGTGATGGGGTACGGCCTGGGCCTGATGGGTCTGGTGTCGATCAAGGTGCTGGCGCCCGGCTTCTACGCGCGCCAGGACATGCGTACCCCGGTGCGCATCGCCGTCGGGGTGCTGATCCTGACGCAGGTGTTCAACGCGATCTTCGTCTTCGGCTTCAAGATCGGCGTCGCCGGGCTGTCGCTGTCGATCGGCCTGGGCGCCGTCGTCAACGCGTGGCTGCTGCTGCGCGGGCTGCGCAAGCTCGGCACCTACACGCCGGAGGCCGGCTGGCTGCTGTTCCTGCTGCGCGTCGTGATCGCCAGCGCCGCCATGGGGGCGCTGCAGTGGTGGCTGGCCGGCTACTTCGGCTGGGTCGGCGGCAAGGGCTTCCAGTTCGAGCTGGCGCGCGCCGGCTGGATGGCGCTGAGCCTGGGCGCCTCCGCGCTGCTGTATTTCGGCGTGCTGCTGCTGCTGGGCGTGAAGCTGCGCCAGTTCGCCCGCCGGGCCTGACATCAGGGGCGCCGGGCTTGCGCTTGAGCGTCGACAGCGGGCGTAGACTTGGGTGCATGAGTTCGCCTTTGCAGTGGACGGTGCCGTCGGCGCTGGACTATTTCTCGACGCTGGTTGCCGAAGACGACACGCTCAACCTGGCCGAAGCCGCCACCGCGATCGCGCTGGACGACGTGCCCCGGCTGGACGTGCAGCAGGTGATGGCCGAACTGGACCGGCTCGGCGAACGGCTGCGCCACCGCCTGCCCGCCGACGCGCCGCCCAGCCACCGGCTGCGCATGCTCAACCAGTACTTCCACGGTGAGCTCGGCTTCGCGGGCAACGTCAACGACTACTACGCCGTCGGCAACAGCTACCTCCATCAGGTGCTCGCCACGCGGCGCGGCATTCCGATCTCGCTGGCCATCATCTACATGGAGCTGGCCTCGCACGTCGGACTGCGGGTCAAGGGCGTGAGTTTCCCGGGGCACTTCCTGATGAAGCTGAGCCTGCCGCAGGGCGAGGTGGTGCTGGATCCGTTCAGCGGGCGCTCGCTGGGTCGCGGCGAGCTTGACGAATTCCTCAGCCCCTGGCGCGAGCGCGCCGGCCTCATGCCCGAGGAGCCGATGTCGCTGGACGCCTTCCTCGGGACCGCGCCGCCGCGGCAGATCCTCGCCCGCATGTTGCGCAACCTGAAGCAGATCCACATGGACCAGGCGGACCTGCCCCGGCTGCTGGCCGTGCAGCGCAAGCTCGTGGCCCTGTTGCCCGGCGACCGCGTGGAACGCGTCGAGCTCGAGCAGTGCCTGCAGCAGCTCCGCGATGCCGGCGGCGGGCCGGCCACCCTCCATTGAGGGAGCGAGCGGGGGAGGGCGCGTCGGGCGACGCTTAGAATCCCCCACTTTCCGAGGGTGCGGCCTTCCCCTGGCCGACGTCGCCCCGCCATCCAACGCTGAAGTGGTTTGAAGCAGATCCCGCTGTCGCTCGGTCCCGAGCCCGACTACACCTTTGACACGCTCCTCACCGGTGCCAATACCGCGGCCCTCACGCATGTGCTGGGCCTGGGGACGGGCGCGCCGCCGGTGTTCCTGTGGGGGCCGCCCGGCAGCGGCAAGACGCACCTGATGCGCGCGCTCGCGCGGCACTGGCAGCAGGCCGGCGCACAGGTCGGCTGGTACGACGCCGACACCCCCCTCCCGTGGGAGCTGCCCACCCATCCCAGCCTGCTGCTGCTCGACGACGCCCAGCGCTTCGATCCGGGCCAGCAGCATGCGGCCTTCGCGCTGTTCGTCGAGGCGGCGACGCTGGGGCTGGCGGTCGTCTCGACCGGCACCGCGCCGCCGGTGGACCTGGACCTGCGCGAGGACCTGCGCACCCGGCTCGGCTGGGGCCCGACGTTCGCGCTGCAGCCGCTCTCCGAGGCCGAGGTGCGTGCCGTGCTCCGCCGCGAGGCCGACCGCCGCGGCATCGCGCTGACCGACGACGTCATCGACTACCTGCTCACCCGCTACGCCCGCGACCTGAAGCACCTGATGACGCTGCTGGACGGGCTGGACGAATTCTCGATGGCCAGCAAGCGGGCAGTGACCGTGCCGCTGCTGCGCCAGATGCTCGCCGACCAGGGGGCGCACGCCTGAGGGCGACGCCGCCGGTTGCAACGTTTTCAAGGTTTTTCAAGGACGAGACCCGTGGACCTGACCCTGTTCGACCTCGACGGCACGCTGATCCCGCAGGATTCGGACCACGCCTTCGGCGGCTACATGGTGGACATCGGCTGGGCCGACGGCGCCGCCTGGGCCGCCCGCAACGACGAGTTCTACGCCGACTACCAGCGTGGCGACCTCGATCTGGACGACTACGTCGAGTTCGCCACGTCCGTCTGGCGCGCCCGGCCGCTGGCCGAGGCCGAGGCGGCCCGCGCCGAATTCATGGCCCGGATCGTCGCGCCGATGTTGCGCGACAATGCGCGCGCACTCGTGCAGCGTCACCTGGACGCCGGGGATCTGGTGGCCGTGGTGACGGCGACCAACGAATTCGTGACCGCGCCGATCGCCAAGGCCTTCGGCGTCGATCACCTGATCGCCGTGCAGCTGGAGCGCGACGCGACCGGGTCGTTCACCGGGCGCGTGCAGGGGACCCCGTCCTTCCAGGCGGGCAAGATCGTGCGCGTGAACGAATGGCTGGCGGCGCAGGGGCGCCGCTGGGAGGATTTCGAGCGCGTGCATTTCTACAGCGACTCGATGAATGACCTGCCGCTGCTGGAGCGGGTCAGTCATCCGGTGGCGACCAACCCCACCTCGGCCCTCGAGGCGCTGGCGCGCGAGCGCGGCTGGCCGATACTGAAGCTGTTCGAATAATGATCAAGAAATTCATCAACAAGCTGTTGGGCAAGCCCGAAAGTACCGCCACGACGCTGGGCAAGCGTGTGGAGGTCACCGCGGAGGAGCACCGCATCGATCCGGCCCTGCTCGATGAGCGCGGCGTCAAGGTCGTCAAGGGGCTGACCGACGCGGGCTACGAGGCGTTCATCGTGGGCGGCGCGGTGCGCGACCTGCTGCTGGGTCGCCGGCCCAAGGACTTCGACGTCGCCACCGACGCCACGCCGGAACAGGTCAAGAACCAGTTCCGCCGCGCCTTCATCATCGGCCGGCGCTTCCGCATCGTCCACGTGGTCTACGGCCGCGGCCGCGAGCATGAGGTGATCGAGGTCTCGACCTTCCGCGCGCTGCTCAAGGAAGACGACGCCGAGCAGGTGCAGGGCAACGAGAAGACGTCCAAGGGCGCGCTGGAAGGCAAGTCGCACGTCGTCGACGCGTCCGGCCGCGTGCTGCGCGACAACGTCTGGGGGCCGCAGATCGAGGACGCCGCGCGTCGCGACTTCACCGTCAATGCGATGTACTACAACCCGGAACGCGAGCTGGTGGTGGACTACCACGGCGGTCTGGCCGACGCGCGCAAGAAGGTGCTGCGGATGATCGGCGACCCCGAGAGCCGCTACCGCGAGGACCCGGTCCGCATCCTGCGCGCCGTGCGCTTCGCCGCGAAGCTGGGCTTCACCATCGAGCCCAAGACCCGCGCGCCCATCGCCGCGATGGCGCCGCTGCTGGCGAACGTGCCGCTGTCGCGCATGTTCGACGAGATGATCAAGCTGCTGCAGACCGGCCACGCGCTGGCCAGCATCGAGGAACTGCGCAAGCAGGGCCTGTCGCGCGGCGTGTTCCCCATCCTGGACGCGGTGCTGGACAAGGACGGCGCGCTGCCCGACAACGTGCACGGCAAGTTCGTGCGCCTGGCGCTGGAAGACACCGACAAGCGGGTCGAAGAGGGCCGCTCGGTGGCGCCGAGCTTCATGCTCGCCTGCATGCTGTGGGGCGAGGTCCAGCAGCGCTGGACGCGCCTGATCGACGGCGGCGAGGGCGCGGTGGCGGCCTTGCAGCAGGCGATCGACCTGGTCTTCGACGCGCGCGTCGGCGACATCTCCGGCCGCGGCAAGCTCGCGGCGGACATGCGCGAGATCTGGATGATGCAGCCGCGCTTCGAGCGTCGCACCGGCAGCGGTCCGCACCGGCTGATCGAGCAGCCGCGCTACCGCGCCGGCTTCGACTTCCTGGCGCTGCGCGCCGAGGCGGGCGAGATCGATCCGGCCCTGGCCGACTGGTGGGAAGACTTCGCGCTGGGCACCGAGGACGAACGCCGCGCGCTGCTGGACCTGGCGCGCGAGACGCAGCGCCAGGGCGGTCCGCGCAGCAAGCCCAAGGCGGGCGGCGGACGCGTGCACTCGGTGCCGCGCGGCGCGGTGAGCACGCCCTCGACGATGCCCGTCAGCGGCGAATCGGCGGCGGTGCTGCCGATCGACGTCGAGGCGGTGGACGCCGCAGAAGGCGAGGGCAGCGAAGGTGGCGGCGGCCAGCCCGCCAAGAAGCGCCGCCGTCGTCGCAAGCCGAAGGCCGCGGGTGGTGCCGGCGGCGCGGGGGCGTCGACGGAGGCCGGTTCGTCCGGCGACGAGTAACCCTCGACGCGGCAGGCTCGACGAATGATCACGGCCTACGTCGGCCTGGGCGCCAACCTCGGCGACCTCCGGCGCATGCTGGAGTCGGCGCTGGCCGACCTCGCCGACGTGAAAGACCTGACCCTGGAGGCCGTCTCCTCCGCCTGGCGGAGCGCGCCGGTCGGCTGCGAGGGGCCTGATTACCTGAATGCCGTCGCGCGAGTGACGACGACACTGCCACCGCTGAGCTTGCTCGCGGCCCTGCAGGCCATCGAGTCGCGCCACGGCCGCGAGCGTCCGTTCGTCAACGCGCCGCGGACGCTCGACCTCGACCTGCTGCTCTACGGCGACCAGACCGTCGATCTGGACCGCCTCGTCGTCCCGCATCCGCGGCTGCACCAGCGCGCCTTCGTGCTGCGTCCGCTGCTGGAACTCGATCCGGCATTGGCCTCACCAGGTCTGGGCAGGCTGGCGAGCCATTTGCCTTCGGTCGCCGATCAAGTCGTCGAGCGCGAAGACGCGCCGCTGCGTCTGCCTTGACGACCCGCCTCCACCTTCAACCTCTTCCAGGAGTCCGACTCATGTTCGCAACCGCCGCCGGCTGGCAGATGGTCGCCCTGCTGACGCTGTCCAACGTCTTCATGACCTTCGCCTGGTACGGCCACCTGAAGGAGCTGGCGTCCAAGCCGTGGTACGTCGCGGCGCTGATCAGCTGGGGCATCGCACTGTTCGAGTACCTGCTGCAGGTCCCGGCCAACCGCATCGGCTACGACGGCGGGTTCTCGCTCGCCCAGCTGAAGATCACGCAGGAGGTGATCACCCTGGGCGTGTTCGTCCCGTTCTCGATGCTGTTCATGAACCAACCGTTCAAGACGGACTTCATCTGGGCTGGCCTGTGCCTGATGGGGGCGGTGTACTTCATCTTCCGCAGCTGATTTGCCGGGCGTCGGTCGCGCTCGGGTGCATCGGCAACGCGCCGACGATGCTTGGGAAATAGCGCCTTCGAGCCATGGGCGGCTACACTCGCGGGTTTTCCGTGACACGGAAATGAACCTTTTGTGACGATCCGGCGCCGAATGATGACGATCCGGCCCGGATCGCACGGCGCGGAGCCTCCCCATGTTTTTCGGCAAGCTGCTGCCCCGAGAGGGCAATTTCTTCGAACTGTTCAATGAGCACGGCACGCAGATCGTGGAAGGCGCGCGCGCCTTCATGCTCATGATCCAGAACTACAACGACCTCACGCTGCGCGAGAAGTACGCGGCCGAGGTCGACCGGGCCGAGCACCACGCCGACCGCGTCACCGCCGAGGTGAACCGGCTGCTGCATCGCACCTTCATCACGCCGATCGACCGCGAGCAGATCCACGGCCTGATCAACGCGATGGACGACATCCTGGACCTGCTGCAGGACTCCAGCGAAACCATGCAGCTGTACGACGTGCGCTCCATCCCCGACGAAGTGCTGCGCCTGGGCGAGCTGTCGGCCAAGTGCTGCGAACGCGTCAAGCACGCCGTCACGCTGCTGCCCAAGCTGAGCCAGCCCGAAACGGCCGAAGCCGCCATCAAGGCCTGCGAGGAGATCGACAAGCTCGAGTCCGACGCGGACCGCGTGATGCGCGCCGCGATGTCCAAGCTGTTCCGCGAACAGGAGGACGTGCGCGAGCTGATCAAGCTCAAGGCGATCTACGAGCAGCTGGAGTCCATCTCCGACCGCTGCGAGGACGTCGCCAACCTGATCGAGGGCATCGTCCTCGAGAATTCCTGATCCGGTCGCGGAGCGTCTCCCATGGGAACGATGCACGTGGCCTTCTGGGTCGTGGCCATGCTGGTGGTGCTGGCCGTCGCCTTCGACTTCATGAACGGCTTCCACGACGCGGCCAACTCGATCGCGACGGTCGTGTCGACCGGCGTTCTCAAGCCGCAGCAGGCCGTGCTGTTCGCGGCCTTCTTCAACGTGATCGCGGTGCTGTTCTTCGAGCTGAAGGTGGCGGCCACGATCGGCAAGGGCTCGATCGACGCGACCATCGTCGATCACCACGTGATCTTCGGCGCGCTGATCGGCGCGATCGCCTGGAACGTGGTCACCTGGTTCTACGGCATCCCGTCGAGCTCGTCGCACGCGCTGATCGGCGGCCTGATCGGTGCGGCGATCGCCAAGGCAGGCACCAAGGGCCTGATCATGAGCGGCATCGGCAAGACGGTGCTGTTCATCTTCGTCTCGCCGCTGCTGGGCTTCCTGCTGGGCTCGCTGCTCATGGTGGCGGTGGCGTGGCTGTTCAGACGCAGTTCGCCGCTGCGCGTGGACAACTGGTTCCGGCGGCTGCAGCTGGTCTCGGCCGGCCTGTACAGCCTGGGCCACGGCGGCAATGACGCGCAGAAGACCATCGGCCTCATCTGGATGCTGCTGATCGCCTCGGGCTACGCGGGCGCCGGCGAACATTCGCCGCCGTCCTGGGTCATCGTCGTCTGCTACCTGGCGATCGGCATGGGCACCATGTTCGGCGGCTGGCGCATCGTCCGCACGATGGGTCAGAAGATCACCAAGCTCAAACCGGTCGGCGGGTTCTGCGCCGAAACCGGCGGCGCCATCACGCTGTTCCTGGCGACCGCGCTCGGCATTCCCGTGTCGACGACGCACACGATCACCGGCGCCATCGTCGGCGTGGGCTCGACGCAGCGCGCCTCGTCCGTGCGCTGGGGCGTGGCGGGGAACATCGTCTGGGCCTGGATCTTCACGATCCCGGCCTCGGCGTTCATCGCCGGCTTGTTCTACTGGATCAGCTTCACGCTGTTCTGAGCGCGGTGCGCTACTGGCTGATCTCGCGGGCGGCCTCGACCTGCGATTCGAAGTAGCGCTGCGCCGAGAAGGCGATCGTGGCCATCAGGCAGGCGCCGCCGACCATCAGACAGGCAATGACGCCCAGGATCGGCAGCCAGCCGGTCCTGCGTACCGCCTGGCCGGGATTGAAGCGCCCGGCCCAGCGTTCGTCCGGCATCAGGCCGTAGACGATGCCGGCCAGCATGCTCTGGGCGATCATCAGGCCAAGCAGCGGGATCAGGAACCAGGCGGCGACGTCGTCCTGGCCCAGCGTGTCCATGCGATGCACGCCGTACAAGCCCAGCAGCGTCGGCAGCGGGTGCAGCCAGGCCAGCTTGTCGCTGAACCCGTGCAGATAGAAGCGGTGCGCCCCGAGGCTGCCGAGCGCGAAGCTCAGCCAGGTGGCGACGGTCTTGGACTTGAAGTCCGCCGCAGCGCCGGCCTCGGGGGCGACGGCGCTCATGCGGCCGGTGTCTCCGCGGGCGCGGAAGGCGCGGCCGGCGAAGCTGTCGCCGTCGCCGCAGTTGCCGCAGGCGTCGCACCGGTGGGCGAGCTGGTGTCGCCCTGGCCGAGCTGGCGTTGCATCAGCACGACATCGAGCCACTTGCCGAACTTCCAGCCGGCGGACTTCATGACGCCGATGTCCTCGAAGCCGTGGCTGCGATGGACGCCGATCGAACCGAGGTTCTGCGAATCGCCGATGACGGCGACCATCTGGCGCGCGCCGGCGGCTTCGCAGCGGGCGATCAGTTCAGCCAGCAGCAGCCGGCCCACACCCTGGCCCTGGGCCTGGGGCGAGAGGTAGATCGAGTCCTCGACGAAGTAGCGGTAGGCCAGTCGCGGACGGAAGTAGTTGGCGTAGGCGAAGCCCAGCACCTGCCCGTCGCGCTCGGCGATCAGGTAGGGCAGGCTGCGGCTGAGGACCTCGGTGCGGCGGCGGCCCATCTCGGCGCGGTCGGGCACGTCGGTCTCGAAAGTGCCGGTGCCGTGCAGCACCGCATGCTCGTAGATCTGCTGGATCGCGGCGATGTCACCCTCCAGGCTGGGGCGGATCAGGAGGGGGGAGGAACTGCTGGTGGTCGTCGTCATTGGGGGAGGAGGACAAAGCGTCAAACGCGAGTTTATAATGCTTGGTTTTGGCGCTGGCCCCTGGGTGTGGCTGTCACGCTTCGAAGCTCCATGATCTGGATTCCCGATCAGGAGTTTGCGGGCGATGGACGGACCGGGGGCGTATCTACGGCGCCAGCTGTCGACGGTTCCCGGGAGCTATGCGCGACGCACGCGTACCCGAAGAAACGTCGATTCACTCTCTGCTTGCCCCTGTGTGTCTCCCTGGTGCGGTGGAACGCTCAAAACCTGAAGGATAGATCATGGTCGTTATTCGACTCTCCCGCGGTGGCTCCAAGAAGCGTCCGTTCTACAACCTCGTCGTGACGGACAGCCGCAATCGCCGCGACGGCCGCTTCATCGAGCGCGTCGGTTTCTACAACCCCGTGGCCACCGGCAATGCCGAAGGCCTGCGCGTCGCGCAGGACCGCGTGGCCTACTGGGTCGGCACCGGCGCCCAGCTGTCGCCCGCCGTCGCCCGCCTGGTCGACGTGGCCAAGAAGTCGGCTGCCGCTCCGGCCGCCGCCGTCCCTGCCTGATCTTCGGACTGCAGTCGATGAAGCAAGCGCCTGACGACGTGATCGACGGTTCTCCGGCCTTTCCGGAGGACGCCATCGAAGTCGGGCGCGTGCTGGACGCCTGGGGCATCAAGGGCTGGCTGAAGATCCTCAGTCATTCCCCGGATGCCCAGGCGCTCTTCGCCTCCCGCCGCTGGTTCATGAAACCGAGCGAGAAGGCATTGCCGGGCAAGCCGCATGTCGTGCCCCCCGTGCTCAAGGTTCTGTCCGTCCGCGACCACGCGGACGGCATCGTCGCCCAGGTCGAAGGCCTGGCCGACCGCAACGGTGCGGAGGCGCTCAAGGGCGCCCGCATCTTCGTCTCGCGCAGCGTGTTCCCGGACACCGACGAGGACGAGTTCTACTGGATCGACCTCATCGGCATGAGCGTCGTCAACAAGGATGGCCAGACGCTGGGCGAGGTGATCGACCTGATCGACACCGGCCCGCACTGCGTGCTGCGCATCCTGCCCGCCGGCAAGACCGCGCCGGTCAAGCCGGACGAGGAAATCCTGATCCCGTTCGTGAACGCGTTTGTCGGCGATGTCGACAAGGCCGCGCGCATCATCCCGGTCGATTGGGATCTGGACTACTGAAGCCGTCGGGCCGGCTGCCCATGCGCTTCGACGTTCTCACTCTGTTCCCTGAACTCTTCGACCCCTTTCTCCGGGTCGGCGTGACGCGTCGCGCGTACGAGAGCAAGCAGGTCGACGTGCGCCTGTGGCCATTGCGCGATCACGCCGAGGACAACTACCGCCGTGTCGACGACCGCCCCTTCGGCGGCGGTCCCGGCATGGTGATGCTGGCCGCGCCGCTGGAGCGCGCCTTGGCGGCCGTGAAGGCCGACCGCGCGACCACGCACCCCGGCGCGCCGGCCGTCATCCACTTCAGCCCGACCGGACGCAAGCTCGACCAGGCGCTGGCGCGTGAGCTTGCGCAAGGCGAGGGCGGCATCCTGCTCTGCGGTCGCTACGAAGGCATCGACCAGCGCGTGCTGGACCGTCATGTGACGATGGAGATCAGCCTTGGCGATTTCGTGCTGTCCGGCGGCGAACTGCCGGCCATCGCGATGCTCGATGCGATCGCCCGCCTGCAGGAGGGCGTGCTGAACGACGCCGCCTCGCACCAGCAGGACAGTTTTTCCGACGGGCTGCTGGACTGCCCGCACTTCAGCCGTCCGGAAGTCCTGGAAACGCCGGAAGGGCCGATGCCGGTGCCGCCGGTGCTGCTGTCCGGCCATCACGCCGAGATCGCCCGCTGGCGCCGCGAGCAATCGCTGGCGCTGACGCAAGGCCGCCGGCCCGAGCTGATCGAGGCCGCGCGCCGCGACGGCAAGCTCGACAAGAAGGACGAGAAGTTCCTCGCATCCTTGCGCACGATCGCCGGCAAGTCAGCCGGCTGAACGCAAGGCTGAAGGAAGGCTGACCGGACGTCTGGATCGATGAAGTTTGACGATCGTCCAACCCCGTCTATAATCTTCGGTTTTCCGATCCTCTACTGGGCTGATGGGGCAAGGGCGGTGCTTTGACACCGTTGGTTGAATCCCCACGCGGGCGGCGCCGAAGAATTCCTTCGAAGGTGTCCTGTCCTGGAATCATCCTGATTCGCGCCGGCAAGATCACAGGAGATCCTCGTGAATCTGATCCAGACCCTTGAGCAAGAAGAAATTGCTCGCCTGAACAAGACCATCCCCGCATTCGCCCCTGGCGACACGGTGATCGTCAACGTGAACGTCGTCGAAGGCACCCGCAAGCGCGTGCAGGCCTACGAAGGCGTCGTCATCGCCCGCCGCAACCGCGGTCTGAACTCCAACTTCATCGTCCGCAAGATCTCGAGCGGCGAAGGCGTGGAGCGTACGTTCCAGCTGTACAGCCCGCTGATCGCTTCGATCGAAGTGAAGCGCCGCGGCGATGTCCGTCGCGCGAAGCTGTACTACCTGCGTCAGCGTTCGGGCAAGTCGGCGCGCATCAAGGAAAAGCTGGCCTTCAAGACGGTCGCCTGATCCTCGGCGTCAGCCCCCCCCAAGCCGCTCCAAGGCCCTGCCCGGAGCGGCTTTGTCGTTTCTGGCGTCCAATCGGGGCTTCGCGCCTCGGGCGCCCACGAACAAGTCCGGCGCACCGGACGCTCCAGCCGCATGCCGACGCTTCCCTCCAGCCGTCCCGCCAGCCGCCCCGCCATCCAGGATCCCCGCGCCATCCCCGTCGTCGGCACCGATGCGCATCTCCCCGCCGTCCCGCGCGAGCATCTGACGCCCGCCGCACTGCGCGAGCGCTTCCTGCATCCGACGATCCTCGAGGCAGAGCTTCCGGGCGATGGCGGCATCTTCCCGGGCCGCACGACGACGCAAGCCGCGGTGCTGATCCCGCTCGTGGAGCGCCCCGGCGGCCTGCATGTGCTGCTGACGCAACGCACCGCGCATCTGCGGGATCACGCCGGGCAGGTCAGCTTCCCCGGCGGCCGCGCCGAACCGGAAGACGGCTCGCCCGAACGCACCGCGCTGCGCGAGGCGGAGGAGGAAATCGGCCTCGACGAGCGCTTCGTCGACCTCATCGGCCAGCTCCCTGTCTACCGCACGGTGACGGCCTACGAAGTCACGCCGGTGGTGGGGCTGATACGTCCGGGTTTCTCGCTGCGCCTGGATGCCTTCGAAGTCGCCGAGGCGTTCGAGGTGCCGCTGGATTTCCTGATGAATCCCGCGCACCACCAGCGCCACACCTATGAACTGGAGGGGGCCGACGACAGCGGTCCCCTGAAGGGCCGTCGCCAGTTCCTGTCGATGCCGTGGACGGGGCCAGGTCTTGCGGTGTCGAACGCGGACCCCGATGTCACGCTGACGTCGGACGCCTCGAAGGAGTTTTTCATCTGGGGCGCGACCGCGGCGATGTTGCGCAATCTCTACCGCTTCCTGCAGGTCTGACCTTTGGTGACGGGACCAGGGCGGACCAACCCCCGTCGAAGGGGGTGAGGGCCGCTATCATCCCGGGCCATGAACTTCTTCGCGGTCTTGCTGGCGCTGGTGTGCGAGCAGCTCAAGCCTCTGCCGCACGGGAACCCGGTCCACCAAGGCATGATCGCCTGGGTGCGCTGGACCGGGCGCAACTTCGACGCGGGGCGGTCGCACCATGCGGCCGTCGTGTGGACGATCACCGTCGTCGGTCCGGCCCTGCTCGTCGGGGCGATCTACGCGCTCGTCCGTCCGTACAGCCTGCTGCTGTCGCTGGCGATGGATGTGCTGGTGCTCTATCTGACGCTGGGGTTCCGCCAGTTCAGCCACTACTTCACCGACATCCGTGACGCGCTGGAGCGTGGCGACGAGCTCGAAGCGCGCCGCCTGCTGGCCGAATGGCGTCACCTGGACGCGAGCGAACTGCCGCGCACCGAGCTGCTCAGACACGTGCTGGAGCATTCGCTGCTGGCGGCGCACCGGCATGTGTTCGGCGTCTTCTTCTGGTTCGTGCTGTTCTCGACGCTGGGTCTGGGTCCGGCCGGGGCCGTGCTGTACCGGATGGCCGAATTCGCCGGCCGTTACTGGGCCTTCAAGAGCCGCACGCTGGACGCGCCGACCAACGAGCGCCTGATGGTGCTGTCGCGCAAGCTGTTCGGGATGATCGACCACATCCCCGCGCGCCTGACGGCGACCGGCTTCGCCATCGTCGGCAACTTCGAGGAGGCGGTGAGCTCCTGGCGCCGGGACTCGACGCTGTGGGCGCATGACAACGAGGGCATCATCCTGGCGTCCGCCGCGGGCGCGGTCGGCGTGCAGCTGGGCGGCAGCGCGGCGCCGGGCGTGACGCCGGACCGCAGCAAGACCTTCGAATCCGGCGGCGACATGGACGCGACGAGCGCCGAAGGGTCCACCGGCGGTGTCCCGCCGCAGCTGGGCCACCTGCAGAGCGTCGTCGGCCTGGTGTGGCGCTCGGTGGTGCTGTGGCTGCTGCTGCTGGCGCTGCTGACGCTGGCCAACCTCGTCGGCTGACCGGGCCTGCACTCAGGCGTCCCGCACATCGGCCAGCACCTGCTGGCCGAAGTCGTTTCTGGAGAGGAACTTCAGCACCTGGCGTGCGGTGTCGTCCGCGCTGGCGAGCTGCCCTTCGGCCTTGAACGCGGCGAAGCGATCGCGATCCGGGAACTTCGACGCGTCGCCGCCGCGCAGTTGCGCCTGCATGTCGGTGTCGATGATGCCGGGCGCCAGCGAGACGACGCGCGCGGCGCGTTCGCCCTTGGCGGCCTTGTGTTCCTCGTCCAGCGCCATGGCGCGGCTGAGGTTGTCCATGCCGGCCTTGGCGGCGCAGTAGAGCGCGCTGCCCGCCATCGCGCGGCGGCCCAGGCCGGACGAGATGTTCAGCACCTTGCGATCCGCCGGCCACGCGCGGGTGGCGTCCAGGAAGGCGGCGCTCAGCAGCACGGTCGCCTCGAGGCCGACGCGCAGCGCGCCGGACAGCCTCTCCAGTGATTCGCCGTCGATGGGGCCGGGCGTCGTGACGACGCCGGCGTTGTTGATCAGCGTCGCCGCGGACCAGTCGCCGGGCTGCGTGCGCAGCCAGTCGGCCAGGTGCTGGGCGATCGTCAGCGGATGGGCCAGGTCGGCCTGCCATTGCTGCAGCGGCAGGCCGCGCTCATGGGCGAAGCGTTCCAGTGTCTCGCTGCGCCCGCGGGCGATGCCGACGACCAGATGGCCGGCCTCGAGCGACTGGCGCGCCAGGGCCTCGCCCAGACCGCGCGAGCTGCCGGTGATGACGATGAGGGAACGAGGCCGGGCGGCGTCGTCGAAAGCGGTCGTGGACATGGGAAACGCTCCTTGATCGGATGACGGGTGTGCGCCTGTCGCGCTCAGAACGCGGGCGGCGAATGCAGTGACAGCGCCGGCGCGGCCAGCACCGCCGGCAGGCGGAGGTCCCGCGCATGCAGCAGCAGGCGGGGCGCCCGCGCGAGGACCTCCGGCGGCGCATACAGCGCGTCGCCGAGGATGGGATGGCCGGCGGCCAGCAGATGCACGCGCAGCTGATGCGAGCGGCCGGTGACAGGCTCCAGCTCGACGCGCGTGGTGCCCGCGACGACATCGCGGTGCAGCACGCGCACGCGGGTCAGGCTGGGCTTTCCGCGCTCGTGATCGATCATCTGCCGCGGCCGGTTCGGCCAGTCGACGATCAGCGGCAGGTCGATCTCGAAGCTGTCCTGCTCGACAAGGCCGGCGACGACCGCTTCATAACGCTTGTCGACGAGTCTCGCGGCGAAGGCTTCGCTGAGCGCGCGCTGCATTGCCTCGCCGCGTCCGAAGACGATCAGGCCGGAGGTCGACTGGTCCAGGCGATGCACGATCAACGCGTCCGGGAACTCGGCCGCCACCCGTGCCCAGGCGCAGTCCTGCTTGTCCTCGCCACGGCCAGGAACGGACAGCAGGCCCGACGGCTTGTCGACGATGACGCGCCACGCATCGGCATGCCGCACGGGCTGATGGAGCGAGCGCGGGTGGCGGGAGGGGTGGAGCGTCGACGCCTGCATCGGCGCATTGTCGCGTCGCCCGTCGCGGAGACCTCAGAACTGGTGGATCCAGCCCGACTGGAGCGCCGATTGCGGATTCGATCCGGCGGCGGTGACCGCGTCGAGCGCCTCGGCCGCCGGCGTACCGAGCCGCTTCAGCACGCACGCGGCCATGGTGCCGGTGCGGCCCATCCCGGCGGCGCAGTGCAGCAGCACGCGGTCGCCCATGCGCAGCCCCTGCGCGATGTGCTCCACGCCCTGCCGGAAGGCCGCGCTGTCCGACGCGAGTCCGAAATCGCGCATCGGCACGTGCAGCCAGCGGAAGGGCAGGCGGCCTTCGGTGATCGCCTTGTGATACGACGGCGAGAGCTCGGCGACTTCGTCGAGCGGGTTGAGGCACACCACCACGTTGAGCTGGTTCAGGCGCGCTTCGTCGAGGAAGGCGCCCCAGGACTCGCGGCGGCCCGGCATCGACTGCAGCCACAGCCGGCCCGGAACGGCGTCGGGAAGGGGGAGGGGTCGGAAAGCCATGACACCGATTGTCGGGTCTCCCTGTTGATCAAGATGTTAATCAACTAAAAGTTTATTAATTTGATGGGCGGAGCGATCATGCGGCCACACCACAGCAAGCAGAAGGAGCGCGCCATGATCAGGATCCTGGGACTCGACCACCTCGTGCTGCGCGTGCGCGATCTGTCGGCCGCGTTGCACTTCTACGTGGACCTGCTGGGTTGCACGGTCGAGCGGCGTCAGGAGGAGATCGGCCTGGTGCAACTGCGCGCGGGGGCGCAGTTGATCGACCTGGTGCCGTTGGACGGCAAGCTGGGGCGCATCGGAGGCGCGGGACCCGGTGTGGAGGGGCGCAACGTCGACCACTTCTGCCTGCGCGTCGAGACCCTCGACGAGCCCGCCCTGCGCCGCTGGCTGACGGCGCGGGGCGTCACCGTCGATGCCTACGGCTCGCGATACGGCGCGGACGGCGAAGGTCCGTCGCTGTACCTGTTCGATCCGGACGGCAACGCCCTGGAGCTCAAGGGCCCGCCGTGGCCGGCGGGACTGCATGAGGCGTTGGACCAGTCCGTTAAGTTCGGTCCGATGTACGGGACCGAGGCGCTGCCGCTCTTCAACCATCTGCCGATGGCGCTGGGCGCGCTGGCCCGGCTGGACGCGCCGCGCGAGGCGATGCAGCGCCACCTCGACCATTGGTCGCCGCTGTCGCGGCCCGCGGACGACGGCGGCGTGCCGCCGCCGTCCGTCGAGGACGCGCTGCGCCGCGTGCTCGCCGCGCCCGAGGCGCAGGCCTTTCATGTCGCGATCCGGCTCGCCTACGCCTTGCGGTCGGGGCATCGCGGGGAACTCGATGCGGCGCTGAAGACGACGATCGGCGTGGAGAGCCCGCTCGGCGCGCCGGCGTCCGCGGGGCAGGGCCGGGAGCGCCTGCGCGACGTGATCGACGCCGTGCGCGCCGATCCCGCGCTGGCGATGCCGCCGCTGCCGGGCACGCTGATCACGACGCGGATGCAACGCGCGCTGGCGTTGCCGGGGTTCGACGAGTACGTCGCGCGTCCCCGGTTGACGCTGGACGCGCTGGCCGAGGCCTCGCTGGCGGCCTATCTGTCGCGGCATCAGTTCGCCTCGCTGCATCTGGTGACGGGCACGCACGCGGTCCGCGTGCTGCTCGAAGCCGCCGTCTCGCGCGGCGTGGACATCGACGAGGGCCAGGTCTTGCGCAACGTCTGGCGTGCGTGGCTGGGCACCTACCTGTCGGAGAGGCGTCCCGCGCCGGCCTGGGCGCTGGTGCATGCGGGCCACGCGACGGAAGACGACTGGACCCGTGAACTGCCGTCGCTGCACGCGTCGATGAACGATCACCGCATCAAGGTCGCCGACGCCGCGCGCGAGGAGTGGCGCCATCGCGGCTGGCCCGGCTATGCCTTGTGTCTGCGGCGCGAAGGGGCCGCACAATGAGCGCCGTGCTGCCCACCTCCGAGTCCCCAGAATCCGCCGCGACGGCCGGTGCGACCGCAGCCGCGGCCACCGACGCGACGGCGACCGCCGCGGCCTCGCCGGCGTCGCTGCGTCATCCGCACCTGCTGCTCTGGGCCGTCTGCGCGCTGGCGTTGATGAGCACCGCCGGCGTCGCGTTGCCGTACCCGATCCTGGCGCCGATCTTCGTCGGCGGCCCGGTCGACGGCTTCACCCATTTCCTCGGGCTGCGACCCGAGTTGCTGATGGGCCTGGCGCTGGCGGTGAATCCCGCCGGCATCCTCGTCGGCAGCCTGGTGATCGGGCCGATGTCCGACCGCTACGGGCGGCGTCGCGTGCTCAGCGTCACCATCACCGCGACGCTCGTCGGCTACGGACTGAGCGCCTTCGCGCTGGCGTCGCGGGACTATCCGCTGTTCGTGCTGTCGCGTTTCGCGACGGGGCTCACCGAAGGGAACGTCGCCGTCGTGCGCGCGCTGCTGGCCGACTGGCATCCGCAGCTGGAGCGCACGCGCAGCTTCGCATGGCTCAACGCGAGCCTCTACATCGGCTGGCTGGTCGGACCGCTGCTCGGCGGCCTGACGCTGCCCTGGGGCGAGGCGGTGCCGTTCATCGTGGCCGCGGTCGTGATGCTGCCGTGCCTGGTGCTGCTCGGCTTCGGCCTCCCCGACGATCGTCCGGCCGCGAAGCCGGAGGGCGGCATGCTCGCCGCGATGCGGCGTCAGCAGTCGCTGGGACTGATCGCGCAGGACCCGGTGCTGCGTCACCTCGCGCTGTTGCAGCTGGCCTACACGCTGGGCGTCAACGCGCTCTACGAATTCGCGCCGCTGTGGATGCTGCAGCAGGCCGGGCTCGACAGCCGCGGCATCGCGCTGGTCACCGCCGTGCAATGCGCGGCGATGACGGCGGCCAGCATCTTCGCGGCGCGCATCGGCTCGGGGCCGACGCCGCTGCACCGGGCGGCGCGTTTCGCGGTCGTCGCGGCCATCGGGCTGCTGACGCTGAGTCTCGCGCCGTCGTGGATGGGGTTGGCATTGATCCCGTTGCTCGGGATTCCGCTGTCGTTCTACAACGCGCTGATGCCGGCGTGGATGTCGGATCGCTTTGCGGCGTATGGACAAGGCCGCGTGATGGGCCTGCTGACGACGGTGTTCTGCCTCTCCAACACCTTGATCGCGCTGATCGGCGGCGCGCTGGGCATGCTCTCGGCGCGCTGGATCATGCTGCTGGGCGGGACGATGTGTCTGGGTGCGGCGATCGGCTTCATCCGTTTCGCGAGGCGCCATTCATGAGCCAGGGCAACGAGGAACGGCTGCTGTTCGAGTTGAAGAGCCGCGGGCCGCAGGCGGCGGCGGCGCTCGCGGCGACCGTCGCCATCACGCCGATGGGCGCGCACAAGCTGCTCGCGCGGCTGGAGGAGCAGGGGCTGGTCGAAGCGCAGGACGACCAGCGCGGCGAGGCCGGACGGCCGCGCAAGCTGTGGTCGCTGACGGCGGCGGGGCACGGGCGCTTCCCGGATCGGCATGCCGATCTCACCGTGCAATTGATCCAGCAGGCGCGCGCGGTCTTCGGCGAGGCGGGGCTCGATCAACTGATCCTCGCGCGCGAGCGCGACAGCGAGCGGCGCTACCGCGCGGCGATGGACCGCTGCCGGACGACCGGCGACCGCGTGCGCGAACTCGCGCGGCTGCGCGCCGAAGAGGGCTACATGGCGCGCGCGGAGCGCGTCGGCAAGGACTGGCTGCTGGTGGAGGACCACTGCCCGATCTGCGCGGCGGCGCAGAGCTGTCAGGGCTTCTGCCGCTCGGAGCTGGCGCTCTTCGAGCGCTGCCTCGGTCCGGGCCTCGCCGTCGAGCGCACCGAGCATCTGCTGGCCGGCGCGCGGCGTTGTGCTTACCGGATCCGCGCGGTGTAGTGGATCAGGACACGATGTACGCCGCCGCTCCGGTGGCCAGCAATCGTCCCTGTTCATCGGTGAACGCCATGCGCGTGTTGGCGACGCGGCTGCCCAGGCGCATCACCTCCGCTTCGCAGCGGAACATGGCTCCGATGGCCGGGCGCAGGTAATCCACGCGCAGGTCGATGGTGCCGAGCTTGGCGAAGCGCTGCAGCCGCTGCTGCGGCGGCTCGTCGAGATGACGCGCGCCGATCGCCGCCATCACCGCCAGGCCGCCCATCGAATCGAGCGTCGCGCTGATCACGCCGCCGTGCAGCCGGTTGTGGGCGTAGTGCCCGACCAGCTCCGGCCGCATAGGAATGTGCGCCCGCACGATCTCGTGCCGCAGCTCGTCGATCTTCACGCCGAGCAGCTGGTTGAAACTGATCAGCTGCTCGAAGATCTCGCACAGCGCGGTGGTGAACTCGGGCTCGAAGGGACTGTTCACGTCGGTCTTCACGTCGGTCTTCACGTCGGTCATGGGCGCGGACCATAACGCAAGGCCGGGCGCCGCAGGAGAGCGGTCGCCCTAATCCGCGCCCTCCGCGTCAATCCACGCGCGCCCCCGACGCCTTCACGATCGGCTCCCACCGGGCGATGTCCTGTTTCAGCATGGCCGCCAGCGCGGTGGGGCCGCCCCTGAGCGGCTCCACGCCCAGCGCCGTGAGCTTGGCGATCGCATCGGGCGCGTTCATCACCAGGGTCACGTCGTCGGCCAGTTGCTTCGTGATCGCGTCGGGCGTGCCGTGGAGCGCGAACAGTCCGACCCACAGCTCACCCGCGAATCCCGGGATGACCTCGCCGATCGCTGGCACGTCGGGCAGCGCCGAGGAGCGCTTGGGCGAACTCACGCCCAGCGCCACCAGCTTGCCGGCGCGCACGAATTCGAGGCAGGACGGCAGGCTCGCGAAACCGACGCTCACCTGGCCGCCCAGCATGTCGGTCAAGGCAGGTCCGACGCCCTTGTACGGCACGTGCTCCAGCTGCAGCCCGGCGGAACGGTTGAGCATCTCGCCGAGCAGGTGGTTCAGCGAGCCGGGGGGGTGCTCAGCCCCTGTCCGCGGGATCAAGTCCGGCTTCGATGAGCAGGGCCTTCGCGCGCAGCACCACAGGCTTGTCGATCATCAGATCGCCGAGCTTGGTCGCGCCGAGCCCGTCGCGGTCGGCGGCGGCGAAGGCGGCGATGACGGCGCGCGCCTGCGCCACCTGCTCGGGTGTTGGCGTGTAGCAGGCGTTGATCGCATCGACGAATTTCGGATGCACGACCACCGCGCCGCGGAAGCCGAGCGTGCGGGCTTCCTGCAGCAGGCCCTCGAATGCCTCGACGCTGCCGAGATCCGCGATGGAGCCGACGAAGCCGACCGGCAGCACGCCGGCCGCGCGGGCCGCGTACAGCACCATCAGGCTGGGCGTGAGCAGCGCCTGGGGCGTCGGCAGGCCGCCGACGTCGAGCGAGAAGTCCTCGCTGCCGAGCATCATCGACTGCACGCGCGGCGACGAGGCGGCGATCTCGTGGAGCCGGGGCAGCGCCACGGCGGACTCGATCTGGAGGAGGAACCGGACCTCGCCCGCGGGCAGGCCGGCGGCACGTTCGAGGTCGTCGACGACACCGGCGAGCAACTGCACATCGCGCGCGTGCTCGACCTTCGGCAGCACCAGCAGGCGCAGGCCCGGCGACACGGCGGCGCGCAGGTCGTCGACGGCGGTGTCCAGTGCGCCGTTGATGCGCACCGCGGCGGCCTTGCCGCCCGCCTCCACGCGGGCGATCGCGGCGGCCACGCCGTCGCGTGCGGCCACCTTCCGGCTCGGATGCACGCCGTCCTCAAGATCCAGGATCACGACGTCGGGCGTCTTGTTCAACGCGCTCTGCAGCAGGCGCTCGTTGTCGGCGGGGACGAAGAGATAGGAGCGATAGGCGCGAGGGGCGCGAGGGGCGCGAGGGGCGCAATGGGCGGGATCGCTCATCATTGGTCCTTCAGCCACTTGTCGTTGTCCTGGCCGAGGGCCGGGGCCGGTCGACGCAGGGGCGGCCGGGCGCCGTTGATCTTGAACGGCACGGCGTGCACGGACACCGTGCGGCCGTCCGGCGTGGGCGTGTCCAGCAGCAGCTCGCGCTCCCGCACATACGGATGCCGGAGCAGGTCCTCGATGTCGCAGACCTCGCCGGCGGTGATGTCGCGGTCCTCGAAGAAGACCAGTGCCTCGGCCAGCGTGAGCGTGGACAGATGCCCCTGGATCAGGTCGTCGAGCGCATCGATGTTGGCGAGTCGCGCCTCGTGCGTGGCGAAACGTTCGTCCTTCAGCGCGTCCGGCTGACCGATGCCTGCGAAAAGCCGCTGCAGCGTGCCCGCCATGCCGGCGGACAAGGCGACCCAGCGTCCATCCTTCGTCGCGTAGACGTTGCGGGGCGCATGCGTCGGCGAGCGGCTGCCGGAGCGCTGCGTCGCCTGGCCGGTGAGCTGGAACTCGGAGGCCTGCGGGCCGAGCATCGAGAACAGCGGCTCGAAGAGCGAAAGGTCGATCTCCTGGACCGTGGGCGACGGGTTCGCGCGCTGACGATGCAGCGCGGCCAGCGCAACGGTCGAGCCGTGCAGTCCGGCGACCGAGTCGGCGAGCGAGAAGGGCGGCAGCACCGGCGGGCGGTCCGCGTGGCCGTTCATGGCGGCGAAGCCGCTCATCGCCTCGATCAGCGAGCCGAAGCCGCCTTTCTTCGCGAACGGACCGGTCTGGCCCCAACCCGAGATGCGCACGACGATCAGCTTCGGATTGAGACGCTGCAGCGCGTCATATCCCAAGCCCATTTTTTCCAGCGTGCCGGGCCGGAAGTTTTCGACCAGGATGTCGGCCCGCGCGATCAGCGATCGCAGCGCGGCCATGCCCTCGTCCGAGCGCAGGTCCAGCGCGACGCTGTCCTTGTTGCGGCTGTACTCCATCCAGTAGGTGCTCACGCCCTGACGCTGCCAGGCGCGCAGGTCGTCGCCGCGTTCCGGCGATTCGATCTTCACGACCGACGCGCCCAGATCGGCGAGCACATGCGTCAGCACGTTGCCCGACACCAGCCGCGACAGGTCGATCACGAGGACGTCCGACAGCGGCTGGCGCTCGTCGGGAAGGGACTGCGGAGAACTCATGGAGGCGCTTCCTTTCATGGGGAAGCAGCCTAAGGACGCTCGCCTTCGCTGGGAAATACGGATGTCGGTTAGGCGCTAGTCGGATCCGGACTAGCGGCGCCGCCGCGGTCTCCACGCGAAGACCCTCGCGAAGACCCGACGAAGACCCTGACGAAGGTCAAGCCTTGCAAGCTTGCTGAAACCTTCCGGCCCGGTAGCCGGACATACTGGGCCCCTGTGTCAACCGCCCTCCGCATCGTGCGCAAGATCCTCTCCGCTGCCCTGATCCTCTTCGGCCTGGCCATGGGCGCCACGGCGAGCGCGGCGGAAGCCGACGTGCGGCGCGTGTGGCAGATCCTCGACTACCTGGCGGTCGACTACGCGGGCGCGGTGCAGGACGGCAAGATCGTGGCGCAGTCCGAGTACGACGAGATGCGGGAGTTCGCGCAGACCGCGCACGACAAGATCGCCGCGCTGGAGGACAAGCCCGAACGCGCTGCGCTGCTGCGCGAGACCGAAGTCCTTCAATCGGAAATCGCCGCCAAGTCCGACGTGACCAGGGTCGGCGGCCTGGCCAAGGCCTTGGCCAATCATCTGATCGCGGTCTACCCGGTGCCGCTCGCCCCGACGGCGCTGCCCGACCTGAAGCTGGGCGCCTCCGTCTACGCGGCGAATTGCGCGTCCTGCCACGGCGCGTCGGGCCACGGCGACGGCCCGCTGGCCAAGCAGATCGATCCCAAGCCGATCGCGTTTACCGACCGCGACCGCGCGCGTCAGCGCAGCGTCTTCGCGCTCTATCAGGCCGTGAGCCAGGGGATCGCGGGAACGGCCATGCCGGCGTTCGGTCAGCTCTCCGAAGCGGATCGATGGGCGGTGGCGACATATCTGGGCAGCTTCGCGCACGACGACAGGCAGCGCGAGCAGGGACAACAGCTCTGGAAGGAATCGCAGAAGGTCCGCGATGCGGTGACCGGGATGGACCACTTCGTCCGCCTGACGGAAGCCGAGCTCGCCGGCCTGCTCGGCGAAGACCAGGCCGCCGCGACGATGGCCCACCTCCATGCGCAGCCCGAGGCGCTGGTCACACCCCGCGCGAACCGCCTCACCCTGGCGCGCGATCGGCTGCACGAGAGCGTCGCCGCGTTCAACGCGGGCCATCCCAAGGAGGCCGCCGAGCTGGCGTTGTCGTCCTACCTGGACGGCGTCGAACCCTATGAGCAGGCGCTGGCGGCCCGCGAAGGCGCGCTGAAGGATCAGATCGAAGTGGCGATGGGCCAGTACCGCTCCCTGATCGCCGCCCAGGCCCCGGTCCAGGACGTCGAAGCGGCCGCCGCGCGCATCGACGGCCTCTTCAACGATGCGGACCAGGTGCTGGGCGCTTCGGGCGCCGACGCGACGGCGGCGTTCTTCGGCAGCCTGACCATCCTGCTGCGCGAAGGCATCGAGGCCCTGCTCGTCGTCGTCGCGATGATCGCCTTCCTGCGACAGGCCCAACGTCCGGACGTGCTGCGGTATGTCCATGCAGGCTGGATCAGCGCACTCGCCGCGGGTGGCGTGACGTGGGCCGTCGCGACCTATGCGATCTCGATCAGCGGCGCCAATCGCGAGGTGACGGAAGGGCTGTCGAGCCTGTTCGCCGCCGTCGTGCTGCTGAGCGTCGGCGTCTGGATGCATCAGAAGAGCGTGGCCGGCCAATGGCAGGCCTACCTGCGCGAGCGCATGTCCGCGGCGCTGGGCCGCCGCTCCGCCTTCTTCCTGTTCGCGCTGGCTTTCGTGGCGGTGTACCGCGAAGTCTTCGAGACCATCCTGTTCTACGCGGCGCTCTGGGGCCAGGGCAATGACGGCGCGATCCTGGCAGGGCTGGGCGTGGGCGTGCTCTGCCTGGTGGTCATCACGGTGCTCCTGCTCCGCTACAGCGCCCGGCTGCCGATCGGGACGTTCTTCTCGGTGAGCTCGTGGCTGGTGGCCGTCCTGGCCGTCGTCCTGACCGGCAAGGGCATCGCCGCGTTGCAGGAAGCGGGATGGATCGCGCCGAGTGCGCTGTCCTCGCCGCGCCTCGAAGTCCTGGGCATCTATCCGTCGGTGTTCGGCCTGACGGCGCAGGTGCTCGTGCTGCTGTTGGTGCTCGGCTTCTTCCTGCGCAATGCCAGGACCAGGACCACGACCAGGCCCGCGGGCGCGGGGCGATGAGGCGCGCCTCTTGGGCCGATGGCGTCGACGCCTCAGGGCATGGGCGCCTGACCTGCCAACGTCGCCGGCCACTGTCCGGTCAGCACCAGTTCCCGGATCACTTCATCGACAAGCTCGCTTACCGCGCGCGCGGCGGGACCCGGCGAGCGCGTCAGCGCGAAGCAGCTACAGATGGTCCGCCGGATCTCGGGATCGCGGATCACGGCCTGGCGCAGCTGACCCTGTCGCAGCTCCTCGCTGACCGAGCCCGGCGAGAGAATCGTGTACGCCAGGCCCGCAGCCACGGCCGTCTTCACCGCGGGCAGCGAGTCGATCTCGGCCACGACATCGAGCGCCACGCCGTTCGCGCGGCAGGCCGCGTCGATGATGCGGCGCAGGCCGTGCTCGGTATTGGGCAGGATCATCGGCAGGCGGCTCAGTTCGCGCAGCGAGACCTCGCGCGGCATGGATGGCGTCCCGGCACCGGAACCGGCAGGGCCCGCAGCGCTCGCGGCGCCCACGAGGACCAGCTGCTCCGTCAACAGCTGGCGCTGCGACAGCCACGGCTCCTGGCGGTCCTCGAAGAGGATGCTGAGTTCCAGGCGCCCCGCCTGCAGCCACTCGCGCAGGAAGCCGCTGTGGCTCTCGACGATGCGCAGCCGCACCAGCGGCAGCCGCGTGCGCACCAGACGCAGCAGCGGCACCGTCGCCGCCAGCGCGACGGTCGTGGGCAGGCCCAGGATGACCTCGCCGGTGAGGAGCTGTCCTTCGGCCTGGACCGACGCCTTGGCGGCCTCGAGTTCCGCCAGCACCTTGCGCGCATGCTCGACGAAGCGCCGGCCGTTGTCGGTCAGCGCCATGCCGCGGCTGGAGCGGACGAACAGCGTCGCGCCGAGTTCCTCCTCCAGCGCCACGATGTGCTGCCCGAGCGCCGGCTGCGCCAGATGCAGCAGCTTGGACGCCTTCAGCAGGCTGCCGGCGTCGGCGACGCCGATCAGGTACCTCAGCTGACGCAGTTCCACGACTCGATCTCCGGTGATGCGGGACGTCCCGCCGGGACGGGGACCTTCGCACCATACCTTCGCGCCACGGCGACGTGCGCGGGTTGCGGTCATGCGCCGATGCGCCGACCGCGCACAGGAGCCTTGGCACAATGCGCGGCATGAGCGACACGACTTCCCCCGCGACGTCCGCAGCAGATCCGGCGGCCACTCCTGCAGCGATCCCTGCATCGATCCCTGCAACGGTCGACGCTGCCCGTCCCGACGGCTTCCAGCGCGTGCGCGCCGCCTTGCGCGCGTTGTCCCATGAACACGAGCCGCGCTGGCTCGAGGTCTCGGCACGCAGTTCGCAGGAGGCGGCCGACGCCCTCGGCGTCGCGCTGGGGCAGATCGCCAAGAGCGTCGTGTTCAGGCGCAAGGCCGACGGCTCGGCCGTGCTGGTGATCGCCTCCGGCGACAAGCGCGTCGACGAGCGCAAGCTCGAAGCCCACACCGGCAAGCTCGGCCGCGCCGACGCCGACTATGTGAAGGCGCGCACCGGCTTCTCCATCGGCGGCGTGTCCCCGCTCGGCTTCCAGCCGGCGGAGGAGGGCGTCCACCCGCAGCTGTTCATCGACCAGGAGCTGTTCCGCTTCGACGCGATCTGGGCCGCGGCCGGTCATCCGAACGGCGTGTTCCTGATGTCGCCGCAGCAACTGGTCGCGCTGACTGGCGCGCCGGTGATAGAGGTGGCGCAATCGTGAGCACGTCGACCTTGGCGCCCGTGACCGCCGACAACGTCGCGCGCACGCCGGAAGGGCGCGTCGCTTCGCCGTGCATCAACATCTGCAAGATGCATGAGCCCACCGCGCTGTGCCGCGGTTGCGCGCGCACGATTCCCGAGATCGCCGGCTGGAGCAAGTCCGACGATGAGTCGCGGATCCGGCTGCTCAACCTGCTGCCCGAGCGGCGCGCGCTGCTGGCCTCGCACGGGGCGCTCGCCACCGAGCCGATGCCCAAGGCCTGAACGGAGCCGCGATGGTCACGATCGACTTCTACTTCGACCCGATCTCGCCCTACGCGGCGCTCGCCTTCGAGCGGCTGCCCGAGGCGCTGGCCGGTCGCAGCGTTGCGGTCCGCTACATCCCCATCCTCTTCGGCGCCCTGCTGAAGTCGCTCGACAACAAGGGACCCGCGGAGATTCCTGGCAAGCGCGACTGGACCTACCGCCAGGTATCGTGGCTTGGTCATCGGCTCGGCGTGCCGCTGGATCTGCCGGCCGCGCACCCCTTCAACCCCTTGCCGCTGCTGCGCCTGCTGTGGGCCACCGCGCCGGTGGGGCAGACGCCGGGCCGTTATGCGGTCGAACGCGTCTTCCACCACGTCTGGCGCGGCGGCCTCGACGCAGCCGATCCGCAGCGGCTTGCCGAACTGACGGCGGAGCTCGCGCCGATGCGCGATCCAGCCTCGGCCGAGGTCAAGACCTCGCTGCGTGGAGCCACCGACGCCGCCGTCGTGCGCGGCGTCTTCGGCGTGCCGACGATGGCCGTCGACGACAAGCTGTTCTGGGGGCTCGACGCGATCGACATGCTCACCGGCTATCTCGACGGCGACGCGTGGTTCGATGGTCCCGCGTGGGACCTGGCGAGGACCTTGCCGGTGGGCGTGCGGCGCGACTGAGCGCAGGCGCGCGCTCCTCGAATGTCGCCGTAGGGACATACCCTTTGCTGCGGCGCACAGGCGCCGAAATTCCGCATCGAGAAAACCGAAGCAAGGGTTCGACCCGGGTTTGTCAGCCAGAGGCAAGCAAGTCGTCAGAAACGGGTCAGAGCGCGCTCGGATAGTCGCCTCCCAAGGGCCATCGGTCGATGGCCCTGGGAATCCCGAGGAGACAATCCCATGGCAACTGCAAGCGCAGTGACCACCAATGCGCCGATGACGGCCGAAGAGAAGAAGGTCATCTTCGCCTCTTCACTGGGCACGGTGTTCGAGTGGTACGACTTCTACCTGTACGGCTCGCTCGCCGCGATCATCGGCAAGCAGTTCTTCACCGGCCTGGATCCGACGGCGCAGTTCATCGCGTCGCTGATGGCCTTCGCCGCCGGGTTCATCGTGCGTCCGTTCGGCGCGCTGGTGTTCGGCCGTCTCGGCGACATGATCGGACGCAAGTACACCTTCCTGGTGACCATCCTGATCATGGGCCTGTCGACCTTCATCGTCGGCGTGCTGCCCACCTACGACACCATCGGTCCCGCCGCGGCGGTGATCCTGGTCGGCCTGCGCCTGCTGCAAGGCCTGGCACTGGGCGGTGAATACGGCGGCGCCGCGACCTACGTCGCCGAGCACGCCCCGCACGGCAAGCGCGGCGCGTACACCTCGTGGATCCAGACCACGGCGACGCTGGGCCTGTTCCTGTCGCTGATCGTCATCCTGGGCACCCGCACGGCGCTCGGCGAGGCGACCTTCGCGGCCTGGGGCTGGCGCATCCCGTTCATCGTGTCCATCCTGCTGCTGGCCATCAGCGTGTGGATCCGGCTGTCGATGAACGAGTCGCCCGCCTTCCAGAAGATGAAGTCCGAGGGCAAGACCTCCAAGGCGCCGCTGTCCGAATCCTTCGGCCAGTGGAAGAACCTGAAGGTCGTGCTGCTGGCGCTGTTCGGCCTGGTGGCCGGCCAGGGCGTGGTCTGGTACACGGGCCAGTTCTACGCGCTGTTCTTCCTGCAGAGCGTGGTCAAGGTCGATCCGGCCGCGGCCAACATCATGGTGGCCGTCGCGCTGCTGATCGGCACGCCGTTCTTCGTCGTGTTCGGCACGCTGTCCGACAAGATCGGCCGCAAGCCGATCATCATGGCGGGCCTGCTGCTGGCGATCCTGACCTACTTCCCGCTGTTCAAGGCGCTGACCAACGCGGCCAACCCGGACCTGGCCCGGGCGCAGGAAACCGCGCAGATCACGCTGACGACCGATCCGGCGCAGTGCTCCTTCCAGGGCAGCCCGATCGCGCGCGACGTGGACTTCACGACGCCGTGCGACATCGCCAAGCGCGCCCTGGCGCAAGCCGCGGCGAACTATGAGACCGTGTCCGGCGCGGCCGGTTCCGGCCAGGTCAAGATCGGCGAGAAGGTCATCGAGGCGCCCACCGCCACGCTGACCGCCGGCGGCCACAAGTTCGACGAGGACAGCGCGAAGAAGATCGCCGCGTTCAAGAAGGAACTGGCTGATGCGATGAAGGCCGCGGGCTACCCGGCCAAGGCCGACCCGGCCAAGGTCAACACGCCGCTGGTGATCGCGATCCTCGCGGTGCTGGTGCTGTACGTGACCATGGTCTACGGCCCGATCGCCGCGATGCTGGTGGAACTGTTCCCGACCCGGATCCGCTACACCTCGATGAGCCTGCCGTACCACATCGGCAACGGCTGGTTCGGCGGTCTGCTGCCCTCCATCAGCTTCGCGATGGTGGCGCAGAACGGCAACATCTATCACGGCCTCTGGTACCCGATCGGCATCGCCGCGCTCACCCTGGTGATCGGCCTGCTGTTCGTGCGCGAAACCAAGGACGTGGACATCTACGCCCGCGACTGAGCGAGCGGATGCAAGAAGGCATCGGTGCTCCGGCGCCGATGCCGCCAACGACAAGGGCGGCCTCTCGGCCGCCCTTTTCCATGGTGGCGGATCTTCAGCCCGCGGCCTTCATCTGCTGCGCCTTGGCGAGCACCGACGACGCGTACTCGGCGGCCTTGATCTCGCGGCCGTAGGAGTCGGTCGCGCCCGGCGCCCAGTTGTCGCCGCCGTTGTACTTCTGCAGCATGTTGGTGGCGTCGCCGCCCTTGTCCGCGAGGATCACGCCGGCCATCGCGACCTGGTCCTTGGGATCGTTGTGGTCGTAGGCGTGTCCCATCTTTTCCTGGAACTTGCCGGCGTACGCCTGACGCGTGCCGGGCTCGACCTGCATCAGGCCGTCGCCCGCGCTGGGGCTGCCGTTGAGGCCCTTGCCGAACTGGCTTTCCTTCTCCATCTGCGCGGCCAGGATGTAGGGGTCGACGCCGGTCTTCTTCCCGGCTTCCTGGCAGTCCTTCCAGAGCTCCGCGGGCATGCCCGACGGGCCCTTGCCGCCGCTGGTCGAGGAGACATCGCCCACGCCCGACGGCGCGGCGGCGTTGGACACCGGCGGCGCATACGTGGGTTGCTGGGCCTGATAGGCGTTGTTGGGCTGATAGGCGTTCGACGGACCTTGGGGGCCGCCAGCGCCCGGTGCGCCTTGAGGACCGCCAATGCTTTGCGGGGCGCTGGCGCCCGAGGCGCTCGACGGTCCGCCGACTGCAGACGGACCGCCGCCTCCGCCGCCGCCACCACCGCCCTGCGCGCTTTGCTGCTGCTGTTGCAGCGCCTTCATGATCTCGTTGATCAGGAGGTTGAGGATCTGGAGGATCACCTCCGTCAGCTTGGCCTGGATCTCGGCGGCGCCGCCGGGCGCCTGCGACAGGCCTTGCAGGCCTCCCGCCTGGCCGAGGCCATCGAGGCCGCCCAGGCCGCCGAGGCCTCCGAGCGGTTGGGTCTGGAAACTCACGGACATGGACAGGTCTCCTTCAAGGGTTGCGGACGAGGAAGGTCCATCTTGGGCGCTCGTGCGTGAGGCGTGGGTCTGATCCGAAGCCAGGTCCGCAGGGGCGAAGGTTCACGTCGTCGTTACGGCGCCGGGCACCGGACGCCCGACTTCGCGTGGTGCTTCCTTGCTTCGTGATGCGGCGTGCGAGCGCATGGGGTCCGTGCAAGGCTCGTCCGGAACGGCCATCGTCGGCCACCGTGAGCGCGATCACCATGTACCTGCAGTCCCCGCATGCCTTGGCCAGCACCGCCCCGTTCGATCCGATGTCGGGCAGCGGCGGCGGTTTCCCGTCAGTGCTGCCCGCGCCGGAAGCGTCCTGGACCGGGCGTCGCATCCTGTCGGCCTGTCTGCTGCTGGCCTGCCGGATCGGCCGTCACGACGAGGCCGCGCCCATCGGGGCCGCGCTCGCGCGGGACCTCGGCGACGAACGCGCCGTGAAGGTGCTGATGGCCGTCGGCGCGCTGCTGGGCGGGGACGCCTCCGTCGGCCGCTCGCAGCTGGCGAGCGAACAGCACTCCGGCGAAGCCGACGCCGCCACGCTGGTCTTCGCGATGGTCGATCGCCTGGCGGGCGGCCAGCACGAGTGGCGGCCGCTGGTCGAGCGCGTGCTGTCCACGAGCAGCGATCCGACCTGGCGCGCGATCGCTTATGCGATCGAGCAGATCGGCTGAAATCAGCGGCTGCGCGATGGGCCGGCGATACCGGCAGCATGCGCGGCATCTCGCCGGCCCCGGGCGCACTTGCAGTGGTTGTCATGCAGGCGCGACCATCCGGCTGCACTGTGGGTGTTCCACTCGTTTCAGGAGCTCCTGATGTCCTTCCGTCGTGCTGCCTGCCGTCGCCTTCTTGTCGGCATCCTCGCCGTGGTGCCCTTGGTCACCCTGTCACACGCTCAAGCCGAGCCGACGGACTGGGTCTACTTCGACGACGAGGAGTTTCGCGTCGAAGCGGATGGCAATCTGTCCTGCTACACGGAGAACAATCGCAACTGCGTCAGATACACGTCCGACTATCGCTTCTTGCTGTGGGGCCGGAAGATGGGTCTTGCGGCGTCCCCTGACCTATCACATGTGGGATCCGCCAAATGCGGTGCGGATCACGCGCGACGGTGGGGCGGCCACGATGGCTACCAACAGCCGGATCATTGGTGCAACAGGGTCTACGCCACCCTTTTCGCCAAGTGGGAGAAAAGCCCGATGACCCACGGTCCACTGGTGGCGCGGACGCCTACTGGCGAGGTCATGTGCTACTCCACGGACGGGCAGAACTGTTCGCGTCCTCAGGACGTCGACTTGAAGCAGCGCCGCTACCTCAAGCCCCTGATCTGCGGGTCGCATCATGCGTCCGTCTGGGGAGTCACCGGCTATGACCAGCCTGGGCATTGGTGCGCCAAGGCGCGTGAACCCAGCTATATGCGATCGCCGTTCGGCTGAGCCGCACCGCACCACACCACGCCTCCGGGGATTCACGCGTGGATACAGCCCGCGCTCAGCCTGCTGTCAGCCTCGCTTCCCACAATGGCCTCCGACCCGGTCAGTCTGTCGCGACCGGCAACCTCAAGAGGATTTCGGAACCATGTGGAAAATCGTCGTTGGATTCATCGTCTTCGCTGCCATCGCGCTGTTCGTGCTGATGAAGAGCGGCGGCAACATCGACCTGACGGGCGAGAAGCACGACGTGACGGGCGGTCATGTGGACCAGGCCGCGAGCGATGCGGCCTCGGCGGCGATGGCGGCGGCCTCCGCGGCGCTGCCGGCTGACGCGGCGTCGGTCGCCGCATCGGGCGCTTCGCAGTAAGCGGAGCCTCGGCGGCGCCACGCGCGTCGCCGGACCCGGGGACCGGTCAACCCATCCGGTCCTCGCTGGCGGCGCGCAGCGGCGCGTCGACCGGCAGGCGCATCATCATCCAGGTGCCTTCGCCCGGGCGCGAAATCACCTCGATCTGCCCGCCGAGCACGTTCGTCACGATGTTGTGCACGATGTGCATGCCCAGTCCCGATCCGCCCTTGCCGAGCTTGGTCGTGAAGAACGGATCGAAGATGCGGCGCACGATGGACGCATCCATCCCGTGGCCGTTGTCGTCGACGCTGAGCTCCATCGTCGTCTCGTCGAGCCGGTGGCAGCTGACCCGCACCTCGCCCTGCGTCTCGCCCTCGAAGGCGTGGACCAGCGTGTTCATCAGCAGGTTGGTCAAGACCTGACCCAGCGCCCCCGGATAGCTGCTCATGCGCAGGTCCGGCTGCAGGTCGGTGACGATGCGGAAGGGCGTGTGCTTGAAGCTGGGCTCGACCATCACGAGCACGTCCTCGCACACCTGCGCGAGCTCGAAGTCGCGCCGCGTGTCGCTGGTCTGGTCGATCGCGACCTGCTTGAAGTCGCGCACCAGGTCGGCGGCCTTCTGCACGTTGCGATGCAGGATGTCCTGGCCGCGCCGCGTGTCCTTGACGAGTTCCTCCAGCTGACTGCGCCGCATCGGCGTGTTGTCGGTGAGCATGCGGTCGAGCTTGCCCCAGCGGTCCTCGAGCGCGGACACCACCGTCAGCGCGTTGCCCAGCGGCGTGTTGAGCTCGTGCGCGACGCCCGCGACCAGCCGGCCGAGCGAGGCGAGCTTCTCCGACTCGACCAGTTCGCGCTGCGCGGTCTTGAGGTTGGCCAGCGCCTGCGTGAGTTCGACGTTGGCCTCGGTCAGCTCGACGGTGCGTTGCGCCACCTGTTCCTCGAGCGTGCTCGCATGGCCGCGCAGGTCGTCGAAGGCCTTCAGCAGCGCGAGCCGCATGCGCTCCATCGCCTTGCCGACGCGTGCAATCTCGTCCTCGCCGCCGAAGGCCAGCGGCTGGTCGAGCTGGCCGGAGGCGAGTTCGTCCGCGGCGTCCGACAGCCGCGCGATGGGGCGCAGCACGCGGCGCTGCATCACGATGAGGATCAGCCCCAGCGACACCGTCAGCGTCAGCAGGCTGCGCCACAGCGCGTTCCAGAGGTCGTCGCGCTTGCGCGCCATCAGCGGCTCGGCGCTCATGACGACGGTGAGCCGGGCGATCTCGCGGCCGTCGCGCAGCACGGGACGTGTCTCGGTGAGCGTGGCCGCGTCGTCGGGCGTGCCGCGGTGGAATTCGACGAAGGCCTGCTGCGCGGCGTTCTCGGTCACGACGACGGAGACGAAGCGCGGATCGTCGACCTGCGCCTTGACCATGGGCTCGGCCAGGTCGGGCGAGACCTGCCAGATCGGCTCGGCCAGCGACAGCGCCAGTACCTCCGACACGCGGGAGAGGTCGCGCTGCAGGTCCTCCATCACGACGCGGCGGCTCAGCTGCTGCTCGTACAGCAGCACGCCGCCGGTCGGCAGGGCCAGGCCCGCCACCAACGCCAGGATCACGGCGTTGCGCAGAGAAGTCTTCATCAGGGCCACGTCCGTCCCTCTGTCCATCCCTTGTGACGACGGATTATGCGGGGCGACGGCGACGGCCTCATGCGGCGAAACGCTCATCCGCCGCCAGCACGGTCACGCGGTTGCGGCCCTGCGCGCGGGAGGCCTGCAGCGCCTGGTCCGCCCGCTCGATGAAGTCGCGGGCGCGCTCGCCCCGACCGAGCTGCGTGACGCCCACCTACAGGCTCAGGCGCCGATCGGCGTCCGCCTGCAGCTGACCGACGCCGTGGCGCAGCTGTTCGGCCAGGGTGTAGGCCTCGTGCAGGCCGGCGCCGGGGATGAGCAGCGCGAATTCGTCGTCCTCGATGCGCGCGGCGACGTGGTGGCTCTGCGCGACGCTGCGCATGGTGTTGGCGACCTGTCGCAGCGTGTCGTCCAGACGCGCTTCGCCCAGGCGCTCGCGCAGCGCCGGGAAGTCGTCGATGTCGCCCAGCAGCAGACAGGGCGCCGTCGGCGTGCCGGCCTCCGGGCTGCGCAGGCAGTCGGCCAGCGCGCGGTCGAAGCCGCGCCGGTTGCTCAGCCCCGTCAACGGGTCCAGCAGCGCCTCGCTGCGCGCACGGTGCACCTCCTGGCGCAGCGAGGCCACTTCCTGCCGGCTCGCCTCCAGCTTTGCCACCAGCCCGTGGATCGCGTGGCGCATGTCCTGCGTGCCCTGCAGCGCGGCGGCCAGCACCTGGACGTGCTGTCCCGGCGCCGCCTCGCGCAGCGAGCGCTCCCAGCCCAGCAGCGCGCGCGCATAGTGCTGCACCTGCTGGCCCGCTTGGTCGGTGCAGTCGGACACGCCGCGCAGCACGTCGCCCACGTCCTGCGCCAGCGTGACGGCCATCTGCTCGTCGAGCTCGGCGATGTGCCTGCGGTAGAGCGCCCAGGTCTGGGGCTCGTCCAGCGTGCCGCCGTCCTGCGTCAGACTCATCAGCTCGCGGCTCAGCGCGCCGTTCATCGCGGTCACATGCTCGTACCAGACGGCATAGGTGACCGGATGCAGCGCGGCGCGCTGCCTGGACATCAGCGGCAAGGCGGTGCGCAGCGCCTGGGCGCTCGCGGCGATGCTCTCGGTGTATCTCATCGGCAGGGTCCCTCCCAGGTCCGGAACCTGTCGCGTCCGTCGACGCGCGGCCCCTTGTCGTTTCCTTTTCCCCACTACCAGCCGCTTCGAGGCGGTCGGCGCCTGCCGGACTTCGGCGTCATGGGGCCAGGTCTTGAGGGGGCCGCCGCATCCGGGTGGCGATGGCCGCAACTATTCACGCTGGAAGGGACAGGAGAGGGGACACCGCCCGCGACCACCGAGCAGAAGCCGGCAGAGCCGGTGCCCCTTTCCGCTCAATCGCCTCCTCGCCGCTCGGCATTCGCTCCAAGGGGCACCGGCTCCGCCGGCTTCGACACACCGGCGCGCCGCGGCAAGCGTGCATTGCCCCTTCACGAATGCCGTCCGGGCGTCGATTCCTAGAATCGAGCGCATGAGCAGTTCCCCCACGTCGGCGCCCGTCTCCCCTGCCGATCCGGCCTCGGCCCGCGTGCCGCTCAGCGGGCTGCTGCTGGCCGTCGGCGGCGCGATCGGGTTCTCCGGCAAGGCGATCATCGTCAAGCTCGCCTACCGGCACGGCGTCGACGCCATCACGCTGCTGATGCTGCGCATGCTGCTCGCGCTCCCGCTCTTCCTGCTGCTGGCCTGGTGGGCCGGACGCGGCAAGCCGGCGCTGACCGGTCGCGAGCGGCTCGCCGTGCTGGGCCTGGGCTTCAGCGGGTACTACCTCGCCAGCTTCCTCGACTTCGCGGGCCTCGCTTACGTCAGCGCCAGCTTCGAACGGCTGATCCTGTACCTCAACCCGACCATCGTCCTGCTGCTGTCCTGGGCGATGTTCGGACGGCGCGTGACACTGCGCCAGGCGGGCGCGCTGGCCGTCAGCTACGCCGGCGTGCTGCTGGTCTTCGGGCACGAGCTGCAGGTGGCCGGCGCCAACGTGTGGCTGGGCGGCGGGCTCGTGTTCGGCAGCGCGGTCGCCTACGCGCTGTACCTCGTCTACAGCGGCGAATGGGTCAAGCGCCTCGGCGCCATGCGGCTCACCGGGCTGGCGACCTCGGTCGCCTGCGGCTTCTGCATCGCGCAGTTCCTGCTGACGCGACCGGTGTCGGGGCTCGCGGACCTCGCGCCGGCGGTGTGGTGGCTGTCGCTGCTCAATGCGCTGGCCTGCACCTTCGCGCCGGTGCTGATGGTCATGATGGCGATCGAACGCATGGGGGCGGGTATCGCCGCGCAGACCGGCATGGTGGGCCCCATGTCCACGATACTGATGGGCGTGCTGATCCTCGACGAGCCGCTGACCGGCTGGGTCGTCGCGGGCACGGTGCTGGTGCTGGGCGGCGTGTGGCTGCTCGCGCGGCAGCGACGAACCTAGAACGGAGATCGACATGGACTTGGGACTGACGGGCAAGTGGGCCCTGGTGTGCGCGGCGTCGAAGGGCCTGGGCGCGGGCTGCGCCGAGGCGCTGGCCGCTGAAGGCGTGAACGTGGTGATCACCGCGCGCGGCGAGGAAGCGCTGCAGGCGCAGGCCGCGAAGCTGCGCGGGATCAATCCCGCCGTGCAGGTCGTGGCCGTGGCCGGCGACATCACCACCGAGGCCGGCCGCGCCGCCGCGCTGGCCGCCGCGCCGCGGGTGGACATCCTGATCAACAACGCCGGCGGCCCGCCGCCCGGCGACTTCCGCGACTGGGAGCGCGAGCAGTGGCTCGCCGCGCTGGACGCCAACATGCTGACGCCGATCGCGCTGATCAAGGCGACGGTGGACCCGATGGCGGACCGCGGCTTCGGGCGCATCGTCAACATCACCTCGGGCGCGGTGAAGGCGCCGATCGATGTGCTGGGCCTGTCCAACGGCGCGCGATCGGGCCTGACCGGCTTCGTCGCCGGCATCGCGCGGCAGTCGCGCATCGCCGGCCGCAACGTGACCATCAACAACCTGCTGCCGGGCGCCTTCGACACCGAACGCCTGCAGAAGACCATGGCCGCCGGGGCGCAGAAGTCGGGCCAGCCGGTCGACGACGTGCGCGCGAAGCGCATGTCGGCGATCCCGGCGCAGCGCTTCGGCAGCGCGGCGGAGTTCGGCGCCATCTGCGCGCTGATGTGCTCGGCGCACGCGGGCTACCTGACCGGCCAGAACATCCTGCTCGACGGCGGTTCGTACCCGGGCACGTTCTGACCTGGCGAGCGGAGATCCTCAGCCGAGTCCTCAACGCTTGGCCGAGGACACCAGGATCCCCGCCGCGATCAGCGCGAAGGCCGCGCCGTGGAACCATGCCGGCCATTCGCCCAGCAGCGCAGCCGACATCAGCGCCGCGAAGACCGGCGTGAGGTTGCCGAAGAAGGCGGCCAGCGTCGGCCCCGCCTGGGCGACGCCCAGTCCCCAGCAGCGGTACGCGATCAGCGAGGGCCCGATCGCCACGTAGAAAAGCGCCGCCGCCAGCGGCCAGCCCCACTGCACCGGCGGCACGCCGACCGCCTGCTCCACGCCCGCCGACGCCCAGCCGAAGGCGACACCGAACAGCATCTGCGCCATCAGCAGCGCGGACCAGTCCCAGTCGGGGCGACGCTCGCCCTGCATGTGCGCGGGCGGTCGCGCCAGCAGCCAGCTGTAGAAGGCCCAGCTCAACACGGCCAGCAGCATCATCAGGTCGCCCGCGACGAACTGCACCTGCGCCAGCCGTTCGAGGTGGCCGCGCGAGATCACCAGCGCCACGCCCGCCAGCGACAGCGCGGCGCCGGCGAGCTGGCGGCGCGTCGGCCACACGCGGTAGAGCAGGGCGCCGACGGCCAGCATCCACACGGGCAGGCTCGCGGCGATCAAGGTCACGTTGAGCGCCGTCGAGCTGTGCAGCGCCTGGTATTGCAGCGCGTTGTAGCAGCCCATGCCGAGCACGCCGGTCAGCAGGAAGTAGCCCCAGCGCGCGCGCAGCGGGGCCAGGTCTTGCAGCAGCGCCCGGGCCGGGCGTGCGATGAGCACCAGCAGCCCGAAGGCCAGCGTCCAGCGCGTCGCGTTCAGCAGCAGCGGCGGCACCAGGGAAACGACCGAACGCCCGACGACCGCGTTGCCGGCCCACAGCAGCGGCGGCAGCGTCAGCATCAGGGCCAGTCGTGGGGTCAACATCATTGCGGCGAGACGCCGGAGACGGGAGACTGGCACGATAGCCGCGATCGACGCGTCGGGCGACGCGCGAGCGACATCCCCCCCCCTGAGGAGAACCCTGATGAGCGACAGAGCCGTGCGCATCTCGCAACCTGGCGGACCGGAAGTCCTGAACATCGAATCCGTCGAGGTCGGCGATCCGGGCCCCGGCGAGATCCGCATCCGGCATGCGGCCTGCGGCCTCAACTACATCGACATCTACCATCGCAGCGGTGTCTATCCGCTGCCGCTGCCGACCGGCCTGGGCATGGAGGGCGCCGGCATCGTCGAGGCGGTGGGCGAAGGCGTGACGCATCTGAGGCCCGGCGATCGTGCCGCGTATGCGAGCCAGCCGATCGGCGCCTACGCGACCGCGCGCGTGATGCCGGCGAAGTGCGTCGTGAAGCTGCCGGACTTCCTGAGCTTCGAGCAGGGCGCGTCGATGATGCTCAAGGGCATGACGGTGCAGTACCTGCTCCAGCGCACGCTGCCGCAAGGCGGTCTGCAGCCGGGCGATCACGTGCTCTTCCACGCCGCGGCGGGCGGCGTGGGCCTGATCGCCTGCCAGTGGGCGAAGGCGCTCGGGCTGCGGCTGATCGGCACGGCCGGCAGCGACGCGAAGTGCCGTCTCGCGCTGGACCACGGCGCGGAGTTCGCGATCAACTATTCGACGGAGCACTTCGCCGAGCGCGTCAAGGAGATCACCGGCGGCAAGGGGGTGAAGGTCGTCTACGACTCCGTCGGCGCGTCGACCTGGGAAGGCTCGCTCGCGAGCCTGCGGCCCTTCGGGCTGATGGTGAGTTTCGGCAACGCGTCCGGCGTGGTGCCGCCGGTGTCGCTGAAGGCTTTGGCGGCCTCCGGGCTGTACCTGACGCGTCCGTCGCTGTTCGTGCACCTGTCGTCGCTCGAGGTCACGCAGGAGATCTCGGGTGCGCTGTTCCAGGCGGTGGAAAGCGGAGCGGTGAAGATCGAGGTCGAACAGCGTTATCCGTTCGACGAAGTCCAGCGCGCGCATCGCGAGCTGGAATCCCGTACGACGACGGGTTCAGGCGTGCTGCTGGTTTGATCCGGCGGCGGCGAGCGGAGGATCGAGGTCGGCCGCGACCGTCTCGGCGTCCAGCATCGCATCGTTGGCGCTGCCGTCGCTGACGATGCGGCGCGGCGCCGGCAGGTCGTCGAGGTCCGCCGGCACGGTGTCGGCACCGAAGTCGGTGGCAGGCTCGCCGTCGAGCGTGCCGGCCGTGGTCTCGTGCACGTCGACGTCGACGGTCTCGGTGCGCAGCACCTCGTCCAGCACCAGCGGCTGCGACACCTGGATCTCGAAGCTGAAGCAGGAGCCGGCGCCCGGCTGGCTTTCCACCTGCACTTCGCCGCCCATCAGCTCCACCAGGCGCTTCACGATGGTCAGGCCCAGGCCGGTGCCGCCGTAGCGCCGCGTGATGCTGCCGTCGGCCTGCGTGAACGGGCTGAAGATCTGCGCGATCTGCTCGCGCGTCATGCCGATGCCGGTGTCGTGCACCGCGATGCGCAGGCGCAGCGGACCCACGTGCGCCGGCTGGCCGTCGACGCTGTCGTCGATGCGCTCGATGTCGACGCGGACTTCGCCCTGCTCGGTGAATTTCAGCGCGTTGCCGACGAGGTTCACCATGATCTGGCGCAGGCGCAACGCGTCGCCCAGCAGATGCTGCGGCACGCCCGGCTGCACGCGGGCGTGCAACTTCAAGCCCTTCTCATGCGCCTGCAGCAGCAGCGGATGCAGCGCCTCGCGCAGGCAGTCGTGCAGGCTGAACGGCGCCTGATCGATGATCACGCGCCCAGCCTCGATCTTCGCGATGTCCAGCAGGTCGTTGATGATGACCATCAGCCCCTTGGCCGAACTGTGCGTGAGCTCGATGAACTTGCGCTGGCGTTCGTTGAGCTCGGTCTGCAGCACCAGCTCGGTCAGGCCGAGTACGCCGTTCATCGGCGTGCGGATCTCGTGGCTCATGTTGGCCAGGAAGGAACTCTTGGCCTGGCTGGCGGCTTCGGCGGCTTCGCGCGCGGCCTCGAGTTGCGCCTGCGTGGCCTTGAAGTCGCCGATGTCGCGTGCGTTGAGCTGCAGCACGACCTCGCCGCTGACCGGATCGCGCATCGGTCGTGCGTCGACGGCGTGCCAGCGACGGCCGTTGGCGGTGTTGATCTCGAGTTCAGCGCCGAAGGTCTGGCCGCCGCGGACCTGCGCGACGATGCGGCGCGCCAGGTCGGGTTCCGGGAAGATCGCGCTGAAGTCGGTCGCGCCGATGGTCTTGCGCAGGCCGTTGAAGCACATCGCCGCGGCCGGGTTGCGCATCAGCGTGCTGCCGTCGCGCAGCGAGAACACCGCGATCCGCACGGAGGTGTGCTGCAGCGCCTCGACGCCGCGCAGCAGGCTCTTGTCGACGCCGCTGACCAGCGAGTCCGCCGCGAACAGCATCACCTGGCGCTTGTCGGGCGTGCGGATCCCGCGGGACACCAGCATCACCGTGGCCGGCTGGCCCTTCGGATAGAGCGTCCATTGCTCGCGGACCAGCTTGCCCTGCGTGTGGTCGGCGGCGGTGACCGCCAGCCGCTCCGCCACCGAGGGGCTCATGTCGCTGAGGTCGCGGGAGAGGAATTCCTCCGCGCTCTCGGCGCGCCAGAACCCCAGCGCGGCGGCATTGGCCCAGAGGTTGCGCTGACGCTCCTGGTCGTAGACCCACATGGGCACATCGAGCCAGTCATAGTGGGTCAGGCAGGAGAAGTCGAGCATGGGAGCGAGGCCCTTGTCGGCCTTGTTCTTGGTTACGTTTGGTCGCAGCGGATTGTCGCCGTGGGCCGTGTCCTGTCCATGGCGGCGATGTCCACTTCGTCACGTCGAAGGCCCAGGCGTGCCGAACCCCTGCGCGCCTGCGTGACGGCCTCCCTCTTCAGGACCAAGGCTACGCAGACGGGCGTGCGAATGCCAGCCTCGTTTCTCCGGAGGAACCCTCGGTCGGAGGAGCTCGGGGCCGGGCTGGACCCGCGGCGTCAGGCGCACTCCCGCGCGCCCGCTGTGCCCGTTCCGCCCGCTGCTCAGCCGCGCTTGACGCGGCGCAGCTCGTCCCAGATCAGCAGGATGGCGCCGATGGTGATGGCGCTGTCGGCGATGTTGAAGGACGGGTAGTACCAGCCGCCCCAGTGCAGCTGGATGAAGTCGACGACGTAGCCGTGCAGCAGCCGGTCGACGACGTTGCCGACCGCGCCGCCCAGGATCAGGCTGAGCGCCCAGGCGAACTGCGTCTGGTGGCCGTGGCGGCGCAGCATCCAGACGATGAAGACCGTAGCGACCACGCCGAGCCCGACGAAGAACCAGCGCTGCCAGCCCGACGCGCCCGCCAGGAAGCTGAACGCCGCGCCGGTGTTGTGGACCCGCACCAGGTTGAAGAAGGGCAGGACGTAGTGGCTGTCCCCGTACTGGAAGCTGTGCAGGATCAGGACCTTGGTGAACTGATCGGCGACGATCACCAGCAGGGCGATCGCCAGCCACTGGATCAGGCGGTTGTTCGACGGGGAAGAGGACTTGGTGGCCATGGATGCTGCGCAATCGGGACGTCGGGCGGAACCCGCAACTGTAGCGCCCGCCGAGGCTGCGCCGTGCGGCTGGGGGAGCGGCCGGGGGCCGCACCGATGAGCCGGCCTCGATGAGCCGGCCTCGATGGGGCGGCGACGGGCGCCCGACGGATGGCCGATGATCGCCCCATGAGACTGCGAGTGAAGATCCTGCTGCTGGCGCTGCTGCCGCTGGTCGCGTCGCTGCTGCTGATCGCGGTGGCGGTGCGCCAGCAGGAGCGCGAGCTGCTCGCCCGCGAGCACGCCGCCGTGCAGCGCGCCTACATGGACGCGCGCCGCGACGAACTGCGCCATTACGTTGAACTGGCCGTCAGCACGCTGCAGCCGCTGTACGAGCGTTCGCCCGTCCAGGCGGGCACGACCCGCGACGCCGACGTGGAACGCGACAAGCGCGAGGCGCTGCGGCTGCTGTCCTCGCTCGACTACGGCGAGGACGGCTATTTCTTCGTCTACGACCTGCAGGGCAAGGTGCTGATGCATTCGCGCCAGCCGGAGCTGCTCGGGCGCGACCTCTGGGGGCTGCGCGATCCGCTGGGCCGGCCGACGATCCAGCAGCTGGTCGGACAGGCCAGGGAGGGCGGCGGTTACGTCGAGTACCTCTGGCGCAAGCCGTCCAGCGGCGAGATGGCGCCCAAGCTGGGCTACGTCGTCGCGATGGAGCGCTGGAACTGGATGCTGGGGACGGGCCTGTACCTGGACGGCATCCGCGCGACGCTGGAACAGCTCGACCGCGAGGCCCAGGCCAACATCGCGCGCACGATGTGGGGCATCGCCGCGATCGCCGTGTTCGGCGTGGCGCTGATCAGCGCGAGCGCGCTGGCGCTCAACCTCAGCGAACATCGCCAGTCCGAAGCCCGGCTGCGCGCGCTGGCGCACGAGGTGGTGCGCTCGCAGGAAGACGAGCGCGCGCACCTGTCGCGCGAACTGCACGACGGCGTCAGCCAGACGCTGGTGTCGACCAAGCTGCTGATCGAATCGGCGCAGCAGGCGGGCTCGACCGCGCTGCTCCCGCGCGCGCTGGAACGGCTCAACGCCAGCCTGATCGAGGTGCGCGGGCTCTCCCACCGCCTGCGCCCGGCGCTGCTCGACACATTGGGCCTGCCGGCGGCGCTGGAGCACCTCGCGCGCGAGTTCGACGAAGCCGGCGTGCTGCCCGTGGCCCTGCGCGTGGCCGGCTCGCCGCGCGAGCTGCCCGAACTGCTCAACACGGTGCTGTTCCGCGTCGCGCAGGAGGCGTTGACGAACGTGGCCAAACATGCCGGCGCCGCGCGCGTGGAAATGTCGCTCGACTTCGCGCCGGAGGACGGGCGAGGCGACGGTGCCGCCGTGCTGCTGCGGGTGCTGGACGACGGCGCGGGCTTCGATCCCGCCCATGCCGAACGCGACGATCCGAGCCACGGCATCGGCCTGCGCAACATGCGCGAACGCATGGCCTCCGTCGGCGGCGTGCTGGATCTGCAGTCCAGCCCCGGCCACGGCACCCAGATCGAGGCCGTCGTGCCCGCCTCGGCGATCCGCCGCCTGGCGCGCGACAATCCCGTCCCATGAGCTCCGAGCCTTCCTCCAGCGCCTCGGGCCCCGCCAGCGCGGCTGCCGCCACCGTCGGCCCGGCCGGCGCGGCCGCGCCCGTGCGCATCCTCCTGGTCGACGACCACCCGCTGGTCCGCGAGGGCGTGCGCTCGCGGCTGCAAGGCGAGGCGCGTTACCTCGTCGTCGGCGAGGCCGGCAACGCGGAGGAGGCGATGATGATGCTGATCGCCGCGCAGCCGCAGGTGGTGCTGCTGGACGTCGGCCTGAAGGGGCACAACGGCATCCAGCTCGCCCAGACCATGCTGGAGCGCGTGCCCGACCTGCGGGTGCTGATGTACAGCATGTACGACAACCCCGAGTACGTGCAGCGCGCGCTGCAGGCCGGCGCCCGCGGCTACGTGCTCAAGGACGCGCCGGCGACCGAGATCGTCGCGGCGATCGATGCGGTCGCGGCCGGCGGCACCTTCCTCAGTCCCGGCGTCTCCAGGCGCATGTTCCGCAGCCAGCAGCCGAGGCCCATCCTCTCGCCGCGCGAGAGCGAGATCCTCTCCGCGCTGGCCCGCGGCGAGTCGAGCAAGCAGATCGCCAAGGCGCTGGACCTGTCGGTGCGCACCGTCGAGACGCACCGCCAGAACATCAAGCGCAAGCTCGAGCTCGACGGGCAGGCCGAGCTGATCCGCTATGCAGTCGAGCACGCCCGGGGACTGCATCGCGATCCGGTCTGAAATCCGGCGGCAACGAAACCGGCGTCGGGAGGCGGGCGACGAAGGGGCTCCCCGTTTCCATCGAGGAGCTCGTCCTTGTTCCCGTCCACATCCCTTTCCTCCCACGGGCCGTCGGCGACCGCCGCCATGGATCCCGCAGCGCCCGTCCCGCCGTCCCCTCTGGCGTGCAGATGGCTCGCCAACCTGGAGTCGCACGACGCGTGGTTGTCGACCAGTCTGCAAGGCCGGTATGCGGATCTCCTGATCGAGCTCGTGACCGAACTGCACGGGATCGGCGTCTTTCCGGCGGAACTCGACGTGCTGGTCAGCTGGCTGTTCCTTGACCGCGACAGGCCCGCGCTGGCGTCGTCTCGCCTCCTGGCCGCGCCTGATGCCGGGGAGGGCGCCCGGCGGCCCGCCCTCTGGATCAGCGGCTATTTCCTGTACGACGGTCAGGCGCGCATCGGCTCGGGCGAGATTCGCGACGTCGAAGGCGAGGCATGTCCCGTTCTCGAGACGAGCCGGCCGTTGACCGCGGGGGAGGTCTTCGATCTCGTCGCCCGACTGGCGGCTCGCGCCCATGAAGGGCTGGGGCGGCGGGTTCCCGGAGCGTGCAAGGACGGGCCTGCGCTGAGTCGTGCGCTGACGGCACATCTGAGCGGGCGTCCCGAGCGTGCCGACGCGCTGGCAGATCGCTTCCCGCTGAAGCTAGGCTTTCGCGGACCGCGGCTATCCGCCGACAAGATCGCCACCAATCGTCGGGCCGAAGGCGAAAGACTTTTCGGCGACGCCACGGCAGCCGATTACCGCGTGCCGACCGAAGTCATGAGCGCGCTGGTCCTGCCGGGGGCGGACCGGATGCGGACCGACCAGCCGAACAGCCCTCGCGAGATCGCGCGCCGGTTGAGGATCAGTCCGACCGCCCTGGCGCTGGCCTTCGGGGCCGACCGGCGTTTGACCTTCCATGGCAGGCAGTGCCTGAACCCGGGGGCGGTGCGTCCCAGTCCGGTGGAGGAGATGCGGGCGCTGGCCGCGATGCAATTGGGACCGGCGATGAAGGTACGCGCGCTGTTCCGGGGGAGGCATGACCTCGCTGTCGCCGTGGCCGAACGCGTCGTGAACTGCGGCGCCGTTGGCAAGACGCTGTGGGATCCCGAGTCGGATGGGGGTTAACGCCTACGCATTCCCACGCCGTCGCGCTAGTCCATGCAACGGATGTGCGAAATCGCACAGGAACGGAAACTGCCGCCGCAAGACAGCCCGCGCGTGTCGTCGTCCTTCGTGGTCGCCGTGGCGCGCGACCATAAATGGAGACATCGATGTCGAACATGAGTCGCCACCTCGCCTGGGCGGGCGTGGCCATCCTCGGGGCCTTCGCCCTGGCCACCGTGGCGCTGGCCACCGGTGAAGCGGTCAGCGCGCTGTGGGTCGTCGTCGCGGCGATCTGCGTGTACCTGATCGGCTACCGCTACTACAGCCTGTTCCTGGCCACCAAGGTGCTGGGCCTGGACCCCACGCGCAAGACGCCGGCCTGGAAGCACAACGACGGCCTGGACTTCGTCCCGACCCACAAGTACGTGCTGTACGGCCACCATTTCGCCGCGATCGCCGGCGCCGGACCGCTGGTCGGCCCGGTGCTGGCCGCGCAGATGGGCTATCTGCCGGGCCTGCTCTGGATCCTGGCCGGCGTGATCTTCGCCGGCGCGGTGCAGGACTTCATCGTGCTGTTCATCTCGACGCGCCGCGACGGCCGCTCGCTGGGCGACCTCGTCAAGCAGGAGATGGGCACGGTGCCCGGTGTGATCGCGCTGTTCGGCGCGTTCATGATCATGATCATCATCCTGGCGGTGCTGGCGCTGATCGTCGTGAAGGCGCTGGCCGGTTCGCCCTGGGGCACCTTCACCGTGGCGGCGACCATCCCGGTCGCGCTGTTCATGGGCGTGTACCTGAGATTCATCCGCCCGGGCCGCATCGGCGAGGTCTCCATCATCGGCTTCGTGCTGCTGATGCTGGCGATCATCGGCGGCCAGTGGGTGCATGAGAGCCCCGCCTGGGCCCCGCTGTTCACCTACGACGGCAAGGCGCTGACGTGGATGCTGATCGGCTACGGCTTCGTCGCGGCCAGCATCCCGGTGTGGCTGCTGCTGGCGCCGCGCGACTACCTGTCGACCTTCCTGAAGATCGGCACCATCATCGCGCTGGCCGTGGGCATCGTGATCGTGGCTCCGCCGATGCAGATGCCCGCGTTCACGCAGTTCGCGGCGGGCAACGGCCCGGTGTGGTCGGGCAACCTGTTCCCCTTCCTGTTCATCACCATCGCCTGCGGCGCGGTGTCGGGCTTCCACGCGCTGATCAGCTCCGGCACCACGCCCAAGATGCTGGACAACGAGGTCAACGCCCGCTTCATCGGCTACGGCGGCATGCTGGCCGAATCCTTCGTCGCGGTGATGGCGCTGGTGGCGGCGTCCTGCATCGAGCCGGGCATCTACTTCGCGATGAACAGCCCGGCCGCGCTGGTGGGCTCGACCCCGGACCAGGTGGCCGCGACGCTGTCCACCTGGGGCTTCGTCATCACGCCGGAGATGCTGGTGCAGACGGCCAAGGATGTCGGCGAGAACACCATCCTCGCGCGCGCCGGCGGCGCGCCGACGCTGGCGGTGGGCATGGCCCACATCCTGCACCAGGTGATCGGCGGCAAGGCGATGATGGCCTTCTGGTACCACTTCGCGATCCTGTTCGAGGCGCTGTTCATCCTGACCGCCGTGGACGCCGGCACGCGCGCCGGCCGCTTCATGCTGCAGGACCTGCTGGGCACCTTCGTCCCGGCGCTCAAGCGCACCGAATCGCTGCCCGCCAACCTCATCGCCACCGGCCTGTGCGTGGCGGCGTGGGGCTACTTCCTGTACCAGGGCGTGGTGGATCCGCTGGGCGGCATCAACACGCTGTGGCCGTTGTTCGGCATCGCCAACCAGATGCTGGCCGCGGTGGCGCTGCTGCTGGGCACCGTGGTGCTGTTCAAGATGAAGAAGGACCGCTACGCCTGGACGACCATCCTGCCGGCGGGCTGGCTGCTGGTCTGCACGATGACGGCGGGCTGGTTGAAGATCTTCAGCGACGACCCGAAGGTGGGTTTCCTGGCGCACGCCGAGAAGTACGCGGACTCGCTGGCGGCGGGCAAGGTGCTGGCGCCGGCCAAAAGCCTGGAGGCGATGGAGCGCGTGATCTTCAACGACCGCCTGGACGCGGGCCTGTGCGCGCTGTTCATGTTCGTGGTCGTGAGCGTGCTCGTGTACAGCGTGAAGGCGGTGCTGAAGGCACGTGCGGAGCGCAAGCCGTCGGTGAGCGAGACGCCGTTCGAGCGCATGCCTGAAGGCGCGACGGCGGGCGGTCATGCTTAAGCAGGCGGCGGAGGTGGCGGCGCAAGCGGCGCAGGCCGCCTTGTCGACCGCCTCCGATGTGCTGCAGGCGGGCCGCTACATGGCCCGCGGCGTGCGCCAGCAACTGGTCGGCGCGGATTATGGGGCCTACCTGGCGCACATGGGTCGCACGCATCCCGACCAGGCGCCGCTGAGCTACGAGGCCTTTTTCCGCGAGCGGCAGGAGGCGAGGTACAACTCGAGCACCGGTCGCTGCTGCTGAGAGGTTTTCGCCGTCATCAGACTCGGCAGGGGCGACAGGCCTGCCGGAGCGCAAGCCGTCCGTAATGAGCTGTCGCTGAACGGGGCTTGCGCATCGAAGTCGGTGCCATGAGCTGAACGAGGGGTGAGCTCCGGTTCGCCGATGCGTCGGCATCATTGCTGACGATTGCAGCTGCTTCGACCATCAGGGCCTCTTCACTTCAGGAGTGGCCCGTTGATTTTCACGAGGCAATCCATCCGCCGCTCGTTCACCCGAGCGTTCCTGCTGGCCGCGGCGATGACCACGCCAGGTGTCTCTGGCTGGGCGATCGTGTTCAATCCCGATCGATTCGATCTCGAGCAGGAGAGCCTGCCGCATGACGCGCTGGGAGCGCTGCGCCTGGAGCGGCTCGCTCCCATCGTCGGGGCAACCGTGGAGGATCGTCTGGCTGTGGTCAGCAGGGCGACTCCGTTCCTGGCTGTCGGACGGTTGACGCTGGAACCGAGCGGCAAGGTCTGCACGGCCACCTGGCTGGGGGAGCACAGCGGTGCGACCTTCCTGCTGACCGCGGCGCACTGCGTGTGGCCCCGGTCCGCCGTCGAGATGCCCGTGCGCGCCCGCTTCACAGGCTGGGACGGTGCGACGCTCGCCGACGGGAGGGGAACAGTTCATCTCCAGAAAGAGGCGGTCGGCCCATTGCTGTTCGTGGAGGAGAGGGCCGACATCGCGGCGGTGAAGCTGCCCACCATCGCCACCGCGCTGGGCCCCGAGGGTGAACCGTTGAGTCCGCCGTTGCTGTACGACGGGAGTGGCGAGGCCAGTGCGCCCGTCGACATCGTGGGTTACGGCTGGAGCGCTGTCACGGATCCTGCCCGAGGACGCAGGCGGCAATGGGGTCGAATGGGAGCGATCCAGACGGATCCCCGCTCCCTTCTCGCGTGGCGAAGGAGAGGAGCGCCAGACCAGTGGGCGGAAACTTCCGCGGGAGACAGTGGTTCGGCCTGGTGGCAGCGACACGATGGCGATTGGAGCATCGTGGGCGTGACCTGTTGCGGCACCAAGGAGGATGACCCGAGGACATGGGCCGAGGGCAACGCTGCCGGCGCACGGGTCTCCCGGCATGTGGCGTGGCTGAGCGGCATCGTGCCTGGCGCGAGAACCCTGTCGAGTCGCATCACGGTCACCGAGGACCAGCCCTACGTGTCTCCCGACCCCGAGGAGGGACTGTCCCCGCAACGCGTCTTCTTCACCATGCCAGAGCAGGATGACGTCCAGGGACCGAGTGCGGCATTGTGGTCGGGACAGATTCATCACAACCGTCTTCTGGTCACCGTCAAGGAAACGACGACGGGCGCTCGCCTGGAGGTGAGATTGCGTGCGCAGAGAGACTTCGGTTGTGCCCTGAAACGCCGATGGAACTACCCGAACCATTGCTCCGGCAAGACATTGGGTCCGCTGGTCGTGTCCTTTCATACCGAGGACAACCCGCACTTGCTGCCCGGGGACTGGCGAGGCCGGTTCGAGATCGAGGCCAGTACGCCGTTGAATGGCTCGTACCTTGAACGCTTTCCCGTCCAGGTGCATCTCAAGCGATGACGCGTGTGGGGGCTCCGCCGCGTCGATGGCGGGTCAGCCGTACCTTGTCGATCGCGCCTTCGATTCTCCTGCTCCGAGGGCAGGGGATGCTGGGACACTTCGCCGATGCCCCGCTTCGCCGCCAATCTCAGTTTCCTGTACCCGGAACTGCCGTTCCTCGATCGCATCGAGGCCGCGACGGCCGACGGTTTCGAGGGCGTGGAGTGCCTGTTCCCCTACGACGTCCCGGTGATGGCGTTCCGCGATCGCGTCGAGGGTCAGGGCTTGCGTGTGGCCCTGATCAACGCGCCGCCGGGGGATTGGGCGGCGGGCGAGCGGGGGCTGGCCTCGCTTCCGGGGCGGGCGGCCGAGTTCCGTGAGTCGATCGAGCGCGCCCTGGCCTATGCCGATGCGCTGGGATCCGAGCGGGTGCATGTGCTCGCGGGCCTGCTGCCGGACGGCGCGGATCGTGATGCGGCGATCGCGCGCTACGAGCAGCGTTTGCGCTGGGCTGCGGAACTGGGCGCGCAGGCAGGCGTCGAGATCACGATCGAGCCCATCAATCCCTTCGACATGCCCGGCTATCTGCTGCAAGGTCAGGATGAGGCGCATGCGATCGTCGAGCGCATCGGCGCCGCGAACCTGAAGGTCCAGATGGACCTGTACCACTGCGAACGGGTCGAGGGCGACGTGGTCGCGCAGGTGCGCCGGCATCTGCCGACAGGCCGCATCGGTCATTTCCAGATCGCCGGCGTGCCGGACCGGCATGAACCGGACGAGGGCACGCTCGACTGGCGGGGCGTGATCGCCGCGATCGACGAGATCGCGGCGACGACCGGATGGGAGGGGTGGATCGGCTGCGAGTACCGGCCGAGGCGCGGCGCGGTTCCCGGAGGAACCAGCGCCGGCCTGGGCTGGATGGCGGCGCTTGCCGCCGTGGATCAGGCGATCACGCGCGTCTCGCCCTCGCCGTAGAGATTGCTCTCGCAGCGACCGCAGATCGTCGGGTGCGCCGGATTGACGCCGACGTCCGCGCGGTAGTGCCAGCAGCGTTCGCACTTCTGGTGCGACGACGGCGTCACCGTGATGCTCAACTCGCCGGCCAGCGCGACGCTCGCCGCGGACGTGATCAGCACGAACTTCAGATCGTCGCCCAGGCTCTGCAGCAGCGCGAGGTCCTCGGCGTTCACGCCCAGCGCCACCTCGGCCTGCAGCGACGAGCCGATCGCTCCGGTGGTGCGGACTTCCTCGATCGCCTTGTTCACCGCATCGCGGATCTCGTGGATGCGGTTCCACTTCGCGATCAGGCCGTCGTCGTGCGCGATGCCGACCGACCAGTAGGTCTCGGTGAAGAGGGTGTCGCCGGCCTGCTTGCCAGCGAAGACCTTCCACGCCTCTTCGGCGGTGAAGCTCAGGAACGGCGCCATCCAGCGCAGCATCGAGTGCGTGATGTGCCACAGCGCGGTCTGCGCCGAGCGGCGCGCGGCCGACTTCGGCGCGCTCGTGTACAGCCGGTCCTTCAGCACGTCCAGGTAGAACGCGCCCAGATCCTCCGAGCAGTACACCTGCAGCTTGGCCACGACCGGGTGGAACTCGTAGCGCTGGTAGTGCGCCAGGATCTCCTCCTGGAATTGCGCGGCGCGCGCGAGCGCGTAGCGGTCGGCTTCCAGCAACTGGTCCAGCGGCACCGCGTCCGTCGCGGCGTCGAAGTCCGAGGTGTTGGCCAGCAGGAAACGCAGCGTGTTGCGGATGCGGCGGTAGCCGTCCACGACGCGCGCCAGGATCTTCTCGTCGCCGGCGATGTCGCCCGAGTAGTCGGACGCCGCCACCCACAGCCGGATGATCTCGGCGCCCAGCTTCTTGCTGGTTTCCTGCGGGTCGACGCCGTTGCCCAGCGACTTGCTCATCTTGCGACCCTTGCTGTCCACGGTGAAGCCGTGGGTCAGCAGGCCGCGATACGGCGCGCGACCGTTGATCGCGCAGGAGATCAGCAGCGACGAGTGGAACCAGCCGCGATGCTGGTCATGGCCTTCGAGGTAGAGGTCGGCTTCCGGGCCGGTCTCGTGCGCCGCGCCGGCATGCGAGCCCTTGAGCACATGCTGGAAGGTGGAGCCCGAGTCGAACCACACGTCGAGGATGTCCTGGCCCTTGGAGTACTGCTCGGCCTCCGCGCCCAGCCACTCGGCCGGATCCAGCGTGGACCAGGCCTCGATGCCGCCGGCCTCGACCAGCTGGGCGGCGCGCTCGATGAATTCCAGCGTCTTCGGATGCGGCTGGCCGCTGTCTTTGTGCAGGAAGATCGGCAGCGGCACGCCCCAGCTGCGCTGGCGCGAGATGCACCAGTCGGGGCGGCCGGCGATCATGTCGTGCAGGCGCGTCTTCCCGTTCTCGGGATAGAAGCTGGTCTGCTCGATCGCGTCCAGCGCCAGCTGTCGCAGGGTCTTGTCGGCCTTGTCGACGGTGAACACGCCGTCGCCCTCATCCATGCGGACGAACCACTGCGCCGCCGCGCGGTAGATCACCGGCGACTTGTGGCGCCAGCAGTGCGGGTAGCTGTGGCGGATCTTGCTGTGCGCCATCAGGCGGCCGGCGTCCTGCAGCGCCGCCGCGATGACCGGATTGGCCTTCCAGATGTGCTGGCCGCCGAACAGCGGCAGCTCGGCTTCATAGACGCCGTTGCCCTGCACCGGGTTCAGGATGTCCTTGAACGCCAGGCCGTGCGCGATGCACGAGTTGAAGTCGTCCACGCCGTAGGCCGGGGCCGAGTGGACCACGCCGGTGCCGTCGTCGGCGGTGGCGTAGTCGGCCAGGTACACGGGGCTCTCACGGTCGAAGCCCGGATGCACGTGCGCGAGCGGGTGCTTGAACTTCAGCAGTTCAAGCGACTTGCCCGGCGTGACCGCGACCTGTTTGCCCTCGATGCCCCAGCGCGCCAGACACTTCTCGACCAGCGCCTCGGCCACGACGAAGTAGCCGCGCTCGGTGTCGACCAGCGCGTAGGGCAGTTCGGGGTTGAGATTCAGCGCCTGGTTGGCGGGGATGGTCCAGGGCGTCGTCGTCCAGATGACGGTGAACGCTTCCTTGTCGAGCTTGGGCAGGCCAAACGCGGCGGCCAGCTTGTCCGGCTCCGCACTCAGGAAGGCGACGTCGACCGCCGGGGAGTCCTTGTCGGCGTACTCGATCTCGAACTCGGCCAGCGAGGAGCCGCAGTCGAAGCACCAGTACACCGGCTTCAGCCCGCGATAGACGAAACCGCGTTCGAACAGGCGCTTCAGCACGCGCAGCTCGCCCGCCTCGTTCTTGAAGTCCATCGTCCGGTAGGGATGGTCCCAGTCGCCCAGCACGCCCAGGCGCTTGAAGTCCACGCGCTGCTGGTCGATCTGCTCGCCGGCGTAGGCGCGGCTCTTGGCCTGCACCTCGTCGCGCGGCAGGCCGCGGCCGAAGGTCTTCTCGATCTGGTTCTCGATCGGCAGGCCGTGGCAGTCCCAGCCCGGGATGTAGGCGGCATCGAAGCCCTCGAGCTGGCGCGCCTTGACGATCATGTCCTTCAGGATCTTGTTGACCGCGTGACCCATGTGGATCTGGCCGTTGGCGTAGGGAGGCCCGTCGTGCAGCACGAACTTCGGCTTGCCCTGGCGCGCGACACGCAGGCGCTGGTAGATGCCCTGGTCTTCCCATTCCTTCACCCAGCCCGGCTCGCGCTTGGGCAGGTCGCCGCGCATCGGGAACGGGGTGTCGGGCAGGTTGAGCGTCGAGCGGTAGTCGGACTTGGAGTCGTCGGTCATGGCGGCGGCAATCGAAGGAGGCGGCCGGAGGATGAGGCCGCGAGAGAAGAGGGGTGGCGCGCTGGGCGGGAAGCGGGAAGCGGGAGAGCGGGGGCCGCGCGCCGGCTGAGCGATCGAGAGAGGCTCAGCCCTTCAAATTCGGTCGCGGGTGGTCTGGCGTCTGACGGCGGCGTGGGTGGTCGCCGGTTCTGCGAAATACGCGCGTGCCTGACGGACGTCCTCGCGGATCGCGGCGGTCAGGGCGTCCAGGCCGTCGAAACGGGCTTCGTCACGCAGTTTTTGCAGGAGTTCCACGCGCACGAGTTTACCGTAGGCCTCGCCCGGCCCCAGGCGGGCGGCCAGCGTCGCGGGCCAGTCCAGCGCGTGGACCTCCAGCAGCACCCTGCCGGCGTCTTCGACCGTCGGCCGCACGCCCAGCGAGGCGACACCGTCCAGCACGATCCCGCCGGACCCGCCGAGGGTGCGGTCCTGGCCGTCGAGACCATGCACGCGCACGGCGAAGATCCCGTGCGCGGCCGGCTTGTCGTGGTCGAACTTCAGGTTCAGCGTGCGGAAGCCGTCGCCGCGGCCGGGGGCGGTCTCCGCCAGTTGCCGCCCGAGCTTCTGGCCATGGATCACGTGGCCCGAGATCGCGTACGGCCGGCCCAGCAGCCGGGCCGCGCCGTCCATGTCGCCGTCGGCCAGCGCCTCGCGCACGGCGGAACTCGATACCCGCAACCCGTGCACCTCGTAGCTCATCATCCGCGCGACGTCGAAGCCCTGGCGCTGCCCCGCGGCGTCCAGCGTGGCGTAGTCTCCCTGGCGCTTGGCGCCGAAACGGAAGTCGTCGCCGACCAGCACGTACTTCGTCCCGAGACCGTCGATCAGCACCCGCTGGATGAAGTCCTGCGCCGGCAGCGAGGCCAGCGCCTCGTCGAAGCGCAGCACCACCACCTGGTCGATGCCGCAGCGCTCCAGTTCCTGGAGCTTGTCCCGCAGCGTCGCGATGCGCGCCGGCGCCAGCTCGGGCTTGCCGAGCTTCTTCGCGAAGAAGTCGCGGGGGTGCGGCTCGAAGGTGAGCACGCAGGTCGGCAGGCCGCGATGGCGGGCCTCCGACAGCAGCAGCGCCAGCATGGCCTGGTGGCCGCGATGGACGCCGTCGAAGTTGCCGATCGTCAGCGCGCATTGCGCCGCGATGCCGGGATGGTGGAAGCCGCGGAAAACCTGCATGGGCGGGGATTATCAGCCGCCGCGCGGGGCTGCGCCGGGATCAGGCCGCCGCCGCCGCGGGCAGGTCGGGCACGTCGTGCGAGTCCGGCAGGTGCCGCGCCACGACGGCCAGCAGCTCGTCCATCTCGAACGGCTTGACCAGGTGGTCGTCCATGCCGCTGGCCAGGCATCGGGCCCGGTCGTCGTCGATGGCGCTGGCGGTCAGCGCCACCACCGGCGTTCGCGGCAGCAGCCGGCGCGCTTCTTCCTGCCGCCAGGCGGTCGTCGCGGCGTAGCCGTCCAGCTCGGGCATGTGGCAGTCCATCAGGACGAGGTCGAAGCGCTGCGCGCGCAGCTGTTCCAGCGCCTGCCGCCCGTGTTCGGCGGACACGACCTGCAGGCCGCATCGCTCCAGCATCGTCGCCGCGACCAGCAGGTTCACCGGATTGTCGTCGACCAGCAGCACGCGGCCCTGCCACCGCGGCAGCGGTCCCGGCATGCCGGCCGACGCAGTGCGGGGCGGCTCGGCCTCCGCGGCGCAGGCCTGCAGCGGCAGCGTGAACTCGAAGACCGAACCCTGGCCCGGCGTCGACGCGCAGCGCAGATCGCCGCCCATCGCCCGGGCGATCTCGCGGGAGATCGTCAGGCCCAGTCCCGCGCCGTCGCGGCGCGCCCGGTCGGTGCCCGTGCGGGCCGCCTGCTCGAAGGGCGCGAAGATGCGCTCCAGCTGGTCCGCGGGGATGCCGTCGCCGGTATCGCGGACGGCGAAGCGGAGCAGGGTGCCGGCGCGCATGTCCAGGACCGACGACACCTCCACCGCGACGCGGCCGTGATCGGTGAACTTCACGGCGTTGCCCACCAGGTTGTGCAGCACCTGCTGGATGCGCGACGCGTCGCCCATCGCCCGGACGGGGAGCTGCGGCGTGACGCTCAGCGTGAAGTCCAGTCCCTTGGCCCGCGCGGACTCGCCCAGCAGCCGGCCGACGTCGCCGGCGACCTCCCGGATGTCGAAGGGCCGGGCCTCGACGACCAGCTTGCCGGATTCGATGCGCGCCAGATCCAGGATGTCGTTGACCAGTGTCAGCAGGTGCCGGCCGGACCGGCGCACAATCTCCACCTGCTCGCGCTGCGGCGCGCTGAGGTCGCCGCGTTCCAGCAGCTGCGTCATGCCGATGATGCCGTTGAGCGGCGTGCGGATCTCGTGGCTCATCACCGCGACGAAGCGGCTCTTGCTGCTGCTGGTTTCCTCGGCGGCAGCCAGCGCCAGCCGGCGCTGCTCGGCCAGGCGGCCCTGTTCGAAGCGCAGGCGCAGCAGCTCCAATGTGCGGGCCTCGATGCGACGCGACTCCAGCACCGTCAGCAGCCAGAACATCACCAGTCCGCCGACGCTGAGCCACCCCGTCACGCCGCCCTGCAGCGCGAGCCGGATCGCCAGCGGCGCGATCACCAGCGAGGCGAACAAGGCCTGACCCCGCGCCCAATGGCCCAGCGACACCATGGTGAACGCGACCAGGCCGACCAGCGTGGTCATGACCGCGCCGTCGATCTCCGGCAGGTTGGGCGTGGCGAAGAGGGCGCCAATCACGCCCCAGGCCAGCCCGTCCATGCCCAGCCCGACCAGGTAGCGCCGCTCTTCTCGCGCCGAGGCGCGTTCCTGCAGCGGCAGCTTGAGGAAACGCCGCGCCTGGAGCGTGCGCCACAGCGAGATGCTCCAGCGCGCGCCCAGCCAGCCGAGCAGGTCGACCGCGGGCAGGTGCGGCCACAGGAGCACGACCGGCAGCAGGCCGAAGAGGGCGCCGACGACCGCCGGCATGGCCACGCGGGCCTGCAGGCTGCTCAGCCGTTCCGCCCGGACCTGGATCGCCACGCTGGGGGCGGCGACGTCCTCGTGAGGTTTGTTTTCTGAGATTCCCATACGACCCGGCCGGCGAGGTTCCGACCGATGCGCCTCCTGGCTGACGCTGACGGCGCCGCTCACGGGCGGCGCTTCGGTGGCGCGTTTCTACCGAAGGATGATTGACAGCGGTGTCGGGGACTTCCCGGGTGCGCGTGCGCGCCGGCTCATGCCGACGGGTCGGACATCGCCAGTTCGCGCTGACGCGCATCGAGCCACATCCAGCCGCCTTCCTTCAGGTCGGCCGGCAGCGCCAGCGCGCCGATGCGCTGCCGGTGCAGGTTCAGCACCCGGTTGCCGACCGCCGCCACCATCCGCTTGGCCTGGTGGTAGCGGCCCTCCGTGAGCGCCATCTGCAGCCGCCCGTCGGGCAGGCGCTCGGCGGAGACGGCACGGACCGGCTCCTCGGCGAGCTTGGGGTTGCGTTCCTCGAGCAGCACGCCCTCGACGAGCTGGCGCAGTTGCGCGTCGTCGATCGCGGCCTTGCAGACCGCCTGGTAGAGCTTGGGCACGTGGTACTTCGGGCTGGTCAGCTTGTGCTGCAGCGGACCGTCGTCGGTCAGCAGGAGCAGGCCGGTGGTGTCCTCGTCGAGGCGGCCCACCGGCTGGATGTCGCGGTTACGTACCGGTTCGGGCAGCAGCGAGAACACGCTGGGGTGATGGCTCGGCTTGCGCGAACACTCGTACCCGGCCGGCTTGTAGAGCAGGATCAGCGCCTTCTCGTGGAAGGGCCAGGTCTGGCCCTCCACCTCGAACACGAGGCCGGCGGTCTCGAACCTCTCGTCCGGGTCCTCGACGACGGTGCCGCCGACGGTCACCAGGCCGTGGCGGATCAGCGCGGCGCAATGGCGGCGCGTGCCGAAGCCCTGGCTGAAGAGGATCTGGGCGATCGCCGTGGGTTTGGCGGACTTGTTGGGGGAGGCGGAACTCGACGTCATGGGGAGGAATTGTCGCTGTCCCGCGAATCACCGCGAGATTTGACAGAAATCAACATCGCTCGTCCGCTCGTCGAATGAATGGGGTGTGCAGGTCGCACAAATCAGGTCCTGGAACGGCGCTGTGCCGGTCCTCCACGCTTCGAATGTCGCTCCATGCCCCGGCTCATCCAATGCATGTCCCACGCGCTCGACGGCTTGCTGGGACGCTCTGCCGCCGCCTCGCTCGCCACCGGTGAGAGCGTGCGGCTCGTCAACCGACTGGGCCGCTTGAGCTCGGATCTCGACACTGCGAGCCATGTCCTGTCCCCCGACGGCGCACGCGCTCCGCGCCATGTCAATGCGCAGACGCTGCTCGGTCCTGAACTCAGGGCGGCGAGCCTGTTGAAGGATGGAACGGTCCTCATGGCCTCCCCGTTGCGCCGGGACTGGCTCGATTACGCCATGGCCTGTGTGACCCACAAGGTCGCGCGCGTGGTGGATGTCCGATCGAACGCGGAGAAGCGCGGCCTGTTTGCCTGCCCGTTGGACGGCGGCGATCGACCTTTCAGCGACTCGCGGGGGACAGTGCGCTTCTCGCGACAGGGCGCTGCCGTTCCCGTGCACGGGACGTCCGCGTCCGCGGCCGGAGATCGCCAGCGATCGGTCCAGATCCGCCTGAGCCGGGGCGCCCCGGCGCGAGGTCCGGGGAACCAGCGTTCGGACCCGCGCCTCCATTCGCTGAACTGGATCCGCGTGCATGTCGCCAGCGGTGAGGAGATCCCGCCGCAGCGGCTGCTCGACATCAGCCTGCATCTGGCGATGGTCCTCCCCGCCTCGGGTGGGAAGACCATCTTCCAGTGCGCGCAGGGGCAGCACACCGGCGCCACGTTCGCGGCCGCGCATGCGTTGTTGCAACGCCATCTGCGCGATCCGCTGCGCACGGAGGACATCGAGGCCGCCGTCCTGGCCGAATGCCTGCACATCCGTGCCGATCGCGGATTGGAGCTGTTCCGCGCCGAGGACCTCGGCGCGCTGGTGGCGTACGCGCATCTGATGCTGGACGCCGACCGGCGTGGCGCCCTTCCTCGAGGCAAACCCGCGCCGCCGATACCGCCGCGAGCCTCCGGGCACCGCGGCGGCGCGCGGCCTTCCTCGCCGGCCACACCCGTTTCGTCCACTCCGAGGCCTTGAGGTCGTCGCCATGCCTTCCATTTTTCAACGCATTTCCCATTGCCTGGGCGGCCAGTCCCGGCGCGAATCCGTCGCCGACCGGTCCGAAGAGGGCGCGGCGCTGCACCAAGCGCTCGGCCGCTGGACGTCGGCGCTGGCACCTTGCCCGCCCGCGCCGGCCGGTCTGCGATCCCCCGCGCATCTGAACCAGGAGACGCTGCTGGACAAGGACCTGCCGCATGCCAGCCGGATGCGCGACGGGACCGTGCTGATGGCGTCTCCGCACCTGGGCGAGGCGATGCGCTTTGTTCATGCCTGCCTGAAGCATCGGATCGACCGGGTGGTGGATCTTCGATCGGCGAAGGAAAAGCAGCATGGACATGCCGGCCCCCTGGACGGCGGGAAGTCGGATGTCGTCAGGGATCACGGGATCGCCCGCTTCGCCCGGCAAGGCCGCGAGACGCCTTTGAACGGGACGGGGAAAGGCGACCGCGAGGACCATGTCCGCACCGTCCAGCTCAGTCTGAGACCCGGCAAGAAATCGCCGCCGCCCACCGGAGGCAATCCTCGCGTCCTGGAGCAGTCGCTGGCGTGGGTACGCGTTCACGCGGGGAGCGGCAAGGCCATCGCGCCTGAGCGCCTGCTCGACGTCAGCCTGCATCTGGCCCGCACGATGACGGAGGGACGGACGGCATTCCAGTGCGCCGACGGGCAGCACACCGGCGCCACGTTCGCAGCGGCTCATGCGCTGCTCCAGGCCCACCTGCGCGATCCGATCCCTGCGGACGACCTGAAGGAGACCCTGATGGACGTGTGTCTGAGCATCCGCCGGGATCGGGGCCCGGAGCTGTTCCGGGCCGAAGATCTGGCGGCGCTGATGGCTTTCGGGCGCTTGATGCTTGAAAGGGAGTGCCGAGGGGCTCTGCCGATGAATCGCGAGACCCCGCCGCCACTGGCCGCGACGCGAGCCGTCCTGCCGCAGGCGCCGGCGAGCGTGCCACTGCCCTCGCGCCAGCCTACGCCGGCAGTCTCCTCCGTGCGGCTCGAGCAGGGCCCCGTGCTCACGGCGCCGGATCCCGGGCCTCGCGGGCCCCGCTCGATCCTGAAGAAGCCTGGCGAGGCGTCCAGTCGGAGCGGGACGCCGGTCTCGTTCGAGGAAGGCCGCGATGTGCGACGGTTCTACCAGGATCTGCCGATCAAGCGGGACTTCGTATTGAAACGCCCGAACGCAGCGCCGGCAGGCAAGTCGGCCCATGAGCAGCTCTTCGGCAAGCCTCGTCCGACGACGGGCGACCCCTGACGGTCCGAGCCCCGATGTCTTCAAACCGGCATCGGGGCCGTCTGACTTGCTTGTGCCACTCTTTACCTCCAGTTCGCCATGACACGCCTCTCCAGACTCTTCGGCCGATCAGGCCCGGCCCCTACCGATGCCGCTCCGGTTGTTCCGGCCAAGGACCTTGCCAAAGCCCTTGAGCTGAAGCGCCAGCTCGATCAGTTGAGCGACGCGGCGCCCAAGCCGTCGCCTTCCACGTCGCTGCGTGGCCTGGACACCAGCCGGCTTCCCGACGGAACGGTCGTGATGAGCGTCGCGTCGCCCAGACAGGCGCTGGATTTCGCCGACGCCTGCGTGCGGCAGAACATCCGGCGCGTGGTGGATCTGCGTTCCGCGGCTGAGAAGTCCGGTCCCTGCCCGAGCGTGCTGGATGGAAGCGCCAGGCTCGTTGCCGGCGAGCACGGGAAGGTGACCGTCAGGCACATGAAATCCCGCACGCCTTTGCTGTCGGTCGGCCCTCGCATCCCCGCTCGCGATGCGCACACGCGTCGCGTTTCCGTGGGGCTGAGCCGCAACGGCAAGGCCGTGCCCGGGACCACGCAGGACCTCTCCGTGATCCGGATGCCGGTGGGCAGAGGCCGGACGATTGCCGTGGACCGCCTCTTCGATGTCTGCCTGCATCTGGCGCACCTCGAAGCAAAAGAAGGCGGCGTCACGGTCTTCCAGTCCGCCGACGGCGGTCACGACAGCGCGACCTTCGCCGTCGCCCGCAGTCTGGTGGAGCGATGCCGACGTGAAGAAATGCTTGCCGGAAGCATCGACGAATACCTGCTTGAAGAGTGCGCCAAGGTGCGTGGCCATCACCGCCCGGACGTCTTCCGCGCCGAGGATCTGGCGTCGTTGCGCGAGTTCGCGAAACGATTGGTGGCCATGCTGCATCGTGGCGAGTTGCTCGACGCCGGGCTTCAGGGCGTCCGGCCGCGCATGCAGCCGCCGAGCACGGATCGTCTGCCGGGATCCATCCTGAAGCGGCCGCGATCCGGGTTCAAGGTCGTCGAAGACGGCGGCGCGGCCCGTCAGGTCCGATTGCACTTTGACGAAGCAGTGACCCTGCGCCGTCTGACGGATACCGTGCACGAAGACGGCGATGACACCGAGGTCACGCGGACCGTCGAGGACGAGCCTCGACGCCTTGCCGGTGGCGCAGGAACTCGTCCCCCTCGCAGCGCCAGGAAGGGTCAGCCGCCCGCGCGGCCCGATGCCCGCTCTCTTTTCGCAGGCGTTGACTCGACGTCTCCGCGCGAAGGCGACGGCGACGACGACACGGCGTCCCCGATCGCTTGAGCCACGACCTCCGCCGCCACCGCGCCCAGCAGCGTCATGTCGCCGTCGACCTCCGCGGCGCCGGTGGCGAGCGCGAACATCACGTCTCCGTCCATCACCGTGTGAACGGGATGGATGGCCCGCGCCAGGCCGTCGTGCGCGATCTGGGCGAGCTTGGTGGCCTGCGCCTTCGTCAATCGCGCGTCGGTGGCGATGACGCCGATCGTGGTGGCGCTGCCCTGCAACGCGCCGCCGGGACGCTCGCCGGACAGCAGCGCCTGAACGGTCGAGCGCGGCCGGCCGTCCGCGCCCCGCGGTCCGGCGATGACCTCACCGCGCGGATCGACCACGTCGCCGACCGCGTTCACGACCACCATCGCCGACAGCGTCATGCCGCCGATGCGGACCGACGCCATCCCCAGCCCGCCGGGCATCGAGCGCTCGGCGCCCAGCAGCTTGCCCACGGTCGCGCCGGTCCCTGCACCGATGCGTCCGCGCGAGCGCTCATCGGCCGAGGCCGCCTCGCAGGCCGCGCGACCCGCCGCCGCATCGGGCGCGGTCGATGCGTCATGCAGCCACAGGTCGAAGAGCACCGCCGCGGGCACGATGGGGACGCGGACCGCGCCGACCTGGAAACCGTGGCCTCGTTCCGCGAGCCAGCGCATCACCCCGTCCGCGGCGGCGAGGCCGAACGCGCTGCCGCCGGTCAGCAGGATCGCGTGGACCTGCTGCACGGTGTTTTCCGGACGCAGGAGGTCGAGGTCGCGCGTGCCCGGTGCCGCGCCGCGCACGTCGGCGCCGGCGGTGATGCCGCGCTCGCAGAGCACGACGCTGCAGCCCGTGGACGCCGTCGGATGCGTGAAGTGGCCGACCTTCAGGCCGGCGACGTCGCAGAGGGCGCCCCCGTCCGGGATCCCGCTCAAGGCTTGGCGCCCTGCGGCTTCAGCGAGCCGCAATCGCTGCCCAGGTAGCGGGCTTCGCCGGTGGAGCGGATCACCTCGGTCTTGCCGTCGCGCTGCGCGCGGACCTCGGTCTTCGTCCGGTAATGGTCCGGGCCGAGGAAGGTGATCTCGTTGGTCCCTTCCGAGGCCGGGTTGGTGCAGCGGAAGTTCACCAGCATCGTGTCGCCGGTGCGCTTGCTGTCATGCGAGCACTTGCCGTCGGTCTTGGGCATCGCGGCGCGATCGGCCTGGTCCTGGGTGACGCAGGACTTGAGCGTCAGCTCGCCGCCCTGGACGTTCATGCTGACGCCGTTCTGCGACATCATCGATTCCAGCTGCCTGCGCTGTTCCGGCGGCAACGACGCCATCTGCTTCTGCATCTGCGCCATCTGCGCCTGGCGCTGCGGATCGAGCTGGGGCTTCTGCCTGATCTCCCACAACCCGGGCTTGAAATCCTGGGCCGAGGCGGCCATGGCGGCCGCCGAGAGCAGCAGGCCCGCAATCAGGGAAGGGGGCGCGAAGGAAGAGGGTGCAAGCGACATGGCAGGCTCCCTCGCCGCAGTGGCGGCGAGCTCGGCCAAGTCTACGTCGCGCTCAAGTCTTCAAGCGAACACGCCAGCCGTGTCCTGCATCAGCGCGCTGACCTCGCCCAGGTGATGCAGCGTGTCGCCGTACTGCATCTCCATGACGGCCAGCCGCTTGAAATAGTGGCTGCCGATGTACTCGTCGGTCACGCCGATGCCGCCGTGCAGCTGCGTGCATTGCTGGCCGACGAAGCGCATCGACTGCCCCAGCTGCACCTTGGCCTGAGAGATCGCCCGGCGGCGCGCCTGTGCCGGCTCATTGAGCTTGAGCGTGGCGAAATAGCTCATCGAGCGCGCCAGCTCCAGCTGCATCTTGACGTCGGCCATGCGGTGGCGCAGCGCCTGGAAGCTGGCGATCGCGACGCCGAACTGCTTGCGCGTGTTCAGGTAGTCCGCCGTCAACGCCACGAAGCGGTCCATCGCGCCGACGGCCTCCGCCGCCTGCGCGGCGATGGCGATGTCGACGGCGTGTTCCAGCACCGCGAGCCCGCGGTCCGGACCGACCAGCAGCGTGGCGGGCGTGTCCTGGAGCGTGAGCTCGGCGGCGCGCGAGCCGTCGTGCAGCGCATAACCGCGCAGCGCGACGCCGGCCGCGTCCTTCGCGACGAGGTACAGCGCGATGTTCGCGCCGGCCTCACCGGCACAGGCCGGCACGATGAACGCATCGGCCGCGTCGCCGGCCGGGACCAGGCTCTTGGCGCCGGTCAACCGGTGATCGGCGGTCGCGATCGTGTCGCAGACATCGAGCCGGTAGCGCGCCTTGCGCTCCTGATGCGCGAGCACGACCAGCGCCTCGCCGCCGGCGATACGCGGCAGCCATTCGTCCTGCGCGGCGCCATCCGCCTGCGCGAGCACGGCCGGCGCGACCAGTGCGCCCTGCGCGTAGGGCTCCATCACCAGGCCGCGTCCCAGCTCCTCCATGACCACCATCGCCTCGGCGGGGCCGAAGCCCAGGCCGCCGTGCGCGTCGGGCACCGCCAGCGCGGTCAGTCCGAGGCCGGCCAGCGCGTTCCACGCCTCGCGCGAGAAGCCGCCCGCCTTGACGATCGCGCGGCGCTGTTCGAAGCCGTAGTCCTTGTCCACGTAGCGTCGCACCGCGTCGCGCAGCGAGTTCTGGTCTTCGGTGAAGTCAAAATCCATCTCTGTTCTCCATCAATCGCCGCATGAACGGCTTTGAGCAAGCGGAGCCCGGAGAACTGGCTTTGCCAGGCTCCTGGGCTCGCCCCCTGGGGGGCGCGCGCAGCGCGTAGGGGGGGGTCAACCCAACACGGTCTGGGCGACGATGTTGCGCTGGACCTCGTTGGACCCGCCGTAGATCGTCGTCTTGCGATAGTTGAAGTAGTGGCTCGCCAGCGGCGCGCAGTGGGCCGCGCCGACCTGGTCGCCCTGCCAGCCCGCCTCCATCGCTTCCTGGATGAAGGGCGTCGCGTACGGCCCGGCGGCCAGCATCATGAGCTCGGTGTAGCGCTGCTGGATCTCGCTGCCGCGGATCTTCAGCAGGCCGGCCACGTCCAGCGACTGCTTGCCGCTGGACTCCGCCGACAGCACGCGCAGCACCATCATCTCCAGCGCGACGATGTCCACCTCCAGCAGCGCGATCTGGTCGCGGAAACGCGGGTCGTCGTAGACGCCCTCGGCGTTGGCGATGCGCTTGAGCCGTTCGAGCTCACGCTTGCCGCGGTTGACGTCGGCGATGTTGGTGCGCTCATGCGCGAGCAGGTACTTGGCGTAGGTCCAGCCCTTGTTCTCCTCGCCGACGAGGTTCTCCGCCGGGACCACCACGTCGTCGAAGAAGACCTCGTTGACCTCGTGTTCGCCGTCGAGCATGGTGATCGGGCGCACCGTCACGCCCGGCGACTTCATGTCGATCAGCAGGAAGGAGATGCCGGCCTGCGGCTTGACGCTCGCATCGGTGCGGACCAGGCAGAAGATCCAGTCGCCGTACTGGCCCAGCGTGGTCCAGGTCTTCTGGCCGTTGACGATGTAGGTGTTGCCGCGGCGCTCGGCGCGTGTCTTGACCGAGGCCAGGTCCGACCCCGAGCCCGGCTCGCTGTAGCCCTGGCTCCACCAGACGTCGCCGCTCATGATGCCGGGGAGGTGGCGTTCCTGCTGCTCGCGCGAGCCGAAGGCCATGATCACCGGCGCCACCATCACCGGCCCGAAGGGCACGACGCGCGGCGCGCCGGCCAGCGCGCATTCCTCTTCGAACAGGTGGCGCTGCACGGCGTTCCAGCCCGGGCCGCCGAACTGCTTCGGCCAGGCCCAGCCGTGCCAGCCTTGCTTGCCGAGGATGCGTGCCCAGCGCTGCAGATCGTCCTTGTTCAGACGCAGCGCGTTGTGCACCTTGTGGCTGATGTCCTTCGGCAGATGCCCGGCCACCCACTGGCGGATGTCGGCCCGGAAAGCTTGTTCCTCGGGCGTGAAGTTGAGGTCCATGTCGTCTCCTGCGGTCCTTGATGGCTTGTCCTGTGCTTGTGGTGCAGCGTGTCTCCGGACTGCGCCGATTTTTAGCACGAGCGTTCGCTTTTTTCCTGTCCCGACCGGGACAAGCCGAGGGGCATCCCGGGGGGCGGGGGAGAATGCCCGGCTCCCGGGCTTCCAAGGACCGACATGACCGCCTCGCCGCCGAACTTGCCATCGACATCGCTTCCCGCATGGTTCCCGACGTCCCTGCCGCGGCCGGTGCTCGCCCTGCACGGCGGCGCGGGCACGATCCGTCGCGCCAGCATGAGCGCGGACATGGAAGCGCGCTACCGGGCCGCGCTGGCGGAGATCCTCGCCGACGGAGCGACGCGGCTCGCGCGCGGCGAAGCGGCCATGGACGTGGCTGTCGAGGCCGTGCGCCGGCTCGAGGAATGCGAGCTCTTCAACGCCGGCAAGGGCGCGGTGTACACCGCGGACCAGCGGCATGAACTCGACGCCAGCGTCATGGACGGCCGCGATCGCGGCGCCGGCGCGGTGGCCGGCGTGACGCGGGTGCGCAATCCCGTCCTCGCAGCACGCGCGGTGATGACGCACAGCGGCCATGTGCTGCTGGTCGGCACGGCGGCGGACAGCTTCGCGTTCGAGCAGGGCCTGGAGCGCGTGGCGCCGGACTGGTTCGGCACGCCGCAGCGGCTCGCGCAGTTGGCGCAGGCGAGGGCGTCCGCGTCCGGCCAGGTCCTGGACCACGACGGCCGGCAGGCGGTGGTCGATGCCGGCGGTCCCATCGACGAACGGAATAAGTTCGGTACCGTGGGCGCAGTGGTGCGCGACGCGGCGGGGCACCTCGCCGCCGCGACCTCCACCGGCGGCATGACGAACAAGCGGCCGGGCCGCGTCGGCGATTCGCCCATCCCCGGCGCCGGCTGTTATGCGGACGATCGCAGCGTGGCCGTCTCCTGCACGGGCACCGGCGAAGCCTTCATCCGAGCCGCGGCGGCCCACGAGGTCGGCGCGCTGATGCGCATCGGCGGTCTCCCGCTCGCGGATGCCTGCGCCCGCGTCGTGTTCGACGAACTGCCCACGGTGGGCGGCGACGGCGGGCTGATCGCGGTCGACACGCTGGGCAACGTCTGGCTCGGCTTCAACACGGAGGGCATGTACCGCGGCTGGGTCGAGGCCGGGGGCGTGCCCGTCGTCGGCGTCTACCGGGACGAATGAGGTCGTCCGACGCCCTGCGTGGTCCAGCCGTGGGTCCGCCGGGGTCCTGCCGGCCCGGCCCGGGGGTGTTATGGTGCTGGCCGCATTGATTGGTAACGAGCTGCTGGCCGCGTGGCGCCGCCCGGCAGCCTCTACGAGTGGAGAGATGTCGCTGTGATTCCGTCGCTGCAATCCGAAGGGCTGGTCCTGGCCGAGGTCAACGGCTGCCTGGGCCTGATCACCTTGAACCGTCCGCAGGCGCTCAACGCGCTGTCGCTGCCCATGATCCGCGACATGACCGCGCTGCTGACGGCGTGGGCGAAGGATCCCGAGATCCAGGCGGTCGCGCTGATCGGCGCCTGCCGCGAGGGAAAACCCGCGGCGTTCTGCGCCGGCGGCGACATCCGCTTCTTCCACCAGGCGGCGCTCGCCGGCGGTGAGGCGATGAGCGCGCTGGACGCGTTCTTCACCGAGGAATACGCGCTCAACCACCTCATCCACCAGTTCCCCAAGCCCTGCATCGCGCTGATGGACGGTGTCGTGATGGGCGGGGGCATGGGCATCAGCCAGGGCGCGCGACTGCGCGTGCTGACGGAGCACTCCAGGCTGGCGATGCCCGAGACCAACATCGGCCTGTTCCCGGATGTCGGCGGCGGCTACTTCCTGTCGCGCTGCCCCGGGCACAGCGGCGAATGGCTGGCGCTGACCGGTCAGGTCATCGGCGCGGGCGACGCGATCGAGCTCGGCCTGGGCGACGTCTTCGTCCAGAGCAGCGAGCTGCCGGCGATCGTCGAGGCCCTGCGCACCGGCGTGCAGGACAGCGCCGAGCACGTGGTCGCGACGGTGATGGAGCGGGTGGACCTGGCGCCGGTCGCCGAGCACTGGAACGCGCGCGCCCTGATCAACAGGCACTTCTCGGCGGCGTCGGTGCCGGCGCTGTTCGCGTCGCTGGAAGCGGACGCCGACCCGTGGGCGCAGCACACGCTCGCGACGCTGAAGAAGCGTTCGCCGCTGATGATGGCGGTGACGCTGGAGCAGGTGCGCCGCGCCGCTTCGATGAGCCTGGCTGACGATCTGCGCATGGAGCGCGACCTGGTGCATCACTGCTTCCATCTGCGGCCCGGCGCGGCCAGCGAGACGGTGGAGGGCGTGCGCGCGCTGGCCGTCGACAAGGACCATGCGCCGAAGTGGAACCCGGCCCGCATCGAGGACGTGACGCGTGCCGATGTCGAGGCCTTCTTCCGGAGCCCCTGGCCGGCGTCCGGGCATCCGCTGCGCGGGCTCGATTGACGGATTGACGCCGAGTCGTATCACGATCCGCCCGGGCTGAGTCGATGACCTCCTCGGTGTAGACGCGGGGGCGGTGACCTACTTCAATCAACGTTCCCCCTCGGAACGCCCTTCGGAGGGAATCGACAAACCGCGATGAGTTGCAGATCGACCGCGATACGCTGATGTCCCTGCACACGCGCACGAAGGACGCCAGCGACAAGGTGCCGCCAATGCCTGTGAAGGCGAGGGCGCTCAGCGCCCGGATGCACCGACTCCCGACGCGGCGGTCGTGACCTTCGGCACGCGAAGCGCCCCCGGCAAGGTCTGACCCCCCAAGCGTGGGGGCGCGTTCTGCAAGCGCTTTCTTCACACTGCGCGTCCAGCGACCGAAGAGTCGTTTCCTCCACTCTCGGGACCCTTTCATGAGCAGATCCGGTGTGCGTGTCGTCGACATGACGGCCCGCCTGGGCGGCCTGGCCATCGGCCAGACCGGCGCGACCTTGTCCTCCACGGAATCCCGCCAGGCGATCGCGCTGAGCACGACGCCGGGCATGCCCACCATCGACTGGGTGCGGCCGCCGTATCCCAACGACGACCTCGCCGCCGTCGACGGCCCCGCCGGGCTGCTGGTGATCGTCGGACCGGGCTCGGTCCACGGCGCGCTGGACCTGCTGCGCCGCGCCTGGGCCGCCGAGGTGCCGGCCGTGCGCCTGCTGCTGATGCCCAGCGCCATCGTCGAGGAGATGACCCTCGGGCCGATGGTGACCGCCGCCACGCCGACCACGGTGCTCTACCGGCTGCCCGACAGCAGCCCGGAGACGCTGTGGTTCGTCCTGATCGAGGAATTCAACAAGCTGACGAGCCGCTTCGGGCTCGACTCCCTGCAACCCGCCCCCTCCCTGAACAAAGACACCATGAGCAATCTGAAGCAGTCCATCGACGCCGCCATGACCATCGACGGCGCCCTGGCCGCCGCGCTGGTCGATTTCCGCAGCGGCATGTGCCTGGCCCAGGCCGGTACCGCCGTGAACCTGGACCTGGCCGCCGCCGGCAACACGCAGGTGGTGCGCGCCAAGCTGCAGACCATGGAGTCGCTCGGCCTGCGCAAGGGCATCGAGGACATCCTCATCACGCTGACGGACCAGTACCACCTGATCCGCCTGGTGCCGAACAATGCCGGCCTGTTCCTGTACCTGGTGCTGGACAAGAACAAGGGCAACCTGGCCCTCGCCCGCTACAAGCTGACTGAGATCGAACGCGCGCTGCAGGTCTGACCCGGGCGTTCCACCGACCGGTCGCCCCCGCGATCGGGTGCCACGGCCGGCCGCGCCGCCTCGATGTCGAGGCGGTCGGCCGGCTGTGTCGTTGTGGGCCCGCGTTCCGGATCACTCGCTGATCGTGTTCGTCGAGAAGGCCGTGTCCTTGGCGATGTCGGCCTCGGAGAAGGGCACCTTCAGCCACTGTCCCGCGCTATAGGCGCGCGTGTAGTCGCTGTAGTGCGCCGAGGCGGCGTCGTCCGACTGCGAGAAGGTCAGGAAGGTGTAGGCCTCGACGTCGCCGGCGGGGAAGCGCACCACCTGCAGGTAGCTGTTCGCGCTGGTCGCGGTGTTGAGGTCGTAGCCGCCCTGGTCCAGCCGGCTGAGCGCGCAGGCGACGGTGTAGTAGCCCTGCGGCTGGCCGCAGCCGCCGAACAGCGGGATCTTCTCGCTGCCGCGCGTGGCGAAGAGCGTCTCGCCGCGCGTCGCGTTCATCGCGAAGCCGCTGGCCTGCACGCGCACGATCGCGGCGCCGAAGGCCTGCTGCAGCGTCGTCTTCACGGCGGGGTTCAGGTCGCGCGGCGTGTGCAGCGGATCGGCGCTGCTGAAGGGCACCGCGTACAGCGTGGCCTCGGGGATGCGCGCCGCGCGCGTCCAGAACTCGTCCCACAGGTGCGCGCCGCGTGACGCGAGCAGCGCCTTGCCGTCCCAAGCCTGCAGCACCGCGCAGGCCTCGGTGGGATCGACGTTGCGCGCCGGGCTGAAGGTCTCGCCGGTGGCGGGATCGCTGTTCACGGTGATCGACGCCGGCGGCGCGCAGAACATCGCGACCGCCTGGTCCCGGAAGAGCTCCGAGGTGAGCGTGCGGCTGTTGAGCACCATGGCGCGCACCGTCTCGCTGGTGGCCTTGTTGCCGGCATAGCCGTCCGTGCCGGCCAGGCGTCCCTGCGCCAGCAGATGCGCCAGCCGCGTGCGGAAACTGATCGAGCTGGTGCCTGCCGGGCCGAGGATGTCCGGGAAGCCGGTCAGCGGCGCGGCGGTATTCGCGAGCCAATAGCTGTCGTTGCTGTTGAGCACATAGTCGTCGCGCAGCAGGCTGGGCATGCGGGCCGGGCCGAGCGCGCCGGGCTGCTTCGAATCCGGATCGCTCTGCCAGTCGCAGCTGCTCTTGGAGCCGTCCAGCACCGGCGTGCGCGGCAGCGCGGCGCTGAGCGCAGTCGTGAGCGGCGTGGCGCAGCTCGACAGCTGCGCGGCGGACACGTTGGGCATCGCGCCGATGTCCGCGTACCAGGCCTGATTCGCGCCGCGCGCGACGGCGACGGTGTTGACCCAGGGGATGGCGGACTCCTCGCGCTGGATGGTCTGGAACTCCTCGAGCGTCTTCGCCTGGCTCCAGCGCATCCACACGCGGAACACGCGGAAGTTCTCGCCGTTGATGTCGCGGATCGCGAAGGCGGTGCTGGTGTTCCAGCCCAGGGCCGGGTTGAGCGCGCCGAGGTTGACGACCGGACCGTACTGCGACTCGTAGAGCGTGCGCGACACCGGCGCGACGCTGCCGTCGCCCTGCTTGACCTGCACGGTGATCGCGCGGGCGGTCATCTTCACGGCGGCGCCGTCGCGCTGGTAGCTGGTCGGGTCGCCGGGCGACAGCGTGAGCTGGAACAGCCCGTAGCGGCGCGCGGCGGAGACGGTGTGGCTCCACGCGAGGTTGTCGTTGTAGCCGATGAGCACGATCGGCTGGGCGAGGAAGGAGGCGCCGGCGACGTTGAGCTCGCCGGGCACGGTCAGGTGCGCCTGGTAGAAGCGGTCGGGCCCGCGCCAGTACCAGTGCGGATTGCCGAACAGCAGCGGGCTGGCGTCGCCGGTGGCCGCGGTGCCGAAGCCGATCATGTTGCTGCCCACGCCGTCGTTGCCGCCGACCTGGAAGTCCGGCAGATGCGCGGTGGCGATGGTGAGCGGATGTGGCGCGCCATCGCGTGAGCGTGACGCGGCGCGGGACTTGCCGGCCGCCGCGGCGGTGGCTGCGGCGGCCTTGACCTTGGCGGCCGACGCCATCGTGGGCGACGCGGCCGCGGGCGCCGTCGCATTGGCGATCTGGGCGACGAAGTTGCTGTAGCCCGCCGCGAAGTGGGCGGCGTACATGCGGCGGTAGATGTCGGTGTCGGTGACCGGCACGACCCAGGCCTCGTTGCGGCAGGCCGCATGGGCGGTGGAGTCGGCGCCGGCCTTGATGTCGCGGACGTAGCGGTTGTAGCCGGCGGCGAAGCCGGCAACCATCTGCTTGAGCTTGTCCGGCTGGGCGGCGACGAAGCGCTGCATCACCTCGTCGTTGAGGACGTGGCGGTGATAGAAGTCCGAGTCGATGTTCTTCGGCTGGCCGATGGTGCCCTGGAAGGGCACGACGGCGTCGGCGCCGAAGAAGCGGGCGCGTTCGCCGCGGAAGGTGAGCATCGAGTTGGCGATGGTGCACAGGTCGTCCTGGGCCTGCGCATAGCCGTATCCGTAGCCGGCGCCGCCCCAGTCGGCGGCCTTGATGTGGGGCACGCCCATGGCGGTGCGGCGGATTTCGGCGCTGTACTTCGAGGCGGGCGTACCGCCGTCGCCATCGCCGTCATCGTCGCCGCCGCAACCGGCGAGCAGCGCGGCCGATCCCACGGCGAACGCCACGGTCATTGCATACAACGGGCTCCTGCCGCGTCGAACCGAAAGTCGCATGTCTTGTCTCCCTGTGCTCTCTGTGGATCGGCGCGCCGGGGCGGGCCGGTTCGACGCAAGCATAGAGGCGCAACGAAGCCCAGGTCGTCGACGCGACGATGGGGTCAGGAAAATTGAGGGGACGCCGGTTCGCTTCGTCGTCCATCACTGCCGCTTGAAGTACTGCACCTCCCGCTCGTGTTTCTCGGCGGCCTCGCGGGTGTCGAAGGTCCCGAGGTTGCGGCGTTTGCCCGTCTTGGGATCGGGGTTGCGGGAGTACAGGCGGTACTGGCCGCTGCTGAGCTTGCGGATCATGGCGTGCTCCTGAGGCGCGATGGCCGCGAGGGCCGGATGCGTCCAGTCTTCGCCTATCCCGGAGCGGTGTCTGTAGGACGGGGTGCCGACGCTAGCGGGATGCCGACGACGTCGGTCCCGTCGGTGGGCGTTGCAGCAGCGCGGCCCGCTGCTCGGCCTGGCGCGCATAGTCCTCGTACGTGCGGGTCGCCTCGGCGCTGTCGCGGCTGCGCAGCATCTCCACGACCGTGCCCTGGCGCGTGAGCGACACGAAGTACTGCGAACTCTCCGCGCTCCAGACCAGGCGCGCGACCTCGTCGCCGAAGCGCGCGCGACGCAGCGTCTCGACCGCGTAGCCGCCGGCGCGCGCGTCCGTTCGCTGATCGACGGACTCTCCCGTCGTCGCGGAGAGCTCGCGCGCGGACACGGGCGCCTCCGCCCGGGGAGCGGGCGCGGCCGTTTGCGTCGTTGGGAAGACGGTCTGGACTGCGGGCGCGGGTGTGGCCGCCATCGCGGGAATCGTGGGCGTCGTGGGAACGGCGGGAACCATGGGCATCGCGGCGGCCGCCATGACCTCGGGGACGCGTGCCGCGGGCGCCGGTTCCACAGTCATCTGGCCGAGCAGCACGGGGCGTCCCACCTCGCCGAGGCCGGCCATGCGGCGGAAGCTGTCGTAGCTGCGCCAGGCTTCGGCCTCGTCGGTGGCGGTGAGCGTGCGCCGCACCGTGCCCTGTTGCGTCACGGCGACGTAGTACTTCTTCGGCAGCGTCGTCCGCGCCCAGACCTGGATGGCGATGTCGGCGACCTCCGCGTGCCGCGTCACCACCACGGTCTTCGCGGCCATCCGCTTGCGCAGGTCGGCGATGTCGGCGAGTTCGGACTTCGCCAGGTTCGATGCCGGCTGGGCCGCCGAAGCGCCCGGCTTCGGGGCCTTCACTGCCTTCGTCGTCTTGGCCTTCGTCGGTGTCTGTGTCTGTGTTTGCGCCCGCGCCTGCGCCGACGGCAGCGCCACGCCCGCGGCGATCAGCAGCGCGAGAGCGGGGGCGCGAAGGCGCGCAAGGCCGCCGGCGGAGCCGGACGGGCGACGGGACGGGGGCATCGGACTTGAGGCAGGAGAGACCGCGGGGCGCGGGCATGGTACGACGGACGCAAGCTCCGGCGTCGCCGCATTCAGGGGCTCCGACGCAATTGGAAACAAGCCGCTGCCTCCAACGAGGGGGGACAGGCGGTTCGGGATGCGCCAGGACGACCGATGTCGCGCCGGGCCTACACTCCGGGGCGGGCCGCTGGGGTCTGACAAGGGGCTCTCATGTGCGACAGAACGTCCATCCTCCCCGCGCTGCAGGAGATGCAGCCGGGTGACCACTACTGCGGCATGTTCCGCAGCGACGCCGATCAGCGGCAGATCACCGTGGATTTCGTGCGCCTGGGCATCGAACGGCACGAGCAGATGCTCTACCTGGTGCATCTGCAGACCGCCGAACGCCTGCGGGCCACTCTGCTGGAAGCGGAGATCGACGTCGACGCGCTGATCGCCAGCGGACAGCTGGTCGTCCAGGCGGCCAAGGACGTCTACCTCGTCGACGGCGTCTTCGACCCCCGCATGATGATCGAGATCCTTGGCCGGGAGACCACGCGCGCCGTGGACGCCGGCTACACCGCGCTGCGCGTCACCGGCGAGATGTCGTGGGCCCTGGAAGGCGATCCGGGCAGCGAGCGCCTGGTGGAATACGAAGCGCTGCTCAACGAGTTCTACGCCACCGGCGCCAAGACCTATTCCATCTGCCAGTACGACCAGCGGCGCTTCGACGCCGAGCTGCTCCTGGACGTGCTGCACACGCATCCCCGCGTGCTGCTGGACACGCAGGGGATCGACAACTCGTCGATGTACTACGTGCCGCCGGAGGCCTTCCTCGCGACGGACCGCAACGGCGGGATCCTCGATACCCGATTGGCCAACCTGACGGCTGCTGCCGCCGGGGCCGGCGCGACCCCGGCCTGAACCGCGGCGTCGTGGCGTTCGACCTGACCTGCTTCGTCCAGGAGCTGATGGCGCTGCGGCGCCCGCAGGACCTGCTGGAACACGCGCGTCGGGCCGCCGCCGAGGTGACGGGCCAGCCAACCTTCGCGTCGCACCTGCAGCCGGGACGGAGCTGGGAACAGGCGACGGTCGCGCGGGGCGACAGCACCGGAGCGACCGCGCTCGTGCCCGTCCGATCGGCGCTTCATGCCCTGCATCGCCGGCTGTCGATGACGGGCGGCGCGCTGCGGCTCGCGCGGGGCCCGGACACCGCGTCGATCTTCAGCGCCCTGTTCCCCGACGGCCCCGCCCACTTGTCCGCGGTGCCCTTGCGCAACCGCGCCGGGCGGCTCACTGGCGCGCTCGTGGTCGGTGAAGGCGACGGTGACGGTGACGGCGATCCCGACCGCGCGACGACGGCGTCCGACAGCTTGGGGACCCTTGCCGCGCTGGCCGGCTCCGCGCTCGAGACCGCCTGGCACCAAGTGGCGGCGCTGCGGGACCAGGAACGGATGCAGCTCTTCTCCGAGACCACCGAGGAGAGCCTCTGGGACTGGCATGTGGCGCTCGACGACCTCTGGTGGGGCGGCCACCTCGACCGGCTCTTCGGCGGCGTGTCGCGTAGCGCGATGCGGTCGGACTGGCGTCGCACGCGGGTCCACCCGGACGACGTGGACCGGATCACCCGCGCCTTCGATGCCGCGCTGCGCGGCTCGGCGTCCGCCTGGAATGCTGAGTACCGGCTCCGCGACGTCGGCGACCAGGCCGTCCATGTCCGCGAGCATGTCTACTTCCTGCGCGAGGCCGACGGACGGGCGCATCGGGCGATCGGCACGGTGCGCGACATCACGGCGCTGAAGGGACTGCTGCTGCGCGAGACGGCCGCGCGCGCCGACGCGGAGCGCGCCAGCGGCGTCAAGGACGAGTTCCTGGCGATGCTGGGACACGAGCTGCGCAATCCGCTCGCCCCGATCGTGTCGGTGCTCACGCTGCTGGAGCGGCGCGCCGACGGACCCGACCGGCCGCTGGAAATCCTGCGCCGCCAGACGCAGCACCTGATCCGCCTGGTGGACGATCTGCTGGACGTGTCGCGCATCAGCAGCGGCAAGGTCGAACTGAGCCTTCGACGCACGGAGATCGGACCGCTGGTCCAGCGCGCGCTGGAGATGGTGCATCCGCTGATCGAGCAGCGGCGCCACCGGGTGACCCTCGAACTGGAGGACGGCCTGGCGGTCGACGCCGACGCCGCCCGGATGATTCAGGTGCTGTCCAACCTGCTGGCGAATGCGGCGAAGTACACCGAGCCCGGCGGACGGATCACGGTCGGCGCGCGGGCCGAGGGCGTGGGCGGCGTGGGCTGCGAGGACGGGGCGGGTGGCCAGGAGGTCGTGATGACCGTCCGGGACAACGGCATCGGCATGTCCGCCGAGGCCCTGACGACGGCCTTCGACCTGTTCACGCAGGGACGGCAGGCGCTGGACCGCGCGCAGGGCGGCCTGGGGCTGGGGCTCAGCATCGTCAGGAACATCGTGAAGCTCCACGGCGGCAGCGTCGAAGCCCACAGCGACGGCATCGGCCAAGGCTCGGTCGTGGTGGTGCGCATGCCGCGCTCCCGGACGTCGACCGAGGCGCAGGTCGGCACCGCGCCGGCGTTGTCGCGTCCGATCCCGTCGAGCCAACTGCTGGTGATCGACGACAACGAGGACGCCGCGAATCTGCTCGGGCAGTTGCTGGTCGACCAGGGACACGCGGTGCGCATCGCCCACCATCCGGAGGACGCGCTGCGGCTGTTCGCGGAGCGTGCTCCCGAGGTCGCCTTCATCGACATCGGCCTGCCGGCGATGGACGGCTACGAGCTGGCGCGCCGCCTGCGTGCGCAGACGCGCGGCGAGCGGCCCAAGCTGATCGCGCTGACCGGCTACGGCCTGGCGTCGGACCGGGCGAGGGCGCTCGCGGCCGGGTTCGACGAACACGTCGTGAAACCCGTCTCGCCGGAGCGGCTGGAACAGCTCATCGCCCAGTTGACGTCACCGTCGGCGGGATAATCCGCCTCATGTCCTCGAAGTTTTCCCCCTGGCGCCTGTCCGTCGCCCCCATGCTGGATTGGACGGATAAGATGTGAAAATGCCTTGTAAATCAGGCCTTTACTTCCATATCAAACACCGGTTGTTGCACTATTGTTGCCCCAGGCCGCTGCGTAGAACCCCCGCGAATGTGTAATCCACACATGCACATTGCATGATTTGCATGCATAGAATCCGCCGAAAGTACGGGGAGAGGACGAGACATGGCTAGGCCACAGAAGGCCACGATCCAGAACGAACTGGGCGGCACGATCGGGGCTCTGATCCTCGGCGGGTCGCGGTACTTGGAGAAAACCGATTTCGTCGTGCGCTCGATCGATGCCCAGATCGACAAGCTGCAGAAGGTGGATGCGTTAGCGGCCTCTATCCATCGAGGGATGCTGTATCACATCACCGGTGAACTTGATGAGTCGCTCTATTGGCTCGACAACGCTCGCCGATTGAAAGCGGATCCACACAACGAGTTCGATCTGATGGCCGCCATCGTCCTGAGCAACCTCGGATATTTCAGCCGGGCAGCTCAATTGCTGAGCAAGGTGGCCGACTTCTTCAAGCTTTCGAACGCGAATCTGCTGCTGTTGACCGGATCATGGTCCGAACTGTCTCAGCTCAACGAACGACTAGATTCCTCGAAGGATGAAGAAGGTGTGGCGGCGATTGCCAAGGCGCAGAGGTGCTGTATGACACTCAAGCAGATAGGTGTATCTGAGGACCAGGTGAAGGCGATGCTCGATGTGGCAGGCGAAGTCATGCGCTCGCATCGGATGCTTTTCCTGGAGGATGCCCCTATTGTTCGGGAAACTGGCGATGTGGTCCTGTACCAACTGCTCGTGAAGGCGGATCGCCGCGAGGCGATCAAGATGACCGACGAGGTCTTGATGAAGATGATCCAGCGCGATCTGGATGTACCAGGTCTTGCATTTAGCTTCATCGCGGGGTAATTGATGTCCACAAGTTTTGCGGATATCCAGGAAGTTGCAGAGACGCTTCACGCGGCAACTGATGAGGCTTCTCACCGCTCCGCAGTGAGCCGAAATTTCTACGCGGCTATGCACGGAGCGGCCCACTGGATTGGAACGACGCCAGGCATGCCTTCTGTTGGTGGAGCGCCCGGAGGCCTTCACACTGAGCTTCAGAATAAGTTGAGGGCGCTTGATCGCTCTGCGAGTCCGGATCAACGTTGGAAGGGCCGCGTGCTCGCTGCCAAGCTCGCGGCACTGAAGGCTAGGCGGGTGATTGCCGACTACGAACTCTCGAATGTGCTGCGAGCGGAGGAGATCGCGGCACAGAATGATGAGACAGTGGATTTCCTTGAAAAGTGCACAACTGCGCCGTGAGGCGCCATGGCCATCCTCACAGCGTCGCCAGCGTTGATGGCCCTCATCTCGTGTGCACACGAGATGTCTTCGGGGCTTAGTGCCCCCCGCCCCCCGTGCCTGCGAGCTGCCGAGCTTCTTTCACAGCAGCCGCTCGACGCTCGTCGATGTACGCAGCCAGGTCGTTGAGGTGGATGCCCTTGGCCGTCTTCTGCGTAGTGCCCTCGATGCGGACCATGGGAATCTTGATGTCCCCGACAGCCACCTTCCGGATGAACTTGTCCGTGCTGAGGTGCGGGAAGTAGTCGCGCACGACGGCCTCGACCGGGATGACGGCCTGGCCGCTGTACTGGGCCATGAGGAGGAACGCGGTGTTCATGCTGAGCCTTTCAGCGACTGCTTGATTTGGCGGGCCTGCTCGCGCTCAAGGTCGGCGAACGCGGCGTCGACGTCGGCCTGCCGGTCCAGGTCCGGCACTTGCTGCGTCCAGGGCCTGCGCTTCTCGCGGCGCTGGGCGCGAATGTCGCGGCGATTTTTCATGAGGTGCATCCGAGGGCGATCGTCCCGAGCCACGGAACGCTGACGAGGTCGGGGACGACGGGGGCTGAGGCGGGTGTGGGCCTGCGCGTGCGCCCCGTCGTGCGGGCCTGCCACTCGCGATAGCAGGCCTTGCAGCAGTAGAAGAGCCCGTCGGGGCTGCTGGCGTCGCTGAAGAAGAAATCCACGTCTGCGGGCCACCAGGTGTCGCACTTGGCGCAGAACTTCTCGACGCCCTCTGGCTGCTCCCGGGTCTTGGGAAGGGATCGGCGGCCGCTCATAGCAGCCTTTCCTGTCGATCGCAGCCGACGTTCGCGCGGATCCAGTCCTGGACGCGACGGGCAGTCTCGACATACCCGACGCTGGGCGTGCCGTTGACCTCCTGGCCGGGGCGGAATGTCGCCCAGATCTGAGCACGCAGATCTGCAGGCAGCGCGTACCAGTGCGGCGTGCACCCCCACACTGCCGGCGGCACCTGCTTCGTGCAACCGGGCCAGTGGCAGTGATGCTTGCGCGTCTGGCCCTGTTGGCGCACGTACGCGACTTTGTCTTGGAGGGTTGGGCTCATCGGCTGTGGTCGTGTTGATCGCACTCGCACTGCGCCAGGCGGCGCAGCGCGGCTACGCTCAGCGGCCTTCGCAGGCGCGATAAGCGGCGTCGAGGTTGGCGGCTTCGGCAAGCTTGGACTTCAGCTCGTAGCCCAGCAGGGGCCACAGCGCGGACTTCGCGTTGTCGATCGCGATGCGCTCACCGAGCTCGACGTCGTCGTTCTCGGGGGACACTGCGACGGAGGGGTGCCCGGTGACGGCGAAGCCGTTGCGCATGGTCAGCACGCCCCAGCGCAGCACTTGGCCGGACGGTGCCTGGAACACGACGACGTCGGTGCCGACGATCGCCGCCTCGATGTCTGCCGGCGTCACGCGCGCGGCCGTGAGGCCCTTGGCCTGGATCACTTGTTCAATCTCTTGGTCGTTCACGGAAATCTCCTGGGGAGGTTGTGCTCAGTCGAGCAGGTGTTGCCGGCGGCGCCGGCGCGGGTAACGGTGATTCGGAGGGCGCTGCATACGGGAGGCGTACTTCGCTGCAGACGGCACGTTGCTGTGGTGGAGGGTCATGCCGTATCCGAAGCACGCGTGCCAGATCTCGTCGTCGATGACGAAGTCCACGGAGACGAGCAAGGCAAAGCGATCGCGCGGGGTCATCCCTGCCCGCCCTGCGCTGCGCGATCGCGGCGCTCGATCTCGGCCAGCATCAGGGAGGCGCCCTTCACAAGATTGCGACGGTCGTCTGTGGGCTTCCACCATTCGGCGCCCCATGGCCAGAACGCTGGTGGTAGCGGCGGATTGCCTTCACTGCGACCACTCGCAGCCCATGCGTAGCTCGCAGCCGCCAGTGCCATCGCGCCGCCCATGTACTCGTCGTCGTGCGCTGGCGTCCAGCCCTCGACGGTGATGTGACGTTGCCGCTCGGCCAGTACGTCGAGAGCCGCCTGGCTGGTCAGGGTCTCGGGCCAATGCTCCTGGCGCAACTCGCGCAGCTGCCGCTCAAGGCCGTCCAGCGCTTCAGCGCTGAGGAACTTCAGCTGGACGATGATCTCGTTGGCGGGGACCGGCGTCGTATCGATCTCCGGCGCGCGATCGCCGACGTCATAGTGGTGCTCATTGGCGCGGCGGAACGAGACGACGAGGCTGGCGTCGACGCATTGCTGAATGCGGTACACGCCGGCGCCGAATGCGACGTATCCGCGGGCCTTCTCGGCCTCCGTCTTGGGCAGCGCCCACAAGCGCCGCGCGATGATCCCGGCGATGGGCTTGATGCGCTCGTCGTCCACTGGTCCGCCGAGATAGGCGACGATGATCCCCGCGACATACTCTGCCCAGGTCGCGCTCTCCGCGGGAGCGGGTTCACCATCGGAGAAGGAGGTGCGCCTTGCAATGACTTTGCCGTCGCGCATCAGAACGTCGGAGGAGACATCGGAGCCGTTGGCTAGGTCAATGCCGAGCGTCATGGGACCCGGCTGAGCGAGTGCCCAGTCAAGCAGCGATGCCGCCTTGGTGTCGCCGTGGTCGATGAGTTGCTTCTGCGCGATCAGGATGGAGGCGTGCTGCTCTTCGGTATGGGTGTGGGTGGTCATGTCAGGTTCCTTTCGACAAGGCATGTGCGATGTGGCGGGCGTAGGTAGCAACGGCACGCCAGTACGCGGCCATCGGTCCCTTGCGGCGCTTCCATGCGTTCTCAGCTTCGGAGTTCGCCTGGTCACGGAGTTCACGTAGCACCGGCTCCAGCGCGGCGCGCTGCTCCGCCGGAAGCGACAGCAGCTTCTTGCCAGCCGGCAGATTGAGGAGAGGGTTGATGTAGCCCATCAGGTGCTCCAATCAGGGCTATGAGAGACCAGATCGACATCACCCCCGACGAGCGCGCCGCGCTCTACTTCCTCCCCACCGCCGTCGGCGGAAAGGTCGTCCCGGAGGAGATGCAGCAGAGGCTGCAGGAAAAGGGCCTCGCCACTCCGCCGCGCGAGGACGGGCGCCGCTGGCTCACCGAACTCGGCGACGAGTTCCGGCGCGGCAGGCGCTGACCCCGCGCCGTACTGGCCGCCCCTGGTCTGCAGGCAACGCATGGATCAGTCCTCCTGGTGCTCGGGTAGCGACTCGCGCAACTGCTTGAACTGCAGGCAGATGTCGCGCAGCGAGGAGTGGATGCCGTAGAGGCCGATGGCCACGGCCAGACCGACGGCGAGGATGGCGATCGCCGTGCTCATGCCGTCACCTCGAAGTCCTCGAGCTTGGCGCCAGCGGACATCGCCGCCTTGAGCCATGCCGGCTGCAGGCCCCGCCCGGACCAGGTCTCGCCCGTGTCCTGCTTGCGGTACTTGGCGGTGCTCTTCTTCGCCGGCTTGGCTTCGCTGGTTGGGGCCTGCGCCTCGATGAAGGCGTCGGTCGCGTCCTTGGGCTTCGTGCGGCCGAGGCGCTTGTCCTCTTCGTCCGCCACGACCTTCTCGGCCACCTCGTGGCAGGCGGCACGCATGGGCTCCAGCCGATCGAACACTCCCAGCGCCTTGGTGATGTCGCGGATGAGGTTGGGCTCGTCTTCGTCGAAGAGCTGGGCGATCTCCCATTGCGAATCCACGCAGTCCACATACTGGGCCTGCAGCATCAGCTCGCCCAGCGTGACAATCGCGCCCACCTGTGCGAGCTGGTCTAGGCGGGGGATCAGCTTCGACTCGATCTCGTCCTCCCACTCCTCGGGATCGAGTGGCTCCCATCCTTGAAGCGCGCACACGAGGTTGAGGGCGGTTTCGGAAAGCTTCGAAAGGGCATGGAAGGCAGCGGCGCGTGCGATCTCGACCGGCATGCGGCCCAGTGCGCCCAGTTGATCCCTGACGAGCAGGGCGACCTCCAAGCCGAAGGCCTCCGCCGCCAGGCGCTCGGTGGCGTACTTGAGATCATTCGCGGAGCGCGGCTTGACCTTCTCGGGCTTGGCGCTGCCGCCGGTGTTGCCCTCAGGCGTCTGCAGCGGCTTGGCTTCGCGCAGCAGTCGCTTGGCCTTCAGCGCTTTTTCCGCGTCCGCGAAAGTGACGAGCGTGATCAGCTCGGATTCCTCAGAGTGCTCCAGCACGATCAGCTGCGGCGGCTTCTTGCCGAGGTGCTCACGAAGAGGGCGTTCGCTGTCGGTCAGTCGCGGGCAGGGCGCGTCGACGTTGAAGTAGCCACCTGGCACGAAGGTCGTGTAGGGCATCACCTGCTTGGCCTCTTCGCCACGCAGCACGCGGTGCCCGCTGGCCTGGGCCTCCGCAAGCACGCCTGCGCGGTGCTCGGTGGCCTTCCCTTGGAAGCAGCTGCTGTCCTGGCACATGTCGCCGGACGAGATGTCATCGAAGAGGTCCGGGCTCGCGCCGCTGCGCTTCGGACAGGCCGAGCAGGGGCCGGCGACCGTGAACGTCGCCTTGATGTCGAACGGCGCGTCCTCCAGGCTCAGCATGAACTCGCGCTGCAGCAGTTGCGAAGCGGCGCGCACCGAGAACGGATCGCCGCCCCAGCCGCCCAGCAGTCGATCCGTCGCCTGGTCCTGCAGCGCCAGGTCTTGCATGCGAGCCAGCAGCGCGGCCACGCTCGCGTTGATCCGGTCGTCGAGGAAGGCGTCCCGCGCCTTCTCGCACAGACGCGTCAGCGACAGGCGCTGATAGACCCAGCGGCGGCTCTTGCCGAGCCACGCCGCCAGTTCGTCGACGTTGGCGAACCCGTCCCCCTCGTCACCCGCATCGCCCTGGCGCAACAGCCGCTGCAGGCCTTCGGCCTCGTCGTATGGATGCAGGTCGTCCCGATCCATGTTCTCGACCATCTGGATCTGCTTGACCTGGTGGTCGCTGAGCTCACGGACGTTGACGAGCAGGCCCGGGCCGTCTTCGATGCCGCCCACGGCCTCCCGGCGCTGGTGTCCGAAGACGAGCTCGAAGGGCGGCATGCCGTTGCCTTCGACGTACGCCGGGTTCGGGCGCGCGAGCGCGGCCTGCAGCTGGCCGTTGACGGCGATGCTCGCGCGGATCTCGGCGATCTTCTGCGGCTTCATCCGGCGGCGCGGCTGCGTCGGGCTCGGCGCAAATAGCGTGGCGGGGATATAGCGCGGCGGGTCGCCCGCCGGCATCAGCGCGGTGATTTTCTCGATGGACATGAATGGCCTCAGGTGGATGCGGCGAGCAGGGCCGCGGCTTCGGACGCGTTGGCGCCCTGGGTGATGGGATCGACGACGGTCACGCCCGCAGCCGCATAGCCGGCAGCTGCCTGACGCGTCATGGCGATGACCGCCTGCGTGGCGGACTCGAACTCACCGCACGAGCAGTGGTCGAGCTGGACGGTGTGGATGAACACGGCTTCTTCGAGCGCCTCGACCTCGGCGGCCAGGAGGGTCCAGGCGCCGGCGGCCTGGCCGCGCTGGCAGATCGCCACGAGCGCCATCAGCGCCGCGGCGATCTCCGCCTGGTGGTCGTTGCAGATGCGACGCTTGCACAGCTCGGCGGCGATGTTCAGGCCGTCGGCGAGGTTGGCGACGTGGTCCGGCGTCCCCTTGCCGATGCGCAGCATCGACATCGCGACATTGACCGGCGCGAGGTAGTCCAGGCGCTGGCGTGGGGTCATCAGGCCGGTGCGCGCGATGACCGCATTGATGTGGGCCAGCGCGTTGTCGATGCGCTTATAGCTGCGGTGGCGAGGATCACGACGACGATGTGGCATGGTCGTCTCCTCAGGCGCGCCGCAGCACGCGGCAGTTGTCCGGGTTCTTCGGGCACTTGCCGAAGCTGAACTTGCGCCCCGGGTTGCGTTGTTCGTAGAGGGCGGCGGCCTTCTTCAGCGCGTTCTTGTAGCCGTCGTCCATCGACGTGCTCATGCCAGGCTCGGTCAGCAGATCAAAGACGTCGTCCCATCGAGACAGTCCCTTGCGATTGGGCAGCGCGAAGCCGACGCCGGTCTCCACGACCAGCTTCGAGATGTCGAGTGCCGGCAGTCGACTCGCGCGCGCTCGCAGGCCCTTGCCCTCCGCGCTCGTCTTGGCAGGTCGACCTGGCCAGGTGGCGACCGTGGTCGCGTCGGCCGACTGGGCCACGCTCGCGCGCTGAGCCGCCAGCGCGAGCACCTTGGGGCCGGCGCTGTATTCGATGACGTTGGCGACGTTCTTGATCATGCGTTCGCGCGCATGGAGCACGCCGGCGGTCACCGCGTGCACCAGCTGCTGGTCGACGTCGTCACGAGCGACGTCGTACTTCTCCGCGATCTCGGCGCTGTTGAGGGCGGTGTCGGTGTTGCGCAGCATGTGCGCCGCTACGCGGTGCGCGAGGCTGTTGGGCAGCACGTCGGGGATGGTGGGCAGAGGCATGGAATAGCTCCGAAGGTCATTCGTCGTCGGGACGTTCGCCGGCTGCGGCGCGCTTGGCGTCGAACACCGGCGGGTGGTTGGGAACTGGCGTGCGGATCGAGGTAGACGGTGCAGACGTCTGCACGGTGGGAGCTGCGTGCGTGCGCCGGTTCACCGTCGCGCGGACGCGCTGATAGAGGAGGTTGGCGCGCAACAGCTCGGCCCACTGCGGCCAGCCGGGCTCACGCATACGCTCATAGGCGGCTTGCAGCTGGTCATCAGATGCGGGGGGCGACGTCGTGCGGCATGGCGACCTCACTGGCTGGGGCTGGACATCAGCACGGCGTTGGGGCCACAGATGCCACCGCGGGCGCGCGCCTCCTCGGTGCTCATGGCGGCGGCGAGCCCCGTCGCCGACGGGTGGGCGCACTCGCGTGCGCAATCGCGGCTGTGGGCGCACAAGACGCAGGCGCGCGGAGGTGCCGCGTCGTGGGCGGTCCAAGCTCGCTGGATCCGCACGAGGGCGGGGCTCAGCATGGGTGCCACTCCACCGGCCGATCGACCAGGCCGATGCGCCCGTCGCGCGTGATGGCGACGACCTGGTCGCGGTCTTGCTCCGCCACCATGCGTTCGACCTCCAGCATGTGCCACGCGTTGTAAGCGTCGTCCTCGGCGTTGCGGACGCGGCTCTTCAGCGTCTCGATCAGCCGCTTCTGGCGCGCGATGCGCGCCGCCTGCAGCGCGGAGTGATCGCGCAGATGACCAAGCTCCCAACGATCCAGCCGGCGGCGGATGCGCTCGAAGAGCAGCCGAGTGGATTGCTCGATCACGGCTGCACCTCCAGAGCCGCGAGCTGGTCGGCGGCGAGCTCGAACTCGTCGTCCGTGTGCGCGTCGCTGGGCACCCAACACACGAGGCCCGCGATCAGGATGGCGAGCACGGCGATCATCAGCCGCGGGTGGCGGCGGAACGGTCCCTCGAGCGCATACAGCTCGTCACGGGGCATGACCGGCTCGGCACCGAGTTCGGTGCAGGCTTCAGCCGGCGCCGGGGCGCTGTCGATGGGGCGGCTCATCGCGTCGCTCCTGCGGCCGCGATCGCCTCGTCGAGGATGTGTGCGCCGGCAGTCCACTCGCTCGGCAGAGATGGCCAGAAGAGTTGTCGGAGCTGTTGCTCGGCCTGTGCGCCCGCGAGGGCGCCGACCAGGTTGCACAGCTCGATCTCGGCGAAGGTCGCCTGCTCGACCAGGCGCTGTGCCCGCTGGCTCGGGTCAAGCCCGCGGAGGGACTTGTGGTGCGTCTGCATCCGAGCGATGCATTGCTCGGCCAGGGTCCTGGTAACGCTCGGATGGAGCGGCCTCGGCAGTTGTCCCATGTGCGTCTCCCAGTCGGTTTGGTTGGTGGACTGGGATAGAGTAAACCACGGTTTACGAATGGCCGTCAACTAGAGTTTATGAAGGGGCCGAAAAAAATCCCGCGCGTGGCGGGATCGCATCAACTCGGGTTGCGGGACTAGAGGTCGCGGATCTGAGTGGCCTTTCGGGTGCGCCCTTCCTCGGTCTCCTCGCGTACCGCGTTCGCGCTCTGCATGCGAACGCTCCCGTTGTCGAGGTTATGGAGCTTGTTCCCGGCTGTGATGCGAGAACCGTCGGGACGCTGCCACTGGAGGAACTCGGCTGTCCAGTGCGCGCCGTTCTTGGTCCTGACGGGCGGCCGCTGATTCACCTGGGGCTTGCCGTACTTCGACACCAGGGCTTTAGCGACTTGCTGGAACTCGGCGGCCTTGATGACGTGAAGGTCGATCGTCTCGATCCCACCATCCGCGCCGATGGTGACCAGGATGGGTGTCTCCGCCTCCGCGATCGACGTGTAGCCGTGGCACTCCTTTTTCCCGGTGTAGCGCTCCTCGCACCGCAGCTGCAGTTCGTCCTTCATGCGCTCGATGACCGCCTGGGCGCCGAGTTGCATGCCCTTGAACTCCGTGGCTGGTGCCTGCGGGGCCGCGATTGCCATCGCCGAGGCCACCACCAACCCCAAGGCGATCCGTTTCATGGAGTCCCACCCTCTGGCCGCCCCGCGCCGCCGAGCAGCCCAGCCAGGTCCAGGCCAGAGGCGTTGTTGATGGTGATCACGTTCTGGGCGTGGCCGATAGATACCAGCGGTACCGCGGCGGCGCGCTGCTGTGCGCGCTTCGTTTCAGCAATGTCCGCGCTCGGGCGTTTCGCCCAGATCCCGGACACGTCGACCTTCCTCTCGTTCGTCATGTGCTCTCCCAATAGAGCCCTCCAGCGTGCCAGCCGGGGCAATCGACCGTGTAGGGGTAGATCCTGAGGCGGGTGGTGTCGGGTTTGGCCCGGCTTTTCCGTTGTGGTGGCAGATGGTGACGGCAATAGCACCAGCGCAGATGACAGAAACGGCGACGGCAAGCAGCTTGCGTGGATGGCACCGAGGCAGCTCGGCGCGGTCGAAGTCGAACTTGCAGTTCCAGCAGAAGCGGCTCTGCCGCCAAGCGGTGCGGCGGCACTGCGGGCATGGTCGGCCCTTCCCGTCGGGGATGTCTGGATCGACGCGGCGCTCGACAACGATGAGGTTGTCGACCTTGTCGATGTTCAGGGGTGACTGGCTCGGCGGACCCTGGTCGCCTGGCTCGTCTTTCATACTGCTAGAACCGATAAAACTGATCGTGGTTCTAGTGTGCGATCAGCGAAGAAACTCCCCTGCAAATCCCCCGTTAGGGTGTGTGCGCTAACGCACGCTGGCCCGCGACTTGACGCATCTGAGCCGCCTTGGTATCGACCAGATCAATCAATTCGAGCATCAACTCGCGCGCGGAGGCGTCGGGATGCTCCGAGATGATGGCCACGGCAAGGTTGCGGTAGTCGACGACGTCGGCCTGCCCGGTGTTGCGCATTGGCCCTTCGCCGAGAGCAAGCCACTCCGGGCGGATCTTCAGAAGCCTGCAGGCGGCGAAGTGCTGGGGCGTCTGCAAGAAGGCCGACTGGCCCTTCAGAACCTTGTAGACGCCCATGTGGGTGATGCCCATCCGGGCGGCGAAGGCGCGGTATTCGAGCTTCGCCTCCCTGAGTGCGAGCGCTAGGCGGGCTGCGTAGCTGTCGGTGTCGGGCTCGTCGCCGTGGTGGGTTGCGTCAACCATGGTTTGCATCATGCGACCCTGGTCGTAAATCGAAGTTGACGTCTGTTCGTAAACTGCGGTTTAATGGCCGCATGGACAAAGCCCTCGCAATCGCCGCCCTCGGCGGCACCAACGCCGCCGCCGCGAAGGCGATCGGCATCAGTGTGCAGGCCGTCGGCCAAGCTCCCGCCAAGCTCCCGCCCCGGATCGCTGACCGCTACCTCGCCGCCATCGCTCGCAGAGAGCTCCCTTTTGATCGTCTGCGGCAGCTCGGCGTCTCCCTTGGTGATGTCGGCGAGGAGTCGGCGGAAGGGTGAGCCCCGGGTCTGTGGTGCCCTCCCGGGGCCGTGGCTGTGTCTAGTTCTTGAAATCATCTCGTCAGTGTCTGCACCTGGAGACGCTGGCGCCATAACCAATCGAGGAGGCGTTGGCTATGTCATCGATCACAAGAGGTGCAGACATCATCTGCATGAGTCCCATCGAAGCCGCGCGGCTCACCGCCGAGGACTATGCGCACGGAGGAGTTCAGGGCATGGCTCTGATGCTCGGGAAGAGCTATGAGACCTTTCGCAAGGAGCTCAGTGGTGCGCCTGGCTACAAGCTGGGGCTGATGGATGCGGTCCGGGTGATGACCCGCAGCGGTGATTTCCGCGTCGCCGACGCGATCGAATCCGAGCTGGATCGGTATGCGATGCCGCTCCCGACCAGCGATCTCCACGTTGATGGTCGTCGCCAGTTGGCCGACCACCTCGTCAGCCTGAGCAAGGAGTTCGGCGATGTCTTGCAAGCGGCGACGGAGCGTGCGGCGGACGCCGATGTTTCCGACAACGACGTGCGCGCGATCGCAGTGCAGTGGGGCGAACTGGTCGCTGCGGGCAATGCGTTCATGCGCTTTGTGATCGCCGCAAACCGTGATTGCAAGCCATCCGGAGATCGAGCATGAGGCCGGCGGGAGAGGTGAGGCTTGCCGTGCTCGCCGCACTGCGACGAAGTGGTCGAGCGACAAGTCGTGCGGCAGCCGAAATGGCATGTGTCGGTTTCGATGCTGCGACCGTCGCTCTGAACAACCTCGTGCGCGACGGTAAGGTCGTCAAGCGCGACCCTATCCGTGTTCCCGGTGTGAAGCGCCCGGTGCCCACCTACGAGCTGTACAGCACGCAGCTCCTAAGCCAGGTGCCGCTCTGGCCCGCCGTGGAGGCGCGCGCATGATCCGGCAATTGCAATCGCACGATACGACCGAGCGGCTCGGTCCCGATGACATGGCCTCGCTGCGTGAGCAGCAACACCTCGAGGCGGCTTTGATCGGGCAGGCAGCCAGGGCGGAGCGATCACGCGGTGTGCCGGGAGTCTGCAGCAACTGCAGCGACACCTGTCACCCTTGCGCCGTGTACTGCGACGAGGACTGTCGCACGGACCACGAGCATCGAGAATCGACGCTCGCGCGCCAAGGGCGCAGCCGATGACCGCGGCCCTCACGAAAGACCAGCGCACCGCGCTGGTCGCTTCTTTGCGCGCCATGCCAGCCGCCATGCGGGATAAGCCGCAGTGGCTGGTCTGGTCGTACGTCCAGAAGGGGCCGGGAAAGAAGCCGGCCAAGATGCCGTACTACGCCAACGGGCAGCTCCGCGGCTGGCCTCACGGCAAGCCGAAGAGCGGCGAAGCGACAGAGCAGCAGCCGCAGGTTGAGCAGGGTCACGAACTGGATCGATCCCACCTGGTCGCCTTCGAGGACGCGATCGCTGAGCTGGAGCGCAGCCCGCGCTGGAGCGGCGTTGGCTTCGCCTTCCTGCCCGGGGACGGGTTGATCGGCGTCGACATCGATGGCGCGATCAGCGACGACGGTGAGATCTCCGGCCTCGCTCAATCGGTGATGCGCCTGTGTCCAGGCTACACCGAGCTCAGCGTCTCCGGACGAGGCATGCACATCATCTTGGCGGGCGAGCTCGCGGAGAAGTTCAAGAGCGATGCTATCGGCCTGGAGGTCTATGCGGGAAGTCAGTTCTTCACCTGCACGGGGCAGAGATGGGGCGATTGCACCGACGAGCCGCAGCAGGCGGACGACGATGCCCTCGACCTCCTCCGCGCGAAGTGCGCGAAGGCCAACGAGGCCGTGAAGCAGCGCAAGGCTGCGGAGCGTGCCGCCCAGCAGCCCCCGGCCGCGACGCCGGCAGCACCAGCGCATGCCGTGCGGTCGGAGGGTGAGAAGGGTAATGACTTCCCGCTGGTCAACGCTCGCGCGCTGGAGCATCTGTCCGCATGGGTTCCCGAGCTGTTCCCGGCTGCTCAGGAGCACGGCACAGTGCATGGCCGCGGCTATCGCGTCAGCAGCAAGGCGCTGGGCCGCAATCTGCAGGAGGATCTCGCGCTCACTCCTGGCGGCATTCAGGACTTCGGCGAAGAGGTCGGCATGTCGGCCGTCGACGTCGTCATGAAGTGGGGTGGCAAGAGTGCACACGAGGCGTTGCAGTGGCTCGCCTCGCGGGTCGGTGTGAACATCGAGCGGCGCGTGTCGTCGACGCGTCGTCCGGAGCCTGATCCCGAGGGTGCGCCGCCTCCTCGAAAGCGCAAGTCGGACGAGCCTCCCCTCGCCCCACCGGAAGACGCCGCCCCTGGCACGGGCGGCGAGGAGGGGGAGGGCGCGGCGCCCAAGAAGAAACGAACCAAGATCAACTGGGAGAACTTCGACCTGTTGATGGAGGGCTTCACCTACCAGTACGGCAGCGACGTCGCTTGGGATCGATCTCGCCGTGAGGCGATCAAGATCGCCAACCTGCGCAACACGTTCGGCAGCGACACGGTGCGGTTCTGGCTGAACCATGCCGACCGCCAGATGATCTTCGCGGAAGACGTCGTCTTCGAGCCTGGTCAGGAGGTGGCCGACCATCAGCTCAACCTCTTCAGTGGCCTGGAGCTGGCGCCGGAGAAGGGCGACCCTGGTCCGATGCTGGAGCTATTGAATTACCTGTGCGGCTCCAGCAGGGCTCCCGGCATGGAGGGTGGCGAGATTGCGGAGTGGGTGCTGCGCTGGTGCGCGCTGCCATTACAGCGTGTAGGTGCCAAGCTGGATACCGCGTTGGTCTTCCACGGCGCGCACGGCACCGGCAAGAACCTCTTCTTCGACTGCATCCGCGACCTCTATGGCAGCTACGGGGTGATGGTCGGCCAGACCGAGATCGAGGAGAAGTACAACACCTGGTTGTCCGGGAAGCTGCTCATCATTGGTGACGAGGTCGTCAGCCGCCAGGAGATGCAGCACACCAAGAATCGGCTGAAGTGGATCATCACGCAGAAGAGCAAGATCCCCATCCGGGCGATGAATCAGGACACCCGGTGGGAGTCGAACCACGCGAATCTGGTGTTCCTGTCGAACGAGTCGGTGCCGCTGGTGGTCGAGCCTGGCGATCGGCGCTTTATGGTCGTCTACACCCCCCGGCCCCACCCAGGTGACCTCTACCAGCGAGTCAGCGAGTACCTCGACAACGGCGGCTCGGCGCAGTTCCTGCACTTCCTCCTGAACCTCGACCTCGGCGAGTTCGATGAGCATACGAAGCCGCCGATGACGTCGGCCAAGTCGACGCTGATCGAGCTGGGCTACCGGCCCGCGGAGCGATTCATGCATGAATGGGCGAAAGGTTATCTCGACCTGCCCAAGCATCCGTGCACGACCGAGCAGCTGTACCGCTGCTTCCAGCGATGGTGTCTGCACAGCGGTGAGCGTTTCCCGCCACGACGGTCGGACTTCACCGACCAGGCGCACCGCTTCGTCACCGAGCGAGTCGAGCGCGACGAGGAGAACAAGCCGCTTCCTCCGTCCTGGGTGATCAAGGAGGTCCAGATGCCCACGCCGGAGAAGGGCGTCGGCAAGCGGCAATTCGCGCGTCTATGGATCCCGCGCGGTTGCGGCTGGCGTGGGGCGGACAACCCCGACGATGAGAACGACGTGCCGGGCTTCGCCACGCTCGGTGCCTGGGCTCGGTGGTGTGCCGAGGGCTTCGACAAGCACGTGTACGCGTTCCTGCGCGGCGCTCATCAGCAGCACGACGGGGATTCGGAATGACCGCTGTTGCGTCTGTCGTCTGCGCTGTTGCGCCCACAGGCCCCGCCGTTGCGCCTGTTGCGCCGTTTCGACCCTCCTTGCGTAAGCGCCCACGCGTGGGTGCAAGTGGGCATCGGTGGGAATTCTTCTCCCGTATAGGCGACCCCCCCGATACAGCCGCAACGGCGCAACGGCGGGCCTTGCGGTCGCAACACCCATCGCAACAACACTCCTCTACACGAAACAGGAAAGAGAAGGGAAGAATGAAGGTGACCATGGAGCTGATGGAGCAGCTGCTGCTTGAGTGGGCGTCTTGGCTCACCGTCGGCGACGGCAGTGGATACGCCCGTCTCAGTGTCCTGCACGAGGATTGGTCGCCGCCCACTCCCGGCCAGTCGCCCACGCTCAAGAGCGTGCGTCCTGATAGTGCGCGGCGTATGCACCGCCTCATTGAGACCCAGCTCAGCATGAGGCTGCGCAACACGCTCGTTGTTAGCTATGTGGTCGGCGGGTCGCTGTCTGATCAGGCCAATCGTCTGGGTTGTCGGCCTGACACGATTCGCGGTCGCGTGACCATTGCCAAGCGGCAGCTCATGCAGCACCTCGCTGACTCGGGTTAACGAGGGAGTTTGATCAGTTATCGGAACCTGCTACATTTCAGGCACTCTCGGAGCTGACTCACCCGGCTCCTCCAAACGCCCCGCGCTCACCACGCGGGGCGTTTGCATTTCCGCGATGCCAATCACTTCCCCCAAGCCCTGCACCGTCTGCCGGAAGCTCGTCCATGACGGCTCCGCTAGATGCGATGAGCACAAGGTGCGACCTGGCTCGTTCGCCGATTCCCGCCGCGGCTCGCGTCACGATCGTGGCTATGGCAGTCGCTGGGACCGCACCCGGGAGGCGATCAAGACCCGCGCCTCTGGCCTGTGCGAGCCCTGCCGCGCCGCTGGCTTCGTGCATGAAGGGCACCACTGCGACCACGTGATCAGCAAGGGCGAATGGCTGCGTCTGCACGGGTCGCTCGTCGGCGTCGACGCGCCGTCCAACCTCCAGTGGTTGAACCGCGACTGCCACGCGCAGAAGACGGTCATCGACCGCATGCGCGCCAGTGGCGCTGACGTGCCGCGCTGGCAGCCCGCGGCTCCGATCACCGCGGTCTTGCCCGACCACGCCGAGGCCCGCCATGGCTGATCTGGCGCGCCTGGCAGGGCTTCCCGCAGGGGTTGCGGCGAACCTCGTCCGGCGCCAGGGAGGGGTGGGTCTGAAGTCGGCGGGTGCCTCCGCCGGGACCGACCTGTTCGGCAAATTTTCGCGCGCGGGAAATCCGACCGGGGGGGGTACCCCTTGCGACCTCGGAGGGCAAGCCTGATGGGCCGCCGCGCTCTGCCGTCGAATGTCCACGCCCTGCGGGGCAACCCGAGCAAGTTGCCGATCGCCGACCTGGTCGAAGGGCTGCAGCCGGAAGTCGAGATGCCGGGTTGCCCTCGGCACCTGCTGCCGGAGGCGCGCAAGGAATGGAAGCGCATCGGCGCCGAGCTGGAGCGCTACGGCTTGGTGTCGAAGCTTGATCGCTCCGCACTCTCGCTGTACTGCCAAGCCTGGGCGCGCCTGGTTTGGGCCGAGGAGGAGATCCAGCGTCAGATGGGGATTTGCGCAGAGAAGCGGGCGGCGGCCGAAGCACGAGGGGAGGAGTGGGCCGGTGGTGATGGCATGACCGTCATGACGCCCAATGGCCACATGACCTACTCGCCGCACTGGGTGATTGCCAACAAGGCGGCGCAGCAGGTGCGCGACTTCCTTGGCATGTTCGGGTTGAGCCCCGAGACGCGGTCGAAGGTCAAGCCCAGCTCGTTGCGTCAGGTGCCGCTCTTCGACGAAGAGGGCGACGCGCCTAAGGGTGGGTACGGGGACCTGTGATGAAGGACCACGTCGCACTCGGGCACCAGTACGCGCTGGACGTCATCGAGGGGCGCATCCCCGCGTGCAAATGGGTGCGACTCGCGTGCCAGCGGCAGGTCAACGACCTCGCGCGTCAGCTGCTGGATCCCACCTTCCCGTACGTCTTCAATCCCGAACTCACCGATGCCAACGGCAAGCAGTACCGCCCGGCGGAGCGCGTGTGCAAGTTCGCGGAGCTCCAGCCGCATATCAAGGGCGACTGGGCTGCACGCGCCATGCGCATTCGACTGGAGAGTTGGCAGTGCTTCTACCTGACGGTGGCCTTCGGCTGGGTGCATGCCGAGACGAAGAAGCGTCGATTCCGCGTGCTGGACTTGATCGTCCCGCGCAAGAACGCGAAGTCGACGATCGCCGCCGTCATCGGGCTGTACATGTTTGCCATGGATGGCGAATACGGCGCCGAGGTCTACAGCGGTGCGACCTCGCTCAAGCAGGCGGAGGAGGTCTTCAGCCCCGCCAAGCTCATGGCCAAGGGGCACGTCGGCGCGGAGTTTCGCGCGCGCTTCGGCGTGACGGTCGGCGCGAGAAACATCAGCAGCGTCGCGAACAACTCGAAGTTCGAGCCCGTGATCGGCAAGCCCGGTGACGGTGCGTCCCCCAGCTGCGCGATCGTGGACGAGTACCACGAGCACAACACCAGCGAGCTGTACGACACGATGAAGACCGGCATGGGTGCGCGCACGCAGCCCGTGCTGCTGTGTATCACCACGGCGGGCTCCAACATCGGCGGCCCGTGCTACCAGCACCAGGTGAACCTGCAGAACGTCCTGCAGGGTGTCATCGTGGAAGAGACGCGCTTCGGCATGATCTACACGATCGACCAGGAGGACGACTGGACCAATCCGGATTCGCTGAAGAAGGCCAACCCGAACTATGGCGTCAGCGTCTTCGGCGAGTACCTGCAGGGGCAGCTGCGTGACGCCTTGGTGGACCCGGCGAAGCAGGCCATCTTCAAGACGAAGCACCTGAACGTCTGGGTCAACGCGGCGAACCCCTGGATCAACCTGCAGAGGTTCCAGGCCTGCGGCGACTCGACTTTGAGGCTGGCGGACTTCCTGAAGGACGTCGGCTGGATCGGACTCGACCTCGCATCGAAGCAGGACATCGCCAGCAAGGCGCTGCTGTTCAAGCGGCGCATCGATGGCAAGACGCACTACTTCCTGTTCACGCGCAACTACCTGCCCGAGGCGGCGGTGCTGCAGGAGGAGAACCAGCATTACCGCGGCTGGGTGGCGCAGGGCGCGCTGCAGCAGACGGTGGGCAACATGATCGATCTCAACGAGATCAAGCAGGACGTGTTGAACGATGCAGAGCAGCACCTGGTCTCTGAGATCGCGATGGACCCGTGGGGCTCCAGAGAGATCGCTCCGGCGATGCAGGCCGAGGGCCATGTTGTCGTCGAGGTGCCGCAGAACGTGCGCAACCTGTCGGAGCCGATGAAAGAGATCAGGGCGCTGATCGCCGACGGTCGCTTCCATCACGACAACAACCCAGCGACGGTCTGGATGTTCTCCAACGTTGAGGTGTTCCCGGACCGCAACGAGAACATCTTCCCGCGCAAGTCGCGGGACTCAAACAAGATCGACGCCGCCGTCGCCACCATCATCGCGATGGCGCGCGCGATGGCCGGCGCCGAGCCCGAGGACCTCGACGAGTTCCTCAACGCTCCTTTGATCGCCTGAGGCGCAACCCATGAGATTCAACACGTCGCCCGGCTGGGCGAGCATTCCGGCTGGCTGGGTGGGTGGCCGAGGCGGCGCGCTCGCTGAGCGCTCGGGCACTCAGCTGACCACGCCGTCCGGCGCGTTGGTCCAAGACACGGCCAACATCGGGCCGGACGGCGCGCTGCAGATCAGCACCGTGTGGGCCTGCGTGAACCTGCGTGCCAACGTCATTGCGAGCCTGCCTTACTTCGCGTTTGAGACGCACAACGGGCAACGCCAGCTCGCGCGAACCTCTCGGCTGTACTCGCTGCTCCACGAGTCTCCGAATGCGCGGATGACGCCGTTCGAGTTCTGGCGCGCGATGGTGCTGAATCTGGACCTCCGCGGTCGGGCATACGCCCGGCTCGACCGTGACGAACGGACAGGCGAGGTCATCAGCATGTGGCCGATGCCCGCCGACCAGGTCGAGTCGGTCGTGCTGAAGGACGGCACGATGGTCTACGTCTACACCATCGACGGCAACGTGGCGGTGTTCTCCGAGAGCAACGTACTCCACCTGAAAGGCCTGGGCAACGGCACTGAGGGTCTGTCCAAGCTGGAGTACATGCGAGCGTCGACCCATGAGGCCGCAGCCGCTCAGACTGCAGCGACCAAGATGTTCGGCAATGGCGGCAAGCCGACCGGGTTGCTGATGGTCGACAACGTGTTGAAGCCCGAGCAGCGCGCCGCCATTCGAGAGCGCTTCGCGGAGATGGCCCTGGGCAATGCTTCCCGGCTCTTCGTGCTGGAGGCCGACATGAAGTACCAGCAGCTGAGCCTCAGCCCGGAGGATCTGCAGCTGCTGGAGACGCGTCGCTTCTCCGTCGAGGAGATCTGCCGCTGGTTCGATATGCCGCCCGTGCTGGTGCACCACGCCAACGTGACTGCGTGGGGCTCTGGCATCGAGCAGGTCGTCGAGGGCTTCTTCAAGCTGTCCCTGCGTCCCACCGTCGTGAACATCGAGCAGGCGGTGCGTAAGCGCGTGCAGACGTCTGCACAACGCGCCCGCCAGACCGCCGAGTTCGGCCTCGATGCGCTGCTTCGTGCCAGCCCGGCGGTTCGCATGGAGCTGTACGCCAAGGCTGTCCAGAACGGCCTCAAGACTCGCAACGAGATCCGCCAGCTGGAGAACGATCCGCCGCTGCCAGGTGGCGACGACCTGACCGTTCAGTCCGCCCTATTGCCCATCCACCTTCTTGGGAAGGTGAAACGTACCGGAGGAAAAGATGCTGCTCCTGAAGACCCTGTTGCTCAGTAATTGCGAGCTGAAGATGGCCGGCGACTCCGGTCGCTTCGAGGGCTACGCCTCGGTGTTCGGTGTCAAGGACAGCCAGTCGGACATCGTGCACCCGGGTGCCTACAAGGACACGCTCGCGAAGAACGGTCTGCCCAAGATGTTCTGGAACCACCGCTGGGACATGCCGATCGGGCGCTACACCGATGCGGACGAACGGGCCAAGGGGCTGTACGTCGTTGGCGAGCTGACGCCCGGTCACTCGCTGGCCAGCGACGTGGGCGCTGCGCTGCGTCACCTCACCGTCGACGGACTGTCTGTCGGCGGCTTCGTCGGTAAGGGGGACTGGCGCCTGGAGAACGACGTGCGGCACATCGACCGCTGGACCGAACTGGTCGAGGTCTCGCCGACCCCGATGCCGTCGAACACGAAGGCCCGCATCGATCCGAGCAGCGTCAAGTCGATGGAGATGCAAGACGAGATCGACGACATCCAAACCGTGAGAGATCTGGAGCGCTTCCTGCGGGATGCAGGGAGTTTCAGCAAAGGGGCCGCTACCGCTCTGGTGGCCCGCGCCAGGATCGTCATGGGCATCGAGGGGGATCCCGATGCCGAGACGGCCGAGGCGAAAGCGATGAGCCACGTTCTGCAGCGCATCGGTGCACTGGGGACGAGCCTGTCGATCTGAGCATTCAACCGCAACTGAAAGAGGAACCCCATGAATACCCGAACTCTGCGCCCCTGGCTGATCGCACTGGCGATCGCCGTCGTGGCAGGTGCCCTGATGCTGACCGGGCACGCCCCCTTCCAGGCCGAGCACCTCGGCTATCTGATCGCGCCGGCGGCGGTGGTGGACGTCGAGCCCATCATGAAGGCGCTGGACGGCATCGAGGCCAAGCTCAAGGGCTTCAGCGAGAAAGCCGAGGGCGAGCTCGTAACGCTGGGCAAGGTCAGCAGCGACACGAAGTCGGCGATCGACAAGCTGGGCACCGATCAACGCGAAATGGCTGACCGCCTGGTGGTGCTGGAACAGAAGGGCAAGCTCGCTCCGGACGATGGTGCCAAGAACGACGACGCCTGGGGCGGCCAGTTCACGAAGACCGACCAGTTCAAGGCCTTCGCCGGCGGATCGGTCCAGAAGGCGCGGGCAGAAGTCAAGAACACGGTGACCAATGCCGTGGGCAACACGTTCAGCGATCGCAAGCCCGGCATCGTCGCTGGCCCTTTCCGGCCGCTGCGGCTGGAGGGCCTCTTCAACAAGCTGCCGACCACCAGCAACGCGGTGGACTACGTGCGCGAGAACGTGTTCACCAATGCCGCGGCCGAGACGGCAGAAGGCGCGTCCAAGCCCGAGTCGTCGATCACGACGACGCTGGTGACGGAGCCGGTGGCCACGATCGCGCACTGGATCAAGATCAGCCGCCAGCTGGCGATGGACAACGCGGCTCTGGCGGCCTACATCAACACGCGGATGCGGTACGGCGTCGATCTGCGCTTCGAGAACCAGCTGATCAACGGCAACGGCACGACCCCGAACATGAGCGGCTTGCTCAAGGCCGGCAACTTCACGGCGCACGGCTACACCGCCGCCAACCTGACCACGCGCTTCGGCTCCGGCTACACGCGTCTGGATCTGCTGCGAGCCATCATCGCGGACTGCCTGGTCAACGACTACCCGGCGGACGGCATCCTGCTCAACCCCGTCGACTGGGCGACCATCGAGACGCTGAAGGACAGCCAGGGCCGATACATCATCGGCAACCCGAACGACGGCAGCGAACCGCTGGTGTGGCGCAAGCCGGTCATCGAGACCAATGCGCTCGGTGCTGACCAGGTCATCGTCGCGTCGTTCGCGATGGCCGGCACGATCTACGAGCGCGAAGGCGTCGTCGTCGAGCTGAGCGAGTCCGACTCGGACAACTTCACCAAGAACCTGGTGACGATCCGTGCCGAGCGCCGCGCGATGCTCGCTGTCGAACGTCCGGCGAGTGTGCGCGCCGGCGACCTGACGCCTGCCTGATCCGCAGGTCCACCTGAAATCCGCGGCCCGCTTGGCAGCAGCTGAGGCGGGCCGCGGCATTTGGAGAAGAGGTTTTCATCATGACCAAGCGAACCATCGAGTTCACCCATACCGGGCACAGCCACGCGGTGGGCAACTTCAGCGCCGGCGATCTCTACACGGGCGACGCCGAGATCTGTAGGCACTTCGTCGATGACGCCGGGGCGGCCAAGTACGTCGACGCCGAAGCGCCCGCGCCGACCGAAGCGCCCGCGCCGACCGAAGCGCCCGCGCCGACCGAAGCGCCCGCGCCGACCGAAGCGCCCGCGCCGACCGAAGCGCCCGCAGCCCCGAAGGCGAACAAGGCGCGGTCCGGCCGCGCCAACTGAGCCTCCCATCCGATATCAGAGGTCCTCATGACGATCCAATTCCTCCGCGCCTGGAATGGCAACGAACAGTTCTCCGTCGCTACCCTCAGCGGGCCGGAGGAAGCCCGGCTCATCGGCCTCCGGCTGGCTCGGGCGTGGACCGGGCCGGATAACCCGTCGCAGTCCGGCAGTTCTCCCGTTTCGGTCGTGGGCGACGTGGTCGTGGGTCGGTCGCTGGTCGCTGCCGTCGCTGCAGGGTGGACGATCTCGGGCGGGCAGTGGTACCGCGACGGCAACGCGATCGGCGGCGCCACGGGCCTGAGCTATGTGGTGCAGCCCGCAGACGTCGGGCCTGCGATCTCCTTCGTGCCCGCGGGCCTACCGTTCAGGGCTTTCGCGGTACCGGGCATCTTGGCGGCGGGAGCCATGGCACCTTACGACGCCAATGTCTTGTCACGCACGCTGGTGCCGAATGCCGTCATCGCTGCGGCCACCGCGCGCTCCGCAAACTGGCGCCGTGTCGACTACGCGCGCATGAGCGCGAGCTTGGTCAAGGTGCGGATGCCCAACTTCTATTACAACGCGGGCAACGAGCTCGGTCCTGGCAGCTTCGCTCAGCAGTCGGTGAGCATCGAGTACCCGATTGGGACGACTCCGCAGGTGTTCCTGTTCGGCGGCAACGTCATCGGCAACACCCAGAACAACAACACCCTCGAATCCGATTCGCTGCAGCTGAACGTCCCTCTGGTCTTCGGCGCGAAGATGTTTTTCCATACCTGGACCGACTGCGGCGGCGGGCTGGTGCACAACCGCACGTCGGCCTACCTGGGGGAGGACGGCGTCGAGATGAGCGCCTCGACGCTGCCATCCCGTGTCGCCACTGGCGGGTCGGCCTACGGAACCGCCTCGACTGGCCAGTCGTTCGGTCCGTCCGCTCTGATCTGCAGCGTCACCGGCGCGACGGTGTCCATCCCCAGCGACTCGAACGGCCTCGGCGCGATCAACCTGGTGACGACGAATTTCCCCGCGAGCGACGAGTTCGGTTATCAGGGTTGGATTGCACGCGCGATCGCACCCTCGATGCCGTGCTTGAACCTCGGCAGCTACGGGGACTCGCTGGCCAACTACATCACGGCGAACGGAACCAAACGCAAGGCGCTCGCATTGCTGGCAAGCGACATCGTGTTCCAGCTGGGCATCAACGACATCGTCAACGCCACCCGAACGGGCGCCGCCACCTACGCCGACCAGTTAACGCTGAAGGGTCAGATCGGCACCGGCAAGCGGACGTACATCTGCAAACTTCCGCCGTGCACGACCGGCGCGTGGACCAATGCCGATGGCTCTGACCAAACCGTCCGCGCTGTCGAGGCGGAGCGCTTGGCATACAACGCCCTCGTCGATGCCAACTCCGGCGGCTTCGATGTGGTCATCGATCCGACGCCATTCCTTGCGCTGGCCGGAGGGGCGAAGTTCAAGGCTCCGGGCTACACGGTCGACGGCACCCACCTGACCGTCCTCGCGCAGCTCGCTGCCGCTGGCGCGGTGAACCTGGCTGCCTTCCAGCGCTGAGCGAAATGCTTAAGCGAATGACAGTCGCCGGCGAGGAGCCGGTCAGCCTCGCCGAGGCGAAGGTCTCGGCTCGCGTTGATGGCGACGAGCTCGACGCGCTGATCCCGGGCTACATCGCCGCGGCTCGTGAGCAGGCCGAGCACATCACCGGGCGCGTGTATCGCGGCGGCGTGTGGCGCTGGACCGGGTCTGACTGGCCGAGCGGCGCGATCGCGATCGACAGCGTCGACTCCGCGATGGTCAAGCGCTGGAGCGGCTCCGCGCTGGTGAGCGTGGACGGCTCGGCGTTTGTGTGCGCGCCGGCTGCCAGCGGGCGTGGCACTGAGGTCGTGCCGGTTCTGGGCACCAGCTGGCCGGATCTGCCATCGATCGCCGCCGGCGCGCGCGTGCAGATCGATTTCACGTTGACGCGTGAAGTGAGCGCCGTTGCGGACTGCGTCAAGACCTACATCCAGGCGCAGGTCGCCGGCTGGGTGAACAACCCCGAAGGGGTGACGACTCGTCAGCTGCAGATGGATCCCCGCCTGGCGCGGCTGCTTGACCAGGAGCGGCTGTGGCTCTGAACAACCGGATCACCGTGCGGCGGCAGCAGGCCGGCCAGGACACGGCAGGTCAGCCCGTTATCGACTGGATCGAAGTGGCGAAGGTGTGGGCCGACGTCGCCTTCGAAAGCGGTACGTCCGCAATCCAGGGTGACAAGCCCACGTCGACCGTCCGCGCTAGCGTGCGCGTGCGCCGGCGCGCCGACTTCGCCGCCGGCATGCAGATCGAGTGGTCGGGCTCGGTGCTGAGGATCAGCGCGATCTTGCCGGACGCGAAGTCGCGCGCGCACATGAACATGGTCTGCGAGGGATCGAAGTGAGCAAGATCATGACGATCGAGGCCGACATCAGCGGCGCGCTCGCGTTCCTGGACGAAGGCGCTGAATTGATGGTCGATGCAGCACGACCCGCCGCGCAGGCTGGCGCGCAGGTCCTGTACGACGCGGTCAAGCGCAACGTCTCGGCGCTGGGGCGAAAGACAGGGAAGCTGGAAGGTTCGATCTATCAGAAGTTCAGCGACGAGCTGAGCCGTGGCGGTCGCCGCGTGTACCGGATCAGCTGGAACGCGAAGAAGGCGCCGCACGGCCATCTGGTCGAGTTCGGCTTCCTCCAGAGCTATGTCATGTACCAGGGCAACGACGGCCGGGTGCGTCCGCTGGTGCGGCCCGGCATGGAGGGGCTTCCGCGCCCAGGGCGGTGGGCCACGCGCGCGGAAAAGGACGCCTACTACGTCCCGCTCCCGGGCGGTCCCAAGCAGCGGCCTGGCAAGGCGTTCGTGCGCTCGGCCGCGAGCCAGTTCCCGAAGGCCCAGGCAGCCATGGAAGCGCGATATCTCGAAGAGCTCCGCGCGATGGGGGTGATCCGATGACCCTCGAAGAGCAGATCTTCGCGCTGCTGGGCCCGCTGGTCGGCGGACGCGTCTTTCCGGACATGGCGCCGGTCGAGACGCCGAAGCCCTACGTCACCTACCAGGTGATCCCGGGCGCCAGCACGCGCTGGCTGGACGGCACGGCGGCGGACAAGGTGCGCAGCACCGTCCAGATCAACGTCTGGGGCGCGCGGCGCCTGTCCGTCAACGCCACGGCGCGAGCGATCCGCGACGCGATGTGCACACCGCGCGCCGTTACGGACACGACGTTCTTCGCCACGCCCGAGACGGACCTGCCAAAACCTGACCACAACGACATCGAGCTGCCGGACGCGCCGCAAGGCCTGTTCGGGACGATTCAAGACTTCAACGTCATCAGCAAGGAATAGCGCGGCAACGCCGCCACCAGCAAGCCGCCTCGGGCAATCGTGGCGGCTTTTTTCGTGCCCGCACGGGCGGTCAAAACTGAAGGAAATCCAAATGGCCTACAACTTCCCCGAGGGTGCAAAGTTTCTGTACTCGCCCCTCTCCGGCTTCGCTACGGCGAAGAACATCACCGCGGTCTCCAACGCCGATCCGGCCGTCTGCACCTCCGCTGCACACGGCTACACGACCGGCAAGGAACTGCTGCTGCAGAGCAACTGGGAGGACATGAATGATCTGATCCTCCGCGCTACCAATATCGACACGAACAGCTTCTCGCTGCAGGACATGGACACGTCGGACCAGACGTTCTTCAGTCCGGGTGGTGGTGCCGGTTCCAGCGCGCAGGAGGTGGGCACCTGGTTCGAGATCCCGCAGCCGCTGACGATCGCGTTCAACGGCGGCGACGCACGGTTCACGAACGTGAACCCGCTGAACAAGCGCAACGGCCTCTCCATCCCGACCGGCTTCAACCCGACGTCGATCAATCTGGGCATCGGCCACGATCCGGCGAATACCACCTTCAAGAGCATGCTGAAGCTCAGCCGCTCGCTCAAGAAGGTCGCGTTCAAGCTGCAGATGCTCACCGGCGCCGCCTCTTACGGCTTCGGCTACATGTTCGTCAGCGAAGCCCCGGCGATGCAGCAGGGTCAGGTCAACACGGTGCCGGTGGTCTTCACCCTCGGCGGCCGCATGACCAGCTACGGCTGATCCACACCCAGCTCACCGAGTGCACCGACCGGGCTGGGTTCTCTCCTTTCGCGGGGAGAGGCCTGGCCCGGCACGGGCTTTTCATCACCCCGCGAGAAACCGAAATCATGGCCAAGATCACCCTGGGCAAGCGCCCCAAGTCCTTCACCCACAGCATCGAAGTGCGACTGCCGGAGGGCGAGATCGGCAAGATGAAGCTGACCTATCTCTACCGCACGCGCAAGGAGTTCGGCGTCTTCATGGACGAGCTGTTCAATGTGTCCAACACGAGGCCCGAGTCGATGGAGCCGGTCGACGTCGAGGCTGCGATGGCCTTCGCGCTGGCATCGATGGTCGACTCGAATGCCGACTACATCATGAAGTGCGTGACCGGTTGGGATCTCGAAACCGAGTTCAGTCGGGCGGCGGTGGAGCAGTTGTGCAACGAGCTGCCCGGCGTGGCGCTCGCCATCATCAGCAGCTACGCCACGGCCTCGCGCGAGGGTCGGTTGGGAAACTGAGCGCGGCGGCCAGCGCCTTCCATCAGAAGGTGCAGGCACCCACCGGACCGATGAATCCGATGGAGGCCATGCTGGTCGCCGCTGGCTCGGCAAAGACCGATGAAGCGGTCGAGGTGTGGCCCGAGAACTGGGCAGCCTGGACCCTCTACATGCGCGTCGTGACGCAGTGGCGTTACGGGTTCAACGGCCCAACGGGTCTGGACTACAGCGTCGTCTATCCCCTGATCAACCACATGAAGCTCGGCCGCACGGACTGGGATTGGATGCTGGCTGACCTCCAGGTGATCGAGGTGGCCGCGCGCGAGCAGATCCGAGGAAACGACACATGAGCGACACCGACCGCAAGGTAGGACTATCCAGCGAGTTTGACGCGTCTGGCATTAAGTCCGGCGTGCAGCAGGCCAAGGATGCGCTCAAGTCCATCCCTGCCGCTGCCAAGGAGGCGGCTGCGGGCGCTGGTGCGCCGATCGAGGACCTGGGCAACAAGACCGGCGCCGCGGCGAAGAAGATTGAGCGCGACACAAAGTCGTTGATCAGCCAGATCCAGCGAGCCGATACCGCGCTCGCGTCCGGCGGCAGGAATACGACCGCTTGGTACGAAGCGATCGGCAAGCAGAAGGGGATCGACCCCAATGTGCTCGCGCCTTACCTGGCACAGCTGAAAGCCACGGAAGCGGCGCACGAGGCCGCCAAGAAAGGGCTGGACGGCGTAGGTATTTCCGCGAAACAGACGGCCGCAGCACTCCGCGGCGTGCCGGCGCAGTTCACCGACATCATCGTCGCGCTGCAGGGCGGACAGCAGCCGCTGACCGTCTTCCTGCAGCAGGGCGGGCAGCTGAAGGACATGTTCGGCGGCGCCGGCAACGCGGCGAAGGCGCTGAGCGGCTACGTCGTCGGCCTGATCAACCCGTTCACGCTGACCGCGGCGGCGGCGGGCACGTTCGCGCTGGCCGCATACAACGCAACGTCCGAACAGAAGGCGCTTCAGCGCCAGGCGATCCTGACAGGAGATGCTGTCGGCTACACCGAGCGCCAGCTGGCTTCGGCGCGGGACGCCGTCGCGGAGATGTCGGGGTCGTCGCGCGGCAAGGCGGCAGAGGTGCTGACGCAGATCGCTGGCAGCGCCGGCATCGGCGCGAACAACCTGGAGCGCTTCACCACTGCTGCGATTCAGCTGGAGCGCGCAGGTGGTGGCGCAGCGGATAAGACGGCCGAAGCGTTCAAAGCGCTGGCCAAGGAGCCGCTCGCGGCCTCGCTGAAACTCAACGAGAGCATGGGCTACCTGACGCGGTCCACCTACGAGCAGGTCCGATCGCTCGAAGAGCAGGGGCGGACGACCGAAGCCGCTCGCGTCGCGCAAGAAGCGTACTTCGGCGCCATCAATGGACTGATCCCAAAGCTGGAGGGCAACCTCACCAATCTTGACCGTCTGCTACGTGGCGCGCGAGACGCTGCGGGTGGCCTCGCGGACGCCATGGTGCAGGTCTTCCGTGGCCCTTCCGATGAGGGGCAGATCGAGAAGATCAAGCAGGCGATCGAGGCCAACCAGAAGTGGCTCGATCGGGGGGTGGGCGCCAACACCATGGCGGCTAACAACACGGCTCTGATGGAACAGTTGGCGCTGTTGGAGAAGCGGAAGAAAGCTGAGGAAGACGCCGCGAAAGCGAAGGCCCAAGGGCTCAAGTCGGATGCGGCGAAGGCCGAGTGGGACCGTCAGTCGCTCCAGTATCTTTCGAACGCCGAGCAACTCCAGAAGGCGCTGACGAAGGCGCAGAACGAAGGTACCGCGGCTGGCGCAAAACAATGGGAAATCGAGACGCGGCTGGCACAGATCCGGCAGCAATTCGACACCGGCACTAGCCTGGACCGCATCGGCGAGGCCGAGAACGCCCGCAACGAGCAGATCAAGCGGGGTCTCATCCAGGTCAACGCCCTTCGGGAGCAGGGGCGCATCAGCGAGATCGAGGGGATCGAGCGATCTACGGCGCTGGAACAGCAGAGCTTCGCATCGACGCGTCGTGCTCTGCAAGAGCGCCTGGCCTATGTGCAGGGGCGGCAGGACAGCGAGAAGGAGGCTTCCGGCATCCAGGCGCAGCTCTCTGCCGTCAACCAGGCGGCACTGACAGCTGAGTACCAGGCGCAGCAACGCGTGCTCACGGTGGTGCAGCAGCGCAAGCGTGCCGCCGAGGAGCTCTACGAGGCTGAGCGGCAGGACGGGCGCGCAGAGGCGGACGACTACCTGCGTCGCCAGATCGACACCCGGAACAAGCTTGAGATCGCTCAGTTGGCCAACGCGCGCGCGCTGCGCGATGAGTCCGACCTGCTGACCTTGCAGGCTGGAATGGTGGGAGCGACAGAAGCGGCGCGCGCCCGCGCCATCGAGTTCTTCCGAATCGAGCTGGACCTGAAGCGGCAGATCCAGGAGATCGACGAGTCGGATCTGCCGAACGGTGAGGCGGATCGAGAGGAGGCTCGTGCGAGGGCTCGCGCTGAGGCGGCGCAGCGTCGGGGCAATGCTCGGCGCAAGGAGTTTGTGGACGAGACCAACCGCCAGGTGGACACGATCGCCGACGGCCTCACCGACGCACTGATGCGCGGCTTCGAGAACGGCAAGGGCTTCGCCGAGAACTTCAAGTCCACCCTCAAGAACATGTTCAGCACCCTTGTGCTGCGACCCATCATCGAGCCCATTTTCCGCAACATCGCTGGCAGCTTGCTCTCGGGCGGCGGCGGCGGCGGACTGATGGGTGGCGCGGGCGGCGGCGGTTTGGGCGGCATTGGCGGCCTGGCCAACGTTGGCAGCAACCTGTACCAGATGTTCTCCAGCGGCTCGGTCGCTTCCGGGCTCGGAGGCTACATCTCCAACTTCGGGAGCATGGTCGGGAGCGGGAATATCAGCGCGTTCGGATCCGGTCTCGGTTCGTACGGAACGAACTACGCCGCCGGCGCGCAGTACGGCGCCGGTTCGTCCGGTTACGGGACTGCCTTCGGCGCTGGTTCGGGGGCTGCGGTGGCGGCCAACGCGGCGGTCATGGTCTACGTCGCTCGCGAGCTCGCGAAGGCCATCAGCGGCAACAAAAGCGTGGGCGGCAGCCCCAACCGGGCGATCAACCTCGGCTTCCTCAGCGGGACGATGTTCGGAGGCGGCCTTTTCGGCGGCGCGCTCGGGTCGGTCCTCGGCGGCGTCGTGAATCGCGCTTTCGGGCGAGGCCCGAAGGAGATCACCGAGCAGGGCATCGAGGGCATGCTAGGCGGCGGTGACTTCGAAGGCACGACCTACGCGGATTGGAAGCAGAAGGGCGGCTGGTTCAAGAGCAACCGCTACGGCACCGACCGTGGCGTGGTGACAGACGAGCTGGAGGGCCTGCTGGATACCTCCGCCACATCGCTGTTCAAGAACACGAAGGAGTGGGCGCGCGCGATCGGATTGCCCGCAGAGCAGCTCGACAAGGTCACGTTGGCGATCAAGACCAAGTTCACCGGCAACGAGGCCGAGGACCAGAAGGCCGTCGAGGCGCTGCTGACGCAGTATCAGGAAGCGCTGACCGGCAACTTCAAGGGCGCGCTGGAGCCATTCAAGAAGGCCGGTGAAGACCTGACCGGGACGCTGCAGCGCCTGGTCGGACTGCAGCAGTTCAGCGACACGATCAACAGCCTGGGCGGGATCTTCGGCAAGGTCGCGAAGTCCTCGGTCGACGCGAAGGAGGGGCTGCTCGCGCTGGTGGGCGGCGCCGACCAGTTCATCCAGCTGGCGACCGGCTTCGTCGGCAACTACTACAGCCGCGACGAGATCGCCGGCGGCAAGGCCGCGGACATCCAAAGCCAGCTCAAGGGTCTCGGCCTCAGCATGGACTTCAGCGCCACCGACGCGAAGTTGCAGTTCCGCGCGCTGGTCGAGAGCACCGACGTCAGCACCCCGGACGGCCAGAAGCGGCTCGCGACGCTGCTGGGCCTGCAGGGCAACTTCGCCGACGTGGCCGACTACCTGTCGGAGACCGGCAAGTCGCTGTCCGAGGTCGCCGGTCAGGCGCCGGGCTTCGACGTGTTGGCGCCGCTGCTGGCCAGCGGCACAAACCAGCAGGTGCAGGCGACGAACGAGGTGCGAGACGCGATTGATCGGCTCACCGATGCGATCACGGGCGGGGGTACAGGCGGCAGCAGCGCGTCTTCCGAGCGCGTGCCCAGCTTCGACGAGGTGGGGATGGCGCCATGAAAGAAGTCGGCATCGCGCTCGCGGCCGCGCTCGGTCGCCCTGTCCAGCGGCCGGCGGTGTTCGTGGAGGCCCAGTTCTCCACGGTGCAGCGCTGGACCTCCGGGCCTACGACCACCTGGAACGGCAACGTCTGGACCAGCACCGACCTGGACGTGCAAGACCTGTTGGTGCAGGCCTACACGCTCAGCGGCTCGCTGGTGCTGGGCAACAGCAAGAACGAGGCGAGCGCGCTCGTGATCAACGAAGGCGTCGTCGACCGTCAGTTCCGTATCTGGGCGTACGACCTGGCAGCGCCGACGGACGTGGTCGTGCAGTGCACCGCGCTGGGCGGCGCCTGCGACGTCGGCGAGCAGACGCTGTCGATCACGCTGCGCCACCCGTGCGACGGGATGGTGTCGCCGCGGACCTTCATCACGGCCGCCGACTTCGGCTCCGGGCTACCGGACGGCGCAACCATCCGCATCGCCGGCATCGACTACCAGATCAATCGAAAGGGCTCCTGAGATGGCGGCCTACCCGAACTACACGCTGCTCGCTGACAGCGCCTCCGATGTCGACGCCGGAATCACCGCTGGACGTGCGACGAACGGGAAGGTGCGCGCGCGCCGCATGTATGCCGCGGCGAAGCGCAGTTTCACGCTCACGCACTGGCTGACCGGCGCGGAGAAGGACGCGCTGATGGCGCACTACGCCGCCAACCGCGACGACAGCTTCGCATTCGTCTGGCCGCAGGACGGCCTCTCGCGGACCTGCATCTACATCAACGAGCCGCTGCCCACGCAGGCGCAGCAGCCCGGCCGCTTCGTTGTGGTCGTGAAGCTGATGGAGGCCTAAGGCGTGGCGACGACCCAATCCCTCTGGCCCTCGATCGGCATCCCGCCGGCGCCCGTGCTGAACAACGTCGGCAAGGCAGTGCAGCAGCTTGCCTTTGCGGCCGAGCGCAGCGCCATGCGCCTCACCTACGGGACCGACCGCCTCGTCGCGCTGCTGCGCAACGTGCTCCCGAGCCCGGACGCCAAGATGCTGGTGGTCCAGTGCATCTGGGGCTTCGAGTGCGACGCCATCAGCGAGCCGCTGCTCAACGACCAGGATCTGCCGGCCGGCTCGATCGCGACGCACTACCGCGGAAATCAGGTCTCCGCCGACTCGGTGCTGGTGGCGGCGATGGCAGCGCAGGGCATCACCTACTCGCGCACGCTCACCGGCTACGCCTACTCCGTCTTCCAGATCCCGATCAAGTCCTTCGAAGGGCAGCTGAATTTCTCGGTCACGGTGCGCGGCCGCCGGCTGTACGACCCGCGCAAGGACTCCACCGCCGGTGGATCTGGTGCACACCGGCTGCTCACGCCGTCGACCTGGGAATACAGCGACTGCCCGGTGCTGGCGCTGGCTGACTGGACGGCGAGCACGCTCTACGGCGCCGGCCAGGCCGTCGACTGGTCGTCGGTGCCCGCGGTGGCCAACGCGAACGACCAGACGGTCGGCGGCACGGAGAAGCGCCGCCTGCTCGGGCTGACGCTCAGCTCCGCCACCGATGTGAAGTCGCTGGCCGAGGCGATGCGGGCCTACGCGGGCTGCTTCGCGCTGCCCGGCGCCAACGGGATCCGGTTCGTCGCCGATGCGGACAGTGCGCCCGTCGCCGACCTTGTGCACGCTGACGGGCAGATCACGGCGATGTCCGGCCTGCAGCTGGCCGACACGAGCCAGTCGCCCACCGCTGTCGAGGTTATCTACACCGACACCTCCAAGGTCCCCTACCGCGACGGCAGCGCCATCGTGACGCTTCCCGGAGCCGGCACGACGAAGCCATGGCGCCTGTCGCAGGTGCGGCTGCCCGGCGTGCAGCGCTACAGCCAGGCCATGCGCGAGGCGACGGAGCGGCTGAACAAGCTGACGCGCAACGGCATGACCTGCACCGTCGAGGTCGAAGAGGAGGGGCTGCGCTTCGAGAAGGCCGACATCATCCGTGTCTCGCACCCGCTGGGCCTGGCGCTGACGCCCATGCGCGTGCTGGATCCGGTGATGACGCAGGCCGGCCGCTGGCGGCTGACGCTGCAGAAGCACGACGCCAGCAGCTACAGCGACGCCGTCGTAACCACGCCCCCGGTGCCCGACACGGACCTGAACAACCCGGCCGGCCCGCCGGATCCGGTGGCGAACCTGCAGGCCGAGCGCGTGCTGGGAGCGCTGCGCCTGACCCGCACGCCGTCGACCGAGGTCGACTGGCTGACCACTCGCTACGAGTTCAGCACGGACGGCGGCACCGTCTTCACGCCGATCGACCTCAACGTCGACCGCGCCGGCGCCCTGTGGAGCGACCCGCAGATCGGCGCGCTGATCATCCGCGCGCGCGACATCGACACGAACGGTCAGGGCGGCGTCTTCGGGCCGACATCGTCGGTTAGCGTCACGGTCGCTCCGGACGACATCGGCGGTCCCAGCTCGACGCTGGGGATCAGGATCAACCAGAGCTCCTTCGCCGGATCCCCGGGATCGAACTACAACGAGTGCTACATCCACGGACGAGACAGCAGCGGGAACGCCGCCGATGTCGATGGGACGATCCTGCTCAATGGCGCTCCGACTGCAATCGCGAAGGGGATTCTGTGGACCCAGATCGGGCCGGCCAACGGATTCATCCTGTGGGACAGCAGTGGTACCGGGTTCGTCATGGATCCGGGTGTTGGCGGCAACCGCCCCTACGTCATGGCGCGGAAGTCCGGCGGCCAGTGGCAGTACGACAAGAACATCTTCGGCGGGCCGGCGTGGACGAACTTCACCCCGACGGCGGCGATGTATGTCATCGGCCTGATCCAGTCCGGCTCCAACGACACCAACTCTGCGCCCGGTATCGTCAGCGCGACGATGCTCGCCGAGGCCTGGACACCAGACGTCATTGCGGCGCTGGGCACGACTGCGGACTGGACTTCGGTCGCGAATCGTCCGAGCACATACCGGGTTGGCGCGACAGGCTTTTCAGCGGCGGGTTATCCGATCGGCGCAAACCTGTACGACGCCGACTCGGGGACGATCCTCATCGGCTACTACCCGATGTACCGAGTAGCCAAGATCCATCGGTTGACGAAGGTGGTGACCGATCTGGGTGGGTTTGACACGTTCAACAACGGCCTCACTGCGGCGAACGCGATGGCGGCCGCCCTCAACAGCATCGATTCCTCGCATATCGGCATCGTGTTCACGAACGACGAGCCGAGGAACAACCGCATGCTGGGCAACCTTCCGGCGGCCATGATGCGGATGGGCGCCTCGCGAGCTGTTTTCGGCTCGATGAACTTCAAGGATCGGAGCGCCTACATCCTGATCGGCATCGGCGGCTGCGGGGAGGGCGCTGGTGCCGAGTACTACGCCGGCGCCGTGGACAACGATGCCGCCGCCTGGTGTGACGCGACACTGCAGATCACCGCAAGTGGCGCCATGGTTGTGAGTGGCAACACAGGCGGCCCGAAGACGCTGCTCGATTTCGGCTACGTCGGCACTGCTGAGCTTTCCCCGGGCGCCGCGACGAATCTCGCCACGGCGAAGCGCGCGACGGCCAGCATCAATCGCGTGACGGGAGGCGCGGAGACTGCGACGGTTGCCGTCAGTGCCGTGACGCTGACGCTGACGAACACGCTGTCTCCGGCTCGCACCGTGACGGTCGAGGTGTCCGCATCGGCCGCGCTGACGCTGCAGGTCGCCTCGGCCGGCGGCGGCTTCGTGCGCCCGGATGGCCTGAACTCGAAGCTCACGATCAGCCAATACGACGGAGGCGGCGCCTTCGTGGCGTCGCACGGCGACGACTACTCCGATCCCACGGGGAAGCTCGATGCTGGCGACCAGGTGACCGCATACAAGGCCGCGCTGAAGCGCGTCGACCTTCCGCCCGGTCACCGCCTGGATGCGTCCTTCTGGGGCGAGATGCGGCTGAACCCATCCAACGACGGCACGCTGCTGATGCGCGACGCCGTCCTGAACTTCACCGAGGTCCGGGCATGACGCAGTGGTACAGCTTCGCCGACACCGCCACGGGTGCCTTCGATGGCGTCCAGCGCCGGCTGCCGGCCGACCAGGTGGCGGCCAACACGCCCGCCGGCATGGTCGCGGTGGTGGGAGAGGTGGACGCGCGACGCGCGCACCTAGTGATGGCCCCCGACGACTTCGGCGACGCCGTCGTGCCGGTGGTCGTTGCGCAGCCGCCCGCCCGACCCGCCGACACGGAGATGACGACCTGGGCGTGGTCCGAGATCGCCGACGACTGGATCGAGACGCCGACGACTGCGCGCCTCGCCCGTGACGCCCGCGCCCGCCGCGACGAGCTGATGCTCAGCGCGGACTGGGTGACGCTGCGAGCCCTGCGCACCGGCACGCCTGTGCCGCCTGACTGGGCCGCATACCTCCAGGCGCTTGCCGACGTTCCGCAGCAGCCTGGCTTCCCCACGGCCATCGACTGGCCCAAACCACCCACCCCATGAAGCACCTGATCGGACTGATCGCGCTCGCCGCCCTGGCCAGCGCGAAGGCGGAGCCTTGCCTTGTTGGCGCGCATCTGGCGAGCTGGCACATCAAGCCGGGCTTTGAGTCGGCCACCTATGGCGTGTATGCGCGCAGCTGCAGCGGCCTCACCACGGGAGTGCTGCGCAACAGCGAAGGCGGCACGAGCGCGTACTTGGCGCAGACCTGGTCAACGGCGGATCGCCGCTGGTCGGTGACCGTTGGCGGCATCACGGGCTATCGCAGCGCCACGGTGAGCCCTCTCGTCGTGCCCAGCTATGCCATGCCGCTGTCTGCACGCTCGGCGCTGCGGCTGTCGTTTCTCCCGCAGTCGACCCGCGGCGGCAGCGCGGCGCTGCACGTCTCCCTCGAATTCCAACCCTGAAAGCCCTGCATGCCCATCTTTCTCATTGTCCTGGCCGTCGTCGCCTTGCTCGTGCCTATCGCGGCCTGGGCGCAGTCGAAGGGGCCCTTGGACTACAGCCTCAAGCAGTACGGCTTCATCCTCGGCGTCGCGCTGCTGGGTGGGATCGTGTCCTGGTCGCACAAGGTCCGCAAGGGCGACGCCCAGGCGTGGAACCTGATGCAGCTGATCGGCGAGCTGACCACCAGCGCCTTCGCCGGGTTGCTGGCGTTCTGGTTGTGCGAGCTGAGCGGCGCGCCGGCGCTGCTGGGTGCGGCTCTGGTCGGCATCGCCGGCCACATGGGCTCGCGCGCAATCAATACCTTCGAATCCTTCGCGCTGCGTCGTTGGGGCGCAGCGCCGGATAGCAACCAGCCACCGCGGCAAGGAGAGTGATCATGGACGACAAGCTGCTTGGCCAGTATTTCCGCCTGAGCGAGTTCTTGCGCTCCGACACGGCGATTCGCAAGGGCATCGACAACATGCCCGGGCCGGATGCGATGCGCAACATCGAGACGGTGCTCGCGCCGGGCATGGCCCGAGTGCGCAACCTGCTGCAGTGCCCGATCCTCGTCACGAGCGGCTACCGCTCTCCCGAGGTCAATCGCGCGATCGGGAGTGCCAGCACCAGCCAGCACACGCTGGGTCTGGCGGCTGACTTCACCTCGCCGGACTACGGCACGCCCAGAAAGATCGCGCAGCGGCTGATGGAGATGGGGCCGTCCATCCGCTTCGACCAGCTGATCTGGGAGGGCACCTGGGTGCACATCAGCTTCGTGGCGGCGGCGCCGCGCGGCCAGGTGCTCACGGCCAACTTCGCGCGCGATGGCCGCGTGACCTACTCGCCGGGTATCGCATGAGCATCATCGACCGGGTCGTCCTCGCGTCGGTGATCGCGCTGGCCAGCTTCGTCGGAGGCTGGGCCGCGAAGGGCGTGAAGGCGGAGCGCGACGAGCTCAAGGGCGAACTCGCGCAGGTCCGTGGCGCCCGTGTCCTCGAGGCCCGCGATCGCCGCGTCGCCGGTGAGGAGTCTGCGGACTACCAGAAGGTCCTGCAGCAGATCCGGACCGTCGTGGCCACCATCCCATCACAGGAGGAGAAAGATGCGCTTCGAGCCCCCATCCAATGCGCCCCTGGCGCATCGTCCGTTGAGTTCGGCGACGTGCCTGTTCCTGCTGTCATGGTTAACCGCTTGCGCAGCGCAGCTGTCGCCGATCAGCAGACTGATCAGTCCGCCGCCCGCTGACCTCGCTGCTCCCTGCGACCCCGGCCCACCGTTCCCCGCGCTCGGGCCAGGCGGTTACGTGCCGCTGGGGGCGCTGTTGGAGATCTCACGTCGCCGGGAGGCGGCTGCTGCAGAGTGTCGAGCCCGGCACGCCCGCCTGGTTCGGGCGTGGCCGGCCGCCGGCGAGCTGCAGCGCTGAGGCGCCACCATGTGGCACTTCGAGATCACCGAAGGTGTGCTGCGCGACGTCCCGTCGCGGGAGGCCTTCGCAGACTATGCGGCCTTCGAAGCCGTCGCGACCGTCGTTTTCCTCAACCGCGGTCGCGTCTTCATCCGCGCCGCGCTGCGCACCGACGGTCGGGGCCTGCGGACCGCCGACTTCAGGGATATCGCGCGCAAGCTGCGCGATGAGTACGGCGTCGACCTCATCGAATACGACCGCAAGGGCGTCGTTCGTTCGTGGCCGACGGCAAGAGCCTGGTGATCGGCGTCAGCCTCGCATGTGCGCCGGGAGGCGCGCCAGCATCTCTCGCTTGAATCGCTCTTCAAGCTCCAGTTCCTCGCTGGCCGACAGCGGCCGCATGTACCAGCTCTGCACGGTGCATCGCGTTGTGGTGGAGGTCACTGACTCGCGCTCGTGGCCGCTGACCGTCCAGACGCCGCCGGAGGCGTGTATCAGCGTCGCATCGAACAGCGGCGGCGGCATGCGGGCCGGGTAGTGCGGATGCGCCTGCAGGCGCGCCACGCGCGAGACCCGGCGCGTCTCCTCGTCACGCTCCTCGGCCAGGACGAACTTGGCCAAGATCTCCTCCTGTTGGGCGAAGAAGTGCCTTGGGATGATCACTCCCTTGTCGAAGATGCGGCGGACGTTCCAGAACATACTGCATATTTATACAGTATTCACCTTACGCCGACTTCTCCCCTCGCGGCAGCGCCAGGACCTTCGTGAGCCACGGCCAGTCAGCGTACTTGTCACCCCGTTGCTTCACGTGGGTGTAGCGCTTGAGCGACTCCCAGGTCCGGTGACCCGACACCGCGGCGACCTGGGGGATCGTCCAGCCCATCTCGAACAGCCGGCTGATGCCGTCGTGCCGCAGGTCGTGAAACACCAGGTCTTCAATGCCGAGGAACTTGCAGGCCTGGGTGAAAGAGCGGCTGACGGACTTGCAGTTGTATGGCCAGATCTCGCCTTGCTCGGCGCCATGCGCGAAGATCAGCTGCAGCGCCTGCGGCGTCAGCGTCGTGCGCACCAGGTTGCCGATCGTCTCGCCGGGGTTCTTCATGTCGCGCACCAGCAGCTCGTGGTGCTCGGCATCGAGGTCTTCGCGCAGCACGGTTGAGATTTCCTCCTGGCGCCGGGTGCTGAAGATCGCAAAGCAGATGAGCTTCTGCATCGGGATGGCGTCGAGGCGCCGGCGATAGGTCTGGCCGTAGAACTTCATCAGCTGGTCGAGCTCGTCGAGCGTGGGGCGCCGATCGCGCTCCTTGGAGCGTCCGATGTGTCCCAGCTTGGTCAGCACGACTCGCGCGTCCGCAGCGGCCTGCCAGTCGAGCGGATACCCCCAGGCTGGCCGGGCGACCTTGAACACCGATGTCAGGTGCGACAGGTAGTTCTGCCTGGTCGACGGCGATGGCGCGGCGCCATCCTTCATGGTCAGCGACTGGATGTAGGCGACCAGGTCGGGCGCGGTGATCTCGGAGCAGCGCTTGGAGCCCAGGTCGGAGGCCGAGATGGTCTTCAGGACCTGCGCCTTCGTGCGGCCGTGCTCGCGGAGCTTTTCGAGGTTGTACTGGTCGATGACCGCCTTGAGGGTCGGATCCTCGCGTTTCTCCAACGCGCCTGGTTCGGCCAGGGCTGTCTCGCGCTTCTTCAGCCAAGCCTCGGCGGCCTGCTTGCGGTCGAAGGTCTCCGACTCAGTGTGCACGACCTTGCCCTTCTTCTTGATCCGGATGACGGCCGTGTGGCCGATGGTCCCGTCTTTTCGCTTGCGTGAGAGAATCGTGCCCATGGGTCGGTGCAACATGGAGTTTTTGTTGCACGGAATGTAACCCCGACACGTCGAAATGATCGAAAAAGAGCCGGAATGAGCGAGAACGTGACACCCCCTGTCCATGGGGCTTCGCCTCTGAAGGTGGATCCTCAGAGGCGATGGCGTTTGAGCGTGGCGCCGATGCTGGATTGGACGACCGCCGACTGCCGTTACTTCCACCGGCTGTTGACCCGCCACACGCTGCTCTACACCGAGATGGTGACGACCGGCGCGATCCTGCACGGCGACAAGCCGCGCCACCTCGATTTCAATGAGCAGGAGCACCCGGTCGCGCTGCAGCTCGGCGGGTCGGAGCCGGCCGATCTCGCGGCCTGCGCAAAGCTGGCCGAGCAATGGGGCTACGACGAGGTCAACCTGAACTGCGGTTGCCCCAGCGAGCGCGTCCAGCGCGGCGCTTTCGGCGCCTGCCTGATGGCGGAGCCGGCGCTGGTCGCCGACGGCGTCAAGGCGATGCGCGACGCGGTCGCCATCCCGGTCACCGTCAAGCACCGCATCGGCATCGACCGCATCGAGAGCTACGACTTCGTGCGCGACTTCGTCGGCCAGGTCGCCGACGCGGGCTGCGAGGTCTTCCTCGTCCATGCGCGCAACGCGTGGCTGCAGGGCTTGTCGCCGAAGGAGAACCGCGACATCCCGCCGCTGCGGTATGAACTCGTCCATCGCCTCAAGCGCGAATTCCCGCATCTGACGATCGCCATCAACGGCGGGCTCAAGACGGACGACGAGATCGCCGATCAGCTCGAGCACGTCGACGGCGTCATGGTGGGCCGTCAGGCCTATCACGAGCCCTGGCAGATGGCGCAGTGGGACCAGCGCTTCTTCGGCGAGGCGCAGGCGCCGGTCGCCAGCCGCGAAGCGGTCGAGGCGCTGTGGCTCGACTATCTGGACCGGCAGGTGGCGCTCGGCCGTCCGTGGTCGCAGGCGATGCGGCATGCGCTGGGCCTGTGGAACGGTCTGCCCGGCGCGCGGCGTTGGCGTCAGGTGTGGTCGGACCACAAGCTCAAGGCGATGGCGCCGCGCGAGGTCGCGAAGCTGGCCACGGACGCGCGCCGCCAGGCCGCCGAGATCGCCAGCCAGCATCCCGCGTTCAAGCCGCCGGCCGACTCGCCCGTCGACTCGCCCGTGAAGTCGCCCGTGAAGTCGCCCGCCGACGCGCCGGTCACGGACTGACCCCGCGCCGCATCGGCATTGAATCGAATCGAATCGAATCGCATCGCATCGCATCGCATCGCATGATGTCGCCGCAGGTCTTCTTCCATTGCTATCCGACGGTGCTCGGCCACTGCGGCATCGCGTGGACCGAGCGCGGCATCGTCGCCTCGCAGCTGCCGGAGGAGACCCTGTCCGTCACGCGTGACCGCATGTGGGTCCGCTTCCCCACGGCCCGCGAGGAGGTCGACTTCGAACGCCTGCCCGAATCGGTGAAGCAGGCGTGCCTCGGCGTGCGCGCGTTGCTTGAGGGCGAGGCGCGCGACCTGCTGGAGATCGACCTCGACGACAGCGCGGTGCCGGCCTTCGATCGCGAGGTGCTGGCGCTCACGCGGCGCATTCCGGTCGGGCAGACGCTGACCTACGGTGAAGTGGCCACGCGGCTCGGGCAGCCGAACGCGGCGCGCGCGGTCGGACGCGCGGAGGGTCACAACCCGTTCCCGCCGATCGTGCCCTGCCACCGCGTGATGGGCGCGCCGACGGCCGGCAAGGCGGCGAACCTCACGGGCTTCTCCGCGGCCGGCGGTGTCGCGACGAAGCTCAGGATCCTTGCGATCGAGGCGCGAGCGACGGGGCAGCAGGTGGGCGAGCAGCAGGACCTGTTTTGATCAGACCCACCGGTCGTTCGGCTGCGTGCGCTCATTGCGCTCGGCGCCGGTATTGAGCACGCCGCGAGGCTCGACGACCAGGATGTGCGTTTCCTGCGCGGCGCTGGGCTTGTGCTCGACGCCGCGCGGGACGACGAACAGCTCGCCCGGACGCAACGTGACCGCGCCGTCGCGGAACTCCAGCCGCAACTCGCCAGCCACGACCAGGAACGCCTCGTCGGTCTCCGCATGCGCGTGCCACACGAAGTCGCCTTCCACCTTGGCGATCTTGAACTGGTAGTCGTTGATCTCGGCCACGACGCGCTGCGACCACTGCTCGTGCAGCAGAGAGAGCTTGTCGGCGATGTTGACAGCGCGGTAGTCGCGCGACGGGAGGGGGAGGGAACGGGCCCCGGGCATGGCGGGAGCAACGGGCGTGGGCATGGCGTTCGGCGCGGTCGGCGCGCAGGAGTACATCGGAGCGCCCATCTTGGCGAGCGGCCCGCGGTACGTCTTGAACGATCGTGCGTCTAGGTCGGCCCGGTCGGCCCGGTCTTGCCCGACATGCGCAACCAACGCGCCGGTGTGACGCCGAACGCCTTCGCGAACTGGCGCGTCAGGTGGCTCTGGTCCGCGAAGCCGGCGTGGACGGCGCATGCCGCGAGCGGCTGTCCGGCGAGCATCAACCGGCGCGCGAGGTCCAGCCGTCGCAGCGTCAGGTAGCGGTAGGGGCTGGTGCCGAAACTCGCGCGGAAGTCGCGCGACAGGCTCCATCGATCGCGTCCCGCGACATCGGCGAGTTCATCCAGCGTGATGGCGATGTCGAGCCGATCGTCCATGAACTCGCGCGCGACTTGGGCGGCACGGTAGTCGCCGCGCAGCGGACGCGGCGTTGATCCGGCCGCGAGCTGCAAGGCGGTGGCCAGTTCCAGCAGCCCGTCGTCCTGCTCCAGCGGGTCGAGCGGCGCGGCCAACTGCGCCAGCAGCGCGCGCGTCGCGAGAGCCAGCCGAGGATCGGTGGACACGCCGCCCGGCACGAAGGGCAGGGCGACGCCGCCCAGCATCTCCTGCAGCCGCGCCGGCGCCAGGTACAGCATCCGATAGCGGAACCCCGCGTCGGTGCCGGCATGGCCGTCGTGCAATTCGTCTGGATGCAGTACGACCGTGTGTCCGGCCAGGCTGTGCCGCAGCGACGCGCGGTACGTGAAGGACTGGACGCCGCTCAGCGTGCTGCCAATGGCGTAGGTGTCGTGGCGATGCGGGGTGTAGGCCTCGCCATGAAAAAAGGCCTCGAGTCGCTCGAGGCCGTTCTTGCCGTCCTGGCCCGCGCCGTGGCGCACCCAGTCGGTGTCCGTGGCGGGGGCGTGCGTCATGGCAGGTTCCGCAGGTTCAGCAGCGCAACACGCCCCGGAAGGCTCAGTCCCAGGGCGCCGCTTCCGCAGCCAGGTCCTCGTCCTTGGCGGGCGAGGCCGTCTTCGATGCCTTCGCCGCCGCGGCTGCGGAGGCGGCCGGCTTGGACGCCGCGCCGCCGGGGGCATGTTCCGCGGCGATCTTGGCGGACTGGCCGATGAAGTCCAGCTCGCCGCCCAGTCCCTCGATCATGTCGGGGATCAACTGCGCGAGTTCGCCGGTGGCCAGGGCCGCGTCCACGTCGAAGGCTTCGTCCTTGGCCGGCTTGTCGCGGCCGTCGAACACGACGTCCAGGAACTTGATGCCCTTGATCTGCATCGTGTCCGTCAGCGTGAAGGACACGCGTTCCTTCCAGGTCATCGCCAGGCGCGTGGGCATCTTGCCGCTGGTCAGGTGCGCCTTCACCTCGTCGGTGTCCAGGTGGTGGCGGGCGTAGCGCACGGCGGCCTTCATCTCGTCCGCGGCCTTGAGTTCGCAGTCGCGGTCGATGACGAACTCCGCCGGCGGCACGCCGTCCATCAGCCAGGCGGCCATGCAGGCGGCCGGCGATTCGGCGCTCTGGAGCAGGTGCAGGTTGATCGACGAGTCGGCCTTCACCAGCAGCGTGATCAGCTCGTCGGCCTTGCCGATGGAGCCCGCGTCCACCATCAGGAAGCCCTGCTTGGGGGAGATCCACACCCGCAGGTGGGACTGCAAGGTGAACGCGCGCGGCAGCAGCTCCAGCGTGGCCTGCTCCTTCATGTCGCGCTGCTGTTTCTTGCCAGGACGGCGGCCGGTCTCGAGCTCGATGCGCTCGACCATCTCGTCGACCTTCTCGCGCACGACGGAGCCGGGCAGCACGCGCTTTTCCATGCGCAGGCTCAGCAGCCAGTGATCGCCGATCTCTTCCAGCAGCCGCGCGCCCGGTTCGCCACGCGGCGGCACCCAGCCGGCGGACAGCGCTTCGGTGGCGCCGCAGGGGACGAAGCGCTCGTTCTCGAGGGCGTCCTCGAGCTTCTCGACATTGGGCTGCCAATCGGCAGACAGGCGGTAAATGATCAGGTTCTTGAACATACGGACGACAACTCGCGACAACGTCAGGACGACAGCAATGACAACGGGGCCACGCGGACGACGCGGGCCCCGTTCAAACGATGCGGGGATTGTCTCAGGTCTGGCGGTCGCGCCGGCAGCGGAACAACCCCCTTGCGTTCATGCTTGCATCGGTGACGCGGACGCCGGCGCTTGCTGTTCGCTGGCGATCTGACGCAGCGCCTGCTCGAACGCCTCCGGCGGCTGGCCGCCGGAGATCAGGTACTTCTCGTTGATCACGACCGCCGGCACCGAACTGATGCCTCGGCTCTGCCAGAGCGACTCGGACTCGCGCACCTCGTCGGCGAACTCGCCGCTGTCGAACACGCGCGCCGCTTCCGCGGCATCGAGACCGATCTCGCGCACGGTGTCGAGCAGCGTCTCGCGGTCGCCCGGGTTCCGGCCGTTGGTGTGATACGCGGTCAGCAGCGCGAGCTTCAGGTCGCGCTGCGCCTGCGCCGATTGCAACCCGGCCCAGTGCAGCAGACGGTGGGCGTCGAAGGTGTTCCAGATGCGGCTGCGCGCGCCTTCGGTGAAGGTGAAGCCGACATCGGCGCCACGCTGCTTCAGATGCGCACGGATGTCCTTGCGCTGCTCGGGCGTCGAGCGGTACTTGCGCGTCAGATGCTCCTCGATGTCCTCGCCCTCCGGGACCATCTGCGGGTTCAGCTCGAAGGGCTGGAAGTGGATGTCGACCTTCACGTCCGGCACGCGGGCGAGGGCGGTCTCCAGCGACTTCAGACCCACGGCGCACCAGGGGCAGGCGACGTCGGAGACGAAATCGATGCGCAGGGGTTGCAGCGGTTGGGCGGAAGAGGCAGCGGAAGAAGCGGTGGTGTCGTTCATGCCGCCGACTCTAGCCAGAAGCTCAAGTCAACACGCGGTCGCTGGGCTTTGCCAGGTAGAACCACTCGTGGCCGGGTTCGGCGTTGTTGTTGGGGAAGACGATGCGGCCGCCGAAAGGCGCCAGCACCGGCGTGCCGTCGGCGCGGGTGCCGATGCGCTCGCCCTCGGCGATCGCGTCGAAGCTGGCCCAGGCGCGCGCGAAGGTGTCGTCCATGCTCTCACGGTCGATGACCTCATAGAGCTGCAGGCACTCGACCGGGCGCTTCGGATCGGCGAGTTCGACGCCCTCCGGCGCGATCATCCCCAGCAGCACCAGCGTGCGCAGGATCGCCTTGAAGGCGACCTCGGGCCCCTGCGGGTCGGCGTGCTGGCCGCATTCCAGCGTGATGCAGTAGCCGCCCGTGCTGCGCATGTATTCGGTGGTGCCGACGCCGTAGTGCGGGTCCTGCTGCAGCGCCATCTTGCGCGAGCCGTCCGCCGCCTTGTCGGCGCGGCGCTTCAGTCCCAGCGCGTACGTCGACAGCCAGCCCTCGACCAGGCGCGAGGTGCCCACGGCCATCGCCAGGGCGCTCTCGGCGGCCTGGTGGCGGAAGGGCTCCAGTTCGCCGTCGTTGTCGCGCGGGCCGATCATCGCGAAGGCCGGGCCGGGGTTGTTGAAGCTGTGCAGGTCCAGCAGCACGTCGCTGGCGGCGATCCACGGGCACAGGCGGTTGGCGATGCGGTCCTCGAAGTCCTGCGGGATCGGGTTGACGCGCAGGTTGCGGTTGAGGTTGCGCTCGCCTTCGCGGCGCTGCAGGCGGTGGGCCAGCGGGTTGACGATCGGAATCATCGTCAGCGTGCCCTTGAGCAGCGTCAGCGCGCCCTCGTCCAGCATCGCCAGCACGCGCTGGATGCCGTTGACGCCGGCGACCTCGTTGCCGTGCACGGCGCCCGTCACCAGCAGCTTGGGACCAGGCTTCAGGCCGGCGAACTGGTGGATGCGGAGGTGGGTCGGATGATCGGTGCGGGCGTCGCTCATGGCGTGGCGGAAGGGCTCGAAAAAGGAACCCGAAGCATAGGCCCGCGCGAGGCCGCGCACTGCGCCTGCGTGCGCGGCGCGTATGCCGAAAGCGCAGGCGGGGATGAGTTGAAGTTGAGGCGCGGAGCGCTGGACGACCGCCTTCGGTTCAGGCGAGTCCGGCCGGAGTTCAGCCGCCGAGGAGTGCGTCCGGGTCGAGTGCCGCGTCGCAGCACCAGTGCGTGTTCGGCAGTTCGCCGGCGGGGACGCCGTCGACCCAGCGCGTCAGCCGGTACAGCGTGCCGAAGGCGAAGTCCGGCGGCGCTTCGCCCGGACCGGCGAGCAGCTCGCCGCCGCGGCGCACGTTGTCGGCCATCCAGGCCGGCAGGCGCAGGTGATACGGATTGCGGGCGATCTCGCCGTGGTGGCAGGCCAGCGCCCGCACCAGCAGCGCGGTGTCGCGCTGGCCGGTTTCGACGAGCGTCGTCGGCGAGGGCTGCGTGGCCCAGAACTCGGTGTGGGCGAAGACGGTGGAGATCTTCGCCTGAGCGAGCGCCTCGCTCACCAGCAGGTGCACGCCGATGTGCGTCGGGATGCCGTCGCCGGCGTGCGGCACCAGGATCAGCGCCGGCTTCTCGGCGACCAGCAGTTCGGCCACCAGCCGGACCTGCTGCTGCCACAGCGGCGTGCGCGCGTCGGCGGCTTCGGGCTTCACCTGCTCGAAGCCGTCCGCGGCCAGCAGGCGCAGGTCGAAGCCCAGCACGTCGCACGCGGCGCCGAGTTCCTTCCAGCGCTCGGCGCGGCGGTCCTGCCTGCTGCCCAGGGTGACCGCGATGTTGGTGACACGCCAGCCCGCTTCCTGCCGAAGCCGCAGCGGCAGCGCGCCGACGATGCATTCGTCGTCCGGATGCGGCGCGAAGACCAGCACGTGCGGCGGCTTGGTACCGGAACCAGCCGGGACCGAAGCAGGCGTCGACTCGGATGCCAAAGGACTCACACCGGTACGCACGGGTTGGCGCAGGACCGCATACCAGCTGGCCATCCAGCTTTCCCATTCGGCCTGGCTGGCAGCGGGGCTGACGGTGGTCGGAAAACCTGGCGTAGGAACCGGAGAAGGGGCGTTCGCGTTCATCGGCGGGGCGTTGGCGGCCCGGACGTCAGCCGACCGGGCAAGTTCGATCGACCCATCTTAGCGGGCCGGATCTCCGAATGGTATTACATTGGTAGTAAAACTAGATGGAGACCGGTGTAATCCCGGAAAAGACCGGTTGGATCTTCCGGCGGGCATGCCGCGAGCCCGCCGCAGGTCCGATTGGTGGCCGTCGATGGCGGCAGCTGACGGTCGTCAGGACGGGGCGCGTCCCGGCCAGGTGGCCAGCACGACGCCGCCCAGCGCCAGCGCATAGGCGAGCATCTGGATGCCGTTCATCTGCTCGCCGAGGAAGATCAGGCCGATCAGCGCGGCCGAGATCGGCAGGAAGACCATGAAGACCCCGGCCTTGGCGGCGCTGACGTGCTGCAGGCCCTTCATCCACAGCCAGACGGTCACGGTGCTGGCGGCGATCGCGTAGAAGAGCAGCAGGCCCCAGTCCTTGAGGGCGACGGTGCCGAAATCGAAATCGACGGCCTGCCACAGGCCCAGCGGCGTCACGAGCGCCAGGCCCCAGAGGTTGATCAACGCGCTGATGCGCCGCGGCGGCAGGTCGGCGGTCAGGTGCTTGCCGATGACGACGTAGCAGGCCTCGCAACACATGGCCCCCACCAGCAGCAGCGCGCCGAGGCCGGAGGTCGCGGCTCCGGCGCTGTCGCCGTGCTTGCTGAGCGCGACCATCGCAATGCCGCCGACCGCCATCGCGATGCCGAACAGCGTGCGCGGCGCGATGCGTTCGCGCAGGAAGATCCAGCTCATCAGCGCGACGGTCGCCGGGATCCCGGCCATGATCACGCCGGCCACGACGGCCGAGCTGTGTTTCATCCCGAACAGCAGGCAGATCGAGAACAGGAAGTTCCCGAAGAACGATTCGAGGAAAAGCAGGAAGCGCGTGCGGCCGGTGAGCGGCTTCTCGGTCGGACCGCGCTTGAGCCAGGGCAGCATGAACACGGCGGCCATGCCGAAGCGCAGCCAGGCCAGCAGGAACACCGGGAACACGACGACCAGCAGCTTGGACAGTCCGACGTAGCTGCCGATCACGCTGGTGCTCGCGGCCAGGCTGAGGTAGGAGAGCCACGGGACGTGGTGGCCGTGGTGGCCGTGGTGGCCTTGCGCGCCATCGGCGCTTGCGTCGGCCGCGGCGGTAGCGGGTGTGCGGTCGGTTGTGGCGTTGGACATGGTGGGTGATGATGCCCGACGCAGGGAGGGCTCAGACATGGCGACAGGGGTGGGAGCGACGGCGGCGGGTTACTCGGGAACGCCCCTCGCACGCAAGCTGGGGATCCAGGCGGGCAGCACGCTGTGGACCTTGAGTGCGCCCGAGGGCTACGAGGACTGGCTCGCGCCGATGCCCGAGGGTGTCACGCGCGCGAAGCAGCCGTCGACCCAGGTCGATATCGCGCACGTGTTCCTCGTCGAGCGCGAGGACCTCGCGCATCAGTTGAAGGTCTTGCGCATGAAGCTGCGTGACGTTGCGGCGCTGTGGATCTCGTGGCCGAAGAAGGCCTCGAAGGTGCCGACCACGATCACCGAGGACATCATCCGCGAGGAGTGCCTGCCGCTCGGCTGGGTCGACGTCAAGGTCTGCGCCGTGAGCGACGTGTGGTCAGGCCTCAAGCTCGTCGTCCGCAAAGAACTCAGAGCAGTCAGCAGGTGATCGGGGACGGCAGGGCGCGGGGTTTTGGCGCTTGACGCCAAGGCCCTGCGCTCTGGCGGCCAACGCCTGAGTCGAGGCAGGTGGAATACAGCCTCACTTCAACCGCCGCAACGCCACCCGGATCGCGTCGATCATCCGGTCGAGCTGTTCGCGTTCAGCGATCAACGGCGGCGACAGCGCCAGGATGTCGCCCGTGGTCCGGATCAGCACGCCTTGCTGCCAGCAGTCGAGGAAGGTCTCGAACGCGCGCTTGGTCGGCTCGCCTGCGCGTGGCGACAGCTCGACGCCGCCGACCAGGCCGAGGTTGCGCACGTCGATGACATGGGGCTCGCCGCGCAGCGAGTGGAGCTGCTCGGCGAAGTAGCCTTGCAGCTCCGACGCCCGCGTCAGCAGGCCTTCCTCCGCGTAGGTGTCCAGCGTCGCGAGGCCCGCCGCGCACGCCAGCGGATGCGCCGAATACGTGTACCCGTGGAAGAACTCGATCAGGTGTTCCGGCCCGGTCATGAAGGTGTCGTGGATGCGCTGCTGCGCGAACACCGCGCCCATCGGCACGCAGCCGTTGGTCAGGCCCTTGGCGACCGTCATCAGGTCCGGCGTGACGCCGAAGGTCTGAGCCGCGAACGGGCTGCCCGTGCGGCCGAAACCGGTGATGACCTCGTCGAAGATCAGCAGGATGCCGTGCTTGTCGCAGATCTCGCGCAGGCGCTGCAGGTAGCCCTGCGGCGGGATCAGCACGCCGGCCGAGCCGGCCACCGGCTCCACGATCACCGCGGCGATCGTCGACGGGTCGTGCAGCGCGACCATCCGTTCCAGGTCGTCGGCCAGTTCCGCGCCGTGCGGCGGCAGGCCGACGCTGAAGGCATTGCGTCCGATGTCGTGCGTGTGGCGCAGGTGGTCGACGCCGGACAGCAGCGAGCCGAACATCTTCCGGTTCGCAACCATGCCGCCGACCGACATGCCGCCGAAGTTGACGCCGTGGTAGCCGCGCTCGCGGCCGATCAGGCGCGTGCGTTGGCCCTCGCCGCGGACGCGGTGGTACGCGAGCGCGATCTTCAGAGCGGTCTCCACCGACTCCGAGCCGGAGTTGGTGAAGAACACCTTGTTCATCCCCCCCGGCGCGATTTCCGCCAGCAGGGAGGCCAGCTCGAACGCCTTCGGATGCGCCATCTGGAAGGGCGGCGCGAAGTCGAGTTCCGCCGCCTGCTCCTGGATCGCCTTCACGATGCGAGGCCGGTTGTGGCCCGCGTTCACGCACCACAGGCCCGCGACGCCGTCCAGGATCTGCCGCCCCTGGTCGTCGGTGAAGAACATGCCGTCGGCACGCGTCAGCAGGCGCGGCGCCTGCTTGAACTGGCGGTTCGCCGTGAACGGCATCCAGTAGGCGTCGAGATCGGGGCGGGCAGGGGTGGACATGAGGACTCCCGGAGCGCGCTCGGCGCGCGTGATCGATGGGCTCAGCGAGGGGCTGGGCGATGGTCCCAGTCTAGGCAAGCGCGCGCGCAATCGGTGAGCGTTCCGGCGGCGGGAAAACCCGCGATGACGCAATCCGATGCGGCGCTTTGGAAAATTCTTCGAACAGAATGCTGTCCATGATCAAGGAAGTGCAACTGGATGCGATCGACCGCGCGATCCTCGCGGTCTTGCAGCGCGATGCGCGCATCTCGAATCAGGACCTCGCGCAACAGGTCCATCTCTCGCCGTCGGCCTGCCTGCGGCGGGTGAAGCGGCTGGAGGACTCCGGCGTGATCGACCGCGTCGTCGCGCTGCTCAACCCGAAGGCGATCGGCAAGCCGGGGACGAGCTGGACCATCGTCAACGTCGAACGCATGACGCCCGCCGCGCTGGCCGAGTTCGAGCAGGCCGTGAAGGACGCACCGGACATCCTCGACTGCTTCTACGTCGCCGGCAGCAACGACTACCTGCTGCGCTTCGCCTACAAGGACGCCGAGGACCTGGAGCGCCTGCATACCCACGTGCTCATGCAGCTGCCGGGCGTGGCGAAGGCGAACTCGATGCTGGTGCTGCGCACGGTCAAGAAGACGAGCGCCTTCCCCTTGGAATGAGCGTGGACTGAGCGTTGGAGTGAGCGCTGGATCTGAATTCCGCGCGGAGGGTCAGGCCGTGCGCGGACGCAGCACGCGCAGCATCGGCAGCAGCTGGATCAGCAGCATCGCGCCGAGGATCAGCGCGCAGCCCAGCAGCCCGGCGCCGTTGAGGCGGTCGCCCATCATCAGGTAACCGAAGACGGCGGCGAACAGCGTCTCGGACGACAGGATGATCGCGGCGTCCGCGGCATGCGCGTAGCGCTGCGCGACGACCTGGCCCGTGAAAGCGACGCCCACCGACAGCACGCCGGTGTACAGGATCGGCCCCGCGGCGGCCTGGATGCCGGCCCAGCTCCACGACTCGAAGCACAGCGCCCAGACCAGGGCGACCACGCCGCAGAACAGGAACTGTCCGCCCGCCACGGTGAACGGCGCGTTCATCCGGTCGGCGACCATGCCCACGAGGAGCACATGCACGGCCCAGGGCAGCGAGGACGCGATGACCCAGGCGTCGCCCGCGCCGATGTTCAATTCGTGCGCGCCCGACAGCAGGAAGGCGCCCACCAGGCAGGCCAACGCCCCCGGCCACACCGACCAGTGCGGCAGGTGGCGCAGCACCAGCCAGCCCAGCAGCGGCACCAGCGGCACGTACAGCGCGGTCAGGAAACCGGCGTTGGTCACCGACGTGTACTGGATGCCGATCTGCTGCAGCGCCGCGCCCGTGGTCAGCAGCGCGCCCAGTCCCATGATCTTCAGCGCGTCGCGGCCGCACAGCACCGTCGCGCCCGGGGCGCGGCGCTCGCGCACGATCAGCGGCAGCACCACCAGCGCGCCGATCAGGAAGCGGATGCCGGTGAACATCATCGGACCGATGCTCTCCATGCCGTGGGCCTGGGCGACGAAGGCCGAGCCCCAGATCATCGCGATGAGGGTCAGCAGCAGGTTGGCTTGGATGCGGGTCATGGGCGGGAGTGTCGGGGATCTCGGCGCCCGCGCCGGATGGCACGGGCGGGTCAGCCTTCTTGGGCCGGCAGGGGAGGCTTGCAGCATCAGCTTTCGCCGAAGTTTGCAGGCAGCGCGGCCGTCAACTGCTCAGGTAGGCGATCTCTTCGTCGCTGAAGCCGGCGGCGCTGCGCGCCTCGACGTTGAACGGCGGGCGCAGCCTCGGCGCCTCGTAGCGCTCGACGAGCTCGGGGTACAGCGTCAGCGGATCCAACCCGCGCTCGCGGCACAGGTGGCGGTACCAGTGGTTGCCGATGCGGACGTGGCCGACCTCGTCGCGCAGGATCACGTCGAGGATCTCCACCGCGCGGACGTCGCCGGCCTTCGCGAACTTCGCCTGGAGCGGCGGTGTCGCGTCCAGCCCGCGCGCTTCCAGCGTGCGCGGCACCAGCGCCATGCGCGCGAGCACATCGCCCGCCGTGCGCATCGCCATCGTCCACAGCCCGTCGTGCGCGTCGAAGTCGCCGTAGGACTTGCCGAGGCCGCGCAGATGCTCGTCCAGCAGCGTGAAGTGCAGCGCCTCCTCGGACGCGACCTGCAGCCAGTCCAGGTAGTACGCGCGCGGCATGCCGGGGAAGCGCCAGACCGCGTCCAGCGCCAGGTTGATCGCGTTGAACTCGATGTGCGCGATCGCATGGATCAGCGCCGCGCGGCCTTCCGGCGTGAAGGGCGAGCGGGAGGCCACCTTCACGGCCGCGAGCAGGCGCGGTCGTTCGGGTCGGCCGGGCGGCTCGGTGTCGGGGGCGACGCGGTCACGCTCGACACCGCCGCCCGCCTCGCCCCCGACACCGAGCCGCCCGGCCGACCCGAACGACCGCGCCTGCTCGCGGCCGTGAAGGTGGCCTCCCGCTCGCCCTTCACGCCGGAAGGCCGCG
>SEFA01000088.1 GCA_004210455.1 Rubrivivax sp. | reverse complement strand
GGCGCCGGCCCCCGCCCCGTCGCCCGCGCCCGCCGCAGGCGTCGCGCTGCCCCTGCCCAGCGACGCACAGGCCGCGCGTTTCCTCGCGCAGGCCGGCTTCGCCGCGACCGAAGCCGACATCGCCACGCTGAAGTCCGTCGGCTACAACGCCTGGCTGGACCTGCAGTTTCTCTCACCGCGCACCGAGTCCCACTGGGACTGGGTGGTCCGCAACGGCTACGCGGCCGATGCCAACAAGTATTCCTTCTACGAGGGTTTCCACAACAGCGTCTGGCGCAAGTTCATCAGCTCGCCCGACCAGTTGCGCCAGCGCATGGTGCTCGCGCTGTCGGAGATCTTCGTCGTCTCGGCGATGGGGTTCACCTTCCCGTGGCGCACCATGACGATGACGGCCTATGCCGACCTGCTGGAGGAGAACGCCTTCGGCAGCTTCCGCGGCCTGCTGGAGGCGGTGACGCTGTCGCCCGCGATGGGCGCCTTCCTGGCGATGCGCGGCAGCAAGAAGGAGGACGGCAAGGGCCGTCAGCCCGATGAGAACTTCGCCCGCGAGGTGATGCAGCTCTTCACCATCGGCCTGGTGCAGCTGAACCTGGACGGCACGCCGCAGACCAGCGGGGGCCGGGCGGTCGAGACCTACGACCAGACGGTGGTCACGCAGATGGCGCGCGCCTTCACCGGCTGGGACTACGACACTGCCGGCAACAGCGGCAGCCCGGAGTACGCCGTGATGCGCCGCCCGATGGTGCACAACGCGAGCAATTTCTCCACCGGTTCGAAGACGGTGCTCGGCGCCTCGATCGCGGCGGGCACCGACGGTCCCACGGCGATGCGTCAGGCGCTGGACACGCTGGCCAACCACCCCAACGTCGGACCGTTCTTCGGCCGGCAGCTGATCCAGCGCTTCGTCTGCTCCAACCCGAGTCCGGCGTACGTGCAGCGCGTCGCGGAGGCCTTCAACAACAACGGACAAGGCGTGCGCGGCGATCTGAAGGCCGTGCTGCGCGCGGTGCTGCTGGATCCCGAGGCGCGGCTGACCGACGCCGGCGTCACCAGCTCCGGCAAGCTGCGCGAGCCGACGCAGCGTTTCGTCCAGGTGGCCCGCAACGTCAACCTGACGTCGGCGGGGCAGTGGACCCTCGGGCAGACGATGGACACGGAGAACAGCCTCGGCCAGAGCCCGTTCTTCAGCCCGTCGGTCTTCAACTTCTTCCGGCCGGGGTACGTGCCGCCCAACTCGTCGATGACGGCGGCGGGCGTGACGGCGCCGGAGTTCCAGCTGCTCAACGAGGTGACCGTCACCGGCTACCTCAACTTCATGCAGAAGGTGCTGACGACCGGCCTTGGCGACGCGAAGGCGGACTTCAGCGCCGACGTGGCGCTGGCCGGCGACGCGCGCGCGATGGTGGCGCGCCAGGCCTTGCTGCTGGGCGGCGGGAACGTATCGGACGCGACGCAGCAGCGCATCGCGACGGCGGTCGGGACGATCGCCGCGGCGACCGACGCCGGCAAGCTCAACCGCGCCCGCGCGGGCTGGATGCTGCTGCTGGCCTGCCCCGAATACCAGATCCAGAAATGACCCGACGCCGCGCGGGTCGCGCGGCCGTCACCGGAGACTTCCCATGGCTCATGTGTCCAAGCTGTCCTCGCTGCATCGCCGCGAGTTCCTCAAGCGCGCTTCGGCCGCGTCGGTGGCCGCGACGGCCGCGCCCTGGGCGCTGCAGCTGGCCGCGATCGGCGACGCCGCGGCCGCCACCGGCGGCGGCGACTACAAGGCGCTGGTGTGCGTGTTCCTGCACGGCGGCAACGACTACGGCAACACGGTGATCCCGTACGACGACGCCAGCCACCAGGCCTACACGGCGATCCGTCCGACGCTGGCGATCGGTCGCGACGCGCTGGCCGCCACCGCGCTGGCGCCGACGATCGCGCTGCCCGACGGCCGCCAGATGGCGCTGGCGCCGGGGCTGTCGGCGGTCAAGCCGGTCTTCGACGCGGGACGCCTCGCGGTGATGCTGAACATCGGCACGCTGCTGGCGCCGACCACGCTCGCGCAGTTCAAGGCCGGCTCGGCGACGCTGCCACCCAAGCTGTTCTCGCACAACGACCAGGCCAGCCTCTGGCAGTCCTCCAACGTCGAAGGTGCGCGCACCGGCTGGGGCGGTCGCATGGCCGACCTGATGCTGTCGTCCAACGGGCGCTCGGGGCTGACCTGCATCAACGTCTCGGGCAACGCGATCTTCCAGGCCGGCGAGAACGCCTTCCAGTACCAGATGGGCGTCGGCGGCAAGCAGGCGATCGCCGGCATCGGCGGCGGGCTGTTCGGGTCGACGGCCTGCGCCAGCCTGATGAAGTCGCTGATCACCGAGGACCGCTCCCACCCGATGGAAAGCGAGCTCAACCGTGTCACGGCGCGTTCGATCGACCTGCAGTCGACGCTGAGCGGCGCGCTGGCGGGCGGCGTGTCGATGGCGACGGCTTTTGCCGCGGACTCGCTCGCGCAGCAGCTGCGCATGGTCGCGCGCATGATCGCGGCGCGCTCGACGCTGGGGATGTCGCGGCAGGTGTTCTTCGTCTCGATGGGCGGCTTCGACCTCCACGACAACCTGCCGTCGCGGCACCCGGCGCTGATGCAGCAGGTGGGCGGCGCGATGGCGAGCTTCGACGCGGCGCTGCAGGAACTGGGCGTCGCGGACAAGGTCACCGCGTTCACCGCGTCGGACTTCGGCCGCACGCTGAGCAGCAACGGCGACGGCACCGATCATGGCTGGGGTTCGCACCATCTGGTGATGGGCGGCGCGGTCCGGGGCGGGCGCTTCTACGGCACGGCGCCGTCGGTGAGCGTCAACGGTCCCGACGACGTCGGGCAGGGCCGGTTGTTGCCGACGACCTCGGTGGACCAGCTCGCGTCGACGCTGGCGCTGTGGATGGGCGTGCCGTCCTCGGAGCTCCGGACGGTGCTTCCCAACATCGGTAATTTCGCCGGTCCGGATCTCGGCTTCATGGGTTGACGCACCATGGTGGACCGCCCGTGATGCCGATGGATACGGGTTTCTCCGCGTTCGAGGGGGGCCCGGAATATCCTTGCGCAAACCGACATCGCCGCTTCCCCCAACCCTAGGGGGCACCGTCCGTCAAGTTCCGCTACGCAAGACCCTGACGTTCTCCTAACATCTTGATGAGGCCCCAACACCCACAACGGCGGGAAGACCGTGAACAAGTCGAGGGCCGCGTTCCACGCACGCCCACCAGGGAGGCTGATATGGATGGAATGCTGGGGAGGACCCCGGAGTTGGGTTGGCTCATGTCCTATCGTGGGCCGGAACGTCGGCGCGGATCGCCGGACCAGTGGTGGCGCCACGCGTTTGAGGAGATCGACCTCGGCGTCTGTCTCGTCGCCGGCGAAGGGCGATTGCTCTACGCCAACAGCACCGCGCGGCGGCAGCTGGACCAGGCCTCGCCGCTGCAGATCGTCGACGGCCAACTGATCGCGGCGGAGCGCAACGATCAGCTGCGACTGGAGGGCGCGCTTGCCGACGTGCAGCGCGGTCTGCGGCATCTGATCTGCCTCGGGAGAGGCGCGGGGCGGTTGTCGATGTCGGTGCTGCCGCTGCAGGACGGGCAGGGCCGGCCGTCGCAGGCGATGGTGGTGCTCGGCAAACGCAACCTGTGCGGGGAGCTGCCGATGCTCGCCTTCGCGCGCGAGCACCAGCTGACGGCGGCGGAGCTGCAGGTGCTGCAGTCGCTCTGCTCGGGCTTGCAGCCTCAGGAGATCGCCCAACGCCACGGCGTCGCCATCTCCACCGTGCGCACGCAGATCGCGAGCGTCCGGGCGAAGACGGCGACGGAAAGCATCCGCGACCTCGTGTCCATGGTGGCGCAGCTGCCGCCGATGCAGGGCGTGCTGCGCGCGATGGAGCGGGCCTGAGGGGTCAGGCGCGCTTCGGCTCCAAGGTGTTCTTGTAGAGGGTCGAGCCCTCGAGATCCTTCAGCGTGACCGTCATCGCGCGCGTCCTGGCGTCGATGTCGACCTGGCCGAAGAACTGCGTGTCGGGCGCCGGGGCGGCGTTGGCAATGCCGGGCCCCTTCTGATACGCGACCTGCATGCCGAAGGTGCCGTCGGCCTTGTTCGGGCCGAAGCCGCCAGCGTGCAACGGGCCGGAGACGAATTCCCAGAACGGCAGGAAGTCGGTGTACTTCGCCTTGGCGGGATCGAAGAAGTGCGCGGCGGTGTAGTGCACGTCGGCCGTGAGCCAGACGATGTTGTGCAGCTGGTGACGCTTGATCTCGCTGAGCAGGCGGGCGATTTCCAGTTCGCGTCCGCGCGGTGCGCCGTCGTCGCCGTTGGCGATGGCCTCCCACTTGTCGCGTCCCTCGGCGTCCTTGCCGTCGTTGACGTGCAGGCCGATCGGCATGTCGGCGGCGATGACCTTCCACACGGCCTTGGAGCGCTTCAGCCCTTCCAGCAGCCACGCGATCTGCGGGCGGCCCATGAAGGCGCTGTCGGCGTTCTCTTCGGTCTGGCGGTTGGCGCTGTTGGGGCCGCGGTAGCTGCGCATGTCGACCACGAAGACGTCGAGCAGCGGGCCCTGCGGCAGGTGGCGATAGATGCGTTCGCTCTCGACGTCGCCGAGGCGGCGCATGGGCGCGTATTCCTGGAAGGCCTTGGTGGCGCGGGCGACGAGCAGCGGGATGTTCTTCTCCGTGTAGCGGGCGTCGCCGGAGAGGTCCTTGCTGTCGGAGTAGTTGTTGGTGACCTCATGGTCGTCCCACTGCCAGATCTGGGGCACGTCGGCCGCCATGCGGCGGACGTTGGCGTCCATCAGGTTGTAGCGGTAGCGGCCGCGGTACTCGTCGAGCGTCTCGGCGACCTTGCTGGTCTGCTCGGTGACGACGTTGCGCCAGAGGGTGCCGTCGGGAAGCTTGATCTCGGCGGGGATGGGGCTGTCGGCGTAGATGGTGTCGCCGCTGTGCAGGAAGAAGTCGGGATTGATGCGGCGGATCTGCTCATAGATCTTCATGCCGCCCCATTGCTCGTTGATGCCCCAGCCCTGGCCGCAGGTGTCGCCGCTCCAGGCGAAGCGGACGTTGCGAACGCCCTGCATGCCTTTCGCGCCCTTCGCGCCGAAGGCGGCCGGCAGGCGCAGGTGGCCGGCGACGGGTTCGGACAGGACGCGCTCGTTGTGCAGGTCCTGCAGGACGACGCGGTAGAAGATCTCCTGCCCGGCGGGCAGGCCGCGCAGGTCGAAGCGACCGGTGAAGTCGGAGTCCTCGAGCAGATGCGGTCCGCGCACGCGCTGGAGGTCGGCGAAGCTGGCGGTCGTGGACCATTCGAGCCAGAGGCGGCTGGGCCGATCGCCGCGGGTCCAGACGATGGCGCCGTCGGCGACCGGATCGCCGGACTGGATGCCGTGCGGCATCTGCGGGCGCATCGCATCGCGGGTGATGACGGCCGGGGCCTGCGCCCGCACGCCGTGCGGCGTCAGGATCGAGGCACCCCCCAGAAGGGTGCTGGCGTGGAGGAAGCGGCGGCGGTCCATGCGGGTCTCCCGGAGAGAGCAAGAGGGCGAAGCCCGCGATGCTGCCGGGAGGGTGTGACGGGGAGGTGACTTCCGTCGCAGGAGACCTTCGACGGCGCTCAGCCGACCGCGCTCACTGCCCCGCCGGCGGCTCCCACAGCTCGACCTTGTTGCCTTCCGGGTCGATGACCCAGCCGAACTTGCCGTACTCGGAGTCGTCGCTCTTCTCAAGCACGTTGCAGCCCTCGTCGCGCAGCGCCTTCAGCAGCGCGGCCAGATCCGCCACCCTGTAATTGATCATGAAGGGCGCCTTGTTCGGCCCGAAGCCGTCGCCGCCCTCGGCCGCACCGATGGACCAGATGGTCGAGCCGCCCGTGGGCTGGCCTGCCTCGTCCGTCCACGTGAACGCCGCACCGCCCCACGCCTGGACGTCGACGCCCAGGTGCGTCCTGTACCAATCGCGCAGGGCCGCCGGATCCTTGGCGTTGAAGAAGATGCCGCCTATGCCCGTGACTCGTTTCATGCCACCACTCCCGGTCGTCGCGAATGCCGGAGCGTAGCGCTCCGGCCCGACAAGCGCCACGGGAAGAAAAACGGGGTCCCGATCAGATCGGGACCCCGTTGCTTTTGAACGTCTTGCGTCGTTGTTGACGCATCTCAACGACGCGTCAGTCCGGTCTCACCGACGATGCACCGCTCCGCGCTTGAGCGTCAGCAGACACAACAGCGCGATCAAGGTGAACAGGGCGCCGCTCCAGATCTCGTAAGGCAGACCGAGCAGCGTGTACGCGGACGCTTCACTGCAGTTGGCCGTGACCATGAAGATGCTCGGGATCCGATCCTCCAGCTTGAACATCGTCAGCACGCGATCCGCGAAGGTCATGTCGCAGCTGGCCAGCTTGGAGGCGACCTCGTGCTGGTAACCCGCGGCGAACAGCCCCGCCACGCCCAGCGCCGCCGACAGCAGCAGCGCCAGCACGCGCACGAAGCCCACGCGCTGCAGCACCCAGCCCAGCGCGCTCGCCGCGGCGATCAGCAGGAAGATCCCCCGCTGCATCACGCACCACGGGCACGGCTTGACGCCGAACTGGTACTGCGCCACCAACGCGGCCGCCACGGCGGCGAGCGACACCAGCGCGCTGAAGGCCAGCACGCGCGAAGCGGTCAGGGCCCGCATCAGTCGGCGATCTCGGCGATCAGCTCGATCTCGACGCAGGCGCCCAGCGGGATCTGCGCCACGCCGAAGGCGCTGCGCGCATGCGCGCCCACGTCGGCACCGAAGACCTCGCCGATCAGCTCGGAGGCGCCGTTGGTCACCAGGTGCTGCTCGGTGAAGTCGCCGGTGCTGTTGACCAGGCTCATCAGCTTCACGACGCGCTTGACCTTGTTCAGGTCGCCGACCGCCGCGTGCAGCGTGCCCAGCAGGTCGATCGCGATCGCGCGCGCCGCCTGCTGCCCCGTCTTGGTGTCGGTGTCCTTGCCCAGCTGGCCCACCCAGGGCTTGCCGTCCTTCTTCGCGATATGACCGGACAGGAACACGAGGTTGCCGGTGCGGACGAACGGCACGTAGGCCGCGGCAGGCGCCGCCACCGGCGGAAGTTCAATGCCGAGTTGGGCCAGGCGGTCGTAGACGGAAGTGGTCATGAGGATCTGCGCGGAAGTGGAAAAAATCGCCGGGAATCCTACACCCCGGCATGGCGCTGGACATTCGTCCCGCTCGCGGCCCTGCTCGGCATGGGGCTGGTCCACCTGCTCCCGGAATTGCCCGGACCCCTCGCGTGCCGGACATGGGCCGCGATCGTCGTGACGCTGATGTGCGCGATGGCGGCGTCGGCCGCACGTCGGCGCATCCTGGGGCGGTCACGCGCACCGGGGCGTCTCGCGCGTCATTGGATGGCCTGGTCGCTGCTCTCGGCCCTGGTCGGTGGCGGCGTCGCGGCCGCCCGCGCCGAGGCGCGCATGGCCGAGCTGCCTTCGGCGGATCGGCAGGGGCAGGTCATGACGCTCCCGGGTCGCGTCGGCAGCCTGCCGCAGCGCACGGCTGGTCTCGGCGGCGGGGAGGGGTGGCGCTTCGTGTTTGATGTCGATCCGGCCGCCGTCGGCGATGGTGCTCCACCGCGCGTGCTGCTGTCCTGTTATCAGATGCCGCTGCCGCCGCGCGCCGGCGAGCGCTGGCGCCTCGACGTCAAGCTGCGCCGCCCGCACGGGCTCATGAACCCGCGCGGCTTCGATCAGGCGCTGTGGATGCTGGACCAGGATCTGCCCGCTGCGGGCAGTTGTCGCAGCAAGGGTCAGCAGCGGCTGGCGGAGGGCGGCTTCAGCGTCGACGCGCTGCGGCAGGCGCTGCGCGACGCGATCGACCGCCAGTTGAGCGAGCGCCGAGACCGCCGTGGCGCCGGCGTGCTCGCCGCGCTGAGCCTGGGCGACCAGGGCGCGGTGAACGCGGCCGGCTGGGCGCTGTACCGCGATGCCGGCGTCTCCCACCTGCTCAGCGTCAGCGGCCTTCACGTGACGATGTTCGCCTGGCTCGCAGGCGCCGCCGCCGGCTGGGCATGGCGGCGCAGCGCGCCCCTGTGCCTCTGGCTGCCCGCGCCTCGCGCCGCGATGTGGATCGGTGTGATCGCGGCCGGGCTGTACGCGCTGTTCTCGGGGTGGGGCGTGCCTTCGCAGCGCACGGTCGGACTGCTGGCCATCCTCGCGCTGCTGCGTCAGGCCGGCGCGCGCTGGCCGTGGCCGACCAGCCTCTTCGCGGCGGCCGCCGGCGTCTGCGCCGCCGACCCCTGGGCGCTGACGCAAGCCGGCTTCTGGCTGTCCTTCTGCGCGGTCGCCCTGCTGATGGCCGCCGACCATCGCGCCGGCCTCGGCTGGCGCGGCGCATTGCGCAACGCCTGGCACACGCAGTGGGTGGTGACGCTCGGGCTCGCGCCGCTGACGCTGCTGCTGTTCCAGCAGCTGTCCATCGTCGGGCTCATCGCGAACGCCTTCGCCATTCCGCTGGTGTCCTACGTGATCACGCCGCTGGCGATGCTGGGCGCCCTCTGTCCGCCGCTGTGGACGCTGGGCGCGTGGTGCGTCGCGCTGATGAACGCGATGCTGGAGGCGCTGCGCGTCCTGCCGTTGGCGGTGTGGCACCTGCCGTGGCCGCCGGTCTGGACGCAGGCGCTGGGGCTGCTCGGCGGCGCCGTCCTGGCGATGCCCTGGCCGTGGCGGCTGCGGATCGGCGGGCTCGCGCTGTGCGTGCCCATGCTCTGGCCGGTGACCTTCCGGCCGGCGCCGGGTCAGCTGGAGCTCTGGCTGCCCGACGTCGGCCAGGGCGGCGCCGCGATCCTGCGCACCCAAGGGCACACGATGGTCTTCGATGCCGGTCCTTCCTGGGGGACGGGCTCCGACGCCGGGCAGCGCGTGCTGCTGCCGCTCCTGCGCGGCCTGGGCGAGCGACGCCTCGACCTGTTGATGGTGAGTCATGCGGACCAGGACCACCTTGGCGGCGCGGCGAGCCTCCTCGCGGCCATGCCCATCGCGCGGCGCCTTGGCGCCGTCGCGGGTGGGGAGGATTGCAGGCGAGGGCAGCAATGGACCTGGGACGGTGTGCGCTTCGAGGTGCTGTCGCCGATCGCCGACGGCGATGCGCACCGGGGAAGCAAGGCGCTGAAGCGCAATGCCACCTCCTGCGTGCTGCGCGTCGACGCCGCCGGGCGTCGCGTGCTGCTGACCGGCGACATCGAGGCGCCGCAGGAGGCGCGCCTGGTGCGCGAGGACGGCGTGGCGGGCTTGCGGTCCGAGGTCCTCGTCGTGCCTCACCACGGCAGCCGGACCTCTTCCACGCCCGCTTTCGTGCGCGCGGTCGCGCCGCAGGTGGCGGCGGTGCAGTCAGGCTACCTGAACCGCTTCGGCCATCCCAAGCCGGACGTCGTGGCCCGCTACGTCGCGGCCGGCGCGCTGCTGCTCAACACGGTCGACTGCGGCGCGTGGCTGTGGCGCAGCGATCGCGGATCCTCGCCGATCGAGGGCTGCGAGCGCGCGAGGCGCAGGCGCTACTGGCTGCGATTGCCGCTGGAGATCAGGGCGGAGGACGCCGCGCTGCCCGCGAGCGCCCCGGACGTCGATCCCGCGGACCTTGTTCCGCCCGACCTCGCGCCTTGACCGCGATCCGCGCTGCCCCCTGTCGCCGGGGCTGGGCAGGGCCGCGGACTGGTGCTAGCTTGCGAGGGCGACGCCACATCGGGCGCCGACGGGAGGATCACATGGGAATGCTGTCCGACTTGAAGGTGGGGGTGAGGCTCGGTCTGGGCTTCGCGTTGCTGTTGCTGCTGATGCTGGCGATGGGCGCCTTTTCGGCGAGCCGCGTGGCGCAGGTGGAAGCCAAGGTCGACGACCTGGCCATCAACTGGCTGCCCAGCACACGCCTGCTCGGCGCCGTGGGCGAGTCGATGAACCAGATGCGCCGGGCCGAGCTGCAGATGCTGGTCGGCGGCGACGCCAAGGCCGTCGCGGACGAGGCGGCGCGGCTGACCGAGCAGTGGGGCGTGCTGCCCGGGCTGCTGTCGAGCTACGAGAAGCTGGTCGCGAGCGACAAGGAACGCCAGGCCTTCGAGGACCTCGGACGGCAGGTGAAGGCGTACCGCGCGGTGCAGGAGCGCTACGTGGCGGCACTCGGCGCGGGGCAGCGCGACGAGGCTGTGGCCTTGCTGCGGGGAGAGTCCCGCACCGCGTTCCGCGGCGCGACGCAGCGGCAGTCGGACCTCGTGAAGATCAATGCCGAAGGCGCGGACCAGGCGCACCAGCAGGCGCGCGCGGACTATCGCGTCGTGCTGACCGCGATCTGGACGCTGGTCACCGCGGCGATGGCCTTGGGCGCGGTGGTCGGCTGGCTGCTGACGCGCTCGCTGACACAGCCCCTGCGCGCGGCGTCCGAGACGGCCGACCGGATCGCCGACGGCGATCTGCGCGACATCGCCGCGGCGTCCCGCCGGGACGAACTCGGCGACCTGCTGCGCGCGCTGGGCAAGATGCGCGACGCGCTGCACGCGTCGGTGTCGACGGTGCGCTCCAGCGCCGACCAGATCGCCGAATCCAGCCGCGAGGTGGCCGTCGGCAGCAGCGATCTGTCCAGCCGCACCGAGGAGGCGGCCTCCAGCCTGGAGCAGACCTCGGCGGCGATGCACCAGTTGACCGACGCCGCCCGCCAGAGCGCCAGCAGCGCCGACGAGGCCAGCCGCATCGCCCAGGACGCGGCCGGCGTGGCCGGTCGGGGCGGGGAGATGGTCGGCCGCGTCGTGTCGACGATGGCGGGCATCCAGCAGTCGTCGCGGCGCATCGCCGACATCATCGGCGTGATCGACGGCATCGCCTTCCAGACCAACATCCTGGCGCTTAACGCGGCGGTCGAGGCGGCCCGCGCGGGTGAGCAGGGCCGCGGCTTCGCCGTGGTGGCGTCCGAGGTGCGCGGCCTGGCGCAGCGCAGCGCGCAGGCGGCGCGCGAGATCAAGACGCTGATCGCGGATTCGGTGGAGCAGGTCGAGACCGGCTCGCGCGCCGTCGGCGACGCCGGCGCGACCATGACGCAGGTCGTCGACGCGGTGAAGCAGGTCAGCCAGCTGATCCGCGAGATCGCCGCGGCCACCGGCGGTCAGACGCAGAGCCTGTCGGAGGTCAACGCGGCGGTGACCCAGCTCGACAGCATGACGCAGCAGAACGCCGCGCTGGTCGAGGAATCCGCCGCCGCGGCCGAGGCGCTCAAGGAGCAGGCCGCGCGGCTGAGCCAGGTGGTGGCGAGGTTCCGGCTCGCCAACTAGACCGGGCCTGGCTCCGGGCCTCAGGCTGTGAACACCAGCGCGATCTGCTCGGGCTCGCGCGTCGAGCGGCTCTTCGTCGAGGCCGCGGCCGGGACGGACGGCTTCGCGCCCGGCTCCGTCGCCTTCAGGTGATCGACCAGGAAACGCGCGGTCGCCGGCGATCGACTCATCTCCGACGCCACGACCGCCTCCAGCTCCGACGCACGCAGCGCCATCGCCGCGCACAGCTTGAGCAGGCGCGCCTCGGCCTCGAGGTAGTGCCGCTCGACGGTCAGCTTGCGCGAGAACAGCCCGATCACCTGGCCCACGCGCAGCAGGTGCACGTCGAGCAGCGCGATCTCCTCCGACGCCGACCAGCCGCGCACGATTGCCGAGGCCGTTTTCGGGCCGACGCCGGGCAGCGCCATCAGCCAGTTGCGCACGTCCTGACCCCCTTCGAAGTCCGGCGCCGACAGCAGCGCCGGCATCACCGCCGCGAGGTGCCGGGCCTTCTGGGCCGCGAATCGGAAGGCCAGCGATTTGCCCTCGACTTCCAGGGGTTCGCCGAGCCAGGCGCCGAGCGTGCGTTCGCAGACGCCGGGCTGCACGAAGGCGCCGCGCTCGCGGATGCGCGCGAACGCGGCCAGGCCCACGGCGGCCGGAATGCCCGGACCGCCGAGCAGCGACGCGCCGACTTCCTCGGCCAGCGTGCGGCCCGACGCCGTCGGCCACGCCGCATGCGGGCGATCCGGGCTGTCGAGCCTGTCCAGGCGACGGCGCAGTGCCTGCTGCATCCAGTAGGCGGGGGTGGGAAACTCCTCGAGGGCGCCCCAGCGGACGCCGGTCAGGAGGAGGTGATGGGGATCGGGAAGTTCTCTCTGGAGGGAGGCGTGACGGGAAACGAGGGCAACGATCTGGGTCATGGGAGAAGGGGAACGCCGCCTCTCTGGGCGGCTGGATAGGTGGTGTTCAGCCATTGGGCGAACGCGGCGCGCTCGACCGGATCCATGGCATGGACACGCTCTTGAAGGCGTTCGAGACGCCGCTTGTGGGTCTGGCGCTCGCGGAAGGTGGCTCCGCGGTGCCGGCTGTCGTGAAGCATCTCGGGCGGTTCGAAGTTGAACCACAGCGTCTCCGTGCGCACGTCGGTGTGGGTCTTCGCGCGGAACTCCACCGTGCGCCACCCCCTCAGGAGGGCGTCGTACGTGGGATGCGCATACCCCGACACGATCACCCGGCACGGCAGCGCCGCGAGCTGCGCCAGCAGCGCCTCGTGGTCCGCGGCGCCGTACTCGTGCCGGTAGATGCGCGTCTGGCGGCGCGTCTCGGGGTGATAGGGCGGGTCCACGTAGACCAGTTCGTCCCCGTCGAACACATGCCCCGCGAGAAAATCCTCCGCGCGGCCGTGGACGAGCTCGACGCCGGGAAGGGCCAGATCGCGCCAGCGCGCGATCACCCGTTCGTCAGCGTCGACGGCGATCGAACGCGCCGCCGGCAGCTTGTGGCGCAGAACCGCGCCGCCGCCAACATGCGTCTCGATGTACACCCGGTGCGGTGGCATCAGGTTGATGACGTGCTGGTACGTCTTGCCCTTGCCGCCTGGATACTTCATGCGCCGGATCATCGTCAGAAGTGACGATGATGTCAAGGCAGGAGGCGTTCGACCCAGCGAGCGCAAGCCGGCGGAGCCGGTGCCCCTCTCCGCTCAATCTCCTCCTCGCCGCTCGGAATTCGCTCCGAGGGGCACCGGCTCCGCCGGCTTCGAATCATCGAGGTCCGCGGAGCAAGGCGCGCGTCGTTCAGAGCGCCGTCAACCAGTCGCAACGCAGACGTCCCGCGCGATGCAGTCTCCGGCGGCTTCCGGTGTAGGCCATCGGCAGCAGCCAGGCCACCAGGCACAACGGCAGTGCGATCCATGCCCGGATCAATAACGCGCCCGGAACGCCCATGAAGCCCAGCATCCAGATCGTCAGCACAACGTTCCAGACCGCCAGTTCGACCGGATGACGCGCGCTGTGCATCACCATCCAGCGCTTCACCTGGCTGAGTTGCGTGAGTGTCATGGCGGCATCCTGGACGGCGGGGGAAGGGGTGAAAGTGTAAGTTTGGAGTCAGGGTTCCCCCATCCCACGCTCGTGGAGCCCGAGTGGAACTGCGGGTTATCCCGCCATGCGGCATGGGGGCCGGGTGGCTATCGGCACGGGTCCGGCCCGGCGGGCTCGTGTATGGTTCGCCCCTTCTCAGAAGGTGGACAGGAGTCCCGCGAATGAAACGACTGATGTGGGCCGCGCTGGCGTTGTACGCCGCGGCCGGCGCCCAGGCGCATGAAGGCATGTGGATGCCGCAGCAGCTGCCGTTGGTGGCCAAGGACATGAAGGCCCTGGGCCTGAAGTTCGATCCGCAGCGGCTGTCGCAGCCCCTGGGGTACCCGATGGGCGCGGTGGTGAGCCTGGGTGGCTGCACGGCGTCGTTCGTCTCGCCGCAAGGCCTGGTGGTCACCAACCACCACTGCGCGTTCGGCAGCATCCAGTACAACTCGACGCCGCAGAAGGACCTGCTGAAGAAGGGCTTCCTGGCCGCGTCGCTGGCCGACGAACTGCCGGCCGCGCCCGGCAGCCGCATCCTGGTCACGGTCGCGCAGACCTACGTGACCGACAAGGTGATCGACAGGAAGACCGCGTCGCTGCAGGGCAAGGCCCGTGTCGACGCGATCGAGGCCAATGAGAAGGCGCTGGTCGCCGCGTGCGAGAAGGACGCAGGCCATCGCTGCTCGGTGGCCGCGTACTACGGCGGCGTGATCTACCAGCTGACCAAGCAGCTCGAGATCCGCGACGTCCGCCTGGTCCACGCCCCGGCCGAAGGCGTCGGCGTCTTCGGGGGCGACACCGACAACTGGATGTGGCCGCGCCACACCGGCGACTACAGCTTCTACCGCGCCTACGTCGGCCCGGACGGCAAGCCGGCGGACTTCAGCAAGGACAACAAGCCCTTCCAGCCGCAGCAGTTCCTGAAGATGGCGAGCTCGCCGCTGAGCGAGAACGACTTCGTGGCCGTGGCCGGTTATCCGGGCCGCACGAACCGTCACCGCCTGCCGTCGGAAGTCGACTTCGCGTTCTCGTGGGACTTCCCGCACCGCGTCAAGGCGATGGGCGAGCAGCTCGACCTGATCAAGGAAGCGACCGCCGGTCGCCGTGACGCCGAGATCAAGCTGGCCAACACCGTCGCGGGCGTCAACAACTACTACAAGAACTATCAGGGCCAGATGGCCAGCTACGCGGGCAGCGACATCCTCGCGCGCAAGCAGGCGGCCTTCGACGAGATGAAGGCCTGGGTGAACGCCGACGCCAAGCGCCGCGATGCCTACGGCGCGTCGCTGGTCGAGGTGGAACGCCTGATCGCCGAGCGCCAGGGCATCGTGCGCCGCGAGTTCCTGCTGAGCTACGCGACGCCCGCGCTGGTCAAGAGCGCGAGCGACCTGTATGAGCAGGCGCTGCAGCGCAAGAAGCCGGATGCGGAGCGCAAGGCCGGGTACCAGGACCGCGACCAGCTGCGCCGCAAGCAGGCCGTGGAGACGCTGGACCGCCGCTTCGACGAGGTGACCGAGAAGAAGGTGGTCAGCCACTTCCTGACGCAATACCTGGCCCTGCCGGCCGATCAGCTGAACGCCGCATTCCTGGACGCGCTGGGCGTGCGCGCGGGCATGGACGCCGCGGCCGTCACGGCGCGCGTGGACGCGCTGTACGCGGGTACGAAGCTGACCGACAAGGCCGAGCGCGCCGCCTGGCTGTCGCGCGACGCCGCCGCCTTCGAAGGCAGCACGGACACGCTGGTCAAGGCCGCCGTGGTGCTGCACGCCGACGAGGAAGCGCGCGAGAGCCGCGACAAGGAACTGGCCGGCAAGACGCAGGCGGCCTATGCCGCGACGATGCAGGCCGAGATCGACTTCAAGGCCAGCCGCGGCCAGCCGGTCTACCCGGACGCGAACAGCACGCTGCGCGTGGCCTTCGGTCAGGTGAAGGGCCGCACGCCGGGCGTGGACGGCACGACCTGGACCGCGTTCACGACGCTGCGCGGCATCGTGGCCAAGCACACCGGCACGGGCGAGTTCGACGCGCCCGCCGAGCAACTCGCCGCGATCAAGGCGCGGCAGTTCGACCAGTACGGCGTGAAGGCGCTGGACTCGGTGCCGGTGAACTTCCTCGCGACGCTGGACACGACCGGTGGCAACTCCGGCTCGCCGGTGCTGAACGGCAAGGGCGAACTGGTCGGCCTGCTGTTCGACGGCACGCTGGACGCGGTGATCTCCGACTGGGACTTCAACGACGCCATGAATCGCAGCATCTGCCTGGATGCGCGCTACATGCTGTGGCAGATGAAGGTCGTCGACAAGGCGGACCGCCTGCTGAAGGAAATGAACGCGCTGTGATGGCGCGGTCTTCCCGCTGAGCGGTCCTCGCGATCGCTCCAATCGACGCCCCGCCTTGCGCGGGGCGTTTCGCTTTCGGGTCTCGCTGCCTGCATCGACCCTCACCCCTACCCCTCTCCGGCAGTGCGGGAGAGGGGCAAGAGGGGCGGTCGTCGGGAAGGATTACTGCGGGAAGGTGCCCGGCAGCAGGATGTCGCGGCCGACGCCGCGCAGCTCGCGGTGGCCGCAGAAGGCCATGGTCAGGTCGAGTTCACGGTGGATGATCTCCAGCGCCCGGGTCACGCCGGGGCCGCCCATCGCGCCCAGACCGTACAGGAACGCGCGACCGATGTAGGTGCCTCGCGCGCCCAGGGCCCAGGCCTTGAGGACGTCCTGACCCGAGCGGATCCCGCCGTCCAGATGCACCTCGATGCGGTCGCCGACGGCCTCGACGATGCGCGGCAGCGCGCGGATGCTCGATTCGGCGCCGTCGAGCTGGCGTCCGCCGTGGTTGCTGACGATCAGCGCGTCGGCGCCGGTGGCGGCAGCCAGCTTCGCGTCCTCCTCGTCGATGATGCCCTTGATGATCAGCTTGCCGCCCCAGCGCTCGCGGATCCACTGCACGTCGTTCCAGCTCAGCTGCGGGTCGAACTGCTTGGCGGTCCATTCGGACAGCGAGCTCATGTCGCCGACGCCTTTCACGTGGCCGACGATGTTCCCGAAGTGCCGTCGCGGCGTGCCGAGCATGCCCAGGCACCAGCGCGGTTTCGTCGCCATGTTGATCAGGTTGGGCAGCGTCAGCTTGGGCGGCGCGGACAGTCCGTTCTTCAGGTCCTTGTGCCGCTGCCCGAGGATCTGCAGGTCCAGCGTCAGCACCAGCGCCTCGCACTTCGCGGCCTTGGCACGGTCGATGAGGCTGTGGATGAAGCCCTTGTCCTTCATCACGTAGAGCTGGAACCAGAAGGGCGCGGTGGTGTGCGCGGCGATGTCCTCGATCGAGCAGATGCTCATCGTGGACAGCGTGAAGGGCACGCCGAAGGCCTCGGCCGCCTGGGCGCCGAGGATCTCGCCGTCGGCGTGCTGCATGCCGGTCATGCCGGTCGGCGCGATCGCCACGGGCATCGCGACCGGGCGGCCGATCATCGTGGTCGCGGTGCTGCGGCCGTCCATGTTCACGGCGACGCGCTGGCGCAGCTTGATGGCCTGGAAGTCCGATTCGTTGGCGCGGTAGGTGCTCTCGGTCCAGGACCCGGAGTCCGCGTAGTCGTAGAACATCCGCGGGACGCGGCGCTGCGCGAGCACGCGCAGGTCTTCGATGCAGGTGATGACGCTCATGCGCCGGATGCTAGGCGAGCCGCGCCGACCGTGGCCGGAAAGTTTCGCGGGCCGGGCCGGAGGATCCTTCCTGCGGCGTCCGGGAGTTCCCGGAGTTGCTGCGGCCTCAGTCGCTCAGTGGCTCAGTGACTCAGTGGCTCATTGGCTCATTGGCTCAGCGTCTGGCAATGCCGGACGAGCCAATGCGCGAAAGCGCGGGCGGCGTCGCCGTCGGCGCGCCGCACCAGGCCGTAGGGCATCGCTGCCGGCACCGTGAGGTCGAAGAGGCGCTTGAGCGCGCCGCCGCGCAGGTAGGTGGCGGCCAGGCTAGGCCGACCGAGCACGATGCCCTGGCCGCAGGCGGCGGCCTCGAGCGTCAGGCCCAGGTCGACGAACCGCGTGCCCTGCGCGGGTTCGGGCCAATCGAGGCCGGCGGCGCGCAGCCACGGCTGCCAGGGTTGCAGCGGCGTGCGCAACAGCGGCGCGGAAGCGAGGTCCGTCGGCGCTTCGATGGCCGGCAATCGCGCGAGCAGCGACGGCGCGGCCATCGGCGTGACGACGTCGTCGAGCAGGACCTCGCCGCCCGCCGGGATGGTGCCGGCGAAGATCTCGACGTCCGCCGGCGGCGCGGGCTGATCCAGGTAGGGCGTCGACAGCAGCAGTTCGAGCTCGACGTCCGGATGCGCAGATTCGAAGTCGGGCAGGGCGGGCACCAGCACCTGACGCGCGAAGGTCGGCGGGCTGGTGATGCTGAGCCGGACGATGCGCTGCTGCTCGCGCCGGTGCAGCGGCACGGCGGCCAGCAGCGACAGCGCGGTCCGGACCTGCGCGAGGTATTCCTTGCCGGCGGCGGTGAGGCGCAGCGGCTGACGCGTCAGCAGCGGCTGGCCGAGCCGTTCTTCCAGGGTCGCGATGCGCTTGCCGACGGCGCTTGCGCTGACGTGGAGCACCTCGGCGGCGCGTTCCAGGCTGCCGAGCCGCGCCGCGGCCTCGAAGGCGAGCAGGCCGTCGATCGACGGCAGGCGCAAGGTGTCGGCGATGGGATCGCCGGGGGCGTGGCGCGAGGAGTCGCTCATGGGCGCGACTGTAGCGTCCAGCACGCCGCCTTCCCTCAGGCCGGTAGGGCGGCTGACTGGCGAGCGCACGAAGCGTCCCGGAGCGCGGCTACAGTGGCGCGATGTCCGAAGTTCCCGAGAGAGGTCTGACCACCGCTGCCGAAGAGGCTGCAGCGGACGACGCGACCGTACGCGTGCTGGAGCAGGCGTCCCTGTGGCGCCGTCTGCCGTGGATGGTAGGCGGCGCGTTGAGTCTGGTGCTGGGCGTGATCGGGATCTTCCTGCCGCTGCTGCCGACGACCCCGTTCGTCCTGCTGGCCGCGTTCTGCTTCGCGCGCGGGTCTGCGCGCTGCGAGGCGTGGCTGGTCGGCCACCCGCGCTTCGGGCCCATGATCGTCCAGTGGCGCGCCACGCGCGCCGTCCCCCTGCGCGCCAAGCAGGCCGCGTGGATCATGATGACCATCAGCTCGATCATCTCGGCGCTGGTGATGCCGGTGCTGCCTTGGCTGCCGGCGGTGTGCTGCCTGGCGGTGGGGCTCTGGCTGTGGAGGCTCCCCACCGCACGTTGAGGTGGCCAGCCGCGCCTTGGCGAGGCGAAAGGCCATAACCAGCGCGGAGATGCCCGCCGTGGTGACGACGATGCGGCTATGCGCCATGAGTTCATCGATCGCTGCTGACGATGCGACAGCGAGTGCCATCAGGAAGAAGGGATAGACCGAGAACCCCGCTGATCGTCACCGCGGCGACGGCAACCCCCGACCTTCGTGTGCGAATCGAAGCGATTTTGGTCAGACCTCTGAAGTGGTCGACAAGCGCGAATACATGTTGAAGTCGCCCGGACGCCCCCGCACCATGCGGAAGGACCGGAGCAAGCCTTCATGCTGGTAACCGGAACGCAGCAGGACGCGATCTGAGCGATCGTTGCCGATCAGAACCGTGCCTTGCACACGCACGAATCCATAGGTGTCGAATGACCAGCGGGTTACCAGGTCGCACAAGCGCGACGCTACGCCCCGGCCCCAGTGCGAAGGCGCCAAGTCGTAGGCGATCTCAGCCGTGCGATTGATGTCCGAGACCGTGTGAAAGCCGATGGTCCCGGCCAAACGCCCGCTGGCCAGGTCAACGACCGCGAGTCGGCGAGGCGATGTCGGAGCGATGGACTCGAAGCCATCAAACAGCGAATCCAGGTCCCCGGACAGTTGGACATTCCAGCTCGTGCGCTCGTACACCTCGGGTAGGCGCAGGTAATCGAACCAAGCTTGGCGGTCACTGCGCTCGATCTGGCGAAGACCGATGCCCGGGATGCCGCAGTCCGGCGGCGATTCGATTCTCATGACGATGCCTGTTCGATGATGTCGTCGAGTGCGACATGCCCTTGGGCCGACGAGTGTAGTCAGCCGTCTCCACCAGATGCTGCCGCTCCCCGTCAGCATTCTCGGACGTCTTGCTCAGTTGAACAGCTGCAGGTTCTCCGGCTTCGGCATCGCGGTCGAGGTGTCGCTCTTGGAGACGGTGCCGCGCGTGCGTCGAACCGGCTCGACGTCTCCCGGCCGGCTCAGCTTCCCGACCCGCACGCCGAGCAGCCGCAGCCGCTGGGTCAGGTCCACGCGCTTGAGGCACAGCCCCGCCGCGTGCCGGATCGACGCGGCGTCCTGCACCGGCGCGTCCAGGGTCAGGTCGCGCGTCACCGTGCGGAAACCTTCGAAACGCAGCTTGATGCCGATCGTCCGCCCCAGATAGCCCTTGCGCTGCAGGTCCGAGGCGAGCTGCTCGCACAGCGCGGTGAAGATCCGCGACAGCTCCGGCCGGTCGCGCTTGGCATGCAGGTCGCGCTCGAAGGTCGTCTCGCGGCTGATGGACACCGGCTCGCTGTACGTCACCACCGGCCGCTCGTCGAGCCCCCACGCCGCCTGGTGCAGCCAGGCGCTGTAGCCCGCACCGAAATACTGGAGCAGCAACTCCGGCGCCGCCGCGGCGAGCTCACCGATCGTGTGGATCTCCAGGCCTTCGAGCTTGGCCCCGGCCTTCGGTCCGATGCCGTTGATGCGTCGCACCGGCAGCGGCCAGATCTTCGTCGGCAGGTCTTCCATCATGATCAGCGTCAGGCCGTCGGGCTTGTCCAGCTCCGACGCGATCTTGGACAGCAGCTTGTTCGGCGTCACCCCGATCGAGCAGGTCAGCCCCGTCGCGCGCTGCACCGAATTCTTGATCTCCCGCGCGATCGCCCGCACGCCGCCGAGCGGGTCGTGACCGACCGCCTCGCGCGCGCCGGGCACGTCGGTGAGGTCGATGTAGATCTCGTCGATGCCGCGGTCCTCGACCACCGGCGCGATCTCGCGCACCGCGGCCTTGAACAGCCGCGAGAAGTGCCGGTACGAATCGAAGTCCGCCGGCAGCAGGATCGCCTGCGGCGCGCGCAATGCCGCCTTCATCAGCCCCATCGCGGAGAACACGCCCAGGTCACGCGCCGCGTAGGTCGACGTCGTCACGACGCCGCGCCCGGTGTAGTCGGCGAGCTTGAAGAACTCCCGCGTGCCGTCGGGACGCTCCTGCGGCGTGTGGGCGCGCCGGCCGCCGACCACCACCGGCAGCCCCTTGAGTTCCGGATAACGCAGCAGCTCCACGGACGCGTAGAACGCGTCCATGTCCAGATGGGCGATCAGGCGATCGGGCAACGCTGGCGTCGGCTCGGCCATGCGAAGGATTGTGAGCGCCGGCGCTGACAGTCGCTGTCAGCAGGGCCGGCAGCGGTCAGTGTCCGCAGCTCGTCGACCCGCAGGCCGAGACGGCCGACGCGGGGTCTGCGGCCTGGGCCTCGGCACTTCCCGCGGCCCGGATCGGATCGCGACATTCGCCGGTCTTCGGATCGAAGCCGCGCTGTTCCATCGTATAGACCAGCGCCGCGTCCATCATCTCGGCGTGACCGGGGAACCACTGCGACAGCTCGGTGCGCACGATCGCCAGCGGCTCGCGGTCGCCCAGGTCCTCGGCGTAGCGCACCACCTCGCGCATCACGTTCAGCACCATCGCGTGCTGGCTGCTGTGGCAGTTCTCCGGCTCGAAGCCGGTCGCCGCCATCCAGCGCTCCTCCATCGCGAAATGCTCTTCCGTGTGGGCGAGCAGTTCCTTGAACGCCGGCAGCGCGTCCTCGCCGCGATCGAGCATGTCCGCGTAACGGTTCAGCAGTTCGACGAATTCCTCGTGCGTGTGGTCGAGCTCCGGCTGATTCAGCACGAGCTCGTCGGTCCAGGCCAGCGCGCTCATGCTCAGGCCTTCGCGGCGGGGGCCGTGGCACCGTCGACGCCGCTCGCACCCAGACGGGCGCGATGACGCGCCACCTGCGCGCGGACCTGCGCCGGCGCCGTGCCGCCCAGGATGTTGCGCGCGTTCAGCGAGCCCGTCAGCGACAGCACCTCGTAGACGTCCTCGCCGATGCGCGGGTCGAATTGCCGCAGCGCCTCCAGCGGCAGCGCCGAGAGGTCGATGCCCTGCGCCTGCGCCGTCTTCACCGCGTGCGCGACGATCTCGTGCGCGTCGCGGAAGGCCAGGCCCTGCTTGACAAGGTAGTCCGCCAGGTCGGTCGCCGTCGCGTAGCCCTTCAGCGCCGCCCGTTCCATCGCGTCGGCCTTGACCGTCAGGCCGGCCATCATCTCCGCGAAGATCCGCAGCGTGTCGCTCAGCGTGTCGACGGTGTCGAACAGCGGCTCCTTGTCTTCCTGGTTGTCCTTGTTGTAGGCCAGCGGCTGGCCTTTCATCAGCGTGATCAGGCCCATCAGGTGGCCCACCACGCGGCCGCTCTTGCCGCGCGCCAGCTCGGGCACGTCCGGGTTCTTCTTCTGCGGCATGATGCTGGAGCCGGTGCAGAACCGGTCCGGCAGCGCGATGAAACCGAAGGCCTGACTCATCCAGAGGATCAGCTCCTCCGACAGGCGCGAGATGTGGACCATGACCAGCGTCGCCGCGGCGCTGAACTCGATCGCGAAGTCGCGGTCGCTGACGGCGTCCAGGCTGTTCTGCGCGACGCCTTCCATGTCCAGCGTGCGCGCGACGCGCTCGCGGTCCAGTGGGTAGCTCGTGCCGGCCAGCGCGGCGGCGCCCAGCGGCAGGCGGTTCACGCGCCTGCGGGCGTCGACCAGGCGCTCGACGTCGCGGGCAAACATCTCGACGTAGGCCAGCATGTGGTGCCCGAAGGCCACCGGCTGCGCGACCTGCAGATGGGTGAAGCCCGGCAGGATGACGTCGGCGTGGCGTTCGGCCTGGTCGACCAGCACGCGCTGCAGCTCGGTCAGCAGGCCGGTCAGCGTGTCGATCTCGCCGCGCAGCCACAGTCGCACGTCGGTGGCGACCTGGTCGTTGCGGCTGCGGCCGGTGTGCAGCCGCTTGCCGGCCAGGCCGACCAGCTCGGTCAGTCGGGCCTCGATGTTGAGGTGCACGTCCTCCAGGTCCAGCTTCCACTCGAAGCGGCCGGAGGCGATCTCCTCGCGGATCTGCGCCATGCCCTGCTGGATGGCGGCCAGGTCCTCGGCGCCGATGATCCCCTGCGCGGCCAGCATGTCCGCGTGCGCCAGCGAGCCCTGGATGTCGGCGGCCCACAGGCGCTTGTCGAAGTCGACGCTGGCGGTGTAGCGCTTGACCAGCTCGCTCACCGGCTCGGAGAACAGGGCGGACCAGGCCTGCGTCTTGTTGGCGAGCTGGTTGTCGGCGACCTGGGGGATGGACGAGGAGTCAATGGGGGAGGAGGACATCGGCTTGCAAGGCGTTACGACTTCGCGGCGCCCCGGGCGTGCCCGCATAGGAAGCGGACGGACGCCTGGGTGAGAATGAGCCGCCGATTCTAAAGGGGCGCCGCCGTGGCGCCCGAAGGGGCGCTCCAGAGGCGGGACAGTGCGGGGACGGGACGATCCGAAGGCCACGAAGGCCGCGAAGGCGACGAATGGGCAGGCGACGGGGAACGCCCCGCGGCGCCCGGCGGAGCCGTCGACGCCACCCGTGCGCACGCAGGCCATGAGCACGCTGCCCTCGGACAGCCGCCCGGTGCCGCTGCAGCCTGCCTGGGAGGAAACCCGCCTGGATGCGCGACCGGCCGAACCGCCGCGGCTGATCGACGCGCAGCGGCGTTTCGACGTGTGTCACGTGGGCCTCGTGCTGCGCGCCGTGCTGAGCATGCAGCTGGTGCTGTCGCTGGGCCTGGCGATGACCTCCGAGACGGCGGCCCAGTGGGTCTGGACGATGGGCGGCGCCTCGGTCGCGACGCTGAGCGGCGTGCTGGCCTGGCTGCTGATCGTGTGCGCCTCCAAGCGGATGCTGGCGCGCCTGCCCGAATGGGCGCAATGGACGCTGCCCATCGGACTCGGGGCGCTCTGCGCGCATGGCGGCGCGCAGTTGCTGACGGCGGTGGAGTTCGGCCGCCTCGGAACCTTGCAGCATGCCGCCGCCGTGATGACGGGCGGGCTGGCCGCGGCCGTGCTGCTCGGCTGGCTGAAGCTGCGCGAACGGGCGCAGGCGCCCGCCGACGCGCTGGCGCGGCTGGTGGAACTGCAGTCGAGGATCCGGCCGCACTTCCTGTTCAACACGCTGAACACGGCGATCGCGCTGGTGCGGGTCGATCCGAACCGGGCCGAGGAGGTGCTGGAAGACCTGGCCGAGCTGTTCCGTGTCGCGCTGGCCGACACGGGACCGACGGCGGAGGGCGTGCGGCTCGACCAGGAGGTCGAACTGGCGCGGCGTTATCTGGCCATCGAGCAGTTGCGCTTCGGCGACCGGCTGCGGGTGCGTTGGCAGCTCGATCCGCACGCGGCGGAAGCGCGCGTGCCGCCGCTGCTGCTGCAGCCGCTGGTGGAGAACGCCGTGCGCCACGGGGTCGAGCCCAACGACGGCGGCGGCGATGTCGACATCGTCACGCGGGCGCGCGGCAGCGAGATCGAGATCCGCGTCTCCAACACGGTCGGCTTGCCGTCGCGCGGCGGCGGTCACGGACTGGCGCTGCGCAACGTGCGGCAACGGCTGCGGCTGATGCACGACGTCGCGGCGCGGCTGGAGGCCGGGCCGGGCGAAGGGCGTTTCGTGGTGCGCATCGTGATGCCGCGATGACAACAACAGATCGGGAGGGAAGGACATGCTGACGCATCCGCCGCTGAGAGTCTTGATCGTCGACGACGAGCCGCTGGCGCGGCTGCGTCTGCGCGGTCTGGTCGAGGCCAACGAGGAGCCGCGCGCCGAGGTCGTGGCCGAGGCCGGCAGCGGCGACCAGGCGTTGGCGTGGCTCAAGGACCATGCCTGCGACCTGATCCTGCTGGACGTGCAGATGCCGGGCCTGGACGGGCTGGGGCTGGCGCAGGCGCTGCACGGCCGGCCCTTCGCGCCGGCCATCGTGTTCGTCACCGCGCATGCGCAGCACGCGCTGCTGGCCTTCGAGCTGGAAGCGCTGGACTACCTCACCAAGCCGGTGCGGCGCGAACGCCTGCAGGCCAGCCTGGCGCGCGCGATGTCGCGTCTGGATGAACGCGCGGCCGCCAAGGCGCGCGAGGACCGCGAGGTGAACGGCCAGGAATCGTCGCCGGGCGTCGAGGCGCCGGTCATCAACATCACGGAACGGGGACGTCTGCTGCGGGTGCCGCTGGCCGAGGTCCTCTACTTCAAGGCCGAGCTCAAGTACCTCACGCTGCGCACCGCGACGCAGAGCCACGTGATGGACGGCTCGCTCAGCGACCTGGAGCAGCGCCTGGGCGAGCGCTTCCTGCGCGTGCACCGCAACGCGCTGGTGGCGCGCTCGGCGGTGCGCGAACTCGAACGCCATGTGCCGACCGACGGCCAGGCCGACGGCGACAGCGACAACGGCGGCGAACTCGGCTGGGCGGTCCGGATCGCCCATGTCAACGAGTGGCTGGCCGTCTCCAGGCGGCAGGTCGCCGCCGTGAGGGAGGCGCTGGCCGGCCAGCGCTGACGCAGCGCCGCACAGGGGCAGGGG
>SEFA01000087.1 GCA_004210455.1 Rubrivivax sp. | reverse complement strand
GTGCGGTGAAGCGGAATCCGCCCTCCCGGGCCAGGTGCGTCACCAGCCGCTCCACGCAGCGCTCCATGCCGCCGACGATGGTCACGCCTCGCTGCACCCGGTACCGAGCTCGCATGCGCCGCTGCACGTGCTGGAGGTGGTCGGCAACGACATCGTCGGCGGCATGGAGCGCTGCGTGGAGCGGCTGGTGACGCACCTGGCCCGGGAGGGCGGATTCCGCTTCACCGCACTATGCCCGTCCGAGGGCGCCTTCGCCGAGCGCCTGCGCCAGGCAGGGGCGATCGTCGTCATCGTGGCGATGCCGGAGGATCCGCCGTGGTCCTCGGTCCAGCTGGTGGCGAGCCTGATCGCGGCCGAACACGTCGACCTGCTGCATGCCCACCTGCCCAACGCGCATCTGCTGGCCGCACTCGCGGGCCGTCTCACCGGCGTGCCGGTGATGACGACCATCCATGCGCGTCAGGCCGGGCTGTCCGACCTCGAGTTGCACCGCGCGACCGGCAGTTTCCTCAGCGTGGTCTGCCGTCAGAGCTACTACCACGCGCTCGGCCTGGGTGTGGAGCGCGGCCGTCTCAGCCTGGAGCCCAACGGCGTGGACGTCGACGCCTTCCAGCCCGGCCCGCGACCGGTTCAAGGGCTGCGCGCCTCGCTGGGACTGCCGGCGCACGCGATGCTCGCCGGCCTCGTCGGCCGTCTGTCGCCCGAGAAAGCACCGGATCTGTTCGTGCGCGCGGCCGCGCTGCTGCGGCCGTCGCTGCCAGACGCGCATTTCGTGCTGATCGGCGAAGGGCCGATGAAAACCGCCCTGCGCGAGGGCATCGACGGGCAGGGGCTGGGCGCGCATGTCCACATCGTCGGCGGCGTCGACGACGTGCGGCCGGTCTATCACGACCTGGACCTGCTGGTGTCGAGTTCCCATTCCGAGGCGATGCCCCTGGCGCTGATGGAGGGCATGGCCAGCGGGCTGCCGGTCGTGGCGACCCGCGTCGGCGGCGTGCCCGAGATCGTCGAGCACGGCGGCACCGGTTGGCTGGTCGCGCCGCGCGACGCCGAGGACCTGGCCGGCCGCATGCACCAGATGCTGACGCAGCCCGAACTGCGCCGACGCATGGGCGACCAGGCCCGCGCGCGGATGGTCCGCCACCACCGGCTCGATCGCCAGCTCGACGCGCTCGGCGAGCGCATGCGGCACATCACCCGGCCCGGCAGCGCGCTCGAGGTGGCGCGCGCCACCCGCGTCACGGCGCCGGCGCGCAAGCGTTGAGGCCGTCCCGAATCCCACCCTGGAGCAGTCCATCATGGAAGCACCCTTGAGAGTCGCGCTGATCAGCGAACACGCCTCGCCGCTGGCCCAACAGGGCGGCGTGGATGCCGGCGGCCAGAACGTCTACGTGGCGCATGTCGCCGCGGCGCTGGCGCGGCGCGGTCACCGCGTCGACGTCCTGACCCGGCGCGACCACCGCGCGCTGCCGACGGCGGTGGACATGCGGCCCGGCGTGCGCGTCTTCCACATCGACGCCGGCCCGCCGGCCTTCGTGCCCAAGGAGGAACTGCTGCCGCACATGCGCGCCTTCGGCGCCGCCGCGCTGCGCCTGATGCGCGGCAGCCTGCGCCATGACGTGATGCACGCCAACTTCTTCATGTCGGGGCTGGTCGGCCTGCGGCTGCGCCGCGTGATCGGCGTGCCGCTGGTGCAGACCTTCCATGCGCTCGGCGCCGTGCGGCGCCTGCATCAGAAGGAGGCGGACCGCTTCCCGCGGGAACGCATCGCGATCGAACGCCGCATCGCCGAGCAGGCCGACTGCGTCATCGCCGAATGTCCGCAGGACGCCGAAGACCTGATCCGGCATTGCGGCGCTTCGCCCGTCCGCATCGCGCAGGTGCCCTGCGGCGTCGACCTGGACGAGTTTGGACCCGGTGATCGCGCCGAGGCGCGGCGCAAGCTGAAGCTCGCCGAGGACGAGTTCATCGTGCTCCAGCTCGGCCGGCTGGTACCGCGCAAGGGCGTGGACAACGTGATCCGCGCCGTCGCGCGGCTCCCCGCCGGCACGCCGTGGCGGCTTCTGATCGTCGGCGCGAGGCGACGCAACCGGACGAGGCCCGCACCCCCGAGTTCGCGCGTCTGCGCCGCATCGCGCAGGACTGCGGCGTGCAGGCGCGCGTGACCTTCGTCGGACGACGCGACCGGCCGCAGTTGCGCGACTACTACCGCGCCGCCGATGTCTTCGTGACGACGCCGTGGTACGAGCCCTTCGGCATCACGCCGCTGGAGAGCATGGCCTGCGCGACGCCGGTGATCGGCGCGGCGGTCGGCGGCATCCAGCACAGCGTGGTGGACGGCCTGACCGGCTTCCTGGTCCCGGCGGAGGACCCCGCGGTGCTCGCCCTGCGCCTGGACGATCTGCGCCGACAGCCCGCGCTCGGTCGCCTGATGGGCCGCGCCGGGCTGCAGCGGGCGCAGCGGGAGTTCACCTGGGATATCGTCGCGGCCAAGCTGGCCGCGGTCTACGGAATGCTGGCCGCGAGGCGTGTGCCGCGCCAGGTCGCGGGCATCGACCGCCTCGCGGCCGCGCGTGCGCCATCAAGCGCCGCGATGCCGGTCGTGGAGGCGAAGGCATGACGCCCGTCGCGCTCCCCCCCGCTGCCGGCCCCCCCGCCGCCGTGAGCGGCGACGAGCGTCGCGCCCATCGATGGCGCGCGGCGCGCCGCGTGCTGCTGATCCGTCTGGACAATCTCGGCGACGTGCTGATGACGACGCCGGCGATCGCGGCCGTGCGGGAGTCGCTGCCCGGCGCGCATCTCACCCTGCTGGCCGCGCCGTCGATCGCGGCACTCGCGCCGCATCTGCCGATGGTCGACGAGATCGTCGGTTTCGACGCGCCCTGGACCAAGGCCGGCGCGGCGGCGGCGGACGCCGGCGATCCGCCGCGCGGGTGGACCGAGCGGCGGTTGCTCCAGCGCCTGTGCGGCGCCGACGGCGGCGACCGGGAACGCCCCGACGCCGCGATCATCTTCACGGTGTGTACGCAGAGCGTGTTTCCGGCGGCGACGCTGTGCCGGCTGGCCGGCATCCCGCTGGTGCTGGGACATGCGCGCGAACGCGCCTACGGCCTGCTCAGCGACGAGGTGGCCGACACGGACGCCATCGGCCCCGGCCTGCGCCACGAGGTGCGTCGCCAGCTGGACCTGGTGGCCAGCGTGGGCTGCCGCACGCAGGACGAACGGTTGCGCTTCACACTGCGCGAGCGCGACCGGCGGGTGGTCCGCGCGGTCTTGCGCGAGGCCGGACTGGCCGAGGGTCGGCCCTATGTGCTGTTCCACCCGGGCGCGAGCGCCCCGTCGCGCCGCTATCCGGCGGACCGGCTGGGAGAGGCCGCCGACCGCATCGTCGGCGAGGACCGCACCGGTCGAACCATGGCGGTCCTGTGCGCGGGACCGGGCGAGGTGGGACTGCTGGCGGAGATGCGGCGCGCCATGCGCTCGCCCGCCATCGTGGTGGCGACGAGCGCCGGCATCGGCGAGCTGGGCGCGCTGATCGCGGACGCGCGGCTGCTGGTGGCCAACAACAGCGGCCCGGTGCACCTCGCCGCCGCAGTGGGGACGCCGGTGGTGGACCTCTACGCCCTGACCAATCCGCAGCACACGCCGTGGCAGGTCGCCTCGCGCGTGCTGAGCCACGACGTGCCGTGTCGCGACTGCCAGCAGAGTGTCTGCCCGCAGGTCCACCATGCCTGCCTGCGCGGCATCGCACCCGACCGGATCGCCGAAGCGGCCGGTGACCTGCTGCGGCCGGCGCTGGGAGCGGTGGCATGACGGCCGTCGAGGCGCCGGCCGGGGGACCGCGCCACCTGGACGTCTCCATCGTCATCCCCACCTGCGGGCGGCCCCAGCTGCTGGAGCGCTGCCTCATGGCCCTGCTGGCCCAGACGCTCGCGCGCGAGCGCTTCGAGATCATCGTGGTCGACGACGGCCACGACAGCCGCTGCCGGGACCGCGTGCATGCGATCGCCGCGCTGGAGGGCGCGCCGCGCCTCCGCTACCTGTGTCCGATCCGCGGCAAGGGTCCGGCGGTGGCGCGCAACTGCGGCTGGCGGGCGGCCACCGCACCCGTCGTCGCGTTCACCGACGACGACACCCGCCCCGAGACCGGCTGGCTGCGCCTGGGCCTCACCGCCATGGTGCGACATCCCGAGTGGGTGGCCGCGTCGGGTCGTGTCCGCGTGCCGCCGGTCACGCGCCGACGGCGCGGCGTGCATCGCGCGCCCACCGACCATGAATGGATGACGCGCGGCCTGGAGACGGCCGAGTTCGTCACCGCCAACGCCTTCGTCCGTCGCGCGGCGCTGGCGACGATCGACGGCTTCGACGAGCGTTTCCGTCGCCCGTGGCGCGAGGACTCCGACCTGCAGTTCCGGCTCGAGACCCTCGGCCCGGTCGGGCACGCGACGCGCGCGCTCGTCTGGCATCCGGTGCGGCCGGAGCGCTGGGGCGTGTCGCTGCGTCAGCAGCGCAACGTCTTCTTCGACGCGCTGCTCTACCGTAAGCATCCCGCGCTGTATCGCAGCCGCATCCGGCGCGTGCCCCCGTGGGACTACTACGCGATCGTGGCCTCGACGCTCGTCGCCGCGGCCATGGCGGGAACCGGGCTGATCGGCGCGGCGACGATGCCCATGGCCGGCGCGCTGGTGCTGGTGCTGCGCCTGGCGGCGCAACGGCTTCTGCACACGTCGCGGGCGCCCGCGCATGTCGCGGAGATGCTGTGCACGTCGGCTGCGATCCCGTTCCTGTCGGTGTACTGGCGGCTGCGCGGTGCCTGGCATTTCCGGACGCCGTTCCTGTGACGACCCGCGCCGCCACCGTCCCGATCGACGTGCCGATCCGGCGCGTCGTGGTGCTGCGCGCGCTGGTCCTGGGCGATCTGATCTGCGCCGTGCCGGCGCTGCGCGCCTTCCGCGGCGCGTGGCCGCGCGCGCACATCGCGCTGATGGGGCTGCCGGGCGCCCGCGAGTACGCCTCGCGTCTGGACTGCATCGACGAATGGATCCCGTTCCCCGGCTGGCCCGGCTTGCCTGAGCAGCCCCCGGACCTGGCGGCGCTGCCCGCATTCCTGGCGCGAATGCAGGCCGTCGGCTGGGACCTGGCGATCCAGCTGCACGGCAGCGGCGAGCGCACGAATCCCTTCCTGGCCTTGCTCGGCGCGCAGCGCAACGCCGGCTTCCACGGTCCGGGCGCCTGGGTGCCGACACGGGATGCGGGGCGCTTCCTGCCCTGGTCCCAGGAGGGGCACGAAACGCAGCGGCTGTTGTCCTTGTGCCGCCATCTCGACCTTCCGCCGGCGGGCGAACAACTGTCCTTCCCGGTCCGCGAGGACGACGAGCGGCAGGTGCGCGAGGCCTGGCCCGGACGGGACGCGGCGCCGTCCTACGTCTGCCTTCACGCCGGTGCGCAACTGCCGTCGCGGCGCTGGCCGTTCGCACGCTTCGCCGCCGTCGGATGGGCGCTCCATGAGGCCGGCCACACGATCGTGCTGACCGGCACCGCCGACGAGCGGACGCTGGTCGCGGCGCTCGCGGACCGGCTGGCCGCGTTCGGCGTCCCCAGCATCGATCTCGCCGGCAGCACCTCGCTGTGGGCCTTCGGCGCGCTGCTGCGCGGCGCGCGGCTGCTGGTCTGCAACGACACCGGCGCGTCGCACGTCGCCGCCGCCTTGCGCGTACCGAGCGTCGTGACCTCCTGCGGCGGCGAGGCCGCGCGGTGGACGCCAGCCGACCGGCGCCTGCACCGCGTGCTGGCCAAGGCGGCGCCGTGCCGCCCCTGCGCGTTTTCCGACTGTCCTCACGGACACCCCTGCGCCGAGGCGCTGACCGTGTCCGAGGTGCTCGTCGCGATCGAGGACCTGCTCCGGCAGCCGCGCCCCGACGCCCGGGCCGACGACCAAGGAGGGTGTCCATGCCCCGTCGCTTGCGCATCCTGACGTGGCATGTCCACGGCAACTACCTCTTCAACCTGACGCAGGTCCCGCATGATTTCTATCTGGTGAACGACCCGGGCCGCACGCCGGGTCGCGTCGGCCGGGTCGGCGCGCTGCCGTGGGGCGACAACGTCCACGAGGCGCCGATCGGCGAGATCGCGCGCATGCCTTTCGACGTGGTTCTCTACCAGCATCGCGCCGGCTGGGACGAGGACCGGGTGCGCTGGCTGGCCGCGGCGCAGCAGCGTCTGCCGCATCTGTACCTGGAGCACGACCCGCCGCAGCAGCATCCGACCGACACGCGGCACTGGGTGCAGGACCGGGAGGCGCTGCTGATCCATTGCACCCATTTCAACGCGCTGATGTGGGACGCGGGCGAGACGCCGTCGCGCGTGATCGAGCACGGCGTGCTGCCGCTGACGCGGCAGACCTGGACGGGCGAGGTCGAGAAGGGCCTGGTGGTGGTGAACCACCTGACCCGGCGCGGCCGGCGCCTGGGCGCCGACCTGTATGGGGAACTGGGCGGCCGTCTGCCGCTGGCCCTCGTGGGCATGGGCAGCGAGGACCTGCCGGGCGGGCAGGGCGAGGCCTCGCCGCTGGCGTTGCCCGCCTGGATGGCCTCGCACCGCTTCTTCTTCCATCCCGCGCGCTACACCAGCCTGGGCCTCGCGCTGATCGAAGCCATGCTGATCGGTCAGCCGGTGATCGGACTGGCGACGACCGAGCTGGGCACGGTGATCCGCAGCGGCGAGAGCGGCTTCCTCGACAACCGGCCGGACGCGCTCGAGGACGCCATGCGGCGCCTGCTGCGCGACCCCGGCCTGGCGCGCGAGTGGGGCGCACGCGGCCGCGTGCTGGCCAGGGAACGCTTCAGCATCGACCGCTTCGTCGCGGACTGGATGCGGACACTGCACGAGGTGAGCACATGACCGACTCCCTGCAAGCCGCGCACACCGTGCTCGTCACCGGCGCCGCCGGCTTCGTCGGCAGCCATCTGTGCGCGGCGCTGCTTCGTCGGGGCGATCGCGTGATGGGCGTGGACAACCTGAGCACAGGCGATGCCGACCACCTGGAGCCCTTGCTCGGTCACCGGGGTTTCACCTTCCAGCGTCGCGACATCTGCCTGGAGGTGACGCCGGAGATGGCGGGCGCGGCGCGCATCTTCAACCTGGCCTGCCCGGCCAGCCCGGCCTATTACCAGACCGCCCCGGTGGAGACGGTGCTGAGCAGCGTGCTGGGCGTGTGGCGGCTGGCGACGATGGCGCAGGCCAGCGGCGCGCGGCTGCTGCAGACCTCGACCAGCGAGGTCTACGGCGACGCCGAGCGTCATCCGCAGCGCGAGGACTACTGGGGCAACGTCAATCCCAACGGCACGCGGTCCTGCTACGACGAGGGCAAACGCTGCGCCGAGGCCATGCTGATGGCCTACCACCGCGAGCGGCACGTGGACGTGCGCCTGGCGCGGATCTTCAATACCTACGGTCCCCGGCTGCGGCCGGGCGACGGCCGCGTCGTCAGCAACTTCATCGTCCAGGCGTTGCAGGGCGAGCCGCTGACGATCTACGGCGACGGCGCGCAGACACGCAGCTTCTGCTTCGTCGACGACACCGTGCGCGCATTGATCCGGATGATGGACGGCGCGCACATCGGTCCGATCAACGTCGGCAATCCGGGCGAGCACACCATGCTCGCGCTGGCTGAAATGATCCTCCGCCTGACCGGCAGCCGATCGCCGCTGGTGTTCATGCCGCTGCCCGAGGACGATCCCCGGCGTCGCTGCCCGGACATCGACCGCGCGCGGGCCGAGCTGGACTGGCAACCCGAGGTCAGTCTGGAAGACGGGCTGACAAGGACGATCGCGCACTTCCGCGCCCTGCTCGACGGTCGCACGCGGACGGTGGCTTGACGCCAGGCTCCGATCTATCGCATTCCCAACCAGGAGAACATCGATGCTTGCCATGGAATACCGCGGTCCCTACCGCATACGGACCGTCCACAAGCCCACGCCGGCGATCGAGCATCCGCAGGACGCGATCGTGCGCGTGGTGCGCAGCTGCATTTGCGGATCCGACCTGCATCTTTATCACGGACTCGTGCCCGATACCCGCGTCGGATCGACGTTCGGTCATGAGTTCATCGGACAGGTCGTCGATGTCGGACCCGGTGTGAAGCAGCTCCGCGTCGGCGATCGCGTGCTGGTTCCGTTCAACATCTTCTGCGGCACCTGCTTCTTCTGCCAGCGCGAGCTCTACGGCAACTGTCACGCGACGAATCCCGGCGCGACGGCGTCGGGCGGCATCTACGGCTACTCGCACACGACCGGCGGCTACGACGGCGGGCAGGCGGAGTTCGTGCGCGTGCCGATGGCGGATGTCGGGCCGACCAGGATCCCCGACGATCTGCACGCCGAGGACGCGGTGCTGTTGACGGACGCTTTCCCGACGGGTTATCAGGCGGCGGAGATGGGCGACATCCGCGAGGGCGACACCGTCGTCGTCTTCGGCGCCGGGCCCATCGGCCTGTTCGCGGCGAAGAGCGCCTGGCTGATGGGCGCGGGCCGCGTGATCGTGGTGGACCATGTCGAGTACCGCCTCGATTTCGCGCAGCGCTTCGCCCAGTGCGAGGTGATCGACTTCCGCGAGGTGCGCGACATGGCCGAGCACATCAAGCGCATGACCGAGGGCCTGGGCGCCGACGTGTGCATCGACTGCGTCGGCGCGGAGGCGGCGGGGAACTTCCTGCAGAGCCTGACCGGCGTGCGCATGAAGCTGCAGGGCGGCGCGGCCACGGTGCTGCATTGGGCGGTGAATGCCGTGCGCAAGGGCGGCAGGGTCTCCATCGTCGGCGTCTACGGTCCGACCTTCAACGCCTTTCCGATGGGCAATGCGGTGAACAAGGGACTGACGCTGCGGATGAACCAGGCCAGCGTGAAGCGTCATCTGCCGCGTCTGATCGAGCACATCCGTGCGGGGCATGTGCGCCCACGCGACATCATCACCCACCGCCTGCCGCTCGAAGAGGTGGCGGACGCCTACCACCTGTTCTCCAGCAAGCTCGACGGCTGCATCAAGGCGGTCCTGATCCCGCCGGGTGCCGACGGGCTGGGCTGGCCCATCGGGAGTGCCGCATGAAAAACGACGAGTCCTACGCGCCGGACGGCGGCGCCCTCGACGAGCACGAGCAGGCGATGGCCGCCGGCCACGTGCACCGGCCGCCCATCGACGCGAGCCGCTACGCCCATATCCCCGGCTGGGGCGTGGACCGCGACAAGAAGGACCGCCCGGCGGTGCCGATGGAGCGCACGCCGCCGCGGCTTGACGGCATCGACTGGGCGCGGCCGTCGCAGCAGGCGTCCGAGGTCGAGGTGCTGCACTCGACCGAGCGCTCCGGCCTGACGCCCGTCTACGGCACCAGCGCGCCGCCGCGCGGGCTCAGCGGCATGCTGCGGCGGACCGGTTTCCGGTTCAGCGAGAACGACCTGCGACGCTGGCTGATCCTGCTGCTCGCGGATCGCGTCGACATGGTCGAGGGCCTGTTCAGCGACGCCGCCTCGGGTCACGTGCCGAACCTCTACGCTGAAATGGGCGGCCGCGCGGAGCTCAGGCACAACCCCGCCGGAGCCGCGCGAAAGCTGGCGACGGTGGCGGCTGTCGCCGGCGTGGCGTATTGGCTGTGGCGCCGGCATCAGCGCGAGGATCAGGACTGAGTCCGGCGGCCGGTCGCGTCACGGAGATCTTTCACTTCTTCTTGTCGGCGGCCTTGGTGCCGGCCTCCAGGGCCTGAGCCTCCTGCAGGTGGTGCTGCAGGGTGGGCAGGGTCTTCGCGGCCCAGGCCTTCACGTCGGCATCCTTCGCGTCCTTGGCCGCCTTCTCGAACAGTTTGACCGCATCCTTGTGAGCCGACACCTGGTTCTCGGCATAGGCGTGGTCGAAGCCCGTGCCGTCGCGCTTCTCGAGAAGTTTTGTCTTGCCCTTGGCCACCATGGTGGCTTCCGTCGGCAGCTTCACGCCCTTGGACGCGGCCAGGGCCTGCAGCTCGGCGTCCGCCTTCTTGTGGTCGTCCACCATCTTCTGCGCGAAAGACTTGACCTCCGCGCCGCTTCCCTTCTGCAGCGCCAGGTTGCCGGCGTCGATCTCCGCGAAGCTCGATTCGGCGGCGTTCTTCATGAAGCTGCTGTCCGCATGCGCGGCACGCGGCGCGGACGCGGAGGCCGGCACGGTGGCCTGTGCGGAGGCGAAGCCCGACGCGAGCAGGCCGCCGAGGGCCACGGACGCTGCGGCGATCACGGCGATGGCGGAAGGGGCGGGGCGGCGAGAGGTGCTGAGGATGGCCATGAGGCGCTCCCTGAGTGGAGGATGCTCCTCGCCAGCAATCGGGAAGCCTGCCCTTGAATCACACCCCATGGCGGTCGCCGCCTGTGCGAGGTTGTCCGCGGCGGGGACGGGGCCGCCACCGCTCGAATCAGCGCACTCGCCGACGGCACAGCGCGGTGAGCGCGCGCGCATAGCGAGGCACCACGCGCCGGCCGCACACCACGCCGTGCGCATCGCGCGTGGCGTGCCACACCCCGCTGCGGTGCCAGCGGACGGGCTCGTTCCAGTCCGGCCGGTCGAGCAGGGGATACAGGCACACGCCCAGCAACGGCAGCCCGAGTGCCGCAGCGCGTCGCGCTTCTCCCGCGACGTCGGCAAGCCAATCCGCGCGGCCCCGTCCGAAGTGTCCGGTCTCGGCGACGACCATCGGCCGGCCGTACCGTTCGAAGACGAGGCGCAGCATCTCCGACAGCGGCATCCGCCGCGGATCCTGCAGATGCCAGGCGAGCCTGCGCTCGGTCGGTACCTCCCACTGGCTGCTGTGGTAATGGTTGAGGCCGATGAGGTCGAGCGCCCCGGGATGCCCGCCGATCTCCGGCGCGAGGCGGCCAGCGAGCATGTCCAGCGACTGCCACTGGTAGGACGCGATGCGTTGCGCAAGTTCGCGCAACTCGTCGGTGTCCTCGGCTGGCACGACATGCACGACGGGCTCGATGTGCAGGAAGCGCGCATGGGGATCGACCTCGCGGATCGCGGCCATGCCGGCGAGCGCGGCCTGCGCGAGCCGGCGCTTCATCTCGAAGCCGCTCACGCCCGTGTCCTCGCGACCGGCGTCGCCCAGCACACCCGCCGGCCCCATGTCGTTGGTGGCCGACGCCGCCCAGGCCAAAAAACTGATCTCGTTGACCGGCGTGTAGATGCGCGGCGCGGGACACAGCGGCATCAACGCGCGCGCCGCCTCGGCCGCGAAGCGGGCGAAACGCGGGATGAAGCGATCGTCGCGCAGCGAGAGGTCGGACGGCAGACCGTAATGCATCAGCGTCCACAGCACTTGCAGGCCCTCGCGCCGCGCGGCGCGCGCCATTCGGCGCGCCCGCGAGAAGTCCCACCGGCCGGGCCCGCGCTCGCTCAGCCGCCAGCCGACGCTTTCGCGCACGCAGCGCAGGCCGAGGCGGCGCGCCGCGGCGTAGTCGCCCCGCACGAGGCGGTCATGGCCGGTGACACCCACCATGTCGAGCGTGTCGCCCGCCTCGTTGATGTGATCGGCGCCTTCATAACCGCCCATCCAGAACGAGCAGAACGGCGATGCGAAATCCTCGGGCGGGGCGCTCACGACGGCGCGGAAAGTGCCTGCTCCACCAGCGCGCACCAGCTGTGCCCGATGAAGATGTGAGCTTCCTGGATGCGGGCGGTGTCCCCGTGCGGCACGATCACGCTGAGATCGCACAGCGCTTTCATCGCGCCGCCGTCGCGTCCGCTCAACCCGATCGTGCTCATGCCGAGCTGACGCGCCTGCGCCAGCCCCCGCAGCAGGTTCGCGGAGTTGCCCGAGGTGGAGATGGCGATGACGCAGTCGTCCGCGACACCGAGTCCGGCGATCTGCCGCGCGAAGACTTCGTCGAAGCCGTAATCGTTGCCGATCGCGGTCAGGGCCGAGGTGTCGGTCGTCAAGGCCATGGCGGCGAGTGGCGCACGTTCGGTGCGGAAGCGGCCCACGAATTCCGCGGCCAGATGCTGGCAGTCGGCGGCCGATCCGCCGTTGCCCATCAGCAGCAGCTTGCGCCCGGCCCTCAAGGTGTGGGTCATCAGCATCGCCGCGTCGGCCATGGCCGGCCACAGGGTGTCGAGGCGGTCGAACAGGGCCCGATGGTCGCGCAGGCCCTCATCGAAGAGGAGCGTCGCCGGCGACGGTCCGGGCGGCGGCCGGGGCAAGGCGCGCCGCCCCCGGGCGGCCGGTGCCACGGCGGGGGGCGAAGCGGGTGCGAGAAACGGCGCCGGGACAGGCGCCGGGGCAGGTGAGTGGGCAGGTGAGGGGAAGGGCGCCGGAAAAGGCGCGGGGAAGGACAGGGCTTTCATGAAGGGACTCCGAGTTCGTCCAAGGTGACCGAGGCCGTCCCGAACTTGCCGACGACCAGACCCGCCGCCTGGTTGGCAGCACGCACCGCGTCTTCCAGCGTCTCGCCGCGCGCGAGGAAGCAGGTCAGCGCGGCCAGCACCGTGTCACCCGCGCCGCTGACGTCGTAGACCTCGCGCGTCTGCGCGGCGATGTGCCGGCCGGCGCGACCGCGTGAGTACAGGCTCATCCCGGCGTCGCCCCGCGTGAGCAGCAGGTGGTCGATGTCCAGGCGCGCCAGCAGCGACGCGACGCGCTCGTCCAGCTGGGCTTCGTCCGGCCAGTCGCCGAGCACCTCGTGCAGTTCAGCCAGGTTGGGCTTGATCAGCCAGGCCCCGGCGTAGGCGGTGAGGTCCCGACGCTTGGGATCGACGAGCACCGGGCGCAAGGCGCTGCGGCAGCGTTCGATCAGCACGCTCGCATCGCGCAGCGCGCCCTTGGCGTAATCCGACAGGACGATCCAACGGTGGCGCTCCGCCAGGTCGACGGCCAGCAGGGTGAGCTCGTCCACGGCTCCGGCGGGCGGCGTCGACTCGACGTCCATGCGCAGCAGCTGCTGGCGCCGGCTGACCAGGCGTATCTTCTGCGTTGTGTCGACGCCGGGACGACGCACGAAGTGCTGCGTGATGCCGGGCCGGTCGAGCAGCGCGATCAGGCACGCGCCCGCGTTGTCCGCACCGACCAGGCCGGTGAGCGTGCACGGGCAGCGCAGTTGGGACAGGTTGAGCGCGACGTTGGCCGCCCCGCCCGCCCGTTGCGTCTGGCGGTGCAGCCGCAGCACCGGCACCGGCGCCTCGGGGGAGATGCGCTCCACGGCGCCCTCGAGGTACACGTCCAGCATGCAGTCGCCCACGATCAGGACCTCGGGCCGCGCCAGTTCCGGCATGGCGGCGGGCCTCATGGCGCCGCCGCCTGCAGATGTTCGATGAGGGCGGTGCTCGAATGCCCCGGCAGCAGCGGTCCGATCGTCACGCGGCCGCCCCAGCTGCGCACCAGCGGCGTTTCCGGCAGGTCCTCGATCCGGTAGTCGCCGCCCTTGACGTAGACCTCCGGACGCAGCGCCTGCAGCAGCAGGGACGGCGTCGCCTCGTCGAACCAGGTCACCCAGGACACGCAGGCCAGTGCCGCCACGACGCGGGCCCGGTCGGCGAGCGCGTGGAAGGGCCGGTCGCCCGACTTGCCCAGGCCGCGCGCCGAGCGGTCGCTGTTCAGCGCGACGACCAGGCTGCTGCCCTGCGCGCTGGCGGCCTCCAGGTAGGCGACGTGGCCGGCGTGGAGGATGTCGAAGACGCCGTTGGTGAAGACCAGCGGCCGGGCCAGCCGCGACACCGTGTCCCGCAGCCGCTCGGGCGGCAGCACCTTCAGCGTGCTGTTCCATTTGTCGAGCATGAGGGGCTCCCTTGCGTGGGGTCGCCGAGTCGCGCGAGAAGGTATGTCGCCAGCGCGTCCCAGTCGGTGAAAACGGCGTCCGGCTCGCGCAGCGGCGAGCGGCGCCAGACGGTCTCTCCGCCGCTGTGGAACAGCAGGCCGCCGGCTCCGGCGCGATGGCCCGCCTCGACGTCGTCCAGCGTGTCGCCCACCATCCACGAGCGCGACAGGTCCAGGTGCAGCCGCCGCGCCGCGCCGACCAGCATGCCGGGCGCGGGCTTGCGGCACAGACAGGCGGGACGGCCCAGGGCATCGGGTTCGTGGGGGCAGAGCATGAGATCGTCGATGGCGACGCCGGCCTCGTCGCGCAGTCGTTGCAGCAGCGCCTCCTGCAATTGCGCAAATTGCGCGCGCGAGAAATAGCCGCGCGCGATGCCGCTCTGGTTGGTGGCGATGACCAGCGCCAGCCCGGCCGACTGCAGTCGCGCCAGCGCCGCGCCCACGCCGGGCATGAAGCGCAGTTGCACGGGATCGACGTTGTAGGGCACGTTCTCGATGAGCGTGCCGTCCTTGTCGATGAACAGGCAGGGCCGCAGGGCCGCGCCCCGGGCGCGCTCCGCGGCCGGCGCGGCCAGGTCCAGGTCCTGGACCGGCAGCATCCCGAGCGGATCGAGGGGGGGGCTCATGGCCAGGAGCTCTCACGCATCGGCAGCACCGTCACCTCGGGCACGACGGTGCCGGCGGGCTGCGTCAGCACCCAGCGCACCGCGCGCGCGACGTTGACCGGGTCCTGCAGCGTGGCCTCGTCGATGTCGGGGAAGCGGTCGAGCAGGAAGGGCGTCTTCATGCCCCCGGCCACGATGGCCGAGACGCGCACGTTGCGGTCGCGCAGCTCCGCATGCAGCGCGTGCGACAGGCCCAGCAGGCCCCATTTCGTCGCGTGATACGCGCTGGCGTTGGGCCAGGCGCGCTTGGACGCCGTCGAGGCGATGTTGACGATGTGGCCGCCGCGCGGCTGCCCGAACATGCGCGCCGAGGCGAATTTGGCCATCAGCAGCGGCCCGGACAGGTTGGTGGCGAGCACGCGGTGCCAGTCCTCGACGCCGAGCTCGGACAGGGGCGCGGTGACGTCGATCGCCGCGTTGTTGATCAGCACGTCGAGCCGTCCCAGCTCGCGGACCGTGTCGGCGACCGCCTGCTCGCACTGCCGCGCGTCGGACACATCGAGCGCCAGGGGCATGGCATGGATGTCGAGTTCGGCGAGGACCGCGGCGCGGTTGCGGGCGCGCTCGACGTCCAGGTCCGCGAGCACGACCCGCATGCCCGCTTCGCCGAGCACCTGCGCGATCGCCGCGCCCAGGCCCCGGCTGCCGCCCGTGATCAGGGCGACCTGACCGGCGAGCGACGGGGTGTCGGCGGTTTCGCCCAAGGAGGCGGGGATGTCGGTGCGGGCAGGGAGGCGGTCGTCGGACGCGCGTGACGAGGGGAGCGACGGCGTCGTCGCGGCGGTGGCATTCATGGCGAGGCTCCAGGGACGTGCGGCAGCGGGCGGCCATCGCCGGCCGGACCTGCGCACGATGGGAGGAGTCGAGGGACGGACACCAGTGACCTCACGGTCTACCCAGCGGAAGCGGCTCGGATCGACTTCCCTTCAGCAAGGCGCGTACCTGCTGTCGTCCAACTGACGGTCCGGCTACGGCTGCCGCTGCCGCTGCGGACCGCGTCGGATCCGGTTCAGGTCTTGAGCAGATGCGTGAGTTCGTCGGGATCCGCGGGTTTGGTGAGGTAATGCGTCACGCCGGCCTGCCGGCCGCGATCGATGTCGTCCAGCTGTCCGTACCCGCTGACCGCGATCACCAGCGTGTCCTCGTGACCGGGCATCTCGCGCAGCTGCCGGCAGACCTCATAACCGTTCATCCCCGGCAGGCCGATGTCGAGCACCACGGCGTCGGGCTGGAAGCTCCGCACCCGCGCCAGCGCGGATGGCCCGTCGTCGGCGATCTGCACCACGTGTCCGGCAAGTGTCAGCAATGCGGCCGTGCTCTGGCTGGCGTCGACGTTGTCGTCCACCACGAGCACCCGGCGCGCGGTCGTCGCCGCGCGCTCGAGCGGCGGCGCTGGCGGGTTCGCGTCGGGCAACCAGGTTTCTTCCTCGGCGTACGGCAACCTCACGACGAAGCGACTGCCGTGGGTGAGACCGGCGCTGAAGGCGGTCACCTGGCCGCCGTGCAGTTCCGCGAGGCGGCGCACCACGGCCAGTCCGATGCCGAGGCCGCCCATGTTCTGACCCGCCGACCGGTCGGCCTGCACGAACACGGTGAAGAGCTCCGTCTGGAACTCCTCGGTCATGCCGATGCCGTTGTCCGCGACGGTCAGCACGGCGTCCTTGTCGCCGCGCTGCAGCGACACATGGATGACGCCTCCGGCGGGGGTGTACTTGATCGCGTTGCCGATCAGGTTGGTGACGATCTGCTCCAGCCGCACGGCGTCGCCGTTGATCAGGACCGGACGCGGCGGCACGGTCACGGTGACCTCATGCCGGCGGGCGACGATGGCCTGGCGCAGCGCATCATGCCCCTGCTGCACGATCTGCGAGAGGTCCAGCAGCTGCATGTGCAGCGTCACCATACCGCGGCTGATGCGCGAGACGTCCAGCAGATCGTCCACCATGCGGGCCTGGTTGCGCAACTGGCGCTCGATGGTGTCCACGGCCTTCTGCTTCAACGCGTGGTCGGCGCCTTCATGTCGCCACACGTGCATCGCGTTGCTCATGGCGGCCATCGGGTTTCGCAACTCGTGCGCGAGCATCGCCAGGAACTCGTCCTTCTGCCGGTCCGCCTGCGTCAGCCGGTCGAAAGCGCGGTGTTTGGTCGTGACGTCGTCGATGGACAGCAGGATCAGCGCGCGGTCCGGCCAGGCCACGCGGGCGGCGTTGAGCTTGACCGTGCGCGCGCCGATGTGGGGAAAGACCGCGCTGATCTCGAAGTCGCGCACCTTCGCGTGGCGCGGGACCAGGGTCTCGAGCAGCTCCCGCAGCGCCGGGATGTTCCATTGCCCGTCGCCCAGTTCGTACAGCACGCGGTGCAGGGTCTCGCGCGGACTCGTCTCGTAGCAGATGTAGAACGCCTGATTGGCGCGCATGACGCGCAGGTCCGGCATCAGCACCAGCAGCGGCTGCGACATCGTTTCAATGATCGCGTCGGCAAAGTCGCGTCCCTGCGTCACCTCGTCGTGCAGGACCTTGAGCTCGCGGTTGCGGAAACGCAACTCGTCGTTGGTGGTGGAGAGCTCCTCGTTCAGGGATTGCAACTCCTCCTTGGCCGTCTCCAGTTCCTCGTTGGTGCTCTGTAGCTCTTCGTTGCTCGATTGCGTTTCCTCGTCCATGGCCCGGAGCGACGCCATCGCCCGGTCGTGTTCCTCGAGCATCTCGCGGGTGTGCTCGCGGGAGGCGCGCAACTCCTCGGTCAGGCGCCCGACCTCGCTGCGATCCGCATCGTTGCGCCGCGCGGAGCCGCCCGCCAGCCGTGCGAGCACCGCCGCCCGCAAAGCCTGCATGATCCCCCCCCGCACGACGGTGTCCGGCAGCGGCACGGCATCCTCGGTGAGCATGAAGAACACCAGGAACCAGCGCGACTCCGTGTCGCCAGGGTAAAGGGGCACCACCTCGATCGAGGCGTCGCGCAGCGGACCGGAGCCGGTCTCGATGCGCAGGCCGCTCCGGCGCACCGGGGCGGAATCCTCGCGCGCGCGGCGCACCGCGTCGCCGATGGCGCTGAACACGCCCGGCCGGGCCAGGCGTTGCAGCTGCTGTGTGGGCGCGCCCGCCGGCAGCGAGAGGAAGGCGCTGGTGTCGCCGCGGAACTCGAGCACGTTCAGGTCGTCGTCGCACAGCACGCACGGCGGCGCGAAACGCGCGATCGAGACGCGGTCGATCTCGCGCCGCAGCCCGTCCCGCTCGGCGGTCACGGAACTGCCGGCCCGGCGCAGTCCGGCCGGCGCTGCGATCGAGGTCCGCATCGGCCGGCCGATCGCCGCGAGGATGCGATGCGGCACCGACCGCTTGAGGAACAGCCGGGTGCGCTTGCCTTCCAGTGCGCTGAAGAGTTCGGAATAGGCGCCGACGCTCTCCGACAGCCCCAGCATCAGCAGGCCCTCGCGCTGCAGCGCGAAATGGAAGGCCGGCATGACGCGCTTCTGCAGCGTGGGATCGAGGTAGATCAGCAGGTTGCGGCAACTGATCAGGTCGATGCGGGAGAAGGGCGGGTCGTAGGCGACGTTCTGGCGGGCGAAGGTGCAGCAGTCGCGGATCGCCTTGGAAACCTGGTAGTGATCGCCGTCCTGGACGAAGTAGCGGGCCAGACGATCGGTACTGACGTTGCGGGCGATGTTCTCGATGTAGCGGCCGCTGCGGGCCACGGCCAGCGACTCTTCGCTCACGTCGGTGCCGAAGATCAGGACCTCCCGGTTCGACCCCTGTTCGGCCAGGTATTCCAGCACGCAGATCGCGATGGAATAGACCTCTTCGCCGGTGGCGCAGCCGGGTACCCAGATCCGCAGCGGCATGGTGGGGTCGCCGTGCTGCATCAGCCGCGGCAGGGCGGTATCCGACAGCGCGGCGAAGGCCTCCGGATCGCGGAAGAACTCGGTGTAGCGGATCAGCAGGTCGCGGCACAGTGCATGCGCCTCGGCCGGGTCCGCGTCGAGGAGCGTCAGGTAGGCCGCCAGGTGGTCCAGGCCGTGCAGGGCGAGGCGGCGCCCCAGGCGCCGCTCGACGGTGCCGCGCTTGTAGTGGGTGAAGTCGATGTGGCAGACCGTGTGCAGCCGGCGGAACACGCGATCCATCAGGACGAGGTCGTGGGCGCCGCCGCGGTCGTCGGCCTCCATCCCCTGCACGTCGAGGAAGGGGTTGCGCACCAGCCGCAACAGCGCCGTGGCGATCTCCGCGGGCGGCAGCGTGAGGTCGACGCCGCCCAGCCCGACCGCGGCGCGCGGCATGCTGTTGAAGCGCGCCGATTCGTCGTCCTGCGCGAAGCCGATGCCTCCGCAGCCCTTGATCGCCTGCATGCCGATCGCGCCGTCGGTGCCGCTGCCGGAGAGGATGACGCCGATGGCCTTGCTGCCCTGGTCCTTGGCCAGCGAGTCCAGCATGTCGTCGATCGGCATGGGCGGACCCATTGTCTCGCCGCGGGGGCGCAGCACCAGGCGACCCTGCGCCAGCGTCATGCTGGTGTCCGGCGGGATGACGTAGACGTGGTTCTCCTCGACGGGCTGGCCGTCGGTCGCCTCCGCGACGGCGAGCGGCGTGCGCTGGGCGAGGATGTCCGTGAGCAGGCTGGGGTGCGAGCGGTCCAGGTGCTGGACGACGAGCAGCGCCATGCCGGCGTTCGGGGGCAGGTGGGCGAGCAGGTCGCTGAGGGCATCCAGCCCCCCGGCGGAGGTGCCGATGCCCACGATGGGATAAGCCTGCTGGGTCACATCGGCGCTTTCGTCAGGGGAGGACCGGACCTGGCGCGGCCGGGGATTCGCCGCTGGCCCCGATCGGACGCCGCGGCGGGTGTCATTGAGCGCGATGCTACGCCACTCATCGCGGGGACACTGGGATGCGGTCGGGGCGACAGTCGCAGCTTGAGCGTGCGCCGGCGTGGGGTCTGTGGGCTGCCACACGCAACGGCTACAAGGTGTCGCCGTCCGCGGCGTCTGCCGTTGCGGCCCGAAATTTAGCGATGTCCGCCCGGGCGGACGTGCTTCAATCGTCGGCACTGACCGCACGCGCACCTGGACCTTCCAGACCTCGCGTCAGCCAGGCGCTGCGAAGGAACGGACCATGAGTTCGTCGATGACGGTCGATTTCCGGCACATCCGCCAACGCGACGGCCGTGCCATCAAGGTGTGCGCGGACGTCATCGCCCGAGGCAACTTCCTGACGTGGACAGCCACCGTCCACATGTTCCCGGCGTTCTTCGAGATGACGGGCAGCGTGCGCAAGGCCAATGACGAGAGTGATCGCCATGCCGTGATCGGGTCGATCGGCCAGGCGCTCGCCGTCGGACGCCTTGACTGAGCGCCCGGCTGTCGCCAGAGGCGCAGCGCGCCGAGTCGAGGTGATGCGGGTCCGGCGAAAGTGCAGCGAGGGTCGGAGGTTCAGGTCTTGGCCCGGCGCGCTCGCACGGCGATCACGCCCAGTCCGACCAGCACCAGTGCCGCACTTGCCGGCTCCGGCACCGCCGAGACGGCCGTCACATCGAAGCTCAGACGCCCGCGCAGCCATTGGCCTTCAGCGACGCCGGGCGCGAAGTCCTTGTACGCCTCGCTGAACTCCAGCCGCAGCAGGCCGTCCGCGCCGACGCGCATGCCGAAGGGGCTCAGGTCGAGCAGGCCGGCGTAGCTCCCGACGCCGCTGGCGAAGTCGGCGCCGCCCGGCGCGAAGGTGAGCAGGTCCAGGCCGTCGGATCCGCCGAAGCTGACCTGCATCTCCGACAGCACGCTGGGCGCGAAGGCTTCCAGGTCGAGCGACCACGACAGCGAATTCAGCACCGCGTTCGCGCCGACATCGATGAGCCAGACCGTGTTGCCGGCTTCGCCCTGCAGGTTGATGCTCTGCGCGCCGCCGACATCGATGGCCACGGGCGTGGCCTGCGCGGGGGCGCTCGCGAGGCCCAGCAGGGCGGAGGCGGCCACGACGGACGCGGCGGCGAAGTGATGGAGTCTCTTCATGATGTCGGCTTTCAATGGGAGGCGGGGACGACGAACACGACCGCCGTGCGCGCCGGCACGGTGAAGCGGCCGGAGGCGCGATCGAAGCTGGCCTGTCGGGCGCGCGTGTCCGCGGCGGCCGGCGCGGTGTGCACGGGATGCAGCGCCAGCGCATGTCCCGCCAGCGCAGGCAGCGTCAGTTCCTTCGCCGTCTTGTCGACGTTGATCAGGTAGACCAGTTCGTCGAAGTTGGCGCCCGGATATCCGGCGCCGTTCAGGCGGCCGACCAGCACCGTCGCCTCCTGGGAGGCGCCCGTGTTCAGGAAGGTCAGGCGCGCCTTGATGTCCTCGGCCGTGCGCAGCCGCAGCAGCGTCGAGCTCTTGCGGATGCGCAGCAGGTCGCGGAAGGCGTCGCGCGTCCAGGCGATGTCCGCGGCGGCCGGCTTGATCAGTGCATTCCCCAGCAAGGGCTTCGCATACGGCCAGTTGTCCGCGTTGTCGCGCGACGGCGGTAGGCCCACACCGAAGTTGTTGTCCGCGTAGGTCCAGTCCAGCCGGTTGAACCAGTCGCCGCTGTCATAGCTGTTGCGGTCCAGCGACTTGCTGCGCAGCGTGTCCGTGCCGGCGTGGAAATAGGCCACCCCTTGGCTGAACGCGTTGATCGCGTTCGCCAGGATCTGCACGCGCGCGCGGTCCTCGCGGCTGGTGCCGGCAGGCAGGCGGAACGCGTTGTTGTCGAACAGGGTCAGGTTGTCGTGGTTCTCGACGTAGTTGACGACCTCGCCCGGCTCCAGCACCCAGCCGGCGGGAATGCCGCCGACGTCGATCTGCTCCAGCCGCAGCGTGGCGTCCCAGCTCGTCTGCATCTGGAAGCTCCGGATCGAGCCCGCCAGCGCCGCGCGGAGGCGGTCCGCCTGCCACATCAGCTCGCCGCGCGTCTGGCCGCCGTTGTGACCGTTGCCGTCGTAGAAGAAGCCGTTCACGTAGCCCTGGCTGGCGAGCAGCGCCTCGCCCGCATCGCAGCAGCCGCCGCCGCGCACCGCGTCGCGGATCAGCGGATTGAAGCTGCCGATGCCCGAGCCGTTCAGCGACAGCATCTCCGCCTGCACGAAGCGCGCGCCGTTGGCGACCTCGCCGAAGTTCCAGCCCTCGCCGACGATCTGCACCTCGCGGCCGGCGGCTTGTCCCACGCGGGCCTTCAGCGCCTCGATGACGGCGCGCGGGTGGTGGCCCATGATGTCGAAACGCAGCGAACTGATGCGGTAGTCCCGCGTCCACGTGACCGCCGAGTCGATCATCAGCTTGGCCATCATGAGGTTCTCGGAGGCCGTGTTCTCGCAGCAGGTCGAGCGCTCGATGCCGCCGGCGGCGTTGTAGCGGAAGTAGTAGTTGGGCACGACCTTGTCGAGCACCGAGGTGGCGTTCTGCCCCGACGAGGTGGTGTGGTTGAAGACCAGGTCCATGCCGACGCGCAGGCCGGCGGCGTTGAGCGCCTGCACCATGCGGCGGAACTCGACGACGCGTGCGAGCGGGTCGTTCGCGTTGCTCGAGTAGCTGCCTTCCGGCGTCGAGAAGTGCTGCGGGTCGTAGCCCCAGTTGAAGCAGTCGGTGCCGGCCGTGGCGGCGACGGCGGCCTGCTGCGACTCGCCGTCCGGCGCGCCGGCGGGCGAGGGCGTGACGCAGCCTTTCTCGTTGACGGTGGCGAAGTCGAACACCGGCAGCAGGTGCACGTCGGTGAGCCCCGCCGCGGCGAGGGCGCCCAGATGGCGCATGCCGTTGGAGCCGGACTCGGCGAAGGCCAGGTACTTGCCGCGCCGGGCGGCGGGCACGGTGGCGTCGTTGATGGAGAAGTCGCGGACGTGCAGCTCGTAGATGCTCAGGTCCGACGGCGCCGACACCGTGGCGGGCGGCGCGCCGGCGTCCCAGCCGGCGGGCTTGGTCGCGGCGGACTGCAGGTCCATCACCACGCTCTGCTGGCCGCCGAGCGTCACGCCCAGCGAGTAGGGATCGGCGACGAGGTTGCGCACCAGCCCCACGCCCTTCACGAAGACCTGCACCTGGTAGCGGTAGGTCGAGCCTTGCAGGCTGCCGGCCTTGCCCAGGCGCCAGACGCCGGTCGCGGCGTCACGCGTCATCGGCTCGGTGGTCGTGCGCGTCAGCGTCGACCCGGCGATCGGCGTCGTCAGGACGAGCGCCACGTCCTGCGCGGTCGGCGCCCACAGCTTGAAGGAGGTCGAGCCGTTGGCGACGACGGCGCCCAGGTCCGGGACATCGTGGGCGGCGGCGTAGAGATCGTCGAGCGCCCCGGCGATCTGCGCCGTCGTCGCATTCTGGACGCGACCGTCCGCGTCCTCCTGGACCAGCACGAGTTGCCGCTGATGCAGTGCCGGCAGTCGCGCGACGTCTGCCGCGCGGACCGCGAAGACCGCGCCGCTGGCCACGTACTTGAAGCGCAAGGCGTCGGCCGGCGGCACGGTGCCGGAGAACGGGTCCAGCGTGATGAAGCCGTCGGCGCCGTTGACCGGCGCGTCGGCGGCGACGCTGATCTGACCCGTCGCCGAGTGGTACAGGCGCACGGCGCCGGTGCCAGGCGCGGGCGCGACGATGCGCGGCCATTTCACGAGCGTCTTGTTGAGCCACACGGCGCGGGCATCGGTGCTGGACACCTGGCGCAGGTCCGGCGCGGCGGTGTAGACGGTCGCGTCGCGCTCGACCAGCCACACGTGGCCGACCTGGTTCTGGATCGTCAGCGCGGAGAACTCGACGCGGATGTTGTTGTCGCGGCCATCCTTGTCGTTCTCGTTGGGCGGCATGCCGTGGACGATGAACTCCAGGCCCTTGCGGCTCGCATCGCCTTGCGGATTGAGCACGGGGATGTCGAAGACGACTTCGTCGCTGCCGGCCGCATACCCCGGCATCGCGCTGAAGGCGACAGGCTGGGTCCAGTTGTCGAGGGTGACGCCGCCGGGCAGGGCGGCCGCGTTCAGGCCGCTGCCGTTCCACAGGTGCAGGCCCCAGGCGTTGTAGGCGCCGTCGAAGCGCTTGTAGTGCACCCGCACCGTCGTGATGTCGGGCGTGGCCAGTTGCAGCGGATTGCCGGGGTAGTTGGTGCTGTCGCCCTGCAGGCGCCAGACCTCGTTGGCGCCCGCCTGGAGCACGAGGCTCTGGTCCGCGCCGCCGTTGTCCTTGTTGTCGCCGTTGTGGAACAGGAAGCCCACGGTGCCGCTGGTGGCGGCGAGCGGGACGTCGTAGTAGACGCCGAAGTCGTCGCTGCCCGCGGCGTTCCAGCCCTCGTTCCAGTTGGGGCTCTGCGCGGCGTTCCAGGTGTGGATCTGCCAGCCGGCGTGGTTGCCGTCGGCGCGGCGGTAATGCACGCGCAGCGAAGTCGCGGGAGCGTCAGGGGTTGCCACCGCGGCCACCCGCGCGCGGGACGTCGAGCCGGAACTCGAGCCCGAGGCGGTGTTCGCCGGCACTTCCGCGATGAGTGCGACTCCGTTGTCGTCCTCGCCCGCCGCGCTGGTGCCGGCTTTCGATGCGATCCCGGCGTCGCCGCCGCCGCACGCGGAAAGCAATCCGCTCACGCCGACTGCCAACCCGATCGCGAGCCTGATCGTCAACGCACCCGCTACCCGTCGCGCCGTGCGCGACCACCCGTCAGCCCATGCCTGCATGTCCGTGCCTCCTCAAAGGTGGTCGGATGCTAAAGAAGTAAAACTACATCATGTGACGGTGAAATCCCGTAGTCGAATGACATGTCTGAGGTTCTCGGTACAAGGTGTGTGTTGAATTTATACCCTGTACGAGTGAAAAAGCCACGATGATCGTTTGTAGTGTGTAGTTTTGCTTCATCTTGGAACTGCATGACGGGCGGCCCGACTCATCCGCTCTTGCCAACTTTGGAGTCCGCATGTTCCCCTCGCCGACACGTCTTTCGAACACTCCCCCGACTGAAACGCCGCAGGTCAATCGATTCGCCGACCCCCACTTCCGCGCTGCGGTCCGTGACGAGGCGCGCAAGCTGAAAGAGATCAGCACCCCGCCTCGGGACGGCCTGTTGAAGGCATGTGACCTGCAGGGGCTCGTCCGGACGCTGCGGAGCGAATGGGGGGAGGCGGCCAAGCTGGGCTTCCGGCTGGGGACCCACGCGCTAGAGCGCTTCCAACGCCAGTTTGACGACCATGACGCGCGCGACGCGGTGGCGGTCGGCACCGTGATGCTGACCGCCTTCGGCCTGACCGAGAGTCTCGCGAGAGCGATGAATGAGAGTCTTCCTGCGGTGGAGCGCCTGAACTGTGAATGGTCGCCGCCGGATTGCGAGTACGGCCTCCGTCTGGCCGGTGGGGAAATCGTTCGTGTGAATGGGGCAGGTGGGACGAGCACGCTCGTGGACACGCGGCTGCTGGAGTACCACCGGGTGGCCTCGGAGTGATCGAATATCAGGGACTGGGCGGGGAGCGGCACCCAGGCGCTGACTGCGGGCCTAGCGGCGCGTACCGGTGATGCCTTGGGCGGCATTCCCAGCCTGCAGGTCCGCGGTGGAAGAGAACTGGCTGCGATACTGCGCCAACCCCTTCGCGCCGGAAGGGCCTGCTCCTGAAGCTTTATGGCTATTTTGTCCGCGTCCCGATGTTCACGCCGGCCACGTTCTGATTCGCAGCCACGGCGACGGCGACAT
>SEFA01000005.1 GCA_004210455.1 Rubrivivax sp. | reverse complement strand
GCGGGGAGGTGATCGGGCGGGTGGTCGCGACGATGGATGCGATCACGGATAGCAGCCGGAGGATTGAAGACATCATCGGCGTGATCGATGGGATCGCGTTTCAGACGAATATCCTGGCGCTGAATGCCGCGGTGGAGGCGGCGAGGGCGGGGGAGCATGGACGCGGGTTCGCTGTGGTCGCTGGCGAGGTGCGCGCGTTGGCGCAGCGCAGTGCGAGCGCGGCAAGAGAGATCAAGACGTTGATTGGGACGTCAGGTGTTTCGGTGGCGTCGGGTGGACGCGAAGTCGCAGCAGCCGGCGAAACGATGCGCGAAATCGTCGAGCAGATCAGACGCGTGAGCGAGCTGGTCAATGAGATCTCCGGCGCCGCCGGAGAGCAGAGCCGAGGGATCGAGCAGATCAATCAGGCGATTACGCAGATGGATCAGGTGACGCAGCAGAACGCGGCTCTGGTCGAAGAGAGCGCCGCTGCCGCAAACAGCCTAGAAGCTCAAGCGCAGAGGTTGGCGGAGTCGGTGGCGTCGTTTAGGGTGGCGTGAAGTCGCAGAGCACGCTGGGGATAGCTTGCTCGGCGTGCCCACCCAATTTTTCCTAGGCGATGGAGGACTGCAGAAGGCTGGTCAGAGTCATTCGAGGCCGGTAGCTTAGGTTGCCGCTACGATCTTCACTGGACGTTCGCGAGACTCTTGCTATTTTCGGGGGAACGACATGAGCAAGCCATATCACGTATTTATTTCGTATGCGACTGAGGACGAGCAATTCGCCAGTGAGTTGGCCAACGGATTGAAATGGCATGGCCTGTCAGTTTGGTTTGCGCCCATTGCGCTCAAGATTGGAAGCAAACTGCTCGACTCAATCAATGCTGGCCTAATAGCCTCAGAGTACGGACTGCTGCTGCTCTCACCGACGTACATTTCTAAGAAATGGACCAGCTACGAACTGGATGTTCTACATCGGCAACATATTGAAGAGGATAAGAAGCTACTTCCTATTTGGCACGGCGTTGGCAAATCTCAACTGGATAGCTGGAACCCAGGCCTTTCAGGGATTATTGCGTTGCGAAGCGCGGACGGCGCCAGCGAAATCTCCAAGAAGATTGCGGACTTGGTCTACCAAGGGTGCCCTGTCGTTGGCGTAAATCCATCCTATGAGGATCCGCAGTGGCGATTTCTTCAGGGGCGCGGAGAGCTCTACGCCAACTACAGTGACGGTTCGGCATTCAACCTTTTTGAGGCCGCCTTGTTCCCTGATAGCTACTTCCCAATATACGTGCACGAACGCCCACACAGTCGAAAAGACATTCTGCTGGCCGTAGCCAAAGCCATTTTTTATGGAAGCTACGAAAGGCTAAGCTTGAGCGATGAAAAGCGTGGGCAAATGAAGGAACTTTGCAAAAACGCTGGCTTTGATCTTGACGAGCCAAATTTCGATCCCGCTATTTACGGCTAAAGTTTCTGCACCGATTAGAATTCTCTAAGGGTCCAGCCTAGAGCCACTATGAATGCGGTTCGCAAAGAAGGGTGGATTCGTATGCTTGGCGTGACCGGCAGTCAGGTCGTGTGACTTGGCTCTATTGCCGCGCGACGAGCCTTGCCACCCTCTTAGCGCTGACATTAAATTTCATGACAACCACGCCAAACGCACGTTACACATTCGGCTTTCACGGCTCAATGCACTTGTTGCTGCCCGCCGGTGAAGTTCAAGAGGAGACTGTTGAGCCATTCTTCGAGAACGGCGACTGGCTGTACGACCCACACTATTTCGAACAGATTCCCGCGCTTTTTGAGCGAAGACAGCCAACTGCGCTTGGCGGGCTTGATATAGCAGGAGTTGTTGTTTGTTTTATTGGCACATGTTTCGCCAAGAAGATATTCGACGAGGTCTACGAACGGACCCTTAAGCGCCCCATCGGCGCTCAACTCGACAAACTTTTCAACAAGGTCGAAATCCCTGCTGGAAAGACTGTTGAGTATCGCGATGTGATCTACCTAGAGGATATCGACCTCGTTGTCGTCGTACGCGCAGTTGCAAGCAAAGATGCAGGCCAAGCGATACAGAATCAAGTGATGCAGGCGCATCGGGTGGCCTATAGCTACATCGAGCAATACGGGCGCAAAGGGCCTATCCACTGTCACAAGATCATTGGCGGCTCCATCTCGGCCGTACCTGAGATCTTCAACACTTTGGAAGAGATAAAGCAGCACGATCGTTCCGAGATCAAACAGCTCAGTCGCAGGTGAAGTCTAATCTTTCCATCAAGATGACGTAGTCCAGAGATTCGTCCGGCGTGTATGATTTCAGACACTAAAAGCTCGCTTAAAGGCGCCAAACTTCTCGATGCAGAGGACCTCAACTGCTGCAAAGCCACCGTCGGCTTCGGGCTGAAAAGCGGACCTTAACGACGCCAGCTTTATGAGTCGGAGTGCGGCCACTCTTGGCGGATGTAAGCACGATGCTCGGCTGCGAAGCGCAAGTAAGCCATAAAGAGCTTCTTGAAAGAGAATGATGCTGTCTGGCTGCCGGCGTCACCTTGACCAGGACGGCAATAAAGGCAAACGATGTAGATACCGCGTGAGCGCGTGACAGCCTGCGGCTGGGGACGCTGCTCGACAATTTTCGTCCTGCAGGGTTGTGATGGTTTGCCGCCAGTTTGAGGGCTTTCACGCAGGTGGAGTCTGCGCTCCTCACCTAGCATGTGTAGTCGGCAAGTCGCCGACGCAAAGTGGAGGGATGGCAACGTGGCCAGCAAGTCGTCTAAGGACGGTCTGCAAAACGCGTTCTGCGACGCACGAAGAATCGGCTTAGCGTCGCACTCGTCGATCTGCGTTAGTGTCAGCTCTTGAGCAGGTTCGGATGAATTGCCTGGGCGCTGTGTTCAGCGTCTGAAACGGCCGTCTTGGCCACTCCGGACGGACTCATCCCCGAACTCGAAATGGGTGCTCGACCTTGGCGCGGATGCTCGCCTTCATTTTCTCGGCGCGCTCGGCGATGAAATCAGGCTCGATGAACGGATTGAGCAGGCGTCGTTTGCCCGGGCGCATCGCAACGTGCCACGTCGGCCCTGCGGCCTCGGGACGCTTGTGAACCCCTTGATAACCGGCGTCGCCGAACGCGACCTCCTCATCGCCATGAAGCAGCGCGCCGGCCATGTTGATATCGGCGACGTTGCCCGATGTCGTGACGACTGTGTGCACCAGGCCCGAAGCCATGTCCACGCCGATGTGCGCCTTCATCCCGAAGTAGTAATTGTTGCCCTTCTTGGACTGCTTCATCTCAGGGTCTCGCTCGCCTTCGATGTTCTTGGTCGAGCTCGGCGCTGAGATCAACGTGGCGTCCACGGCGGTCCCCGAGCGCAGCATCAAGCCCTTGTATCCCAGCAGATCGTTGACCACGCGCAGCATGTCAACGGCCAGGTTGTGCTTCTCCAGGAGGTGGCGAAAGCGCAGGATCGTCGTCTCGTAGGGAAGCCGCTCCGTGGCGCCATCGAGCCGCGCGAACTCTCGGTAGAGCGGCACGTCGTGCAACGCCTCTTCCATGGCCGGATCAGAAAGACCGAACCACTGCTGCAGGTAGTGGATCCGAAGCATCGTCTCCACCGGGAACGGCGGGCGGCCGGTCTTGGCCTTCGAGTAGTACGGGTCCACGACCTGCACCAGCACGCCCCACGGCACCACGTGTTCCATCTCCTCAAGAAACTCGCGCTTGCGCGTCTTCTTCGTGGAGAGATTGAATCCAAATCCGAGCTGCTTCATGGGACCGCATGCTCCCGCATGCGGCTCGCTCAGGCAAGGTCAATCGGTGGAGTTTTGCAGAGTCTCCCTAAGCAATTAGTTGATTAGCTCAACTTCGTCTGGTTCGAACCATCCGTATTGGAGGATGGCATCGCGAGCTAGTGCTGGATTGGGCGAGTAATAGACGATGGCCAAGCTCTTTTCAGCTCGGCTGCACGTCACGTAGAACAAACGGCGGGTGCGGTCGGAACCGGTCTCACGGCCGGCGGCTTCGTTGTCAAGGTCTGCCTTTGTTTTCTCTTTTACGCCGAAGAACTTGTCGTAGGCAAAAAGGAAGCCCCGCGCCTCGTCGTCGTTGATCACGACCAGCACGCGTGGGAACTCAAGCCCTTTGACGCCTTGGTGCGTCCCGAACTGGGACTGTCCTCGCACGTACAGGTCATAGCGTTCGATCTGGCTCAGTGGTGCCGCAAGCGACGCGCTCCATGCGCTTAGCTCGGGACTGGTGTCCTCCGCTTCTCCATCCTCACTGCCATCGAACTGATCGCCCTGGTTAACAATGTCCTCGGCCGCCGTAGGCTGGGCGTCAGTGGGAACGAACGGAGCCAGCGTGTCCGGGATAGCAAACAGACCCGTCTCTGCAACAAACTCAAGTACCGCCTGAGCAGTGATTTCAGGCTGTTCCGTAATCAGCGCCAGAAGCCCGTCGCACGCCGCCTTGGCCTTGCCGAGCTGAGCGAGCTGATTCGATCCAGCTTCTTGAAGCGTTGCGCGGTCCAGAAGCGGCGATGACGCCTTGATGATCGCCGTAGCTCCGAATCGGTCATTGGCGCGAAGCGCCTTGACCAGCGGCACCACATCTCTGATGAAGAATCCGAGGCCCGCTCCCGTGCCCTGAAGCAGGTTCGTCCGGAGGTTGTCGACCCCCCAAAGCGGCTCAAAGAACTCAACGAAGCCGAAGCGTCTGGCAGACATCAGATGCTCAAGCGCGAGCGTCTTCACCATGTCTGAGTTCTGCCAATCCAGGTCGCCTGCGATCGTTGCCATCCGCTGCCGTACCGCCGCTTCCATGGCGAAGGGATCGACACCCGCTTGGGCTGCGATGAAGACACGGACAACGCCCTTCTCAGCGTCACTGCGTGGAACCTGTTCTTCGCCATCGACATCGTGGCGGATGCTGTTGATGACCTCGATGACGCGAGATGGACAGCGGTGATTCATTCGCTTGCGTGGCAAGGCCCACCTGGCCGGGATGGATTTGTCCAGCCGGTCTTTCCCGTCCGAGTAGATGCGCTGCATCATGTCACCGAACAGCCCTAGGCTGAACCGTCCATGAAACTCTTCCTCCAGATGCAAGAAGGCATCCATGAGCGCCTTGTTCGTGTCCTGACTTTCATCAATTAGTAGAACCGGGCACCTGCTGACTAACATCCGCCGCAGGCCGGGCTTGCTAGTCAGGAAGGTCGCCGTCATCGCGATGACCTCCGAGTGGTTAAGAGAGTCGCGCGTGCGGTTGTCGCTGGTCGGGCTGTAGATGAACTTGACGATGGAATCCAGGCGCGCCAGGCGGCGACGTTTGCTCTCCATGGATCGAAGCCGTTCAACGCCGGCCTTCGTGTTGGCTCTGCCTTTCTTGTGAAGTTCCTCGAGTTCCGAAATCTCCTCCTCAAGGTTTTTAGCGACCCACTGACGGATGTCGAGGTTGAACCCCTCAATTAGCGACCAGGAAAAGGCGTGAATCGTCATGACCTCGACCCTGGGATCGAATTCGAGACGTTGCTTGATTTCGTCGCAAGCTGCGTTGGTGTAGGTGATCACGCCAATCTTCTTGCCAGTCAGAGTCAACTGCCTGCCATGCTCACCATCGATCGTCTTTCTGACAGCGGTGACCAACGACCGCGTCTTTCCTGATCCAGCACCTGCGTACAAGAAGAAGCTTCTGGGATTGCTAAGGTCAAGACACTCGATGATCGTTGCGTCGGCTTTCGAATCAAATTGATCATCGGTGGCCGTCATGGCGTGCTCCCAAGCGCTGGAACCGCGGCGGCTGGCACCGGAACGGCTGTGGCTGGCGCAGTTGTCAGGATTTCCACCTGCTTCTTCTTCATCTGTTCCAGCAGCCATTCCAAGCCCTCAGCGATATACGTAGGCACCTTCAGACTGTTGAATTCGTCTGCCATCAGGACGTCGAGAGCGAACTCTGCCTTCTTCCCGTCTTTGAGCGCCTCGAACATGCTGGCACCGACCGCAGCAACTCCGCCCCCGTTGGCAATGGCGGTCCGAAACTTGGCATTCAATCCCGGGCCGGCAAACGTGGCGAAGAAGTCCATGTTCTCGAACACCAGCGCGTCCTCGAACGTGTAGGGGTAGGCGGTTTCCTTGGCGGTAGCGCCGGGCATCGTGACATCAACGGGTATCTGGTACGCCGCGCGGACAGCGAACAGCGTGTCATCGGCGTCGCTGATCGTCTTGGCCGCTGGCGCCGCGCCCATGAGCGCGTCTATATCGTCTAGCTCTGGCACCCAGGTCTTGAGGGTGGCATTGTTGGTTTTCTGGCCTGCTCCCAAAGCAGGTTGCACTGATGAGCCCCCTGTCCCCGTCAGGCTGTCTAGGTCTGTGACGATCAGCGTCGACAAGCCCAAGTGATCGATCAGCGGGCGCAGACGATGCGCGTGGCTGCCACCGATCTCCAACAAGGTAACGTAGCTCTGATGCAGCACTTGGTAGTGGGCCCGGATGAAGTTGGGAATGAGCATGCGTTCAGCAGGCCCTTCGACGAGGATCGCTGCGTCGGCGAAGAACAGGTCGGCGTGCTGTGCACGCAAATATCGGCTGACGAAGCGCTCGGTCTTTGTGCCATCTCCGAAGACCTGCGATAGGTTGACCACGGTCGACACCGGCACCTTAGCCACCATGCCGGCCGGGAGCCTCCGGAAATATCGCAAGCTGGCGAAGGGCGTCTCGTGCGCAACGTGACTTGAATGCGTGCTCACGATTAGCTGCGTGCGCAGGGCATCGTTTTCTCCCAGCTCTGGACGCCTCCGCAGCACCTCGTACGCCTTCTTGATAAAGACTTGCTGCACCTGTGCATGCAGGTGGGCTTCGGGCTCCTCCACTAGGACCAAATGCAGCGGTTCAATGCTTGCCGCCTCGGTCCCCTTCGATGCTTTGCCGATGCGCATCCAGGCATCGCGGAAGCTCATCAGCCGGAAGATCATCGAGATGAGGTTTTGATAGCCCAGCCCGTTGCTGCCCTCCGGCAGCAGTAGGAGGGGCGTGACCGAACCCGCATCTGAAACCATGTCAACCTCGAAATTGACTGCTGCGCTGTGGTTCAACCCATCGATCGCACGCAAGCGTGTCGATACGCGAGGCCGCGGGTCGCTGACTCCCGGATAGCCCAGTCCCGCAACTTCGGTGAAGCATTCGCTGAAGCTCTCGGTCAGCTTCAAATCGAAGGCATCTTCGGCTGCCTCCATTGCCTGGAGTGCCTCAAGGTCCATTGGATCTGGCCCCTTCGCAGGATCAAGATGCTTGGAGTAGTAGCTTCTGAGTTGTTCCGACAGCCTCGTTCCCCCTGCAGAAGCTTTCAGCTCGCCGTCTTCCTCGAACCCACTCGGAATCTCACCAAATCCTCGCTGTGCGGGGATGTCATGCACCTTGATCAGGCCGCCGAGAGGATCACCATCAATCGGCAAAGCCGATGTCGGAAGCTTCTGCGGCAGGGCTTGAAGCTTCTTGGGGGCCGCAAGCAGATCCGGATCTAGCGGATACACGCGGATTGTGAACATCGAGTTCAACCGCTTCGTGAGGAAGTCGACTAGGGTTTCAGGCCAAACAGTCAACTTGGTGCCAACGCCTTTTGCGGCTGCGGCCGCCGCAGCCGCCTCACGCATGGCGTTGGCTTCGGTGATTGCGGTGATGAAGTCCTTGAACAGTGCGTTGAGGTCCTTCGGCTCGTAGCGCAGCCGAACCCCCAGCCGTCCGCCAGTCCACTCCATGAGAGGGACTAAATCGCGGACCCGGTGTACTTCGTCTTCCTCGACATGTAGCCAAATATCCAACGTGGGAAGCGCTTGCATCCAAGCATCCAGAGAGAGGTCTGCTTTGACACTCGTTTGGTGTGCCTGAATCCAGGCTTCGCCGATGTCTATGAGCGATCCCAAGTGACACAACGTGAAGTCGTGGATCTCAAACGCACAACGCTGTGGCGTCAGAAAGCGCCTCAAAGCCAACATGGCTGAGGTCTTGCCGCTGTTGTTGGCGCCGACAAACAGCGTCGTTTTCTGCGACAGATCCACGCGCGCTGACAAAAGCTTTCTGAAATTCGCGATCTCGACGAATTCGATGTGCATTTCTTTCCCTCACTGTTGTTTGTGCTCTTTTGAAACAGTAACCGAAGTGTGACGCGGCGACTAGATGCGGGAAGACCTCGGAGCCGTCACGCGCAGTGATATGCGATTACCCGCTTGTCGGCCGGTATGAAGGTGAAGGGGCGTCACCCGACTCCGTCTGTGCGGTCTGCGGCGTGCTACGCCCTCTATTCGGGTGTCGTCGCGGAGCTGAGCCCATCGGCGTGCGCGATTCAGACTGTTGCGCCATGGCGTTGGCAGATGATCGAGCAAGCTCCATCCGGGACGGCGTAGGCCAAGGCTCCGGGGAGAGCGCCTCATCCCACCTTCCAGGCAGCAGTCCTCGATGTCGCCCGACGATCAGCAACGAGAAGAAGACGGCCTTGGCCCTCGCGGACGTAGCGCGCTGCTGGCGGTCCTGTTGGGCGTCATGCTCTCCACGTTGGACACGGCCATTGCCAACGTCGCGCTGCCGACCATCGCCGCCGACCTGAAATCGCATGCCGCCGCGGCGATCTGGGTCATCAATGCCTACCAGCTCGCGGTCGTCGCCACGATGCTGCCGTTCGCCGCGCTGGGGGATGGCATCGGCCCGCGGCGAGTCTTCCTCGGCGGGCTCGTGTTGTTCACCGCCGCGTCGGGGCTGTGCATGGCCGCCACCAGCGTCGAGCTGCTCGCGGCCGCACGAGCCTTCCAGGGCATCGGCGCGGGCGCAATGATGAGCGTGAACATCGCGCTGATCCGGCAGATCTACCCACCTTCCAAGCTGGGCCGGGGAGTGGGCATCAATGCGCTGGTGGGGAGCATCGGCTTCGTGGTCGGGCCGACGGTGGCCTCGCTGTTGCTGTCGGCGGCCAGTTGGCCCTGGCTGTTCGGCATCAACGTCCCTCTGGGCCTGCTGGCGATCGCCTGCGCCTGGCCGACATTGCCGAGCAGCCCACCCCGCCCGCACGGTTTCGATGCGATCACCGCAGTCCTGACCGCCACCAGCTTTGCGGCGCTGATCTTCGGGCTGGGCTCCATGGCGCAGTTGGCCGACTGGACGCAGGTGCTACCCGCGGTGGTGCTGACGATCGCCGCAGGCGCGCTTCTGCTGCATCGCCAGCGCGGCCACGCCACGCCCATGTTGCCGGTGGACCTGTTGCGCAGACCCATGTTTGCGCTGTCGGCGGTGACCGCGGTCTGCGCATTCGCCACCCAGGGCCTGGCCTTCGTTTCGCTGCCGTTCTATTTCGAGCAAGTCCTGCACCGCGACGCCGCCAACGCCGGTTACCTCATGACGTCGTGGCCGGTGGTCGTCGCGATCGCCGCGCCGCTGGCCGGCCAGCTATCGGACCGGCATGCACCGGGGCTGCTGGGCGGCATCGGCCTGGCGCTCCTGGCGATCGGCATGTGCGCGTTGGCGCTGCAGTCCCACGATCCCTCGCTGCCGATGCTGGTGCTGTGGATGGCGCTGTGCGGCGCCGGCTTCGGCTTCTTCCAGGCACCCAACCTGAAGGCGCTGATGTCCAGCGCGCCTGCGCACCGCAGCGGCGGCGCCAGCGGCGTCATCGGCGTGGTGCGGCTGCTCGGACAGGCCAGCGGCGCCGCGCTGGTCGCCTTGTGCTTCCATCTGGCCGGCCTGCGCGAAGGGCCGACCGTCGCCCTGGCGCTGGGCGGTGTGACCGCAGGGCTGGCGGCGGTGGCGAGTTTTGCGCGGCTTAGGGTGCGGGCTTAGAAGGCCCGGAGGCCAACGCGCGGACTATCGCCCCATTGCCAATCAAAGGCCGTTAACTTGGCTACGAACCCAGTCGACCATCTCATCCTTGTCGTACTCCAACAGATGGTCGACGATTCCCTGACCATCGGAGCCCTCGGTAAACGGATCAGCGCCTGCGGTGACGAGCCATAGGAAGAGTTCCTTGTAGCCCAGAGCTGCTACCTCGAAAACGACGGGTTCTTTGAATGAGTTTTTGGTGTTGACGTCAGCCCCGCGCGAGTGGAGCCAAGCCACGGCGGCTTGGTCGTTCTCCACAGCGAGAAAGTGAAGCACCGTCTCGCCGATCCCATTCATGAGATGGATCAGCTCGGGCCGGGACGCAACGAGGGCGGCGGAGCGGTCGTAGTCCCCGGCATACAGGGCATTTCGAAGCTCATACCAGTCGGGATCGGTGTCGGTCATTAGCGCCAAGCATAAATCCGTCCTCATCCCAAATCGATCGTCGGGATCCGACGAGGTCGCAAGGTCGTCAACAGCGGCACCGTCTGCGACGCGTGAGCTTGGCTCCGCGCTATTCACCCCCGCCTCAAGCGTTCAGTGACAAGCCCTGACCCTCAAGGGGGATGCTGATCCCCCTCGCTCCCACCAAGGGAGGACCGCCAGAAGTCTTTGATAAGGATCAAAGAATGAAGTCCGAATCGGTCGCAGCATGGACCCCGGTGATTCAACCCACCCCAAGTTCCGGCGCCGGTCCTGAGATCGGTTCTAGCTCCTGATCATCTGGTCATGGGCGAGATGGGCCTCTCCGCGAGGACGGCCTCACGTGGAGCTTGCGTGGTTGAACATCTCGCCCACCTCTCCGGTCGATCCGAAGGCATGTCGCCTTCAACGTCGGAGCCGGTGGTGTCCCACATTGACCGGGGTAGTGACATGGCAAGTTTCCAACAAGCACGCATCGACGAGTCCGACAAGCCGCTGCGCGCGCGGCATCCGCTCGCGGGCTGCGATCAGCAGACGCTGATCGACCTGCAGCGCAACTGGGGCATGACCGAGACGCAAGTCTTTGGCCCGCGGCTCGGCTCCGATGCGATCTGCCTGCGCGCGGATCTGACGATGGGCTCGGCGCTGGCCAATCTGCGCGAACTGCTGGTGAGCAGCGCGTCGATGCTGTCCCTGCTCGCCGACAACTCCGCGCACGACGATCCGACCCGCCACGTGGTCAACGCGGTGAAGGAGTCTCTGCGCGAAAGCCTGGGGATGCTCGGTGTCGTGGAGCGCGCGATTGACTGACCATCCAAGGGAGGTGACGTCTTGATCGCAAGTGTCAGAGGCAGCGAGGCGACGGCTAGGGCCGATCGCCTCGCGTCCGTCTTCGTTGACTGTCTCGACTTGGCTGCTTGTCTGAGGGCTCAGATCCGATAGTTCCACGGGCCTTGCATGCGAGACGTGGCGTCTCGGTTGGCGACAACCTTTGAGCACCGGAGCGCTGTGCAGCGCATATGCTCAAATGGTGCGGAGAAGCTCTGCCGATTTGCCCATCCACACCGTCCGATCGATGCTCGATCTCATCTTATCTATCGCCTTTGTCGTAGGCTTGGCTGCCGGCATCATCCGGCTGATTGAGCTCTGCGCACAGCGCTTGGGCAGCCCCAACACTTGGCTGATCTTCCTGGTGGGCGTCCCCATGCTGATGGGTGCCATCGTTGGATATCTGAAGCGGGCAGACATGGCATGGTGGCAGATGGCCCTGTCGCCCGTGGTGAGTCCAGCAATCGTCGCAGTAGTGCTCTTAGTGGGCTATGCCGCGGCAAACCCGTTTGACCTGCTCGCCCTGATGGGTAGCGGACTACGGCGTCTGTGCACCCGTGTCTTCTCGGGACGCCCTCGATAGCATGGAAAAACTCAGCCCGATAACCAGAGCGTCGTCCCTTGTGCGAACGTCGCGTAAAGAGCGCGAGCCTGGCCCACGCGCGTGAAGGTGATGGATTCCACCTACCTCCTTAACCAGCGCGTGCGCGCACTGTTTCCACAAATCTCCGCTAGCGCCGATCGGTGCAACAACGCGAAGTGGGAGGGTACGAACTCATTGTGGTTCGAGTGCCTGGCCCAAGCGATCAATGCAGACATGGTCAGAGATGTTCCGTACTCCACGCATCGTCGTCTCTTTGAGTTCATGGACGAGGCGTATGTCGAAGGTGACGAGGATGTTCGGGACTGCATCGATTCTTCGTTCGTGGAGAACCTTTTCTGGCAGATCGCCAGTGTCAAATGCGCGCCGTATTGGTCTGCGCTTCCACCTCGATTGCGCCAGCTGTATTTGGATTTCCACCGACTCGATCCCTGAATCCAAGTGAGGGAACCGGCGCTGATCCGGCTGCAAACGGCCACGACCCGCATCGACTGTGGAAGCGAGCAAGGCCGTGGGGTGTCAGCCCACGTATGTGAGGCCAGTCAACCCTTCCTGATGACCTTGACCCCCATCGCAGCGAGGCACATCCCAAGCACATACGTCAGCCCGGCGAGCGCCCAGTGACCTGCTTGATCTCCGAGGAGTTCCGCCGCGATCAGCGATAGGCCGCAAAGTGCGCGGCACGAAAGGCCCGAGGGCATGGTGCCCGCGGGCGCGATCAACTGAATGACGCCGGCAGCCATCAGACCGATCCCGGCGGCAAGGGCCAACCACGCAGACCACTTGATGCCTCGATTCATCGCGCGATGGCACTTGGAGTCAGGTTCGCTTCAGTCTCAAATGGCCGCCGCTTCGATCTGCGTCAGCTGCATAGCACCGCGCTGCATCGCGGAGTCCTAAATGACCGTCACCGGTTTGTTTTCACTCACGTATTCATCAACTCGCCGCATCACCATGGTCAAGACTCCGTTCAGGCCGGACAGACCCATCTTGTCAAGCTTCTTGCGCACTTCCTGCGGCCTATCGACCATGATGTCGATCGTGCTCGCGAATTCATCGAGCAAGTTGTCGCTGTAGATATCCCTGCCTGCCCGCTCGTTAGCCTTGTGGGCTTGCCCCAAATAGGCTGCCGATCGTTGATGATTGAGTCCGCGAAGCGCGACCACGAGACTAGGACGACCACTGATCAGTGAGAGCAGGTCGATCAGATCCGTGAGGCGCTTTTCGTGTTCATTCCCTCTCCGCATGACGAGGCTGTACGCTTTGTCCCAGATGAGGTCGAACTCGCCGAGCCGTACCACCCCGGAAGTGTCCGGACCCATGGCCATGTAGGTCAATGCCGGCGTGCGAGTGATGCTGACTTCGACATCGTCGACGTGGCCAGCGATGGTCATGCCTGTATCCGGGTCGGCGCGTTCCAAGTCATCGACATCATCGAATTCCTCGTTCAATAGCCGATTGATACCATTGATCAAGCCGTCGCTGAGCTCGTCGTCCACTCGGAAGGTGCGGTCGCGATCCAGATCAATGCGCAGGTCCAGATCCTTGATTTCTCGCGGGCCGCCCGCCAGCGTCACAGCGGCACCTCCTGCGAGGAATACGGGCAACCCACCATTGACTCCCCGCAGCAGGTTGATGATCCGTCGCGCCAAGTCGACCTTGTCGACCGGCGCCTCTTCCTCGTCGTCGTCGACTTCAGCCAAGGCCAGGCCACCGATCTTCATCTTCGAAAAGAACAGGTCATCGGTGTTCGAGCTCGTTTTGACGGGAGTCGAGTCGTCGTCGCTGTCCCAACTGAAGGAGTCTTCGCCATCCCCCTGGGATTCGTCCCCGGAGAGTGACTGCGTGTGTTCCACCTCCCCACGGTCCGCCAGAGCGGAGAGGATCGCCTGGGAGATGTCGGAGTTCTCCAGCCGCCGATGCAGCTCCGCGGCCTCCACCTTGGATAGCGCTTTGGTGAAGGTGTCGCCATTCCAGATCTTTTGCAATGCACTGATCAACTCGCCTACCTCGGCCGTATCCGTGTCCAAGTCCAACACCGGAATGTGCATGAGTTGAGCGGGGCGCTCTGCGGTGGAATGGCCATGCCCGAACGCCGTGCGGATGACTTGACGCTGTGCCAGCATGCGTGGGGATTGGTCGACGGCCGCCTGCAAGACCGCAAGTCTGGTCTTCGATACGTCCCCGGCATGAGATCCGGGTTTCTGGGGCTGTGTCCGCGCCGTTGGCGTGTGCAGTTGCCGGTCAGACGGGGTCGCTCTGTCGTGCATGGGAATGAACTCCTGGTGCCGGCGCTGGCCGCCGCCATGCCTCGGGGGGCAGGATAGGCGGGCGCGTCTGTCTGGGGCATCAGCAGGGTGCTGAGAAGTGCCTTCTGGATTGCCCTGGTCCGGATTTGGAGTTCCGTACATCCAGGTCATTCGCCACGGGCGGCGGGGTTCGGTGTATTCAAGAGCTGGGCCTGACCCTCTCCATCACCGCGAGCAGCGCAGCATCGACCTCATCGGGCGCTTGCGCCTGCCGTTGGCGAAGTCGCTCAATCACCGTGCCGGTCGGGGCGTGACTGTCCCACGTCTCCGGGGTCGAGTCGCCGTGCAGATGGATCTCCCGGAAGTCTTCGCCCTTCGTCTTCTCCACCAGCGCGCCCTCGGCGTCCGGCGAAGCGCCGTGGCGAAGCAGCAGCTCGACCAGCGGCAGGCAGATCGACCGCAGGTCGCTGCCGCGTCCGCACAGGAACAGCGCGACCGCGCCGAGCAGGGGACCCTGCCAGCGATGCCGCGTATAGCGGTAGTCCCAGTCGCGGCCATTGCTCTTCAGCTTCATCAGCAACAGCGACACCGTCATGTTCGCGTCCAGACCCTGGGCGAGCAGGCCGGCCATGAACTCCACGATCATCCCGCCGTCGCGCTCGGGCTCGAACCGACGGTCGTTCTCCAGGTCGATGCCGGCCAGGAGCACGCGCTGCTTCGCATCGAAAACCTCCAGCACGTCGCGCTGGAAACTGCCGGGCGTCATCCAGAAGTCGGCGGTCGCGCCGGCCGCGAGCAGCTCGTTGGCCAGCGCCAGCGATCGGCAGCCCATCGTCGGATTCCGCATCACGTTGCGCAGCAGCGAGATGGGGCGGTCGTCCCACAGCGGTACATTCAGATCCACGCCGGCGGCGGCGAGCCCGGCGATGGTCCCGGCGTCACGCTCCCCCCAGTACAGACGCTCGAGGCGGCGTTGATCGCTCATCGTCGGCGGCGGCACGGAGCGAGCCCCGAATCGCTCAAGCACCGCCAGCACCGCCGCGTTGTCCTTGAAGAAGTTCACGCTGTTGAAGAGCAGGCTGCCGCAGACCTCCTTCGGGTCTCGCGCGCAGCGGATCTGCGCGCTCACATCCACCCCCTCCCGCGACGCCAGCGCCGCGAGCAGCTCGGGGTGAGCGCAGAGCGCGTTCAACAACGTCGGCGAGCGCCACAGTGCCGCGGGATCGACCTGCGGCGCCTCGACCAGCTCGCGCAGCAGCGTCGGCGTCCTCGTGCCACCGTGGTGTTGGACCATCTCGACCACCTCGTCGATCGCGTCGACGCAGGCGACCGGGTCCACGCCCGCCTCGACCAGCGCGGACACCGCCTTGCCGAGGCGAGCCTTGGCCGCGTGGATCAGCAGGGGCGCGCCGTCGACGACCGCATCCGGCGACGCGCCGCCCTTGATCGCCTTGGCGAAGGCCGCTTCCTTGCCGTCCAGCAGCAGTTCCAGCAGTTGTTCCTCCGCGGTCAGCGTCGGCGCAGGGAAGGCCTTGGCCGCGACCTTCTTGCCGGCCTGGTAGTGCAGCGTGCGGGTCTCGCCGACTTGGCCGTACCAGGTGCGGACGCGGATGTACGTCGCGCCGGCCGCGTGCAGCGCCTGCAGGTGGGACTTCTCCAGCTCGTCGCCCGAGGAGCTGTCGATCACGAAACGCAAGGTCTCGCCGCGCAAGGAGGCGCTGGAGACGAAGGGCTGCTCCCAGTCATCGAAGCAGGCCTGCAGAGGTTCGGGCCATTGGTCGGAGTTTTGGCCGATGGCGGCCTCGAGGTGACGGTGCAGTGCGGTCAGCGCCGGCCCATCGGCGCCGATGCAGGTGAAGGTCAGGATGTTGGAGGACATGGAGAAGCGCCCGCAGGGCGGGATGTCGGAGAGGGCAGAACGATGGGCCGATGGAAGCGTCAGACCGGGTTGAGGACCCAGACGCCGTGCGGGTTGAAGAATGGATCCTCCGATTCAAACCGCTTGTCGGATTCAAGTGTCAGGCGCCAGGCCGGTTCGTCTTCAGAGAGGCTGAAGGTATGGCCCGATCCCAATGTCGGGCGTTGGTCGATCTGCCAGAAATTGAACCTGTTCATCAGGTCCGCCGCCTCGCCCACATCGACGGAGGTCGGGACCGCGCACTCCGGAAGGCCGAAGTGATGCATGCCGCAGGAGTAGTAGTGGTCGTCGCCGCCGACCAGCACGACGGAAGCGCAGTAGAGGTCGAAGAGCGAGCCGTTCAGCAGCGAGAACCATCGATCCCAGTCATGGGCCACGCCGGCGGATTCAACCTTGATCGCGTAGCCGCCGAGTTGCTGGAGCAGGGCGGTGAACTTGATCAGGCGATCTCGTTCGGCTTGGATGTCGCTTGGGAAATGGAGATAGACCACCGATTGGTGGGTCTCGATGTTTGAGAGCGAGGGCGCTTCGAGTTGCCCTTGGCCAGCGAGTTCGAATGCCTCGCTCATCTTCGGATCGGCTGATGCGACGTCGACGGCGAGGTGGTCCTTGCCGGCCACGTCCGCGAGGACGCCACCCGCAAACATGTAGCGTCCCATCGGCTCAAGGGTGATCACGCTTCGAAGAAAGTCGCTTCGGTCTTTCCAGGGGCCGGGGACGCAAAGAAGGAGTTCAGTGCTCATGACGGGATCGTGGTGGACGTTTGGTGGGGGCAGGTGTTGCCGCCAGCGCCACGTTACCAGTCCCGGAGATCAGGGCCAAATGGCCCAGGGCTGAAGCGCCGTACTCAACTGGTTCCATGCGTGAGGGCTGAAGCGCTCTTTGGCGAGCAGCGCGACGCGAGCCTTTGGATGCGAGGTCCACTTGATCACGATGGCGCCGTCGCGCACGGCCAGTGCAACGATGTCCCTGCGCCGGACGCGCACCGTCGATTTGCTGTCAGTGAGGGAAAGCTCATCGGCTCCGACTTCGACTTCGCGCCATTGGCCCCGCGATGCGATCGACCAGAGAGACAGCGCGACGAACGGTACGGCGACGCCGATGACAAGCAGCGCGGAGTAGTTGCGCCACACCGCAAATGCCGTCCAACAAGCGATTGGAAGTAGCAGGCGAGTCAAAGCTGATGCGATGGCGGAGCGAGGAGCTTCGGCGGAGATTCGGATGGTCATGGCAGGGCGTGGAGAGACGTGCGCGCGAAGTCGGGCTGATTAATCCCGGGACGAGATCATGCGTGATCCGGTGTACGTTCGCCTTCCAGACAATCCCGCAGCGATCTTGCTGGTGAGCAGCGGCGATACCGTCCATGCTTGTCGACGACAGCGACGGGCACTCCCCGCGGTGCTTTAGCACCATGCGCACAGCCCGCTCGCGGACCTCAGGTGAGAACCTGTTCGACTGGTTCATGGCTCATCTTCTCAAGCGTTGGCGCCTCCTCAGAACCCGGGACGATTCAAGGCGGCTAGGCACGCCATTACTACCAATGTCCAGCGTCGCATCGAAGATCCTCCACACGGTTTCGCTTCTGCGGGATGATGCAATCCAAGCAGCGGATGATGAGGGTCGGCGCCCTGACTCGGCTTCTGCCTCGCCTCAAGGGGCCGGTTCCGGCGCACCGAGGCTCGGGCAGCTCGTTTCCTGAATCGCGCAAATGCGATCAACCCAGGCGCGGAAGCGACCGGAGGGCAGTCCCTCACGCGCGGCGCGCTCGACCTTCAAGGTGGCGCGCATGTCCGCCGGGAAACGCTGCTCGGAAAACTCCACCAGCGCCCAGGTGCCCTTGCAGTCCACCAGGCGAGCAGCCTCGATGGTGTCGTCGTCATCGAAGCGTTGGTTGTCGCCGATCCGCAGCACTGCCGCGGCCTGCGGCCCGGGCTGGGCACGGCCGACATCGGCTTGAGACTTCACCGTCAACTTGCCACCCCTGACCCAGCCTTCGCCGTTGTACAGGCGCCGGGGTGGTTGACCCGTGAGGGCATCGTTGTCCTGCGCGTTGCGGATCAGGAACCAACCGTTGCGCGCCCCGGCAACCTCCACCTCGATGCGGACGCCATAGCCCGCCGAAGGCTCGACGAAGGTCCGCGGAAGCTTCCCGAGCACCTTCGCGGATGCACTTGGCTCTGCGCGCACGTTGAGGCCGGCCGGATCGTTCTCGGCAACGAAGGCTCCGAATTTGCACGCTGTGACTGGTAGCGTCGCGCTTGCAGCGGCCGTTGCGGCCTTGTCCTCGGCGGGAGCGCCAGCACAACTGGCCAGCGAAGCAAAGCCGGCCGTGGCGAGAAGCAGGGCGAGGTTACGCAGGAGGTGTTCAATAGCCATCGACGAGGACGTAGTGGAACGACGACATCTGGCCCAGCGGGGCCAGGAAGCGGTAGTAGACACGAGCCGGCGTTGCAATGCATAAATGCCAGGAACGCAGCCCCTGACGAGCGGAGGGACCTGATGCATCCGAACACGCGCGCATTGGTGGCGGCCACGGCCGCCAGTCTGGTCGCCGGTGGCGGCAACGCCGGCGTTGTCTATGACTATTCGCGGTCTCGATACCTCCGGATCTCCGGTACGGCGAGCATCGCCAGCGTCTCGCTGTACGACTACGACCGGAGTTGCCATTTCTCCGGATCTGCAAGCAGCCTGTACGACTACGGCCGCGGGTGCCACGTTTCGCTCGCGATCGACGGCGAGAGCTTCAGCGGATACGACTACGGCGACGGGCACCACTTCAGCGGCACCGTGAACGGGACCTCCGTGTCGATGTACGACTATGGCGAGTCGTCCCACTTCAGCTACGCGGCTTGACGGCGAGCCCAACCGCTTCGATCTCAGCCCACGCGCGAGGTCCGAAACACTCGACATGGGAATGCTTTCCGGCATTGAGCAAGGGGAGCAGCGATTCCATGCCCATCAGGTCTCGCGCCAACAGGAATCCATTCGCCGGAACCATGTGATGACGCGCGTCCCGTTTTTCGGCAAGCAGCAGTTGCCCGCCCGAGGGGAAAAATACCTTCTGTTCGATGTCGGCGAGATCTTCGGGCGAGCCGTAGTAGCTGAATTCACGCCCTGACGCGCGTGCATTCGTCGCGTTGTTGAGCATGGTCACTCCCATCGCCCGAACACATGCGCCCCGGTCGCGGCCGACACGGCTCTCGTCGCGAATTCGATGGGGAAGACTTCGCGCTGCCCCAGTCCCAATCGCTTCAACGCGCGGCGCGTCTCGGCCGCGGAATCGCTGTTATGGAAGAGCACCCGACCTTCCGTCGTGAGGAGCGCCAGCCCGTTGATCGACAGTCCGTCGACGGCGTCTCCGAAGAGAACGGCCGGATAGATGACCCCCGAGGCCAGCCGAGCCGAAGCCGCCACGCAAAGCGCGTAGGCGATCGGCGGAATGGCCTCGGCAAGCACCGGCTTCACCCAGGTCTCGTCTTCGTCTTCGTCCTCGTCTTCGTCTCCGTCCTCGTGCCCGCCGTCGTCAGCGACGAACTCCCAGATCGGATGGGCTTCGAGGTCATCGGCGCTGAGCTGTTCGACTGGCTTGCGGGTCATGGTCGGCCTCTCACTTGTCTGTGACTGGCAAGCGCGCCTGCGGCAGAAAAGCCATCGCTTCGCGGATGGCTGCCGCCACCAGCTCCGGCTTGTCCGTCTGCACCTGATGATCGGAGTCGACGACGTGCTTGCGGGCCCGAGGATATAGCTGTTTGACGAACGCTCTCGTCTCGGGGCTCTCGTCGAACATCCCGAAGCTCACCCCGACAGCGGTCTTGCCCTTCGGCACGTTGAACAGCTGCACCACGCGCGAGTCGTCGAACGCCGGCATCGCCAATATCGCTTCGCCGGTGGCGTGGATATGGTCCACCTCGTCGGACACTGCGCGCGGCATCAGCATCCTCTTGCCGACCCGCGCGTACCAGGGGAAGTCCTCCGGCTTCTTGGTGATGCGCGGGTACACGGCATCCACCAGCACCAACCCCTGCACCTCCTGCGGATAACGGCGCGCGAACCACTGCATGTACAGCCCGCCGAGCGAGTGCCCGACCAGGATGTACGGCGGCTTCAGCTGCTTCGCGGCGAGCAGCGCGCGTAGCTCCTCCACGACGGCCTCGCCGGTCCGCGCGCCGTCGACGGCCTCGCTCTGGCCGTATCCCGCGCGGTTGTGCGCGAGGGCCGTCGCCTCCGGGCCCAGTTGTTGAATGACACGCGACCAGGTGTCGAGCGTCATCCGCGCGCCGTTCTCGAAAACGATCACGGGCGAGCCGGCGGCCGGCCCCGCAGTCAGCGATTCGACGCGTCGGCCCTGCACCGTGTCGACGGTGGGAGAAGCCGCCAGGGTGGCCGCTGTCAGAGCCAGGCCCAGGGTCAGGGTCGCCAGGCTCCTGAAGGAGCGGGATGAAAGGGGGAGGGGGTGAGGATTGCGCATCCGCGCATCGTCGGAAGACGAGGGGAGCGACACAACGCGGTTGCGACGGACTGCATCACGGCAGGAGTAGGCGGCGCCGCGGACCCGTTCCGCTGTCCTCGCCTCGAAAGACTGAATGTCGACGAACGCCGGCCGTCATCCTCTCAATTGGTGATGTGGCGCAAAGCCCCACCCACCCAAAAGAGGAGGAGACGTTTCAACTCGGAATCGGCGAGCATTCGGCCCGATCACGAATGACCGTTCCGAAGGAGAAGGCATGAGTTCCGTGAAACTGAGCGCCGAGACGCTCAAGGTCCTGGCCGGCTTGATCAAGAACCCGTCCCAGGCCCTGCCGGACGCGCTGAAGACCCTGGACCCCGGCGGCCCGTGGCACCTGCTGACCCAGAAGGTGGGCTCCAACCTGGCCAAGACCGGCGAGGCCGAGCTCGCCTTGCCGTTGCTGGACAAGGCGGTCGCCAAGGACGGCTCGCTGTCGACCGACTGGACTTGGAATGCCTCGATCGAAGCCAATGCCGCGTTGGCCGTGGACCTTCTGACCGAGGAGGATCTGGAAGTGCTGCCCGTCAAGCCCGATGCCGGCCACACGCTCATCGTCTACGGCGCCAGCATTTCTGCGGGCGGCACGCTGGGCGCCACTGCCGATCATCTACCCTGGGGCAAGGTGGGCGCGAGCGCCGGCGGCAAGCGCAGCGCGGACATGCGCTGGTACATCCAGGCGGCGGACAGCGTCACCTTGCTGGCCGCGCTGGAAGCGGCGCAGAACCACTTCGTCTGGCCGCACGACCTGCAGGGCATGCTGCGGCAGGCGCTGCGCACCGATTGGTTCGGCATGGCCTATGAGCTCGACGGCGAAGCGCAACTGGCCATCGATGTCGATGCCGCGCTCCAAGGTCCGGGACTGACGTTCAGCCTGAACGGCGGCACCTCCACCGTCGGCCTCTCGTTCGGCCTCAAGGCGGGATTCAAGGCCGCGCGCACGAGCCGCTGGAAGCTCAGCGCCATGGTCGAGCCCCGCGCTCAAGCGGGTGGTGCCGCGGTGCTCGGGCTGCGCGTCCAGTTGCATGACCTGAAGCAGAACAGCAGCAGTGGGTCGGTTGCCTTCACGGCCGGCGCCGACTTCTCTGCGGTCGCCGCCAGCGCCGAGCGCGCGCTTCGCGCCGCCTGGCCGGCGGTCGGGCAGAGCGAGCTGCTGGACGCGCTGACTCAGCCCGGGACGGTCGTCGCCAACGACCTGCGCGGCCTGATCGACAAGGAACTGGATGTTTCGCTGAAGCCGCTCGCCGGCGTGCTGGCCGGGGGCAAGCCCAGCGCCGACCTGCGTGCCGGGTTGGTGGATAAGCTCACCTTCGGACTCGCGGATGTGCTGGATGGTGCGCTGGGCAAGATCGCGGACCAGAAAGCCGATCTCCATCAGGTCGCGACGGCCTGGTTGCATCAGCTGCTGGGCCCTGCGGCGGATTCGGTGAAGGTGGACGAGAAGATCCAGGCCTTGGTGTCGAAGTCGCTCGACAAGGCCACCGACCGCCTCCAGCAGGCCATCGAGACGCTGCGGAAACAGATCGTCGGGAAAGCCCAGGCAGAGATCGATGCGGTGCTCAAGGGCCTGGGCGAATTGGGGGCCCAGTTCGAGGACAAGCTGACGGACCTCAACGACAACGGGGTGTCGACGGCGATCACGAAGGCGCTGAAGCAATATGCCGATCTCCGCGACAAGCTCCTGGGCGTGCTGGCCGACAGCCACCGTCAGAAGCTCACGCTGACCCTGGCGGCCGCGTATTCTCGCGAGACCGGATCGGAGGCGGCCTTCGACGTCTGGTTCCGTCCGGACGACAGCGTCACGCCCGAAGCGCAGGCGCTGTTCGATGCGCTGTATGCGGGCCAGCTGTTGACGCTGCCGGAGCTGGTGCGGGCCGCGGCGGCCCGTGGCGCCATCGCCGACGCCAAGGGCTGGCTGCTGTCCACCAGCAAGACGCTTCAGGAGCAGCGGGTGACGCTGAACTTCTTCGGCATCGAGATTGGCAGCCGCTCCAGCTGGCTGCGGGACGTGGCCGTCAAGACCGATCTGGTCACCGGCGACCTGCTCGCCGTGAACGCGAGCCTGTCCGGCGAGACGGCGATCTTCAATCCCTGGAAGAACCGCACGGCGCGGCTCGGCCTGCGGCTCGATCTGAGCGGTGAGCGTGCCGCCTCGCGTCAGCTGGCGGTCTCGCTGGACGGTGCCTTCACGGCGAAGCAGGAGAACACGAATCGCCAGAAGGTGCAGGACCTCCTGAACGCCTACGCGGATGCGACCGGCACGCAGCAGAGCGACATCAGCCAGTTCCTGGCGCTGCCGCCGGCCAGCGACAGCGACGGCCTGCGCCGGTTCTGGAAGTCGCTGACGATCGCGGTGCCCGTGGCGCTCGATGGCCGGCAATGGGCGAGCTTCGCCGCCATGGACGCGGCGCAGATCGAGCGCGTGTCGACGGAGGTTGCGTTGGCGCAGTTCCAGCGGCGCTACGTGGCGGACTCGCTGTTTTCCAAGGATCCGGTCGGGGATCTTCGGCGGTTGGTAGTCTCGGTCAGGGATCTGAAGAAGGCAGACAACGTCGACGTCCTGAACTATCTGAAGCTGTTCCCGGAGCGCCATGTCGGCGCGTTCAGTGCCGCCGCCGAGGCTCGCAAGGTCGGCATCGAGGCCTCGGACAGCACGTTGAACAGCCCGGGGGCACGACGATTCCTGGCCTATCACCGCCTGTCCGCCACCATCCAGGCACCGCTGCGTCTGCGCGATCTCGCTGCCGAGGCGTCGCGCGTCGTGCAGTCGCTGCCGGCCCATCCGGACCCCGTGGCCGTGCGCCAGCTGCTGGAGCCGATCATGGCGCGCATGCAGGACGCGCTGGCGCCGGTAGCGCTGGTCAGCGAGACGTGGCTGGGCCTCGGACTCCTCGGGGCCAAGGACGAGCCCGTGGCCTGGCCCTTCGTCAGCTTCGTGACCACCATGGCCAGGCTGGCCGGCCTGCCGGTGCCGCCCGGATTCGCGCCCATCGCCCAGGTGGGCAACGGGGCCCCGGTGCGATTGATCGCGGGCTGAGGGCGCGTCCCCGCGCCCGGACCCGGGACGGCGAGCTCAGTCCTTCGGCCGCACGGCCGTCTCGCCGCTGAGCTTCACCACGCTCTGCCTGGCCATCATCGTCAGCGCGCCGGTGATGCGGGTGTCGATCCACTCGGCGTCGACGACGTTCTTCTTGAACAGCCCCCAGGTCGAGTCCATGCCCACGCCGCCGATGATCTCGACCTTGCAGGTCGGCTGCGGCATGTCGGGCGCCAGATTCATGGTCTGCAGCGCGTAGGTCACCGCGCCGGCCTTCGGCGACAGCGGCTTCGGACGCCACTTCGAGTACTGCGTCGGCACCATCACCAGCGCCGGACGGTTCGGGTCCAGCGTGCTGAAGTCGGGCTTCTCTCCCGGTGCCGCCGCCGGCAGCACGATGACGCGTCCGGCCAGGCCGTTGGCGCTCAGCACCTTGGGCGCGCGCTCGACGACCAGACGATTGATCTCGTCGAGCTTCCACTCGTGCCAATGCTCGTCAGGCTCCTGCGCCACCAGGCCGGGCTTGGTGAAGTCGGCGGTGACGAAGACCAGATCGATCGTCGTCAGGGCCGCAGCGGTGCCCGTGGCGTCGGACGCCGCGGACGCCGCGCCGGCGACCACGGTCGCGGGCTTGGCACACGTCTCGCGGATGCCGCCGTCGGCGGCCAGGGCGGGCATCGCCGCCGCCAGCGCCAGGCCGAGGATGGTCACGCGGCGCGCGGGGAGCAGTGCGGGGAACAATGCGGGGAGGAGGTCAAACAACGTCGTCATGGGATCTGGAATCGTCGAAAGGGAAAAACGGTCAGCGGAGTTCGAGCGGCAGCCAGGTGGGGCCGATCGGCTCTCCCTTGGCGTCGCGCGGCGCCTGGCCGCTCAGGGTGAAGAAACCATCGCGCTCAAGGCCGCGCAGCAGGTCCGCGGCCAACTGCTCGGCGCGCTTGGCGGCGTCATGCGCGGCGCGTGGGCCCGTCTGCAGCGGGTCGTGGCTGGCGGCGCTCGCCAGCGTGCCCAGCCACACCAACTGGCGCGTGGCGGGGTCCCAGAGCACCGCCTCGTAGCGGATGTAGCGCATCCCGCCCTGGGTCTGCTCGAACTGGCGCGTCAGTACGAGGGCGTGCGTCGCACCGTCCGTAGGCCTCTCCGCCCACAGCGACTCCAACGCCTTCGGATTGGCCAACGGGCGCGGCAGCTCGATGACGCCCGTCGACGTCAGGCCGTTGCGGCGAAGCGTCTCGACGAACTGGTCGCGCGCCGGCGCGGTCAACGCGGGGTCGTGATTGGACCAGGCGTAGACACGCACGGATTTCACCGCTTGCGCAGTTGCGGCGAGGCGCTGGGTCGGGGCTTGCGCGCAGGCCGCCAGGGAGCTGGCGAGCGCGATCAGAAAGAGTCGGCGGAAAAGCATGGCGCGCGAGTCTAGGGGGCGTGCGACGGGCGCTCCGTGATGGATCGCTCGATTGGCGGAAATCGCACACCGCAGACCCCTTGATCGCGGGAGACGCTGATCTACAAGTCCTGACCCCAGAAGGAGGGATGCCGATCCCCAGCACTCCCACCAAGGAATGAATCGCCGGAAGTCTTTGATATAGAGCAGGAAACGATGGTGCGATCGGACGGAGGATGGGCGCCAGTGCTTCGAAAGCGCCACCCGTTGGCGGCTTATCAAGGAGATCCACCATGCGCTTCAATTCCAAGTCGATTGCCAATTTCTTTTTTGATCTTGCGGCGAGCCACGGCGAGCAACTCGACCCGATGAAGCTGCAGAAGCTGGTGTACTACGCCCACGGCTGGTACGCGGGTTACACGGGACAACCGCTCATCGACGGTCAAGTCCAGGCAGGGCGATTCGGCCCGGTCATCGCCGCGCTCTACTACGAGTTCCGAGAATTCGGCGCGGACCCGATCACCTCGCGAGCCCGCGAGTGGAGTCCCGCCGTGGGTCTCGTGATCGTTCCGCCACCCCGCGATGAGCAGCTGCAGCGATTTCTCACGAACGTCTGGAAGAGCTACGGCGGATATACGGGCATCAAGCTGTCGGAGTTCACCCACGCACGAGGAGGCCCCTGGGACCAGACGCGTCGAAACGCCGGTGGCGCGCGGGAGGCGGAGATCCCATTTGCGGTCATCCAGGAGCATTTCGCGAAAGTCGTCGAGAAGGCGGTTCAACAGGCATGAGCGATGAGCGGGCCAGAACACGCCGGAGCTTGTGCGCCGCCCCGAGACGCCGGACTCAGCGTTTTGTCTCCGGCCCGCACACATGCCGCTCCAGCAGTGCCGTCAGGAAATCGGCGCTCTGCTGATGCATGCCGCGCTGGTTGTAGTGGGTGCGCGTGAGCACCGCGACCGCGTCGAGCGAGGGCAGGACCAGCACGTGATTGCCGCCGTTGCCCGACATCAGCCAGGCACTCGCACGACCGCAGCTGAGCTCGTAGTCGCGGCGCCAGAACAGCTCGCCGTAGGCCATCCGGGCGGCCGGGGCGTGCCGCACGGTCAACAGGGCGGCGACCTGTTCGGGCGCCAGCACCTGGCCGTCCGGTCCGGCACCTCGGCGAAGCAGCATCTGCGCCAGCGCAGCCCAGTCCCGCGTGCGCAGTCGCAGGCCGCCACCGGTCATCGTCTCGCCAGCCGGCGAGCGCGCCCATTGCCATGTCGAGATGCTCATCGGCGCGAAAAGCCGCCGCTGCGCATAGGCCTCCAATCCGCCCCCAGCCCGGCGTTCTAGCACCTGACCCAGCAGGAACACGCCGGCCGTGCAGTACGCGAAGGGCCCCAGTCCCTGCGAGTCGCGCGTCACGGCACGTGTGGGCAGGTCGGCCGCCCAGCGCAGCCAGCGCGGCTGCGGATACATGTTCTCCTCGTTGCCGGGGCTGTCGGGCAGGTTGTCGTCGCAGTCGAGCGCAGAGGACATGGTGAGCAGATCCTCCACGACGATGCCGCGCTTGGCGGGGCCGTCGTTGGCGATCGGCTGCATGTCCGCGAACTCCTTGAACACCGGCGTCTCGCGCCGCAGGAACCCGTCCTGCACGGCCGCGGCGACCAGAAGGCCGGTGACGGACTTGCCGACGGACCGCGTGTCGTGCAGCGTCTGCGCGTCGGCGCCGCGGGCATACAGCTCGACCGCCACCCGGCCATGCCGTTGCAGCAGCACGCTGGTCGCACCTGGGAGGGCCTCCAGCGAGGCGCGGTCCTGTGCGAGCCGCTCCGCCTCCTCGGGTGTCGGTTGGGGCGTGGCGCAGGCGCTCAGCAGCGCCGCGAGCACGCAGGGCAAAACCTGACGCCGCAGCGGAGCGCCGGTCGCGAAGTGGATCCGGGACCGGGGCCAGAAACGCAGGCAGAAGCGCAGGCAGAAGCGGAAAGGCGAGGGCGGGTTCATGCCGCGCATGTTCCCCGGCCGGGCGATGAAATGCCCGTCCTCGTGTTCTTGCGGCGCCACCCGATGCTGGGGATTGAGTGCCAGCATGCGCGCCACGCTGAAGCCCGCGACGTCGCACCGGGCGTCGAAGTGGCCGTAGAACTGCATGTGTTTCAGGCGCATGGGTGGTCGCTTGGATGACGCTTCGTCGGGACGGGTGACCCCATCATGGCGAGTATGTTCGCCCGAGCCGCAAGGTGAAACTCGCCCTTTCCCGACGTCACACAGCCAAGGTCAAGCCATGCCCGTCTTCACGCCCGCCCAGTTCGTTGCCGAGCTCAGCCCGGTGGAAGGCTCGTCGGAGCCGAACCAGACCCTGTGGCTGGGCGACACCGGCGAGCTCACGCAGTTCGGCGCGTTGATCGAAGTGCTGCAGCCGGGATGCCGGTCGTCGATCAAGCACTGGCACAGCGCCGAGGACGAGCTGGTCTATGTCCTGGCCGGGGAGATCACCGTCATCGAGGGCACTGAGGCGACGCTGATGCGTGCAGGCGACGTCGCCACCTTCAAGGCGGGCGTCGCCGTGGGGCACTTCCTTGAGAACCGCAGTGCCGGGCCCACGCGATGTCTGGTCGTCGGCACGCGGGCGCCCGTCGACCGGATCTGCTATCCCGATCACGATCGCGTCTGCCTGCGGGATCGCTCGCTGCCCGACGACATCTGGACCGATGCCGCAGGCAGGCCGGCGGACAGCCCTTACTGACGGCGGACTCCGGAGTTCTTACTCCCCGACGTCAGCGCGCCCCATGCTGCCGCAGCAAGGCGATCATCTGATCGTCCCGGTTGTATCGCGCCCGCGCCATCACGGAAGTGCCGTCCTTGGCGACGGCCTTCACGTCGGCGTGGTGCTCGATCAGCAGCTCCGCCATTTCCATGTTGCCGACGCCGGCCATCCACCACAGCGGCGTCGCGCCGCCCGTGTCGCGCGGATCGACCGGAACGCCCTGGTCGAGCAGCACGCGGGCGACGTCCTTCTCTCCCGAATCGGCCGCGCGATGGAGCACCGTGTTGTTCCTGACTTCCGGATCGACGGCGCGGGGATCGGCGCCGGCGGCGATCAGGAAGGTCGCCGTCGCGGCGCGGGCCGACGAGGGCGCGGTGCTCTCGCGTGCGCCGCCCGCCAACGCCCACAGCGCTTCCGTGGCCACGGGTCCCGGGCTCAGGCCCAGGCGTGGTGCCAGGATCTGCAGCATCGGGAACTGCCCGGCAGCAGCGGCGGAGACGTACGCGCGCTTGACGACATCCGCGGCGGGATTGGCATCGAGCAGCAGTCGCGTCAATGCCTCATCCCCGGCGAATGCCGCCACGGACAGGGCCGGTCCCACCCTCGGCCCCCACTGGGACTGATCCGCCTTCGCCGCCAGCAGCTGCTTCACGACGGCGGTCCGTTTGGCCCGGGTGGCCACATCCAGCGCGGTCAGTTCCTGACCCGACAGTTCGTTCACGGGAATTGCCGCCTGGAGATACCACCGCACGGCGGTTTCGTCTCCTCGCGCGGCAGCGGCGACGAAGGCGTCCTGCGTTAACGGCTGCCCCAGCTTCACCAGCTGCTGCCGAGGATCTTCCCTGGGCTCGGGCTGGAACAGCGCCACCAGCTTCTTCGCCGAATCGGTGAAGCCGGCCACGCCGGTGACGATTGCGGCGATCACCAGCAGAACCGCCACCCACCGCCGCTGCTTCAGCCGCGCGAGATAGCGTTCGTGAAGCGGCGGGGCCGGAGGCGGTGGCGGTGGCGGTGGCGCGGCATCGGGCATCGCAGATCCTCGTGAGAGACCGGTGCCGGGTCTTGCGCCGTCAGGGCAGGACCTTCACCTTGATGTTCCGGAAGTGTGCCTCGCTTTCCGGGTCGTGGCCCTGCAGCGCGAAAGTGCCGCTGGCGAGGTAACGCTTCTCCAGTCCCTTCTTGCGGACGATGGGCGACTCCTCGATGTAGTCGGCCGTCTTCTCGCTGTTGACGAAGGTGGTGACGTGTTTGCCTTCGACGCGCACGGTCAGCGTGAACCACTGATGGTCCGGCGACACGACCTTCAGGTAGTCCTGCACGCCCCACAGCCCGCCGGTGCGGCTGGGGTCGCTGTGGGAGTTGTTGACCTGCACCTCGTAGCCCAGCTCAGGCCAGCCCACCTCCTGCCACTTCGTGTGGAAGTAGACCCCGGAGTTGGCCTTGGGGAAGGTCATCACGTCGACCTTCAACTCGAAGTTCTTGAAGTCGTGCTGCTGCACGGGGCCCGTGTAGAACAGGTGCGAGCGCGGACCGCGCACGACGATGGCGCCGTCCTTCACGCTGAAGGAGCCGGGCTGGTCGCTGGCGCGCCAGTGTTCCAGGCTCTTGCCGTCGAACAGCAGGTGCCAGCCGGCGGCGGATTCTTCGGCGGTGAGCGTGTTGGGCATGTCGGCGGCGTGGACGGTGGCGGACAGGGCGAGGGCGGAAGCCGCGGCGGCCACGGCCGTGGCGGCATGAGAGGCAAGGCGCATCAGGCGACTCCTACGATCTGCAAGACCTTGAGGGGCGGGCCGTCGAAAGTGACGGAGGGAATGTTGCCGACGAAACCGACGTCCTTCATGCCGTCGGGCGTCGTGTAGAAGCCGCCGGCGGTCAGGTCGCGGAAGCGCTTGAAGAAGCGCGCGGCGGTGGTGAACTCGGGACGGGCGGATTCGGTCCAGCAGATGTCGTCGGCGATCTGAGATTGCTGGGCGACGTCGAGCTGGTCGAAGCGCTTGCCGCCGAAGCGCTTCGCGCTCTCGGCTTCCAGCCAGGCCAACCCGTCCAGGACGAGCGGCTTGTCCTTGGCCTGGTTGGGGTACGGCGCGCTGATCCATTCGTCGATGAAGCGGTGCACCTGCAGCTGCGCCGCGCTGGGCGACTGGGCGTCGGCCGGGATGATGAGACCGCACAGCGCCTGCGCGCTGCGGTTCTGCGCGGCGTCGAAGGTCAGCGGCCACAGCTCGCCGCTCGTGTAGCTCTTTGTCAGCAGCGGATCGGTGCCGTAGCCCTTGGGCTTGCCGCCCTTCTTCCGGGCGGGCGTGGCGCCGGCCGACACGTCAACGCTGAGCGCCGCGGCGGCCGCCAGCATCCATTGCAGGGTCGTTCTGCGGTCCATGCTCAGAGCTCCTTCTTGCGGAAGCGGTCGACGATGTGGTCGGCCTGGCGCCAGGCCAGCGCCATGATGGTCAGCGTCGGATTCTTGTCGGCGTTGGAGGCGAAGGGCGCCCCGTCGGACAGGAACAGGTTGGGCACGTCCCAGGTCTGGCCCCAGCCGTTGGTGACGGAGCTCCTGCGGTCCGCGCCCATGATGGCGCCGCCCACCTCGTGGATGATGTAGCCGCCGGGGGCGATCGCCTTGCGGCCGTCCAGCTCCGGGCCGCCGTCGAGCACCTTGCCGCCCATGGCGCCGACGATCTCCGCGAAGGTCTTCTGCATGTGCGCGGCCTGGCGGGTCTCGTGCTCCGACCACTGCCAGTGGAAGCGCAGCACCGGAATGCCGAAGCGGTCCTTGGTCGTCGGGTCGATCTCGCAGAACGACTGCTCGTTGGGGATCATCTCGCCGCGGCCGGCGAAGTACACGAACGATCCGTAGGTCCGGCGCACGTCCTGCTTGAACTTCGCGCCGTAGCTGCCCTTCGTCAGCCACTCCAGGCCCGCGCCGGTGCCGGCGCCGGGCATGCGGCGGCCGGTGCCCATCTCGATGTGATACCCGCGGGGGAAGCCCAGACCCTGCTCGGCCCAGCGCGCGCCCTGCTTGCCGTAGAGCCACCAGGGCGCGTACATGTGCGAACCGCCGGCGCCGTCCTCGTTGTGCGGCGGCAGGTTCTCGAGCAGCGGCACCTGGCCGGCCAGGTCGCTGCCGACGGTGTCCATCACGTACTTGCCGACCTTGCCGCTGCTGTTGGCCAGCCCCTGCGGATACGCGCTGGTCCTGCTGTTCAGCAGGATGCGCGCCGATTCGCAGGCGCTGGCGGACAGCACCACGGCGCGGGCCTTCGCTTCGATGTGCTTGCCCGTCTTGCGGTCGATGAAGCGCACGCCGCTGGCCTTGCCGTTGCGGGTGGTGACCTCGTAGACCATCGCGTCACAGAGCACATCGAGGTTGCCGCTGGCGATCGCCGGCGGCAGATGCACCGCGGGGCTCTGGTAGGTCGCGCCGATGGAGCAGCCGCGCGAGCAGGGCGTGGCCCAGAAGCAGGCGGCCCGTTCGCGCATGGACTGCGCGACCAGCGCCTGCGCGCGCGGGTTGCCGGGATGGAGCAGGGCGGGGATGCGGGCGTCGTCGAGCTTGGCGGTCAGCACCGCGCGGTGGATGGGCACCACCGGGATGCCGAGCTTGCCGGCGCGCTGGGCGACCAGGCGTTCCCCCACGCGCGCGGCGGGGGCGGGCAGCAGACAGCCCTCGGGCGAGTCGGGGGTGTTCTCCAGACCCTCGTTGGTGCCGTAGATGCCCACCAGCATCTCGACCTTGTCGTAGTAGGGGGCCAGGTCTTGATAGTCGATGGGCCAGTCGAAGCCCAGGCCGTCTCGCGTGTGGGGCTTGAAGTCATAGGGGCCATTGCGCAGCGAGATGCGGCCCCAGTGGTTGGTGCGGCCGCCCAGCATGCGGGCGCGCCACCACTCGAAGCGTTGTTCCTCGTTGTCGGAGGCCTGCGTGTAGGGTTCTCCCGGCACCTGCCAGCCGCCGTCCACCGTCGCGTCGTAGAACCCGAAAGCCTTGTCCGGCGTGCTGGCGCCGCGCAGCGGGGCGTCGTGCGAGGTCTGGAACATCGGCGTCTCGGTGCGGAAGTCGTAGTACCGGCCGGCTTCCAGCATCAGCACCTTCACGCCTTCCAGCGCCAGCGTGTAGGCCGTCTGGCCGCCGCCAGCGCCCGAGCCGACGACGATGACGTCGTAGTCGCGCGCCAAGTCGCGCGTCGTCACAAAACCCATGCGCCCTCCTGAACAAGTCGGCGCAGTTTGCCACCGCGGAAGAGGGCGTTCCGGGAAGTCATGGGGCGGTCGCGCGGTGGCGTGCGATTACGATTCCGCGCGGCGCCCGAGATCTCGGAAGCCCCAATTGCAAAGACGGTTCCCTTCACTGATTCGATGGCGGCGCAGCGTCACAAACGTTCCGTCGAAGATGCGCTGAAGCACTCTCCACCATGACGCTCTCCCGCTTTCGCTTCACCGTTCTGTCCGTCCTTGGGGCCCTGCTCACCCTGGGCTCGGGTCTGATGATGGTCTATTTCTCGTTGGACATCTTTGCGACCGGAAGCTACAGCCATCGGGGAACGGTCTTCAGCGCAAGTCGTCATCCGGTGTCGTTCTGGGCGGCAGTGGCTGTCGGCTGGGTGTTCGGCGTCGTCGCGATCGCCGCCGCGCCGCTGATGGCATGGCGCGCCTGGAAGGCCACCGCACAAGAGCAACGCGAGATCGAGCACAGGTCGCCGATGCTCTATGGGCCCACCCGTCGCTGGTTGATCGTCGCGCTCGGGACCCTCGTGATCCTGTGTGTGCTCGCGATCGGAAGCTCATCCCTCGCTGGGATTTCCAAGAGTTGACAACGACGTCGTGCGCGAAACGTCTCAGTTCTTCGGCTCGCCCAGTCGCGCAAGCAGGTCGAAGCCGTTGGCTTGCCACAGGGGGAAGGTCTTTTGATCTTCGCGCCAGAGCTCCCGCAGCTCGGACTGACTGCCCGAAACGACGGCGTTCACCGCGCGTCCCGCAAGCTTCTTTAGCTTCTGGTAGTGCGCGCGATCCGCGCGCTGAAGCCACGCGGCCAATTCCTTCGGGAGGTTCTGGGCCGGCTTTCCCAGGGCGGCCGCGACGACCTCCGCAGCCGCCATCGCCGACTCGCCTTCCGGCGACTCCAGCGGTCCGGTCCTCAGTGCTGCATTGAGCGCAGCTTCCACGGACGCGGCGGACGGCCTCGCGAGGAACGCGCCAAGCCAATCGAGTGCGCCGTCGTTGTCGAAGCTGCCATGGTCCCAAGCGCCAGCGTGTGCCGTCTGGTGGGCCAGCACGGCGGCCAGGCTGATGAGGAGGGCTCGGCGATGCATCTTCTTCCTGTGTGTTTGAATGACGGGCGCGGCAGGATATCAACTCGAACGTCGCCCGAACATGATGATCGCCATCCCGATCAGGCTGACGCCCACGCCGAGCCAATCGGTCCCGGTCGGTTTGATCTTGTCGACCACCATCAGCCAGATCACCGCCACGCCGATGTACACGCCGCCGTAGGCCGCGTAGACGCGTCCGGCGGCCGTGGGGTGCAGCGTGAGCAGCCACGCGAACAGCGCCAGGCTCCCGGCCGCCGGGATGAGCAGCCAGACCGGCTTGCCCTGTTTCAGCCAGAGGTAGGGGAGGTAGCAGCCCACGATCTCGGCGAGGGCGGTCAGCACGAACAGGGCGAGGGTGCGAAGCATGTCCATGGCCGGATTGTTTCATCCTCCGGATCGCGCGCTCCGCAGCGACGCCTTGATGTAACGCCAGGTGAGTTTCTGCAGAGTGTCTGCGCCACGTTCATCGGCAGTGCGGCGTTTGCTCGACGTCAATCTCCCATTCGGAAATGGTTTGGAACGTTTCCATTGCCGCGAAAGGAAATCGGATTTCTAGAATCAAGTCACTTGTCAGGGAGAGATGAGAATGACGAAACGATTGATCATTGCCGCGGCGGTGACGATGTCGACCGGCCTGTGGGGTAGCCACGCGTACGGCGCGAATTGGCCGACTGGCTATACGTTCTGCGCCAATGAAGGAGCCGTCTGCGCCGTCGGGTCCAAGCCGCGCCAGGTGTCTTATGGCACTCAGGGCAAATGGGTGCAGCGGACCGCCTCAGGCAGGATCAATTGCAACAACGCGACCTTCGGCGATCCCGTCGTCGGCAAGCGCAAGGCCTGTGCGATCGGGCCGGTGGCGTCCGCCCCGGCGCCGGCACCATCTCCGGCTCCCGCCCCATCACCTGCGCCGTCACCGGCCCCTTCGCCGGCTCCAGCTCCGGCTCCGGCTCCGGCTCCAGCTCCATCACCGGCTCCAGCTCCATCACCGGCTCCGGCTCCATCACCGGCTCCAGCTCCATCACCGGCTCCATCACCGGCAACGGTCGACCAGGGTTCCACGCTGACGACCTGGGCCGCCCCCGGAGCCACGGAGAAGCCCACCGTGACGCCCGGCACCTGGCGCGCGGGAGGTCCCAATCCCGAGCAGGCCGCCTTCAAGCTCGTCAAGGAATCCGCGCACTTCGCGTTCTATTCGGACGAGGTGATCTCGGACGCTGACCTGACCCTCGCAGTCAATACGCTCGAGAACACGGTGTGGGAAAACCTGTTCAATTCGAACCTGCTGATGCCCGAGCCGTTCTTCAACAAGACGGACAAGATCAAGCCGGCCATCCACATCCATTCCAATTGGGGACTGACCGGGGGCGCCTGGGTCGACAGCGCGCGCGCCCTGCACCTGGGCATGTGGATCGCGCCGGCCGCGCTGAAGGACCACTGGGGCCTGACGCACGAGTTCACGCACGGCTGGCAGTCCTGGGCCGCCAACAACGGGGGCATGGCCTGCAACCAGTCGAACACCTGCGGCTGGATCTTCGAGAGCCACGCCAACTTCACCCCGCATCAGCTGCCGGAGTACCAGGGCAACGCGCACTGCTCCGAGATGCTGCCGAATGCGCCGCACCTGTACCTCGGCTCCACCCGCGACCGCTACTGCAACTGGCAGTTCATGGAGTTCCTCAAGGACAAGTACGGCCCCGGCGCGGTCACGCAGATCTGGACCACCAGCGGCGCCGATCCGCTGACCAACCTCCAGAAGTCGCGCGGCTGGACCTTGCCGCAGCTGAACGACTTCATCGGCGACTGGGCGATGCACAACGTCGTGTGGGATTACAAGGCCACGCCGGAGACCTTCCGCAACACCTACGGCAACATCACGCTGACCGACAAGGCCGAGCGCATGCGCCGGTTGATGCCGCTCGAGGCGCTCGACGCCGACTGGACGACGAACCGCCGCTTCGCCTCGCCCTTCTACGGCGCGCCGCAGCGCTTCGGCTACAACGTCGTGCGCCTGTACCCCACCAGCGGCGCGGGAACGGTGACGGTGAAGTTCCGCGGCGTGAACCAGGCCGGGTCGGACGCCGATTTCCGCTGGGGTCTGGTCGCGACCAACACGCAGTACACCTCGGCGCGATACAGCGCACTGCAGAAGGGGCTGGACGCGGACCTGACCTTCAAGGTGAATCCGGGTGAGCCGCTGTTCCTCGTGGTGGCGGCGACGCCGTCGGTGTTCAAGACGGTGGTGTGGGACCAGGCCTACGAAACGATCTGGCGCTACCCGTACATGATCGAGCTCGCCAATGCCTGGCCGCAAGGTTTCCAGAACGGCGCGCGCGACGCGTGTCCGACGGGGACGCTGCGCCATGTCAACGGCGGCGGCTGCGCACCGACCAGCACGCCCGCGACGGTCTACGTCGGACCGTACGCGACGATCCTGACGGGCGGCCGGGCCACGGGCAGCGCGCGCATCGAGGACCAGGCCATCATCGCCAACGGCGCCGTCACCGGCGGCACGGTGGGCGGGCTGAGCGTGATCGGCGTGACGGGCAGTCCCTGGGGCAACAACAGCTTCACCGTGTCCGGCTCGGCGCAGGTGCGCACCACGTTCTACCCGCTGGGCTTCTTCGAGTCCGGGCAGGGGGCCTCGGGCACGCTGGATCTCCATGGCGATGTGGAATACCGCGGCATCGGACTCAACCTGAGCGCCGGCAGCCGGTCGGGATTCGTCGATGCGACCTCCAAGGTGGGATCGGCGACTGACATCAATGCGAAGACGCCGCTGACCTGGCGGCCCTGACGGGCTGATGGAATACTCCGGCGCCAGACACCCGCCGCCCTGCTGAACCCGGCACGGCCGGATCATTGCGGCGGGTCTTGAAGCATCCTGGAATGTCCACCCGTCCCGCCTGCCGCAATTGCCAGACGCCTGTCCTCGCGCTGACCGCCGCCGTCACCGGCGGCGTCTGCCTGCGCTGCGCCGGCAAGTGGCGGCATTCGACGAAGCATTCGGCGCTGCTCGCCGATCAATCGGCCTGGTCCGACGCGAGCAAGCGATCCCGCGCCTACGAGCCCGGCGCGACCCTCCACTACTTCGACGAGTTCTACTGGTGCAAGCGCTGCAACGCGCCGTGCGTGTTCACCGCAGTCCAGCAGAAGCACGCCTATGAGGTGGAGAAGCGCTACCTCTTCCAGACCCGCAAGCATTGCGACAGCTGCCATGCGCTGATGAAGGGGGCAAGTCCTGGCACCTGAAGAGGGCAATGACGGTTCTTGCGAATTGTTCGCAATTGCGACGAATTCTCATCTATAGTGCCGATCCGCCTGCGGACCCGGCGTCGGGTCCGTTCAACGAATCAACCCGGCTCCCCCGTCATGTCCCTCTCCCGGTTCCAAACGATCGGCCTCTGGCTGACCCCGCTGATGCTGTGCGCGGGCGCCGCCCAGGCGCATTCGCCGTATCTGAGGATTGGCCGTGATTCTTGAAAAATCCGCCAAAAGTGCTCTATGTGTCTGATTTTTCAAGTGTTTTCAAATGGGATTGCAACGCTTGCGATGTGGCGTCGCATAGGCCCTCGCGTTCCAAGTTCTTGGCCCGTAGCTTGCGATGGAGCGAATCCCTCACCGCGCTCGGCTTGAATGCAGCCGAGTCGGTACAACGGAGCAGCTTCTTTGACAGGTCGGTTTCCACCGCCACAGCTTCGGCGCTGACCAGGCGCCGCGTGCACCGCTCTACAAGTTCCACACCCGGTTGGCCGACGATCGAGACCACCAGGATAGTCCCGAGCATGCGCCAGGGCATCTTGTCGAGGTTGTTGACCAGCATCGCTCCCAAGCGAGCGATTGCACTGTCATTGCGGAAATACCAGAGGTAGGCGTGCTCGCCCTGGGGCGGCGTGGCCTCGGAGGAACGGGCGGTCGTCGTGCGCGAGGCGCGGTTCGGCTTGCTCATGCGGAAAATGCTACGGAGCCTGCAAACCGGGCCGGAGGCCTGTTTTCCGGATTTGGCGGCACGAGCAGCGCCGCTCGCGATGCTCCAGCTTCCAGTCCCCCGCGGCGCCGAACCGCGGAGGAAGCTCAAGGGGCGTCAGCGATCGTCGCCGCGTGGCGTAGCAGCGCAACGATCAGCCTGGCGCACGAGTCGCGGAACTCGTCATGTAGCGCGGGGTCCAGGAGCGGGGTCAGTGCCCGGGCCGAATTACTTTCATGCTGGACGCTGAAAGCTTTTCCGTCCGCGTGGGCGATCGTGCCGTGGCGGAGTTCCATGAGGAGGTCTCGCAGAGCCTGGAACTTGGCTAGATCGACGTGATGCGGGAAAGCCTCCCGCTCAAGCGCGTCAAGTTCCACCGCCATCTGCTTGTTCGAAGCGACTGCGGCGCCATCCTCGTAGCCGACCGTATAAAGCTGCCCGAAATACACGATCGCCAGCCGGATTAGGTGCCGCGCCGCGCTCTGCGCTTCGGTTGAGCGCAGAGCCTCACTTGCCGGAACGCCCTGCAGCCGCTGCGCCAGATCGAGACAGTCCCGGCAGTCCGTGAGCGCCGTGGCCCACAGGAGTGCACGTCCCATCAAGGGTTTCGCCACTGCTGCCCCTTCGTTGGAGTGCGGGGTGTCTCTTCTGATGCGTTCTGAGTGTTCAGCGCGGCGGCGAGGCCCGCATCCGCGTTGACCGCCGCTGGTTGCGGGCGTGGGCCGAGGCCAAGCCCCGCGTCGGCGGCCTCCTTGGCCAGACGGGCTTGCAACAAGCGCTTGTGCGCGAGATCGGTGCCGTAGACGTAGACGCTTGCCTGCTCGACCATGAAGCGATTCAATTCCCTCAGGAATACCACGTCCCCTTTCTTGACGATGCGGCGGGCCGTTTCGCGAGAGTTGAACGCCAGGAAGGCCCGGTCCGGAGCCACTGGTAGGTACAGCAGAAAGTTGTCATTGAGCGCGCCGAACAGCGTCAGCGGCCGGTCCCCAATGAGCAGCCGCTCCGAGGTGCCAGTGAACCGCCTTGTCACCCACGAAGCCTCGAAGATCGTCCGGTTGAGCGCCGAGGTCTGGATAAGCGTCGGCAGCGAGCGCGTGCCGAAATCGTTGAGCAGGTCTGGGGAGTTCTTTTCCACGTAGCGCCTGAGGCTTGCCTCGGGCTGCGGACCGCGCGAATCCAGGAAGTCGTCGGGCCCGGTGTCGAGCTCGTCGCCCAGGGCCTCGATGCCACGAGCGCGCACATGCGCAACCGTGCCCGGACCGCGTAGGGCCAGCGACACCAGAAAGAGCGTCCACGCGTACTGCTGTTGTTCGGTGAGGCGGTTGAGCTGATCGTCCAAGATTGCTCGATGAACCTGCGACGCGGGTTCGTCGACGTGCAGCGTCATGAACTCTCGCTCAAGAACCTGGTTCGGTTCCCCACGCTCGCGGCCGATGGCATAGAGGTCGCGCTCCTTCGCAACAGACCTCGCCTTGTAGCGTTTTTCGGAGATGTCGCCCCGCAGCCATCGCATGGCGGACAGGCGGCCGTTTGCGTTGCCTTCCCAGCGGCTCAAAAGGAATCGCGGGATGAAGTGATGCTCTTTGTGCGTTCCCATGTGCAAGGGCAGCCGGCGTGTCAGTCGCAGATGTGGATGCCGGTGTGGCGCAGCATGTCGGTGGATCTCATCGCATGAAGGCCTTGCATGGTGGACAAGCGTTTGGACGCCGGTGTGATCAGCCTGGCGACGCGACGGATTTCGGCATCCCGCAAGCCAAAGACCGTGCCGGCGAAGCGAGGGGCATCACCGTCGAGGGCATCAACGATTGCGTTCATCGCGCCCTGCAGGTCCGGGCTCAGCCGGGTCACGTTCAGGTCGTCAAACGCGAAGCCCAAAAAGACAAGGCGTTCGGCCTCCGAGATGATCTTCTTGGCCCGATCGAAGCCCTCGGAGTGCTGGTCCCCGCGGTGCTCGGGAATCACCCGGATCTGCGCCGCGGCTTTGGTTACCAAGCGCTGACGATGCTGCTCGTCGGCCGAGGAGATACCGGAGTCGCGCAATCCGCCCAGCCCATAGGGAACGAAGTTCTGCGATTGGGGGTTAAGGCTACCCAGGCTGCCATACACGTGGACGATCGGGAACTGCGCTGTCGCTGTCCACGCTTCGTCATCGGTCAGCTTGTACGTGTGCCGCAGGAAGCTCCACAGTGCCAGTTCCAAGGAACGGTCGTAGTTGAAGGTGACGAACGAGACCTTGTTGCTGCCCAGGTGCTCGCGAGGACAACGGATGGCATTGAACACGGCTGCGTACCAATCGTCGTCGTTGGCGTCGTCAAACAACCGATGAACTACCTCGTAGCCAAGCAAGACCTTGGCGATGGCAATTCGGCCGATCTCCGCGAACTCCATGCGATTCGCGAGGAACGCGTCAATGGACGGCGCCTTTGATTCGATGAAGGCCTGGAAAAACTCGGTCGTCGAGGGTTCAACGGCGATGGGTTTGGGCCGATCAAGAAACTTCACATCGTGCAGGTACGTCGCCGGCACTTTCATGATGTCCTGGCGCAGCTTGACGCCTAGGGGAAAGCCATAAGGGTAGCTAGCGCCGGCGCCTAGAACGAACACGGTGTTTTTGTGAATCAAGGACTCTCTCCTCCCTTGCGTTCCTATTCTGCTGCATGCGGCACACGCGGGGGCCGTCGGAGTCGAACGTGCTCAGGCGACCGGTGGCGGTTCGCGGGGTCAGATTGATGCAGGCGCGGAATTTGGGCTTGCGCCCCCGATGCGCGACAGCACGTCCTTCATCAACTGGTCGTGCGCCAGGGCGGAGGCCCCGGCAGCCGCCAGTTGTCTTTCCAGCTCCAGGTTGCGCTGACCCAGTTCCGTCGCGCGCGCCAGCAAGCTCTGGTATTGACTGCTTGCCTGTGCCGCTTGGGCGCGAAGGTCTTCCACGGCCTGCGTCTGGGTGGCCAGGCGCTGCGCGGCAGGTTTGAGTTCACGGAGAAGGTCGTCAAGCTGACGTTTCTCGGCCCGCGCGCCCGTCAACTGAGCCAATGCGTCCGCCTTCTCCTGCAAGGCGCTACGCAGTTCGGTGTGCTTTGCACTCAGCGCTTCGGCGGACGCCCGCAACTCCCCTTGCAGGTACTGGAGCTGCTGCTCGTGCTGGCGCGCCTCGCGATCGCGTTGGTCGCGCGATGACTGACGGAAGTGGTCCAGCGCCTCCCGGGAATGGTTGTGCTTCTCCTCCAGCGAAGCGATGTGCATCTGGGCCGCCTTCAGTTGCTCCTGGAGACCGGTGACCTGAGCACCGAGCTGAGCCGTTTGCTCAGCGCGTTCCAAACGGGCGGCCACCAGATGCGCCTCCAGTTCCTGCCTACGCGCTCGCTCGCCGGCAAGCTCGCCCGCTAGGCGCTCGACCTCCAGGCGCGCGGTGCGAGCGTCGGCCTGAGACCGGTCCAGCGCCTCACTGATGCGCTTCAGTTGGGCCGCGTGTCCGGACTGGAGTGTGTCCAGCCGCTCCTTCGCCTCGTACTCCAGCCGTCCCGCCAAGTTGGCCACGAACGCCTGCAGTTCCTCGCTGACCGACGCCTGTGGGGAGCTGACGCCGCCCTCGTCGGCCTCGATCTCCTTGAGGTGCCGGTAGATGGTGGCCTTCGAGCCGGTGTTGCCCAGTTCGATGCGGATCGCATCGATCGACGGGTGCTTACCGGCCTTCATCAGGCCCATCCTTGCTCGCTGTACTTCTGCCTTGCTCACGCCTGGTCGTGCCATGTCCGCCCTCAATTTCGTATGTGATACGTAATGTTGATGGTACGTAATACGTTACGAGCTTTCAAGCCTCGAATTGCGCGGTGAACTAAGATTGGTTAATGTCTGGTTATTCAACCTGATCGCAGGAATGCGTCGTGGACCCCCATCCGAAGGGGCCAAAACCGTCTGGAACCCTGGTTCCCCGCGCAAGGTCCGCTGAAATCCGCCTTACCCTACGAACGAACGATTTCCGGCAAAACAAGCAGACGCAACGCGCCATCCGTCGCCGCTCGCGTCGATCCCAGGAGGAGAAGATGACCGTTCCGTCCACCTCGGCCGCAGCTGCGACGGCCCCAGCGGCCGCAACTGCGGCCCCGCCGGCGCCAGTGTCAACAAGCCCCGCAACCCTTCTCACGGGTCACACCCTGCCCAGCGGATGGACGCTTGTGCAGCAGCTCTCCAAGTCACCCGGCGGCTCAGGCTCCAACTTCTGTGTCGGCTACATCGCAGAACGAAACGGCCAGAAGGCCTTCGTGAAGGCGCTGGACTTCGTCGACGCACTGGCCGCGCCGGATCCCGTGGCAGAGCTGACCAAGCTGACGTCTCTCGCCACTTTTGAGCGGGAGGCCATGGAGTTGTGCGAGGCGAACAAGCTGTCGCGGCTGATCCGGCTGATCTCGCATGAGTATGTGAACCTCGACCCGACCAACAATCCGATGAACCGGGTGTACTGCCTGATCATGGAGATCGGTGCGGGTGATCTGCGCAAGCAGTTGTCCCACCTGGGCGTGTTCTCCTGCAGCGCCGTCTTCTCGATCCTGGCGGACGTGGCATTGGGCATGAGTCAGTTGCACAGGCACGGTGTGTCGCACCAGGACGTCAAACCGTCCAACGTCATCTCCATGACCGACATGACGGTGCCCAAGGACTCGGTGTTCAAGGTGGGCGATCTGGGTCGCGTCGTTCGCAAGGACCGCAGCGGCCCCTACGACGCGATGGCGTGGCCCGGCGACGGGCAATACGCCCCGCCGGAGCGCTGGTATGGCCATGTGCCGTCTCAATGGACCGACGCACGCGAGGCCTCCGACGCCTATATGCTGGGCAGTCTCGTGTTCTTCCTGTTCACCGCGACCCCGCTGCAGGCGATCGTTGCGAACCGGCTGCCGCCACTGATGCACCCAGGCACGTGGGCGGGTGGTTACAACGAACCGCTGATCCTGGTCCTGCGTTCGCTGCAACTGAACATCATCTCGGACGACCTGGTTCCAAAGGTGCCGGCCTCGCTGAAGGACTCGCTGGTCGCCATCGTCAAGGAGCTGATCGAGCCGGATCCCGCCAAACGGGGAGACAAGCGCGCACGCGCCCAAACCGGCAAACCGGTTGGACTTGAGCGCTTCGTCCCCAGATTCCGACAACTGGCCACCCAGGCCGGCATCCTTGAACGAGTCAAAGCAACGCCGTGAAGTCGTCTCTCCCCAAAAGGCGGTTGATCCCGCGCTGGCGCCCGACGTCGCTGACGCTGGACACCAGCGAGGTCGCGTCGACGCTCAATCTTCAGTCGAAGCCCCTGCGCTTTGACCATGAACTGTTCGAGCAGTCGGTCGCGGCGTGGCGCGCCAACCCGACAGCCGGACACCTGGGCGACGTCATCTCGTTCGCTGCCGATACCGAGCTTCACCCGAGAATCGCGACCCTCGTGCGGGAGGCCCAGGCAAAGGGCTTGGTGGTGTCGCCAGTCCATCGCGAACTCTTCCGTGGCGTATCCGAGGAGTTTGATCGACCGGACGATTTCACGACCGAAGGTCAACTCGATTTCCAAAGCCGAGTGGCGCAGTTGCGCCGGGAGCTGCTCATCGCGCCAGAAAACCTGCTGGCGCTGCTGGACTTGGCGCAGTTGCAACTCGCCGCGGGCAAGGTCGAGGCAGCGGAACGACTGCTGATCACCGCGATGGGGTTGGCGCCAAATGGCCGCATCGTATTGCGCACCGCTGCGCGCTTCTACGTGCATCGGGGCGAATTTGACCGGGCGCACCGCATCATCACGCGTCACCCCGGTACTCGCAAAGATCCTTGGCTGATGGCCAGCGAGATTGCGCTCGCAGACGCGGCTGGCTCGCCGTCCACGATGGCTACGCCAGCTGCGCGTTTGATCAAGGAGGCTCATCTGCACCCGCGGCACTTGGCCGAAATGGCCGGAGCTTTGGTGAACACCGAGTTGGCGGCTGGCCGCCTCAAAGAAGCACGGCAGCTGCTGCGCAAGGCGCTGCTCAATCCCACCGACAACATCGTGGCTCAGGCGGTGACCGACGCTTCGAAGATGGGCATCGACCTGGATGAGCCTACCGTCACCATGGCGGTGAAGCGGTCGTCGGAAGCGCAGCTCTTGCAGGCGTGGTCAGGCCATGACGCAGTGGCATCCGAGGCCCACGCGATGCGGTGGCATTCCGAGGAGCCTTTCTCCAGCCGTCCAATCCAGTTCCTGACGATGCTCTACTCGTTGCAGGCAGAGTACGGCAAAGCGGTCCAGTGGGTTCGCCGGGGCCTGATCGCGGATCCCAGCGATGAGGGCCTATTCGTGAATCTGGCATTCGCCAAGGCCGCGTTGGGAGAAACCGACCAGGCGGAGCTCGCCGTGCGGCGTGTCAAGGATGCGTCGCTGGCACCATACTTGAAAGCAACCGAAGGACTCATTGCGCTCAAGCGTGGTGACTTCGCCAAGGCCGAGACCCTGTACCGCGAAGCCGAGCAATCTTTCGACAAGCTCGGGCGGCCGGACTTGGCAGCGCTGACCGTCGTCTACCACGCCAAGTTTTCGGTCGAATCCGAGGCGCCGGATCGCGCACGGATTCTTGCTGAAGCCCAGGCCAAGTTTGCCAAGGCGCCCACAGCCGAGGGCGCCCTGTTGATGTCCAGCCTGTTGCCTTCAGCTATAGAGACGCCGCCCGTCGATGAGCCGAAGCGCCGACTGAAGCAATGGGTCTTCGATTCGGCGACCAACACGCTGACCGAGCGTCCTGGCATCACGGCCAAGGGAGCGCCGGCGATCGTGGTGGCTGATCGCAAGGGGCCGGCGCCCCGGAGTTGAATGACTTATGCCGATCCCGTCGAAGGGGTGTCCGGCGCCGGGACGATGCGTGTGACCTTGGCGCCCTGGAACGCCCGCTGAACCGCTGCAGCGGCTCCGTTCAAGGCCTCTTGGGCCGTGCGCGCTGGCGTGATGAACTGAAGCTCTACCGAGCACGTCGCGCCGGCTCCGACCAGCGTGTCAAAGCATCCAGCGTCGTCCAGCCGCTGCATCAGCGAGTCCAGCACGGGGTCGTGCTCGGCCAGTTCCACCTGCAGCGTGAACTCGAACTCAAGTTCAGCGACCGCCTTCGCAGCCAAGTCCGCCGCCAAATGCGCGTGGCTCATGGTGCCGCGGCCAGCCCCACCTCGCCGGCGGCCAGTTCATCGTGCGTTGGGGGAGCGACTGCCGCGCCGTTGCGCCGCAACTCGGCCCGGCTTCGTTCAAGCAAACCGCGCTTGGCCGGGTCAGCATTGATGCGACGTCGAGCTTCCAGGATGGCGCCCCTGTGCTCAGGCCGTCGCTGAGCCCAGTCCGCAAGAAGCGCACCGTGCCGTTGCGGGTAGACAGCCCACCACTCGACGATCGTCGACGCATCGTTCAGGTCCAGCAGCATGCGAGCCCTTTGAAGTTGGTGTGCCACTATACTGTATGCAAATACAGTATTCGTCATGTTGGTTCGGGCACTTCGACTTCGGCGCCAAGGGATCAGGCTCCCTATTGAAGAGCTGCGGGCGGAAGTTCCGCTTGCGGGGCATCTTTTGATGCGGGAAAGCGCATATCAAGGCCGCGACGGACGCGGTAAGCAGGTCTGCCTGCTGATGCCGCCCTCAGGCAGTGCCGTCCCGATCGTCGAGCTGTTCTCGGCGCGGCTCCTGCGCATCGAATCACGCGGCCTCCTGATTGGAGGCCACGAAGAGTTCTGGAACAGGAAGCAAAAGACCTCGCATGTGCAAGTGCTGTGGGCCTGGCCCATGCCTCCGGAGATCAAGGAAGAAGCACCACCGTCCACGGTAAGCAGCCCGGAAGTGCGTCGCCTCCTTGAGGCATTGGACGCCATGGCTTGATGCGTTGCAGCCCCGCGATCAAGCTGCGCCCGCCCCGCTGCCCAATGCTTGGTTCTCGACGATGCTGCCATCGTTGAGCCAGAACTGGATGGCCCAGTTGATCGTGATGGACATGCGCCGCTCGCCATCGATAACCCAGTGGATGGCCTCCCCGTTGAACATCAGATGTCCCTGGCCAGGTTCGATCAGTTCGTCGTACTGGTCTCGAGCGGTCATAAAGTTCAACATGATCCCTTTACGGATCTCGAAATAACGCTCCGCGTTCATCTCGGAGAAGTAGACGGTGACGTTGGTGAACTGGCGCCCGTTCTAGCGCCGGGCATGAACCGCACGTGCCGCGGCCCACATGAGAGCGGTCGCCTATTTCGCATGGGATGAACGACGCCTGGTCCGTCCCGATCCAGCCGATCTTGGCCGTAGCGCTCGGGAGCCGCCGTTCAACCGCAGCAGCAGTTCTCCGCTGGGGCCAGCCTTCGGCGGCTCGATCAGGATGCCGGCCTCTAGCTTCTTCCCGGCCGCATCCAAGAGGGTGACGAACTTGCCGGCCTCGCTGCTGTCGAGCCAGACTTCGTTGATCTGCCGCGACGACCATTGGCCCGTCGGCGATGCCCAGGCCGGAATCATGGCGACGAGTCCTCGTATGCGGGAGGCCTCGATGGACTTGATCGCGTCGGCCAAATCGGTCTCCCAGGCGATGCACAGGGTGCGGCTAGTCGCCCAATCTAGGTTGCCGGTATCGGCCTGTTCTACGGTCAACAAGTACCAGGGGGCGTGCAGCGTCATCTCGACGACCCGCCAGTGCTTGCCACCCGGGACGTTGAGGCCTGCGGGCATCTGAAACTCGTACTGCGGAAGCGAGAGAAACATCAGTCTGATGCCGCAAACAACGAGGGTTGGGCGGCGCGATTGTTGACATGCGGACAATTGTTCGCGGCCCCCGTCCATATCCAAATTTTTGATACGGCGCGGGCTCGGATACGGTGCGAGGCTGAGAGCGATACATGGCCAAAACTCTGCACAGCCGACACAACGAGATATTTCTGGAAAAGCTGCGCAAGCTTCGGGAGTCCCGCGGCTTGCGCCAGGCTGATCTCGCGCTTCTGATCGGCCGTAGCCAAGGCGCGGTGAGCTACGTCGAGAGCGGTCAAACTCGCCTGGACATCATCGGCCTGCGAGACTGGTTGGAAGCGCTGGACTATGGCTTCTTGCGCTTCCTCAAGGAACTCGACGCAGACTTGCGCCGACTGGATGCGCTGAGGATGCGTCCCAAGGCGGGGAAGCCGGGCAAGCGTGCGGCGCGGACGGCTCGAACACAGCTCAGCCAACTGCTTCTTGCCGGTCCCGTGAGCGACGAATGAATCGCCCCAGCCATCGACCCGCACGACGATCCGATGAGGCCTGGGGATGACTACTCCGGACGAGCGGCGCCGCAACCTTCTGTGGGGGCGTGAGATGCTGAAGGAGTTCAGCGTGGACACCGGCTTGACGTCGGACTGGCGCGCAGCTGCCGGCGTGCTGCTGGCCAGTTATCCGTCGCTGGACTTCCTGCGGCACTTCGACGCCACTGAGCCCAGCGAGCTCGATCCCTACGCCGGCGTACTCTTTCAGGTGCGAATGCTCTTCAGCCGCGTGCTGGCCAGTTCCTGCTGCTCCGAGCAACGCGCATACAGCCTTCGGGTCGTGCTCCGACACTTTCCATAAGCGGTCTGCGGCTACAGGAGGCTGGGAAATTGATGACGCTGAATTCGCTCGTCAAGACGTTTGACAAACGCTTCGAGCGTGGTTCCGCAGGCATGCGTCCATAGGGCCAGCTCGAACACGTCGACGCGCCGACGCCCGGACTCGCAACGGCTGACGATGTCCTGGCCGATCTGCATGCGCTCCGCCAACTCCATCTGGCTGAGGCCGGCCTCAGTCCTGAGGGCGTTCAGCTCCTCAAGGAACAACTGGTACTTCTCACTATGGAGCGGGCTTCTCATCCTGTTGCGGCAGCGACTGCAACAGGACAGGATCAGAGGGAAGAGAAATTATGGGAAAACGCCATAATTCAGAGGGACTAGTCTGTGATCCACCACGAGCTTCGCCATCGACTCGCATGCGTGGTCGCCTTGCGCCTCGCGACGGTGAGGCGCAGCTAATGCGCGACCCGACGACTCACAGCCGACCTCGGCCTCAAATCGGATAATCCATGCGGGACCTATCGCAAGCCCATGAGTGAGTGGGCGAAGCGCTCTACGCGCGCGTATGCCGTTCAGCAAGTGCCCCGCACAGGGCGCCCTTGAAAATTCTGAGGCTGACGAGACCACAGGGATGGATGAAGACTTCTGGGCCGAATCGGATGTCGAGGCTGTCGAACCGGACCAGTTCCGGGCGGTGTTGGTATTGGGATTGAGAACGCGCTTGGGCGATGACAACGATGTGATCCGCATCCCTCTTACGGGCGAGCACCCCACTGCGGACGAGGCGCGCGCTGCCGCCCGCGCCGCCATCGCAGCAATGGGGCAAGGCGGTCAGTAGGTCAAGACGGCAACGCATCACTCACGAAGGCACCAAGGCACGATGACGCTCCTACACCAAGGATGCATTTACTGTGGCCAGGATGGGCCGTTCAACGCCGAGCATGCGATCCCGGCTGGACTGGGCGCGGGTGACGAGCTCGTACTCGAAGATTTGGTGTGCAAGGCGTGCAACGACTTTTTCTCGCGAGACTTGGAGGTCCGAGTGCTGCGTCGCGGCGATATCGGTCTTGGACGCCTGGCGCTGCAGCCGCACGGGAGGTCGAGGGGAAGCAAGACGCGCGCGCCAACCTTTGAGATGTCCTCCGCCAAGCTGTTGACCGAGGATGGGCGCGCGCTGGAGATCGCGCTTGGGACGGGTCTGGCGCCAGAGATCCTGCCGCAGCTCACCCTTCGCGGCCGTGAGTTGGAGGGCAACGGAAGCGATCGCGCCAAGGTGGGCGCGTTCTTGCAGCGCCTGGACCGGGTGTTGGGCGAGCGCGTCGAGCTCGTGCTCAAGCGCCTGGAGTCTGAAAAGTCGCTCACCTTTGAGGATCTGCGCTGGAACGGCGGCGCCTATGAGCACGTCGGCGCGCGGACTGAAGGCAAGCCAGGCAAGGACGCGATCTGGATGGAATCACCGCAGCCCGACACAGGCGGCCTTCCGAGGGCTCTTCAGCGCCAGAACGGCTCCATCGTTTTTCAAGTCAAGGAGCGCGATGTGCGTGCGGCGGCGACGTTGGCGACGCTCCTCCGTCGCAACTCGCCCACGCTCCAGCAGTCCCTGTCGTCCGTGGCGCGAGAGACTGACATCCAGCAGCCGCAGATCAGGGTCACGGGCCACTCGCCACTGGAGGAAGACGTGGCCCGGTTGATCGCCAAGATCGGTTTCAATCTCCTCGCCCTGGAACAAGGCGCGGAATTCTGCCGACACACGCGGTTCGACGTCCTTCGCTCGGCCGTTCGCACGGGCAGCCCTGAACTTCTCATGTCGGAGTGGAGGGAGACCGAAGGCCTGTTGCTAATGCTGCGGCGAATCTTCGCTCAGCGGCACTGGATGATGCTGGCGCCCATGCCTAACCCAGCGACGCAGGGACATGGGCTTGCCTTCGGCTGTAGCTTTTATGGCGGCGTTTCCCGGATCGTTCTGCTCACTGAAGACCTGCCGGCGCAGAACTTTGACTTTCACGTCTTCTACGCGGTCGACTACCAGACGCACAGCGTCGCCCGATACGACCTTCGCCAAATCGTGCAGATGATGCAGCAGCCAATGCAAGGCGATAACACGGTTGTTTCTTCATGAACGCCAACGTCCAGCAGTACATCGATGCCGCCGATCGTGAGAACACGACACGCAGCTACGCCTCGGCGCTTCGCCACTTCGAAGTGGAGTGGAAGGGGCTGCTCCCAGCGACGATCGATACCGTCGCCAGGTACCTGGCGGAACACGCCACCGTCTACAAGATCAGCACCTTGAGGCTGCATCTGGCTGCGTTGGCGCGGTGGCACGCTGACAACGGCTTTGCGGATCCGACCAGATCGCCGCTCGTGCTCAAAGTGCTCCGAGGAATCCGGGCTAAACACGCTGCTCCGCAGCGTCAAGCACGGCCTCTTCAACTCGACGTCTTGGAGCAGGCATGCGAATGGCTGTTGCAAGCGCAAGTCGCAGCGGTTGAGAGTGGTCGCCGTGCTGAAGCGCTGCGCCGCGCGCGCGATCGATCCCTGCTGCTGCTCGGATTCTGGCGAGCGTTCCGGTCGGACGAGCTTGCGCGGATGCGCATCGAGGAAGTCCGAGCCGTGCGCGGTCAAGGGCTAACGTGCAGGCCAGGACGAACGAAGACTTCAGACGAGGAAGACGATCGAGCATTCCGTTGTCCGGCGCTGTCGCGGCTATGTCCCGTCGACGCCTACCTGGACTGGCTCGAACTCAGCGGCAGAACCACCGGGCCTGTCTTCCCAGGTATCGACAGGTGGGGAAACATTGCTCATGAGCACATGGCCAGCCAGGCGGTGCTCCCGCTGTTGCGACGGATCCTCAAGGATGCGCAGGTTCAAGAAGCCGACACCTATTCCAGCCATTCGCTGCGCCGCGGCTTCGCAGGCTGGGCGAGCGCCAACGGGTGGGACTTGAAGGAACTCATGGAGCACGTGGGGTGGCGCGACGTAGGTTCAGCCATGCGCTATATCGATGTCCCGCAAGACTCGGTGAAGGCCAAGATTGAACGCGCGCTGGCCACCAGCGACGGTAGACCAACCAAAGCCTCGCGCTGAGGCAAGGTGCCACTTGAGGGTCCAGCACCTGGCCCCAGCGCCCGTGCAATCCTCTCGCATGTGGCCAGTCGCGAGACCTGCTCACGCACAGGGCGCGGCAGTCGGGGGCGCGCGATGGCCCCGCCGTTAGCGGTTTGCATCCGCCATGCTGCGATCAGCGATCGACCCTGCGTCGCAAAGCAGCTTTTGAAGGTGCTCGTTGCTTTCGAAGCTCTCTCCGTAAATTTTGTATACATCCTCGGTTCCAGAGGGGCGCATTGCGACCCAGCCGCGGCGCGAAGTCAGCTTGACGCCGCCGATTGGCTGATCATTGCCCTGCGCTCGCGTTTGCACTTGCGTGATCTCATCGCCGACGAGCATCAGCCGCTGAAAGTCTTCGGCGTTCGCGTTCGACAACCGAGTCCGCTGCTCCCGGGTGGCGGGAGCGTCGATGCGATCTGACCACGTCGACCCTAGCGTGGCACTCAACGTGCGGTAGTACAGCCCAGGATCCGCCCCGGCACGCGCGGTGATCTCCGCAGCGAGCAGCCCTGCCGCGATCCCATCTTTCTCCGTTGTCCACACCGAACCGTCGCGCCTTAGGAACGACGCTCCGGCGCTCTCTTCACATGCCGTCGCCAGTTCACGGTCATAGAGACCCTGGGCGAACCATTTGAAACCCACTGGCGTCTCCAGGACGCGGCGATCCCTGGCCCGCGCGACTCGGTCGATCATGGAGGTCGTTACGACGGTCTTGCCTACGGCCGCAGCGGCTGGCCATTGGGGGCGATGCGTCAGCAGGTAATCCGTCGCGACGCTGAGGAAGTGATTCGGTGGCAGCAGGCCGCTACTCGGACATACGACGCCGTGTCGGTCATGATCCGTGTCGCAAGCGAACGCGACGTCGAACAAGGAACACTTGCGCGTGAGCGCCTGCATGGCGAACGCGGAAGACGGATCCATGCGGATCTGGCCGTCCCAGTCCAGCGGCATGAACGAAAACGTGGGGTCGACGTTGGCGTTGACCACGGTCAACGGGAGGCGATATCGGTCGGCGATGGCTTCCCAATACATGACGCCGGCACCGCCCATCGGGTCGACCCCGATGCGAACCCCCGAATCTCGAATCGCTTGCAGGTCGATGACGTGGCTCAGCGCCACCACGTAGCGCTGCAGAAAGTCGTAGGGGCGCGCGGCCCCAGAGGCCAAGGGCCTGGCAACTACAACGCGTCTCACGCGCTTGCAGTGCTCCACGAGATGCTGGTTGGCCAGTTCCTCGATCGCCGTTGCGGCTTGGCTGTCGGCCGGCCCGCCGTGGGGAAGGTTGTACTTGAACCCACCGTCCCGCGGTGGATTGTGTGAGGGCGTCACGATGATGCCGTCGGCCAGAGGACCGGGCGCGTGCATCCGGTTGAAGTCGAGGATGGCGAGGGAAACAGCGGGCGTTGGCGTGAACTGGCCTGACGGCGCCACACGGACATCTACGCCGTTGGCCGCGAGGACCTCCAGGGCACTCGTACGCGCCGGCAGGGACAACGCATGCGTGTCGATGCCAAGGAAGAGTGGGCCTGTCGTCCCTACGCTCCTTCGATAGTCACAGATGGCCTGCGTGATCGCCCAGATGTGCCGCTCATTGAAAGAGCCATCCAAGGACGAGCCGCGGTGCCCGGAGGTGCCGAACCGCACGCGTTGCTGTGGGTCTTCGGAGTTGGGGATCAGTGAGAAATAGGCGCCCCGCAGGGCGCTCACATCGATGAGGTCCTCCTCGCGCGCCGGCTCGCCGGCCCGAGGGGAAATGCGTGTCGTCATCAGAGTTCCTTGGTCCGATCGTGAGGAGCTGGGACCTCGAACGATCGGAAGTTGTCAGTCTTGTAATCCAGCGGTCAGTGTTTGGCGGGGCTGCCAGTTCCACAGTTCGACCCTTCTCGGCAATCGACGGGCACAGGGTGGTGGAAATGGGGCGAGCCAAGCAGATCGATCGGCAGCGGCCTCACTGGGGCATCGTCCTGGTGACGCTGGCGCTCTTCCTGTGGGGATGTACGACGCCAGGGGTGCCGACTCACCTCGAAAGCCAGGGTTGGCGTCTTGCGACGCTTTGGGCGGTGCGCCCCGCGGCAGAGTTCAAGGTGCCGGCTGCGTCGCTGGATTGCCGCCGACCCGAAGACACGACCGCGCCCTATGCCCTGGCCAGCTACCGGAGCAACCATCGGGGCTGGATCCTGCTGCTGCCGGCGGGAACGACCCAAGCGACATCAGACCCGCGCTTTGTCCTCGTCAAGCCAGGCTCCTGCGAAGCACCAATCGAACAGCTCGCTGACGGCGAAGCACCGCCACTGCAGGTCGAACGTCCAGACGAGCGAGGTTCAACCAGATGAAGCGGGAGACGCGGCGGGAATGGGCGTGCCGCAATTTGGGCAGAACTTGCCTTCCGTGCCGAGCGGTTCGGCGCACTTCCCGCAAGCCGTGGGGCGCAGCGCGAAACCGCACTGGGTGCAGAAGCGGCCTGCAGCGTTGTTGCTCGCGCCGCAGCGCATGCAGGCGACATGCTGTTCGTTGGAGCGCTCCATTGGCGGCTGCGACGGTTCCGACCATCCCGAATTCCGACTGCCGTGCGAGTCGTACCTCGGGTCGCCGAGACGGCGATGCCCGCCGTGGTGATCACTTCGTCCGTGACCACCGCTGTGGTGGCCGCTGAACAGGCGGCGAAGAATGGACATGGTCGCTCCGATACATCGTGGTTGGCGGGCTGGGAGCCAGGGGGCTGCCCAGTGCGTCGCCATGATGAGTTGCCGCTGCGGGCAAGCCGCTGACGGCGCGATTACGGTGTTGTCAGGAATGCCTAACGCTTGCCGCTTTGCCGATCGTTCTCACTATCAAACGGCTAGGAGCCAAACATGACAGGTCAAGTGAATTGGGTCGAGATCGCCTCCCACGTGATGGACTTGGGGATCGCGTACGTGCTTGCGTTGCCCATCGGCTGGGACCGGGAGCGCAAGGAGCGCAGCGCTGGCATACGCACCTTTCCTCTCGTGGCAATCGCCAGTTGTGGCTTCGTGCTGGTCGCCATCCGTGTACTGGGCATCGACTCGATCGGTCAGGCCCGCATCCTGGAAGGTCTCATCACCGGCGTCGGCTTCATCGGAGGTGGGGCGATCCTGAAGCACTCTGCCGGCGCTTCGGGAACAGCCACTGCGGCAAGTCTTTGGGCGACCGGCGCGGTCGGCGGTGCGGTTGGCTACGGCCTGTATGACATCGCGGTGATCCTCAGCCTGGTGACCTACGCCACGCTTCGCTGGATGGCGCCGCTGAAAGAGGTCGCGCGCACCGACGACGAAGGGCCGTCCGCGGGTGCTCAACCTGCTTCTGCGGCCGACCGCGCCACTCTCAGAAGCTGACAGTTTTGTAATCAACACGCACGGTTTGCTGGAAGGTGCCGACTTCTAAAGTTCACTCCGCGATGAACGTTGTGTCGCCTCCGTCGGAGGTCACGTTCACGAACAAGGAGTACATCAAGTGAAGGTTTCCGTGTCGATCCTCTCTGCCGTTGCCGCTGTGATGCTGACCGCTGGCGCCCAAGCTGCAACCCAGTCGGAGCTCATGATGAACGGCCGCTCGCCGCACGGCCTGCCCGTCGCAGCAGTGAAGGCCGATAAGGTGGTCAACGTCAAGCAAGGCGGCTTTGTGAACGTCGACTGCGGCCAGATCGTCGAGTTCCGTGACGGTGCGAAGACCTTCACCTGGAAGTTCGACTCGGCGCAACATCGCGCCGTGAACCTGCCCGTCATCGCACCGGAAGGCTTCGCTAACACGAACTTCACGGTTTACGTCGGCCGCAACGAGTCCGAAGGCAGTTAAGCCCGGTCGGGCTGTGCCCGATTGCCTACACGTGTCCCTTAAAGGCTAGGTCAACGGCTCTTCTGAACCGTTGACCGCACTAGACTGCGCCATATGCGTCGCTGGCTCTCAATCTTCTTGCTGGTGCTGCTGCCCTTCCAGTTCACCTGGGGAGCAGCGGCAGCCTATTGCGAGCACGAGAGTTCGAGGGAGGCCAGTCACTTCGGTCATCACGTGCATTCGCACGCCGATGTTGGGCAGCAGGCTCAGGGCAAAAAGCCACAGCCCAGCGACAAGACCAAGCTCGGAAAAGCCAGCTTGGACAACGACTGCGGTGCGTGTCATCTCAGTGGTGCCAAGCCGGTCTCCAGCACCAGCATGGCGCTCGCGGATCTCAGCGCGCAGATCATGCGTGGCCTAAACGAGCAAGTCTTCTCGACTCGGGCTCCTGATCATCCAGAACGCCCCAATTGGCGCATCGCCTGATTCGGCGATCGCAGCGGGTTCCTTCCTGTTCCTCCTCTAGCGGCTTGAGCCGCGCTGCCTTCGTCGAATCCTTCGAGTTGTTTCCACAACCCTGGAGTTTTCGATGCGCAGATTGCTTGTGCCGCTTGCTTGTGCGGCACTCTTCCAAATTCAAGCCTTCGCCCAAGCTGGCGAAACCCGTCCCGCAACCCCTGAAGCCGCGGCCTCTGCCGCTGGTTCCTCGGCCGGTACTGTCTATCCTCAATCTGGACTGACGCTCGATGCGGCCGTGCAAACGGCGTTGCGTCAGAACCCGCTTCTGCGATCGTTCGGATACGAGCTCGAGTCCAACGATGGCGCGATTCGTCAGGCGGGCCTGATCCCGAATCCCACGCTCGGCTTGAGCACTGAGGACACCCGCAAGGCCACGCGTACGACGCAGGTCACGCTCAGCCAGACCATCGAGCTGGGAGGCAAGCGATCCGCTCGCGTCGAGCTGGCTCAGCGCACCCGCGATGTCGCGGCGCTGGAGCTAGAGACGCAGCGTGCTGAAACTCGCGCCGGCGCCATCCAGGCCTTCTTCGACGTACTGATCGCGCAGGAACGCGTGAAAGTCGCCGAAGAGTCTCAGCGCATTGCCACCAACGGCGCAGACGCCGTGGGTCGTCGCGTGACCGCGGGCAAGGTGTCGCCTACCGAAGAGACGCGGGCTCGTGTTGCGCAATCCACGGCGCGGATCGAGCAACGCCTGGCGCAGGCGGACCTGACCGCAGCCCTGAAAGCGCTGAGCGCGGTGATGGGGGTGCCTCAGGGGTCGATCTCGCTGGTCGACGGCAGCCCTGACGCGCTGCCGGCGCTACCTGGTGCTGAAACCCTTGGGGACCGCATCCAGGGCTCTCCGATCCTGCGTCGTGCGCAGATGGAGGTTCAGCGCGCGGAAGCAGCCTTCAATCTGGAACGCGCTCGCGGCGTCCCCGATGTCACGGTCGGCCTTGGCGCGCAACGCGCACCCGACATCGGCCGCACGCAGCCGTTGATCAGCGTCTCGATTCCGATTCCCTTGTTCGACCGCAATCAGGGCGCTCAGTTCCAGGCGCTGCGCAAGCGCGACGCGGCGCAGGCGATGGCTCAAGCGGAGGAGCAGCGACTGCGTTCCGAGGTGCTGCAGGCCGTCGACCAGCTCGACGCGCGTACCGACGAGATCGAGGCACTGCGTCGCGATGTGCTCCCCGGGGCCCAGACCGCCTACGAGGCTGCGCGCCGCGGCTTCGAGCTGGGCAAGTTCGGCTTCCTGGATGTGCTGGATGCGCAGCGCACCTTCTTGCAGGCGCGCGGGCAGTACTTCACCGCGCTCTCTCAAGCCCACCGCCTCTCCGCGGAGATCGATCGCCGGCTCGGTAGCGCCGACGCTCGTCCCTGAACAACGATCCATCAACGAGTTTCCAAATGACATCCAAGAACGAACTCAAGGAACGCCTGCGCAGCGGCGCCGGCAAGAAGCAGGCGATCGCCATTGCCGTGGTGCTGGCGCTTGGCGCCGCAGCCGCCGTCGGGCTGATGACCACGGGCGGGAAGTCTGGCGGCGAAGAGTCGCACGCACACGAAGAAGCCAAGGGCCATGGCGACGGCGAACATCACGGGGAAGCCAAGGCCGGTGGCGAAAAGGGCCACAACGACGCCAAGGGGCATGGGGACGGCGAACACCACGAAGAAGCCAAGAAGGGCAGCCGTGGTGGTGAGCTGATCTCCAAGGGCAACGTGACCGTCGAGGCGCTGCTGTCCGAGGATCAGGGTACTCCCCGCCTCAAGATCTGGGTGTCTCAGGCAGGCAAGGATGTCGCGCCGGGTCAGCTGCAGGTGACTGCGCAGATCAAGCGTCCGGGCGGCGAGGAGCAGAAGCTGACGTTCGCGGCTCAGAAGGACGCGCTTGTCAGCGCCCAACCTGTTGAAGAGCCGCATGTCTTTGAGGGCGTCATTCAGGTCGTGGTGGGCGGTCAGACCCAGTCGTTCCCGTTCTCGCCCAGCGAAGGCGTGATTGCGTTGACCGCTGAGCAGCAGAAGTCTTCAGGCATCGTAGTCGAGGCCACCAAGGCAGCTTCGCTGGCAGCCAGCTACCAGTTGCCGGGCGAGGTCAAGTTCAACGAGGACACCACCGCGCACGTCGTCCCACGCGTGGCCGGAGTCGTCGAATCCGTGCCGGTGGCGCTGGGCCAGATGGTTCGCAAGGGCCAGGTGCTGGCCGTGGTGAACAGCACGTCGATCTCCGACCAGCGTGCCGACCTGCAAGGTGCGCAGAAGCGCCTGCAACTGGCCAAGATCACGTACGAGCGTGAGAAGAGCCTGTACGAGGCGAAGATCTCGCCGCAGCAGGATGTTCAGATTGCCGAGCAAGCCATGCGCGAGGCGGAGATCGCGGTGTCGAACGCCCGGCAGAAGCTCCAGGCCGTCGGCGCTACGCTGGATAGCGGTGCCCTCAACCGGTATGAGCTGCGTGCGCCGTTCGATGGCACGATCGTCGAGAAGCACATCGCGTTGGGCGAGCAGGTACGCGAGGACGCCAATGTCTTCACGGTCGCCGATCTGCGCACCGTGTGGGCCCAGATCAATGTCCCTGCCAAGGACCTGCCGCTGGTGCGCGTCGGCGACAACGTGGTCGTGCGCGCGGCGGCGTTCGAGCAGTCCGCGATCGGCAAGGTCGCCTACGTTGGCTCCCTCATCGGCGAGTCGACCCGCACGGCCCAAGCTCGCGTGACCCTGGAGAACCCCAAAACCGCGTGGCGGCCGGGCCTGTTCGTCAACGTCGAGATGAAGAGTGAGACCTTCGACGCGGCGGTGACCGTGACCTCTGAAGCCGTTCAGACGATGGAAGAGAAGCCCGTCGTGTTCGTCAAGACCGGTTCGGGCTTTGTCGCCCAGCCCGTCAAGGTGGGCCGCACGGACGGCAAGCGGGTCGAGATCGTCGAAGGTCTGAAGGCCGGTGTGCCCTACATCGCTGTGGGCAGCTTCGTTGCCAAGGCCGAGGCCGGCAAGTCCACGGCTTCCCACGCCCATTAAAGAGATGACGCAACATGTTTGAACGCATCATCCGCTTCGCCATCGAGCATCGATGGCTTGTCATGCTTGCCGTCTTCGGGATGGCCGCACTCGGGGTGTTCAGCTATCAAAAGCTGCCCATCGACGCCGTGCCGGACATCACCAACGTGCAGGTGCAGATCAACACCGGTGCGCCAGGCTATTCGCCGCTGGAAACCGAACAGCGCGTCACCTATCCAATCGAGACGGTGATGGCCGGCCTGCCTGGCCTGCAGCAGACCCGTTCGCTGTCGCGCTACGGGCTGTCCCAAGTGACGGTCATCTTCAACGACGGCACGGACATCTACTTCGCCCGCCAGCTCGTCAACGAACGAATCCAGTCCGCGCGGTCTCAGCTGCCCGAGGGCGTGACGCCCAACATCGGGCCGATCTCGACGGGGTTGGGTGAGATTTTCCTTTGGACTGTCGAGAGCGAGCCAGGCGCGAAGAAGCCCAATGGTGAGCTGTATACGCCGGCAGACCTGCGCGAGATTCAGGACTGGGTCATCAAGCCGCAGCTGAAGAACGTGACGGGCGTGACTGAGATCAACTCCATCGGCGGCTTCGCCAAGGAGTACCACGTCGCCCCCGATCCGTCCAAGCTGTCCTCGTACGGCCTGACGCTCAGCGACGTGGTGACTGCCCTCGATCGCAACAACGCCAACGTCGGCGCGGGCTACATCGAGCGCCGCGGTGAACAGTACCTGATCCGAGCCCCGGGCCAGGTGCGCTCGATGACCGACATCGGCAACATCGTCCTGCTCAACGCAGGCGGCGTCCCGGTGCGCGTGCGCGATGTCGCCACGGTCGAAATCGGCCGTGAGTTGCGGACCGGCGCTGCGACCGACAACGGCCGCGAGGTCGTGCTCGGTACCGTCTTCATGCTAATCGGTGAGAACAGCCGGACGGTCTCGCAAGCGGTTGCCAAGAAGATGGCCGAGATCAACGCGAACATGCCCAAGGGCGTCCATGCGGTCACGGTCTACGACCGAACCAAGCTGGTCGACAAGGCGATCGCCACCGTCAAGAAGAACTTGATCGAAGGCGCTGTGCTCGTCATCGCCATCCTGTTCTTGTTCCTGGGCAACATCCGTGCGGCCATCCTGACGGCCATGGTGATTCCGCTTTCGATGCTGTTCACCTTCACCGGCATGGTGAATCAGAAGGTCAGCGCCAACCTGATGAGTCTGGGGGCACTGGACTTCGGCATCATCATCGACGGCGCAGTGGTGATCGTCGAGAACTGCGTGCGGCGCCTGGCGCATGCGCAGGAGCACAAGGGACGGCTGCTGACGCGCTCGGAGCGCTTCCATGAAGTGTTCCTCGCCTCGCAGGAAGCTCGTCGTCCGCTGCTGTTCGGGCAGCTGATCATCATGATCGTCTACCTGCCGATCTTTGCTCTGGCCGGCGTCGAAGGGAAGATGTTCCATCCGATGGCCTTCACGGTCGTGATCGCCCTGGTCGGCGCGATGATCCTATCGATTACCTTCGTTCCGGCAGCGGTCGCGCTGTTCATCGGCAAGAAAGTTGCTGAGAAAGAAAACTGGCTGATGAGCTGGGCACGCCGCGCGTATGAGCCGCTGCTCAACTACGTGATGGGTGCCAAGGCGGTGGTGTTGACGTTCGCCGCAGTGATGATCGTGCTGACGGGCCTTATCGCCGCGCGGATGGGCAGCGAATTCATCCCCAGCCTGAACGAGGGCGACTTCGCGATTCAAGCGCTGCGAATTCCGGGAACGAGCCTCACGCAGTCGCTGACGATGCAGCAGCAGCTGGAGTCGACGCTGAAGGCCAAGTTCCCTGAGATCGACCGTGTCTTCGCTCGAACCGGTACCGCCGAGATCGCGTCGGACCCGATGCCACCGAACATCTCGGACGGATACGTGATGCTCAAGCCTCAGGACGAGTGGCCCGATCCGAAGCGCACGCGTGACGACCTGTTGGCGGCCGTGCAGGCCGAGGCGGCCAAGCTGCCGGGTCAGAACTATGAGTTCTCGCAACCGATTCAGCTGCGTTTCAACGAACTGATCTCGGGCGTGCGTTCCGACGTCGCGGTGAAGATCTTCGGCGACGACATGGACGTCCTGAACGCCACGGCTCAGAAGATCCAGGGCTTGCTGCAAGGCATCCAGGGTTCGTCCGAGGTGAACGTGGAGCAGACCACCGGCCTTCCGATGCTGAGCGTGACTGTCGACCGGGAGCGCACCGCGCGCTACGGGATCAACGTTCAAGACGTGCAGGACACACTCGCAACGGCCGTCGGCGGGCGTGACGCGGGGATCATGTTCGAAGGCGATCGCCGCTTCGGCATCCTTGTCCGACTGCCCGAAGTGCTGCGCGCCGACGTGGAGGCCATCAAGCGACTGCCTATCCCGATGCCAGTCGGGGCTGATGGCGCGCGCCGCTTCATCCCTCTCAGTGAAGTCGCTGACTTCACGACCGCGCCGGGTCCCAACCAGGTCAGCCGCGAGAACGGAAAGCGTCGCATCGTGGTGAGCTCGAACGTGCGTGGTCGCGACCTGGGCAGCTTCGTCGCCGAGGCCCAGCAGTTGATTGGCGCGCAGGTCCAGGTCCCGACCGGCTACTGGATGGTCTGGGGCGGCCAGTTCGAGAACCTGCAGTCCGCGACTCAACGTCTCCAGATCGTGGTCCCGGTGTCATTGCTGCTGGTGTTCGTGCTGCTCTTTGCCATGTTCGGGAACATGAAGGATGGCTTCATCGTCTTCACCGGGATTCCGTTCGCCTTGACGGGCGGCATCGTGGCCTTGTGGTTGCGAGACATCCCGCTTTCGATCTCAGCGGCAGTCGGGTTCATCGCGCTTTCCGGGGTAGCGGTGCTCAACGGGCTCGTGATGATCTCGTTCATCCGCAACCTGCGCGAGTCGGGCAAGGGACTGGACGAGGCGATCCACGAAGGCGCGCTGACGCGTCTGCGTCCGGTGCTGATGACGGCGCTCGTGGCCTCGCTTGGCTTCGTTCCGATGGCGCTTGCCACCGGCACCGGCGCCGAGGTGCAACGTCCGCTCGCCACCGTGGTGATCGGGGGCATCTTGTCCTCGACGGCGTTGACGCTGCTGGTTCTCCCCATCCTCTACCGCCTGGCACACCGGCGCGACGAGGAGGAGGAGCAACTTGAGAGCCGCTCCGCGGCTGTCGAGCAGGGCAGCGCCCATTGAGCGCCGGCGGTCCCGCGCAAGGCTGAAGAGCCGGGTGCGGGGCCGCTGGGTATCGCTGTTGCCGAGGATGGGATTCAAAACGAACAAGGAGATGACCCATGTCCAAGGACCACGACCACTCTGCCGCGGCAGGAGGCAATGAGCGCTCGCTCTGGATCGCCTTCACGCTGACCTTCGGCTTTCTGATCGCCGAGGTCATCGGTGGTATCGCGACGAAGAGCCTGGCGCTCATCTCGGACGCCGCCCATATGTTCACTGACGCGGCCGCCCTCGCCATCGCGCTGGCAGCCATACGCATCGCCAGACGGCCAGCAGACAAGAAGAGAAGCTTCGGCTATCACCGCTTCGAGATCCTCGCCGCGGCGTTTAACGCCCTGCTGCTCTTCGGGGTGGCGATCTACATCCTGTATGAGGCTTGGCAGCGGCTGAACTCGCCTGCTGAGGTTCAGTCGGTAGGCATGTTGGTGATCGCCTCGCTCGGTCTGATCGTCAACATCGTGAGCATGCGCATGCTCATGGGCGGCAAGGATTCGAGTCTCAACGTCAAGGGTGCCTACCTGGAGGTCTGGAGCGATCTCCTGGGATCGGTCGGCGTCATCGTGGCGGCCATCGTCATTCGTTTCACCGGCTGGGCCTGGGTCGACAGTCTGGTCGCCGTGGGCATCGGTCTTTGGGTGTTGCCTCGGACCTGGGTGCTCCTGCGTGAGAGCCTGAACATCCTCCTTGAAGGCGTGCCTGACGGGGTGGACGTGACCGCGATCGAGTCCGCGATGACCGCAACTTCTGGCGTCACGGGGATCCATGACCTGCACATCTGGGGGCTGTCCAGTGGCAAGACGAGTTTGAGCGCGCATGTTGTGCACGAGGACTCGGTCTCCGTGGGTCCACTGTTGACTCAACTGCGTCAGATGCTCAAGGAGCAGTTCGAGATTGCTCACGTCACCTTGCAGATGGAGACCGAGGCTTGCAGCGACGCACTCGATCAGAACCACTGGGTCGAGCCGCGCACCGGGCTTGCGGAGAAGGCCTTGAAGGCCTCGAGGTAAATCTAGGAATGCGGATGCTTGGCTTGGGTCATCGGTATGAGCCCGGGCGGAGCGTTCGCGAGCGAAAGTCTCAGATGAGCTCGGGCTCTCACGAAACCCTCCATGTGATGTTCAAGTACCTGGCCATCGTCGGCTGGGGAGTCGCGCTCGTGTACCTGACCTACACCTCGATCCGGGACTACATGTCGCTGAAGGATCGTCGTGCAGCGAGAAGAGCCGAGCGGCTTGCGAAGAGGTCCAGGAAGAAGCGGCGGTAGGTCGCTGACGCCCCCATGCACTTAAAGCCGGAGAACCAGATGGCTGAACCAAAAAATTCTGAACAGGCCAAGTCCCAGTCGCTGGAGTCCGACACGCCTAGCGCGTCGACTTCTCCGTCGCCGGATCACAAGCATGTGAAGGGCGAGAAGCATGACCACGGGAACGAGGCCGCCGAAGACCACGGCGATCACGATCATGGCCATGAGGGCGGCATCTTCGGCAGCAACACGGAGTTGATCTTCTCGTTGCTGTGCGGCGCGCTGTTGCTGGCGGGGTGGCTGCTCGGCAAGTATCAACTGCTCTCGTCCACGCTGGAGACGAGCCTGTACGTTGTGGCTTACGTCTTCGGCGGCTTCTTCACGCTGCGCGAGGCGGTGGAGAACATCCGGAAGCGGCGCTTCGAGATCGACACGCTGATGCTCGTTGCCGCTACCGGCGCGGCCGCGCTCGGCGAATGGGCTGAAGGCGCCTTGCTGCTGTTCCTCTTCAGTCTCGGACATTCGCTTGAGCACTACGCGATGGGCCGCGCAAGACGGGCGATTGAGGCGTTGTCCAAGCTGGCGCCCGAGACCGCGCTTCGCAAGCGTGACGGCACGACGCAGGAGGTACCAATCGCCGAACTGGAACCCGGTGACATCGTGGTGATCAAGCCAAACGAGCGGATGCCGGCCGACGGCTTTGTGATCATGGGCAAGTCCAGCGTGAACCAGGCGCCTGTCACCGGGGAGAGTATTCCCGTGGAGAAGCAGCCCGTGGAAGACGCGCAGCAGGCGCTTGCCGCGTTCGATCGCGTCGCGGCAACGAGCCGCGTGTTTGCCGGCACGATCAACGGCTCCGGGTCACTGGAGGTGATGGTCGCCAAACGATCCACTGAGTCCACCATGGCGCGTGTCGTGAAGATGGTGACCGAGGCGCAGCAGCAGCAGTCCCCCACCCAGTCGTTCACGGCGAGGTTCGAACGCATCTTCGTACCAACGGTGCTGGGCTTCGTCGGCGCGCTGTTGTTCGCGGGTTTCATCATCGACGAGCCGTTCAGTGCGACGTTCTATCGGGCGATGGCGGTGCTGGTGGCTGCTAGCCCATGTGCGCTTGCCATCTCGGTTCCAAGTGCCGTTCTGAGCGGCGTTGCACGGGCGGCGCGTGGCGGCGTTCTCATCAAGGGCGGTGCGCCGCTGGAGAACTTGGGCGTCTTGACCGCGATCGCGTTCGATAAGACGGGCACGCTCACGGAAGGCAAACCCAAGCTCGTGGATGTCCAGGCTGCGCCTGGCGTTGATCAGGATGAACTGCTGGCCGTGGCTGTCGCCATCGAAATTCACAGCGATCACCCGCTGGCAGCCGCCATCGTGTCCGGCGCGAAAGAGCGGATGCAGGGGACGGATCAGCCCTTGAACGCGGAAGATGTTCACAGCGTCACCGGCAAGGGAGTCACGGGACGGATCGGCGCCGACGACGTCTGGATTGGCAAGGCCAAGCTCTTCGTGGAAGATGTTGGCGGCCTGCCGCCGGAAGTCGCGGGCATCGATCAGCACCTGATCGAGAAGGGCCGCACAACGATGATCGTCAAGCGCGGAGCGCGCTTCCTGGGTGTCATTGGCGTCATGGACACGCCGCGCCCGGCCGCCGCGGACGTGATGAGCAAGCTTCAGAAGCTTGGGGTCAAGGACTTGATCATGATCTCGGGGGACAACCAGCGGGTTGCCGACGCGGTGGCAAAGTCCGTCGGCCTGAGCGAGGCTAAGGGGGAGTTGATGCCGGACGACAAGGTCGGCTTCATCAAGCAGCTCAGCGCCAATGAGGGCAAGGTGGCGATGGTCGGGGACGGCGTCAACGATGCTCCGGCCATGGCCAGTGCAACGGTCGGAATTGCCATGGGCGCGGCCGGATCGGACGTGGCGTTGGAAACGGCTGACGTGGCCTTGATGGCGGACGATCTCTCGAAGCTTCCGTTCGTGGTCGGACTCTCCCGCAGGGCGAGCGGCGTCATCCGGCAGAACCTGTGGGTCTCCCTGGGCGTCGTGGCGGTCTTGATTCCGGCCACGCTCTTCGGCTTGAATATCGGCACCGCGGTCCTGTTCCACGAGGGTTCCACCCTCATCGTGGTCATCAACGCGCTTCGCCTGCTCGCCTACGGCGACCAGAAGGCGTCGGACGCATGAGATCGACGAACAACAACGAGATCCGCCCATGAAACTTTTGATCGTCGAGGACGAGGAAAAGGCCGCTGAGTACCTTCGCAAGGGCCTCACCGAGGAAGGCTACTCCGTGGAGGTCGCCCACAACGGCGTCGACGGACTGCACATGGCCTCGGTCAACAACTACGACTTGCTCATCCTTGACGGGCAGTTGCCGGGCATTGATGGGCTCGCCATGCTGAGCGCGATCCGTCAGAGCAGCGATGTTCCCATCCTGATGGTCACGGCACGCTCGCGCGTCGAAGATCGCGTCAAGGGCCTGCAAAGCGGCGCTGACGACTACCTCACCAAGCCCTACGCGTTCTCCGAACTCGTGGCCCGGGTTCAGGTTCTCCTGCGCCGGCGCACGGGCGGTCGACAAGTGACCGAGGAGTCCGTGTACCGGGTGGCCGATCTGGAGGTGGACCCCATCCGTCGCAAGGTCAGCCGCGCCGGTCAGCGGATTGACCTCACCACCAAGGAGTTTGGTCTCCTCGCGCTGTTGATGCGTCGAAAAGGCGAGGTGCTGTCCAGGACAGAGATCGCGGAGCAGGTCTGGGACATGAACTTCGACAGTGACACCAATGTGGTCGAGGTGGCTATACGCCGACTGCGCGTGAAGATTGATCAGCCGTTCGATCGGGCCCTGATCCACACCGTGCGTGGGATGGGGTACGTCATCGAAGACCGGCCCGCATGAGCGTCGCCATGCATGCGGGAAGCCTTCGGGCACGGCTCCTTCGTCGACTTGCTCTGCAGTCCATGGCGGGGCTCGGCGTCGTGTGCGTGGCTGTCTACGTGGTGATCTTCCTGACGCTCGATCAGCGCCAGAACCAGACCCTAGACATGAAGCGCGAGGCCGTTGAGCATCTCCTGAGGGAAGGTCGTGGCGCACACGATCTGGACAGTGTGCGGCACCTGCTGAACGACTTTCTCGCTGGGCACGACGAGCTCACGCTGAGCGTGGCGGACAACTCGGGCCACATCTTTCTTCCGCCGCAACGCGCGGCGAGCGCCGACGTCAAGGTCGAGCGATTCCCGGTGCCGCTGCCTCCCGATCTGGGGGGCGCGGGGACAGCGTCGCTTGCCTTCGACCAGAGCAAGGACAAAGAGCTGCTCCTGCGGCTCGCATGGACGCTCGGCTTCGCCGCTGTCGGCGGCTCCCTGGTGCTCTCGGCGGCGGCGGCTTTTGGGGTCAGGCGCGAACTCGCGCCCCTTCGTGCACTTGTCAGACAGACCGCTGCAGTGAGCGCGGATCGTTTGGAGCTGCGGCTCGACGGCCGCGATCAGGTCGAAGAACTGCAGCCGCTCATCGCTCAAACGAACGATCTGCTTGATCGCCTCGCCATTGCCTACAGGCAGATGGAGTCGTTCAACGCTGATGTCGCACACGAGCTGAACAACCCGCTCTCGATCCTCATCAACAGCTGCGACTTCGCGATCCGGCGCCCTCGCTCGCCCGACGAGCTCAAGGAGACGCTCCATTCCAATCTCGAGGAGCTTCGTCGCATCGCCAGGATCGTGGCGGACATGCTCTTTCTTGCGAATGCACAGCGAGGCGCTCAGGCCAGCCGCGACGAGGTCACGGAATTGGCGGAACTCTGTGCAGAGGTGCTGGACTATCACGAAGGCTCCCTGCAGGAAGCGGGCGTTCGCGGCGTCGTGCGCGGGCGTGCCCGAGCCAGCGTGGACACCGGCTTGTTGCAGCGCGCGATCGCCAATCTGGTGGGTAACGCTCGCCGCTATGCGACCCGCGGGACGGAGGTGGTGGTCGAGATCGAGCCACGCGGCAAAGAGATTTATATCGGCGTGATCAACGAGGGTCCGGAGATCCCCGCGGAACACCTGCCAAGGCTCTTCGACCGTTTTTACCGCGTCGACCCTTCCCGCACCGGCGCCAGCAAGAACCATGGCCTTGGGCTCTCCATCGTCGCGGCAATTGCACGAATGCATGGAGGCAAGGCGACCGCAGCGTCCGTGGGCGGCAAGACACGCATCGGCTTCACGATCTCTTCCGGCGCGGTGCCCACTTGATTCGCCGAAACGCTGCCGAGGCGGAGGAGGTCTGTCTGCCACGACGGGGCCGAAGTGCTGGCCTAGTCGCAGGCGTCCCTCTGGCATGCGTTCCTTTAGCGCCCGGGGAAGAATTTGAACGATGATGAAGTCTGAGGAAGCGGGGAGCGCCACCCACGCGGAACTGCGCATGTCCGAGCAGGCAGCCGTTCGGGTTACGAGGGAGCTGCGGGATCTGGACAAGCTGATCCTTGCGCTTCCTTCGATGTTGGCGCACTGCAAAGTCGCCACGTTGAAGCGGCAAGCTGAGGCGATGAAGTCGTTGAGCTCAGTTCTGATGTTGACGATCCTTCTGGATCGTCCATTTTCGGAGGTGCTCGATGCGTCCGACGATCTGGCCAGGTCTGTTCGCCCCTTTGTCCAGCTCGCATCCAAGTCGCGCTTATCTCTAAGCGCGCAGCTCGCCACGCGGCTGCTCTCAGATTTGGGCAATCAGCTGCACGCAGACATTGCCATCGCGTTACGTAGTGAAGGCGCGTAACCCTTGCGATACGCAGACTAGTCGCTGCCCGCGACGGGGGTCTTCTCCTTCAAGAGGGTGCTCAGATGAGGGATCACGTTCTCATCGACGTGGTCCAGCATGGCCTTCGTGGCGTGGGCGTCTACGCTGGGAAGGTCGATGCCGACCTGTTGAGACCAGCTTCGGATCAAGCCAAGGAAGATCATCGAAAGGCTTTGGCCATCTTCCATGAAGCGCAACAAGAAGGCCTTCAGGTTCTTCCTCCCATCATCCGAATGAAGATCCAAGCCTCCCGGCACGTCGAACAAGCGGTGCGCGATGATGTTGCGGCTCTCCAGAAATCGCTCGAAGCGCTCGTCGAATGTCGGGTGTAGGTCCACCCGCTCTCGCAAGATCCGCAATAGCTGGCCGAGGGTCGCCTTGCTGTGGCGTCGCAGAATTCCATCAAGCTGCTCTGGCGACATGAGCGGCTCGTCCCGGAGAACGAACGTCAGGCAGGTGCTCATCAGGCGTTCCACGCCCTGTCCCGCCACCACCGCCAACCCCAGCGTCTTCAGCACGTCGTCCTGTTCGGGCGTGTATCCCGATGCAATGTTGCTGCTCACCTTGGCACCTCCGTCGCTCCATTCTGCGCTGGATGTCCGCCTTGTTCATCTCGCAGCGTCTGGTCCCAAGGACGGAGAACGGCGGCGCACCGCGGGCGCGAGCTAACAAACTTGTCATCACTACGACAGGTCCGTTGAAAGCGACAGATTTCTAAAGTGCTGTTCATGGTGGATGCGGTAGGTGCTCCTGTTGAGCACGGCTCCACCGGAACAAGGAGATCTGTATGAACCGAACCGTTGCCATGATCGCTGTCGCTGCCAGCCTGTTCGCCGGCCTGAACGCGCCGGTCGCAGCACAGACGACCGAGCGCCTGATGAACGGAAATTCCATCTACGGCGTGCCGTTCGCAGGTCAGAAGACCGATTTCGTCGTAGACCTCGATTCGCGCAAGGCCATCAACATCGAATGCGGCCAGACCGTGCAGTTTCGCCAAGGCGGCAAGACCTTCGCCTGGAAGTTCGACGTCGTCGGTCACCGCGCGGTAGATCTGTCCAAGATCGCTCCGGCGGGCTTCGCGAGCAAGCCGTTCAAGGTCTACGTCGACAAGAACGAAGGCGAACGAGCCTGAAACCCACGAAGCCGCACCAGCGGCTTCGCTTTTTTGGGGGATGCCATGGATGGGATCAAGGACACGAGGTTCGGCGCCGCCACGGCGAAGCAGGCGCAGGATTCAGATGAGTGGCGGGCGCAGGCGCTGGTATTTCGCGGTAAGCGCCAAGCCATGCTGGCGAGCAACATCGCCAACGCTGACACGCCCAACTACAAGGCGCGCGACATCTCGTTTGCAGACGTCCTGAAGGCCTCAAGCCAGGCCGAGGAACTGACCGACCAGGATGGCAAGGAAACGGGGGTGGCTCGGGACGTGCCGCTCATACCCTCGAGCACGCTGGCGTTCGCAGGCTACAGACAGCCGTTGCAAGACAGCATCGATGGCAACACCGTCGAGGTCGAGCGCGAGCAGGCTGAGTTCGCTCGCAACACGATTCTGTACACCCTGGCGATGGCCTCGCTGGATGATGAGGCCACGGAGTTCAAACAGGCAGCTGCGCTGCCAAACGCTGCGTCGCCCACAAGGCGTGGCTGATCACTGATCAGTTCGCGACTGACCTGTAGGTTCGACGCGGCCGGTTCAATCGCCTCGGGTCATCGCGGCGAGGGCGTCGAGCGCCGCACCTTCGGCAGGCTCCGGGTGGTCGTATTCCCCCTCGATCGGGACGCGAATAGGCGGCCCTAGTTCGGGCGGCGGCGTGAGCACCAGCACGGCCACGAAACGCCCGGACTCGTTGCAGTCGACTTCGAGGTTCGAAACCCAGTCCTCGTCCATCAGACCTCCGCTCGGTATTTGCTTCTGAAAGCCAGATGGTAGGTCGATAAAAAAGGGGATGCGCGATGCGCATCCCCTTCGCCTTTACCTTGCAGAAAGCCTAGCCTTAGAAGCTATGGCGCACCCCCACTTCCGCGCCGGAGGAGTTCTGGCCGCCCAGCATGCCCGCCGGCGTCGTGTACAGCACGGAGCTGCGAGCGGCGCCCTTGTTGGTCACGCGAGCCACGGTGCCGTAGAGCGCCGTGCGCTTCGAGAAGTCGTAGACGTATCCCAGCGCCAGACGGGTGCTGTCGTCGCCATCGGCGAAGCCAGAACCAACCGCGCCGCCGGAGCGGTTGGCGTTGGTGTAGCCCACGCGGATCTGACCGACGGTCACCGGGATGGTCGCGCCCACCGAGACCTCGGTCGACTTGCGTTCGCCCCACTTCTTCACGTCAACCAGGGTGTGCAGGACCCCCCACGGTGACTTGTAGTTGAACAGCAGGTTGTAGTTCTTGAACTTGGACAGGTTGGCGCCGACATCCGTCGTGCCGTAGGCACCGCCCACCAGGAAGCTCTTGTCTTCGTAGCCGATGCGGCCGCCGTAGTACTTGTTGCCCACGGTGTTCCCCTCGCCTGCGGCGACATGGAACTGACCGTAGACGCCGCCCAGGTTCTTCGGCAGGAAGTAGCTCACGCCGTTGTCTGTACGCTGGATCGTGGTTGCACCACTGCCCAGGTTCGCGCCGCTGCCATAAACAAAGATGCCACGAGATCCCACACCCACGATGCCGAACTCATCATTTAGCGCGTTGTTGTAGGTCGGCGTCGTGTCGCGGCCCAGGCGGACCTCACCGAAGTCACCCATCAGGCTGATCGTCGAGCGGCGGTTCCAGTACTTGCTCGCGTTGGAGGTACCGGTATCCAGATCGATGCCTGACTCCAGGTGGAAGCCAGCCGACAGACCGCCGCCCAGTTCTTCAACGCCACGAACGCCCAGCCGGCTAGTCGTGTTGGCACCGGACGTCACGCCCTTGACCGTACCCGCGTTGCCGTTCTTCACCTGGCGGACCGCAACGTCAGCGACGCCGAACAGCGTCACGGACGAGGTTTGCGCGAAGGCCGAGCCGGCAAGCGCGCTGCATGCCAATGCCAAGAGGACTGGCTTATTCATGAACTTCTCCTATTCGATGGTCGATGCATAGAGACGCGATTCGCCTCAAGCACGACGCAGGCTAGGGAGAAGAGCAAGGGAAATCCACGAGTTCTACCGATTGAGCGGGTGCGTGCTCGCGCACGGTGGTCCAAACGGTCGTCAGGCGTGTCGCTGAGGACACAGCGGACGCAGCAAGAAATTTCTGATGCGAGGTCACATGTTCGACTCGTCCGAGACTGACCGACGCCATCGCCATCGAAGCTGACGAACCGGTAATCAGACGGTCAGTTGTTGGTCAATGCCTGATCTCTAGTCTCTCGTCTGCTCGCGATGTTCCGGCGATGCGAGTGTCCCGAGGATGCTCGGCAAATGCGCCAGTGCGAAGAAAGGCGCTCGATGAGAAGACAAGACATTCAACTGATTTCCAGGGCAAGACGAGGAGATGCTGCGGCCTGCTTCGAGGCGGGGCGCATGTACCTTGAAGGGATGAAGGGATTCCCGCGGCACGTGCCGCTTGGGCTTGAGTACCTGAGTCATGTCGAGACTCTCAAGGAAGAAGAGGCTCAACGTCTTATCGTTGAGGCGCTCGACTTGCATGAGATCGCTGTTCACGGACGTGTCTCCACACTTGAGCGGGCGGCACGTCTGGGTAGCGGAGAAGCGCAGCTCAGGGTAGCCATTTGGAATCTGCTGACGCAGGTCGATCAGAGCGAGGCGGTGGGCTGGCTTCGGCTTGCTGCGCGATCTGGTCAGAGCAGCGCAAAGGACGCGCTGACGCTACCGGCCTCCGCGGCTGAATCCGACGATGCGGCAGTGGTGCGTGTGAAGGCCCTCCTGGGGGTCCCGAAGATCGGGTGGCCCGAGCTAATTGCGCTGGCGATGGAGCGGGCGCTTGTGAGAAAAGAGCCGCGCCTTCTACTGCGAGCCCTCGCAGTGAGCCTGGCCCTCGGACAGTTGTCCAACTCGACCTTGGCCGACCAGGTGTACGCCGCGATCAGCTTTGCCAAGTCGATCCCCGATGTGCGAATCACGGTCGATACGAAGGCCATCGAGGTGTTGCTCGATGACTGCGTTGACCGAGGGAACTGTGCTGCGGCGTTGCTGCTGGGCCAGGCGCTGAGCGGCAACAACGTCGGATCGATTGACTGGGAGATGCTGGTGCCGGCGCTGAACAGACGCAAGGCTTCCGCACTGCTCATGCGGGCAGCCGACGCTGGGTATGGCGAAGCCTGGACCCGGCTCTACGAGCTCCATGCCAACAACCACAGCTCCGTGGCCAATCCTCCGATGGCGCGCTTCTTCTTGGAGAAAGCTGCGGCGAGCGGGGACGTTTCAGCGCAGCGCCGGCTGGGCGCAACGATCCTGCGCGCCGCTGCATCCCTACGTGAAGCCGAACAGGGGTTGCACTGGTTGTACCTGGCGTCGCAGTCTCAGGATTTCCAAGCCCAGGGACTGATCCGCACCTTCATCCTTCCTGTTCAAGGCTGCGAGTCCGACGCCGCGCGCGGAATTTTTGAGGTGGCGAAGACCAACGGCGCCTTGGCCGCACGGCTAAGGGTGGCAAGGGACTTTGGTCTCACCAAACTCGAGGCCATGACGGTGGACATCGTCGAAGGACTGCGGCCTTGGGGCTTGGTAGTGGGGAAGAACCCGTTCATCCAGCATGCAAGGCTGTCTTCTCCGCGGGCTATACCCGCGCTCTCCTCTTCGACTTTGCAAACCCTGAAGCGCAGCGCGGGCTACCTCGCTGATGGCAGCGTGCAGGGCTCTGGACCTCGTGATATCGAGCTCCGGCATCGCGCGGCCAGATTGAAGCAAGCGTTGGACAGCCACGGGCTGTCCGAGTCTCTCTACTTCGCGAAGGCGAGCTCTGACGCGCTGGATGCCATGCGCGGTGGACCACGATGGGCGCGTCAAGTGAAGTTGCAGCTGGATGCAGCCATGGGGCACGAGGAAGAGGAGCTTGGCTGAGATGTTCAACGCTGCCTGGTCCCCGGCTCCCCTTCAACTTGTTCCCGCCGCGCCAATGCGCCAGATGGCCGGTGCAGTTTCCGTCGTCGTGCCGGTCTTCAATGAAGCGGCCAGCCTGAAGGCATTCCACGAGCGACTGAGCTCAGCGCTGCTGTCTCTGGATCGTCGCGTAGAGATCCTCTACATCGACGACGGCAGCACTGACGGGACTGGCGACGCCTTGAACGCGCTCCGCGCGCTAGACCCTCGCGTGGGTGTCGCATCCTTCAGCCGAAATTTCGGCAAGGAAGCGGCCATGACCGCGGGGCTGCATCTGGCGCGCGGCGAAGCGGTGATCCTGATCGATGCCGACCTCCAAGATCCTCCCGCGTTAATCCCCGAGATGATTCGTACTTGGGAGGAAGGCGCCGACGTCGTCACGATGCGCCGGAGGTCGCGCGCCGGAGAAAGCTGGCTCAAGACGTTCTCGGCGTTCGCGTTCTACCGCATCTTCAACATGCTGTCGGAAACCTCAATGCCGCCCGACGTGGGGGACTTCCGCCTGCTGAGCCGTCGCGTCGTGGACGCCATCAATCGGCTCCCGGAACGCAACCGCTTCATGAAGGGCCTGTTTGCGTGGGTCGGGTTCAAGGCCGTCACGATCGACTATGACCGGGACGCGCGAAACCAAGGCCACACCAAGTGGGGCTTTCGCAAGCTCTGGCGCTTCGCGGTGGAGGGGATCGTCGGATTCTCGACGGTGCCGTTGAAGATGGCCACCTACGTGGGCCTGACCTGCGCTGTCGCGTCTTTCCTCTACGCGGTGTACTTCCTCGCGAAGACGGCGCTGTTCGGCGAGCCCATACATGGGTTTCCGACCCTGATCATCAGCATTTTGATCCTCGGCGGACTTCAGCTGATGGCCATCGGCATCCTCGGTGAGTACGTGAGCCGTCTTTTCATCGAGTCCAAAGCCAGGCCGCTATACCTGATCGAAGAGTTCCGTCCCGCGGTGTCCTCGCCACCCCTGTGGGTCGCTGGAGCCAGGCCTTGGTGAGCCGCGCCTTGGATGTACGCGAAGTAGCCCACACACCTCCCAGAGCGATATCGACCACATTCTGGGTGGTCGTCTTGTTGGCGCTCTGCATCGGTCTTCGCACCCTGACGCTGGGGACCTACCCGCTTTCGGACAACACCGAGGCCCGGTACGCGGAGATCGCTCGAATCATGATGTCAGGCGGCGACTGGATCAATCTTCACCTGCCTGGGGATGTCGTCTTCTGGGGCAAGCCGCCGCTGTCGACCTGGTTCTCCGCGACCGGCCAACTGGCTCTCGGCGCCAACGAGTGGGGTGCTCGCCTGCCCATGCTGGTGCTCGCCATGATGGTCACGCTGATCGTCTGGAGATGGTTGCGTGACTCCAGTGCCCGCGAGGCCATCCTTGGCGTCGCCGTGTTGTGGGGCAGCGCGGTGTTCTTCGTGAGTGCGGGCGCGGTGATGACCGACATGGCTCTGACCGTCGCCGTGACGCTCAGCATTGGCGGCTTCTGGTGGGCGATCTCCGGGACCAACCTGACCAGAGTGCGTGTCGGCGCACTGGCGTTCTTTGTGGGGCTCGCCTTGGGACTGCTGGCGAAGGGACCGGTGGCGCTTGTTCTGTCTTTGGTCCCGGTCGCCGTGCATGGCCTGAGCTGTCGCGGCGCGTTCCGAGATGTGATCGTGCTGCCCTGGTTCAAGGGGGGACTGCTGGTCTTGAGCATTGCGGGACCTTGGTACGTGATGGCGGAGCTTCGCAGCCCGGGGTTCCTCGAATACTTCCTCGTCGGGGAGCACTGGAGCCGGTTCACGCAGCCGGGATGGACCGGTGACCTCTATGGCACCGCGCACGAGCAGGCCAGGGGAATAGTCTGGGCATACCTGGCGGTTGGGTTCTTGCCGTGGAGCCTGCTTCTGCCCTGGCTGTTGATCGGCAGGCGTAGGGCCGCGAGGCAAATCGCCGGAGGTACGCGATCGGAGAGATCTCCTGACACGGCGCTACTCGTCGCTTGGGCGCTGACGCCAGCGCTGCTGTTCTCGGCGTCGAGAAACATTCTTTGGACGTACGTGCTCCCGGCCGCGCCTGCGTTGGCGATTCTTGCCGGGCGTTGGCTTGCACGAGATACGCGGCAAGGCGTCGTTCACGGGCTTGTCGCTACGGGACTTGTCCTCCTGACCGGTGGGGCCGCCGCGCTGCTCTTGAGCCAAGGGTCGGTCGGCGCCATCCGATCTGCATCTGGCGTGCTGCTCCCCCTGCTGTCTGGCGGTCACAAGGCCTCGGAAGTGTCGTTCCTCAATGCGCTGCCGTACTCCGCCAGTTTCTACACCGCTGGCAAAGCGCACGACGTGGTCAAGGACGAGGAACTTGACCTGTGGCTTCGCCGCGATCCGAAGCTCGGTCCCCTTCATGAGCATGAATTCCTGGTGACCACCGAGAAGTCTTGGCGGTCCCTGTCCGGGAGTCGCCGCTCCCAGCTGCATGTGCTCTTCGATGCCGATGGTTATGTCCTGCTCGTCCGCGCAGGTCCAGCTGGATGAATCGCCCCACACCGTCCGATGCGGCGTGAGGCCGGCCCGAAACCTCACGAACTCGCCGTGCCTTCGGGGCGCGGCTTCAACGCTGCGGCAGTCACGGCGAAATCGTCGACGCGTAGCACCAATTTTGGAGATTGATCAATGTTCATAGCCATCGGGTGGGCGCTCGCCTTGGCTTGCATCTTTGGCGTGTTCATCGCGCACGGGGGCAACATCGGCGTCGTGCTCAAGGCCTTGCCGTTCGAGATGACCACCATCTTCGGCGCGGCGATCGGCGCCATGTTGGCGACCAATCCTCCCAAGGTCATGAAGGCGACGGTGAAGGGTCTCGCGGCCTGCTTCAAGGGCAGCAAGTACACGAAGGCGCGTTACATGGAGCTGCTCGCGCTGATGTACGACATTCTTCAGAAGGCTCGCAAGGAAGGGCTGATGTCCATCGAAAAGGACGTCGAGGATCCGCATAGCTCGCCGCTGTTCCAGAAGTACCCGACGGTGGGCAACGACCATCACGTCACGGAGTTCATCACCGACTACCTGCGGATGATGGTCTCGGGCAACCTGAACGCGCACGAGATCGAATCCTTGATGGACGCTGAGATCGACACGCATCACCACGAGGCCTTCCTCGCCGTGATCGCGGTGCAGCGTCTGGCGGGCGGGCTGCCGGCCTTCGGCATCGTCGCCGCTGTGCTGGGCGTGGTGAACACCATGGGCTCGGTCGGTCAGCCGCCGGCGGTGCTGGGTGGGATGATCGGCTCGGCGCTGGTCGGTACATTCCTAGGGATCTTGCTGGCCTACGCTTTCGCTGAGCCGCTGGCCGGCGCGCTCGAATCCAAGGTGGACGAGGCCGGCAAGGAACTTCAGTGCATCAAGACCACGCTGCTGGCATCTATGCAGGGCTACGCGCCGCAAGTCGCCATCGAGTTCGGTCGCAAGGTGCTCTATTCGACCGAGCGTCCGTCGTTCGCGGAACTCGAGGGTCACGTGAAGGGCAAGCGGTGAATCCCCACAAGGGTCGAACCGGCCTCGATCGGCTCGTACATGCGTTTGGGTATTCGCTGCAAGGCCTTCGAGCTGCGTTTGTCGGCGAGTCCGCCTTCCGACAGGAGGTAGCGGTCGCCATCGTGCTGATGCCGCTTGCGCTCTGGTTGGGAGGAAACGGCGTTGAGCGGGCGCTGCTGATATCGTCGATCTGGTTGGTGCTTATCGTGGAGCTGCTCAACTCAGCTCTTGAAGCCGCGATTGATCGGATCTCTTTTGACCGTCACGAGTTGTCCAAGCGGGCCAAAGACATGGGCAGCGCCGCTGTCTTGCTCGCCATCGCGTTGGCTGCGACAGTCTGGGCTGCGGTGCTTGCGAGCCGCTGGCTATGACCGGGAAGCCTCGCGATGCCATCCCGCAGCCCTGTCATGCTCTGACAGGGCGGGCGCACTCGATGAATTGCAGTTGCCGCTTCCAAGCGCCTCGCCAGATTCCATAGCCAGTGAAGCTGCAGCTGGAAGCTGCCGTGGGTCGTGAGAATGAGGAGCCTGGCTGAGATGTTAGATCCCGCTCTACGCACCCTACAACTTGTTCCTGCAGTGCTGAGGCGGCATATACAGGTGCAACGTTCATGACAGCTGTCAGCCCATCCGAAGGCGGCGGCGGCGCGCTGGTAGATAGCGGTGGGTGCGGCGAGTTAAGGTCAGTGTCCGTGAACGGCGCGTCGCTTGGGAACGGCCGTCGAGAGCCCCTCCTGCGAAGCTTCGTTCAGCCCGGCAAGGATGCCGCAATGCTGGGCCGTACGCTCGTCGTCGCATCGCCTGCGCAGATCCACGAGCTGCTCTTCCAGCAGACGCAGCTCCTCGATGCGTTTTGAGACGTGACCAATGTGCTCGTCCAACAACGCGTTTACGTCGCCGCACGCGGCGGCGGGCTCATCACGAAAACGAAGCAACACCCGCACCTCGTCTAAAGACATGTCCAGGCTACGGCAGTACCGAATCATCTGAAGGCGATCCAGGTGGGCCGCTTCGTAGATCCGAAAGTTTCCGGAGGTCCGCGCCGGCGCCGGAAGTAAACCTTCCCGTTCATAGAACCGGATCGTTTCGATCGGCGTCGATGCGGCGGAGGAGAGTTCGCCAATCTTCATGGGGCTCCCGGCAGCGGATAAGTCATCTCGATTTTAGGGGTCATTGGGTTGACTCTGTAGTTGGTATAGGTTTTCCAATCGGGGCATGAGCACCTCTTCGCTGAATGACATCACTGCCTCCAAGGCTACGGCAGGCACAGCCGCCTGCGCGGGCAGCTGTTCCTCGTCAGGCTGCGGTGACCAGGCCGAGGCCCCCAAGGCGTCGGCGCTCGCCAGCGCACACACCAGCGTCCTCGACCTGCACATCCCTTCCATGGACTGCCCCAACGAGGAACGTCCCATTCGAGCAGCGGTGGAAAAGATCGCCGGCGTTCGGGGCATGCGGTTCGATCTGGCTAAGCGCGGCTTAGCTGTCGACGCTCCTCAAGACGCCTGGCCGCATGTGATCGCGGCCATCAACGGCTTGGGCTTCGCTACGGATCCTGCGGCGCAATCGCCCGAGTCGGGATCTGAGACGCACGTCGAGACGGCCGCGTTGTCCGCTGGGCCCACGGCATGTCGTGACCCCTCGTGCTCGGAGCCGATCGCCGTTTCCAGCGAGGCGGCGCCGCACGGCGGCACCGCCTTCGCAGGCCTGCTGCTACGCGTGCCAGCGATGGATTGCCCGACCGAGGAGGCGCAGATTCGACGCGCGCTTGAGCGGGTCCCAGATGTCCGTCGCCTACAGTTCGACCTTCCCGCACGCACTCTGTCGGTGGACGCGCCGGCTTCCGCGACGGATGCCGTGGTGCAGGCGCTGCTGGCGACCGGCTTCAAGTCTGAGGTGCTCAGCGAGCCACCGTCGGCCGAATTGACTGCGAAGTCCCAACGCGCCGAGTTGAGGCGGTTGATCGCCGCGCTGGCGGTGGCCATCCTCGCGGAAGGCTTCCATTTCTTCGCTCCCGACACCACCGTCTGGAAGGTAGTCGGCATGGGAGCGGCGGCTGCGGCCATTGCGCTCGCCGGCCTCTCTGTGTTCAAGAAGGGGCTGTCCGCGCTGCTGCGCGGGCAACTCAACATCAACGCGCTGATGAGCGTGGCCGTGATCGGCGCCTTCCTCATTGGTCAGTGGCCCGAGGCCGCCATGGTGATGGCCCTGTACTCGCTGGCCGAGCTGATCGAAGCCCGCTCGGTCGACAGGGCAAGAAACGCCATCGCAGGGCTGCTGTCGCTTTCACCCAGCCAAGCGGAAGTCCAGCAGCCGGATGGGTCCTGGACGCTCCAACAAGCCAAGCTTGTCCAGGTCGGCTCGCTCGTACGGGTCAAGCCTGGCGAACGATTTGCACTGGACGGCCGCGTGAGCGCTGGCCATGGCGCCGTGGACCAATCGCCGGTGACGGGCGAGAGCGTGCCGGTGGACAAGGCGCCAGGCGACGACGTCTTTGCGGGAACGATCAACCAGAGCGGCTCGCTGGAGTTCCGCGTCACCAAGCCGCCCAGCGACACGGTGCTTGCTGGAATCATCCACGCAGTCGAAGAAGCCCAGAGCCAACGCGCGCCGACGCAGCGGTTCGTCGACAAGTTCGCCGCCGTCTACACACCAGCGATCTTCGTATTGGCGCTCGCGGTGGCGCTGGGTACGCCGCTTCTGCTTGGCTGGGACTGGATGACCGCTGTCTACAAAGCACTGGTGCTGCTTGTCATCGCCTGCCCGTGTGCGCTGGTGATCTCCACGCCGGTGACTGTTGTGAGCGGCCTCGCAGCTGCTGCGCGCCGCGGCATCTTGATCAAGGGGGGCGCCTACCTGGAGCATGCCCGCAAACTCTCCGTCCTTGGCCTGGACAAGACCGGCACCCTGACCGAGGGACGGCCCAAGTTGGTGGCGAGCCAGGTCGTTGCTGACAGCGGCGACGAGGGCAAGGTCCTTCGCGTGGCCAAGAGCTTGGCGGCCCGATCCGATCATCCGGTGTCCAAGGCTGTCGTGGACGGTCTGGCCGGCGAGCCCCTTGAGGTGACGGCCTTCGGCGCTGAACTGGGCAAAGGCGTTCACGGCACGATCGACGGTGTCGAGTACGTCCTGGGCAACCACCGCTGGATCCACGAACGCGAACAGTGTTCGGCCGAGCTGGAGGCGGCGCTGCTTAAGCAAGAGTCGCAAGGCCGCACGCTCTCCCTGCTTGCCAGCAGCAGCCAAGTGCTTGCGATGTTTGCCGTTGCAGACACCACCAAAGACACGAGCCGCCAGGCGATCGCCGAACTCAAGGCCGTAGGCGTGCGCACGGTCATGCTGACCGGGGACAACGAGGCGACGGCCAAGGCGATTGGTCAGGAGGTCGGCGTCGACGAGGTTCGCGCGAACTTGCTGCCCCAAGACAAGCAGGCATGGGTGACCCAAACCGCTGCGGCTCAGGATGTAGGCATGGTCGGCGACGGGGTCAATGACAGTCCGTCGCTGGCTGCCGCCTCGGTGGGGTTCTCCATGGGCGCTGCGGGCACGGACACCGCGAAGGAAGCCGCCGACGTCTTGATCATGAACGACGACCTCCGCAAGGTTGCTGAAACCATCCGGCTTTCGAAGCGGACATACTCGATCCTCTGGCAGAACATCACGCTCGCGCTGGGCATCAAGGCTGTTTTCTTCGTCCTGGCGGTGTTCGGTAGCGCCTCCATGTGGATGGCCGTGTTCGCCGACATGGGGGCCAGCTTGCTGGTGGTGTTCAACGGGCTGCGACTTCTCAAACCGCTTCGCGCTTGACCCAATCCTTTTGCCCAATCGTTAGCTCGCCTAAGCAGTAGTTAACGCAATCCTTAGGCCCGCTCGACGGGCCGCCTTTTCGTTCGGGAACAACAATGAGTCGCACTCACGGCGTTCTACACGCCGGTCTCAGCATGGCGCGCAAGATCCTCACAGCGGGCTTGATCCTCTTCAGCATGGTGGCCAGCGGCGCTGCGAGTGCCGCGGAGGCTGACGTGCGCCGCGTATGGCAGATCCTCGACTACTTGGCTGTCGACTATTCGGGTGCGGTGCAGGACGGCAAGATCGTTGCGCAGTCCGAGTACGACGAGATGCGGGAGTTCGCCAAGACCGCGCACGACAAGATCGCTGCCTTGGAAGACAAGCCCGAACGCGCGACCTTGCTGCGCGAAAGCGAAGCCCTTCAAGCGGAGATTGCTGCCAAATCCGATGCCACCAAGGTCGGTGGTTTGGCCAAGGCGTTGGCGAATCACCTGATCGCGGTCTACCCGGTCCCACTTGCACCCACCGCGCTGCCTGACCTGAAGCTGGGCGCCTCGGTCTACGCGGCTAACTGCGCGGCCTGCCATGGCGCTTCAGGCAACGGCGACGGCCCTCTGGCTAAGCAGCTCGATCCCAAGCCGATCGCGTTCACTGACCACGACCGGGCTCGCCAGCGCAGCGTGTTCGCGCTGTACCAGGCGGCCAGCCAGGGGATCGCCGGAACTGCGATGCCTGCGTTTGGTCAGCTCTCCGAGGAAGATCGTTGGGCGGTCGCGATGTACTTGGGCACTTTCGCCCATGACGACAAGCAGCGCGAGCAGGGACAGCGCATCTGGAAGGAATCCGATAAGGCGCGCAGCGAGGTCAGCGGAATCGATCACTTCGTTCGTTTGACTGAATCCGAACTCGCGGGCGCCCTCGGGGAGGCCCAAGCTGCGGCGACGATGGCCTATCTCCACGCGCACCCCGAGGCCCTTGCGGCGCCGCGCGCGAACAGCCTCACGCTGGCGCGCGAGCGGTTGCATCAAAGCGTTGACGCGTTCAAGGCGGGCAAGCCCAAGGACGCCGCCGAGCTGGCGTTGTCTTCCTATCTCGACGGCGTGGAACCTTACGAGCAAGCGCTGGCAGCCCGTGAAGGCTCCTTAAAGGACCAGATCGAAGTGGCAACGGGGCAGTACCGCTCGCTGATCGCATCCAAAGCTCCGCTTCAAGAAATCGAAGCGTCGGTCGCCAAGATTGACGGGCTGTTCGACGCCGCAGATCAAGTGCTGGCATCCGCAGGCGCTGACTCGACGGCCGCATTCTTCGGAAGCCTGACCATCCTGCTGCGCGAAGGCATCGAAGCGCTGCTGGTCGTGGTCGCGATGATCGCTTTCCTGCGACAGGCCAAGCGTCCCGACGTGCTGCCGTACGTTCATGCGGGCTGGATTGGCGCCTTGGGGGCCGGGGGCGTCACCTGGGCCATCGCGACGTATGCGGTGTCGATCAGCGGCGCCAACCGTGAGGTCACCGAGGGGCTGTCGAGCCTGTTCGCGGCCATCGTGCTCCTGAGCGTTGGCATCTGGATGCATCAGAAGAGCGTGGCCGGCCAATGGCAGGCCTACCTCGGCGAGCGCATGTCCGCAGCGCTGAACCGACGTTCGGCTTTCTTCATGTTCGGTCTGGCCTTCGTGGCCGTGTACCGCGAGGTGTTCGAGACGATCCTGTTCTACGCCGCGTTGTGGGGCCAGGGGAACGACGGTGCCATTCTTTACGGTCTGGGCGTCGGTGTGCTTTGCCTGGCGCTCATCACGGTGCTCCTGCTGCGGTACAGCGCCCGTCTTCCAATCGGCAAGTTCTTCTCCGTGAGTTCGTGGCTTGTGGCCATCCTCGCTGTGGTCCTGACGGGTAAGGGCGTGGCCGCCCTGCAAGAGGCTGGCTGGATCGCGCCGAGCGCGCTGTCCGCTCCGCGTCTCGAAGTTCTGGGGGTCTATCCATCGGTCATCGGCCTGACCGCCCAGGGGGCCGTTCTTCTGCTCGTCCTGGCCTTCTTCCTGCGAAATGCTAGATCAAAAGCGGTGCGCGCTCATTGAAGCGGACCGAGCGGCATGCAACACTCGGCGGGCCTAGGGATGCCGAGCTGTGGTCCGCACTTCCAGCGATAGGAAGAAGAGGCTAGCAAGAGCCAGGGTGCTGAGTCCGGCAGAGATCGCGAGCGCACCCGCTCCCCATACATCGACGGCCAGACCAAAAGCCCAAGGCGCCAGCGCTTGCGCGATTCGCGCAGGCACCCTCAAGACTCCCTGCCGATATCCGTACCCGTGGGGAACCGCGAGCGGAAGCGTCCCCTTGGCGATCGTCAGGATGCCGTTTCCCGCGCCGTGCAGCTGACCTCGCGGCGAAGCTCGACGGACAGGCTTTGGAGAGATCGGGGCCGCAGCCCCGCACTCGCGCTCAAATGGCGCTCTGATTGACCCGTTCGGACAGCTTCTCCGCCGTCTCCTTGCGCTCGCTGTACCGATCGACTAGGTAGTCGCCGTGATCGCGCGTCAGCAGCGTGAACTTGAACAGCTCTTCCATCACGTCGACCACGCGGTCGTAGTACGAGGACGGCTTCATGCGTCCCTCCTCGGTGAACTCCGCGAAAGCCTTAGCGACGGACGACTGGTTCGGGATGGTCAGCATCCGCATCCAACGGCCGAGCACGCGCATCTGGTTCACCGCGTTGAAGCTCTGCGAGCCGCCCGAGACCTGCATCACCGCCAGCGTTTTGCCCTGCGTCGGACGGACGGCACCCGACGTGAGCGGGATCCAGTCGATCTGCGACTTCATCACGCCGGTCATCGCGCCGTGGCGCTCGGGGGAGCACCACACCATGCCTTCGGACCAGTCGGCCAACTTGCGCAGTTCCTGGACCTTGGGGTGGGTGTCGGCCGCATCGTCGGGCAGCGGCAGACCGGACGGATCGAAGATCTTCAACTCGCCGCCCATGGCCTCCAGCAGCCGTGCCGCTTCAAAGGTCAGGAGACGGCTGTAGGACCGGACACGCAGTGACCCATACAGCATCAGGAATCGGGGACGATGCTTCGACGGCTCGCGCACCGTCAGCCGCTGCTGATCCGGCACATCGAAGAGGTCGGACTGCAGTGCCGGGAAAGTCGGATCGAGCTCAAGCACGTTGCGCTCCTCGTTCGTACCAGGCTTGCGAGCGGTTCACGATGGCGACGACTGCGAGCATCACCGGCACTTCGATCAGCACGCCGACCACGGTGGCCAAGGCGGCGCCGGATTGGAAGCCGAAGAGGCTGATGGCGGTGGCCACGGCCAGCTCGAAGAAGTTGCTGGCGCCGATCAGCGCCGACGGACCGGCGACGCAGTGCTGAACACCCATCCTTCGGTTGAGCCAATAGGCCAGGCCCGAGTTCAGCACTACCTGGATGAGGATGGGCACGGCCAGCAAGGCGATGACCAACGGTTGCTCGATGATGCGATCGCCCTGGAAGGCGAACAGCAGCACGAGCGTCAGCAGCAGCGCAGCAATCGAAAGCGGGCCCAGCTTGGTGGCGACTACCTGGAAGTGCGCGGCACCACGCTTGAGTAGCTGTCTGCGCCACAGCTGGGACAGGATGACTGGCACGACGATGTAGAGGCCGACCGAGGTCATCAACGTGTCCCACGGTACCGTGATTGAGGACAGGCCCAGCAGCAGCGCGACGATGGGTGCGAAGGCGACGATCATGATCGCGTCGTTGAGAGCCACTTGGGACAGCGTGAAGTACGGATCTCCCTTGCAGAGCTGGCTCCACACGAAGACCATGGCCGTGCACGGCGCCGCGGCCAGCAGGATGAGCCCGGCGATGTAGCTGTCGAGTTGATCGGCCGGAAGCCACGCGGCGAACAGGTGGCGAACGAAGATCCAGCCGAGCAGCGCCATCGAGAAGGGCTTTACCGCCCAGTTGATGAACAGCGTGACGCCGATGCCCCTGGCGTGCGCCTTGACCTGGCCGAGCGCCGCGAAGTCGATCTTCAGCAGCATCGGAACGATCATGACCCAGATGAGCAGGCCTACAGGAATGTTGACCTGGGCCACTTCGAGGGAGGCGACCGCCTTGAATACGCCGGGAAAGAACTGGCCCAGCGCGACGCCCCCGACGATGCACAGGGCTACCCAGACGCTGAGGTAGCGTTCGAAGAAGCTGATGGCCGGCTTGGCCGCGGCGGCGACGGGCTTGAGAATTGCGGTAGTCATGGCCGGACGTCAGGACTTCGAGATGGCATCGAGCGCGCGCTGGAGCTCGGCGTTGGACATGGTCTCCAGCGGCAGTTGTGCCAGCTGGAGCATTCGGTACCCGATGGCCTGCCGCGTGAGCTCGAAGGCCTGCGGCTTGTCCGCCTCGGGCGCATTCGACGGGTCGGCGTAGCCCCAGTGAACCTTGACGGGGCTGCCGGGCCAGTAGGGACACTGCTCAGCCGCGGCGCTGTCGCACACGGTGATGACAACGCGCATCTCGGGCGCGCCATCGGTGACGAACTCGTCCCAGCTCTTGCTGCGATAGGCGCTCGTGTCGATGCCTGCGTCGCCCAGCGCTTGGAGGGCATAGGGATTGATGCGCCCGCTCGGCGCGCTGCCGGCGCTGAAGGCATGGATGTCTTTGCCCAGACGCTGGGCCCAGTGGTTCAGCATGCCCTCGCTCAGCACGCTTCGCGCCGAGTTGTGGGTGCACAGGATGAGAACGTTGGTGGTCATGGCTCAGCGGGTCCCGATGTCTTTGACTTCCTTGTGGATGGCCATGGCGTCCAGGCTCTGCAGCGGCAAGGACATCATCAGTTCGAGGCGGCGCTTCATCGTGACTGCCGCGGCGCGGAAGGCTTGCTGCTGCGTGTCTTCGCTGCCCTCGACAGCCGCAGGGTCCGGCATGCCCCAATGCGCGGTCAGCGGCTGGCCGGGCCACACCGGGCAAACCTCGCCAGCGGCCTGGTCGCAGACGGTGAACACGAAATCCATCTCGGGAGCGCCCGGCTGAGCGAACTCCTCCCAGCTCTTGCTACGGAACCCGTCCGTGGGGATGCCCAGTTGGCTGAGCTCCTTGAGGGCCAGCGGATGGACTGCGCCCTTGGGGTGGCTGCCTGCCGAATACGCCTGGAAGCGGCCGTTCCCCAGGTGGTTGAGCAAGCCCTCGGCGAGGACGGACCGTGCAGAGTTGCCCGTGCAGATGAACAGCACGTTGTAGACCGTCGATGTCATGTCAGTTTCCATTCAGCAGTCGCAGTTGGTCGATGTGGGTTCCACGGCGCAGGCGACACCCTGGCAGCAGTTCTCGGTGAGGTAGGCCAGGAGCGCGTTCATCTGCGGGTACACCGCGCGATAGATCACATGCCGGCCCGATTGCTCCGAGGTGACGAGTCCTGCTTCGCTGAGGTCCTTCAGATGGAAACCCAGCTTGGCGTAGGCCACCCCCAGCATCTCGACGAGGGCGCCCGGTGTGAGGCCGTCCTCTCCCGCGACGACCAGTGCGCGAAACGCGTCGAGACGAATCGGATGCGCCAGCGCGCCGAGGCCAGCAAGGGCTGTTGTCTTGTCCATGGCGATCATTACAACAAAACTTGTAATGACCCGCAAGGCCCCGGGCTTGAAGAAAAAACAATGTGGCCGCTACACTCCGCTCGCCCCCTGCTTGGCCGCTTTGCCCATCGCCCGGGAACCTCTCTCGTAAACACATGGCCAGCCAGGCGAAGCCCTCACTCTTGCAACGCATTCCTAAGGCCGACGCCTACTCCAACTATGACTACGCTGCGGCTCCGCTGGCTGGGGCGCGCCGATGGGTGGATCTGAAGGAAGATATGAAACATGAGGGTGGCGCGACGTGAACTCAGCGCTTCGCCACATCGATGCGCCTCAAGATGCGCTGAAATCCAAGAATGAACGCGCGCTCGCCGCTAGCGAAAAAGCTGGGGCCGATAAGCATGGACCATCTGATGAGCGATTAGCGGGCGCTTCCCGAGAAGCCCAGGTGTGGCAGGACTTAATGTCTCCGACGCCGTGATGATCGTCGTAGGCTCTCCTCCCGAGAGGTTCAGGCGCTGGGGGCAGAGGCTCGCTGATTTGGCCATTCAAGGCCTACAGCGGTCCAGCCATTCTGTGATCCGGCGAAAACGCGCCCGCCATGCATGACTGCGATGGCCCTGACGATGGCCAAACCCAGCCCGTGATGGCTGCCCGATTTTTCACGCGCGGGATCGCCTCGCACGAAGCGATCGAAGAGTCGCGGCAGCAGTTCCGGCGCAAGGGCGGGCCCCGGATTCCGCACGGACACACGCACGGCGTTTGATTCAAGCATCTTCAACTCGATGATGATCGCCTCGCCGCGCGGCGTGTACCGGGCCGCGTTGCCGACAAGATTCACAAGCGCCCGCCGAATCAGACCGGCGTTGCCCTGGACCTTGGCATTGCCTTCGATGCGCAACCGAACGCCTTGCTCTTCGAGCATGGGTTCGAAGTACTCGGCGATGTGCTCTGCCTGGTCTCGAAGATCGAGCGGATCGAGGCGATCGGCGAGCTGCCCTTGATCAGCCTTGGACAGGAACAACATGTCATTGACGAGGCTGGAGAGTTCCCGCAGAACTTCCAGGTTCGTTCCCAACACTTCGCGCAGTTCAGCTGCAGGACGATCTCGAATCAGCGCTACTTCGGTGCTGCTTATCATGGTGGCCAGCGGCGTGCGTAGTTCATGCGCGACGTCTGCGCTGAAGCCTTCCAGTTGACCGTAGGCCGCCTCGACACGGCCAAGCGCGCTGTTGAACGCGTGAACCAACTCCTGCACCTCTGCAGTGTTGACCGGCGATAGTCGTGAAGAGAGCGACCGCGGGTTGAGCGCCGCCGCCTCCTCTGAAAGCTGACGTACCGGACGAAGCGATCTGCGCGCGACCCACGCGGAGATCAAGACGATCAGCGCAACGCCCACACCACACACAATTGCGAGGCGGTTGCCATAGCGACGCAACATCGCTTCCTGATCGCGAGCGTCAATCGCGACGATCAACGCCTGATGTCCAAGTACCGGGTGGGCCGGGATGGAAACTTGCCGCGCCTGCATCACAAGCCCGTCCTCCCGAACGACCTCGAGCTGATTGGCCGTCTTCGCAAGGACTGGCGGCTGACTTCCACCATAGAGGCTGCGGCCGTTTTCTCCCACCAGCCAGATGCGCATCTGTCCATGCCCGATCAATACGTCGTTGAGGTGATGCGTCAGCGCCGGCACATCTGCGGGACTGCGCACTTCCTCCAACAGATGCTCGACCACGTCGATCTTGCCCTCAAGGTCATGCTCCCGGGCCCGCTCGATCTCGCGCTTGAGACCGCTGTGAAGAAGGAGTGCGACTGCGACGAAAACGGCAACGGCCAGCAAAGTCATTGCAAGCGTCAGCCGCTGAGCCATCGACCGCAAGGGACTTCGCGGCCACGAGGGGGCGAGCAGTGAGAGATGGTCTCGCCTCAACCGCGATCCTCCAGCACATACCCCATTCCGCGGACCGTGTGCAGCAAGGGCTTGTCGAAACCCTCATCAAGTTTCACCCGCAACCGACGTACCGCGACATCAATCGCGTTGGTCTCGCTATCGAAATTCAGATCCCAGACCTGCTCTGCGAGCACCGTTCGGGAAAGGACTTCGCCGTGGCGCCGCAGCATGACGGACAACAGGGTGAACTCCTTGGGCGAAAGATCCAGACGCTTGCCCGCCCGCGTCACCTTGCGTCGGGACAGATCGACCTCTAGGTCCCCCAAGCGCAGCGAGGTCAAGGGTTGGGAGGCATGCGTGGCGCCGCGGCGAAGAAGCGCTTCGATGCGAGCGAGAAGCTCAGTGAAGGCGAAGGGCTTGATCAGGTAATCGTCCGCGCCAACCTTGAGACCATGCACGCGGTCTTCCACCTTGTCGCGCGCTGTGAGCATCAGCACCGGCGTGGACTTGTGCTCCCTTAGCCGGCGCAGGACCTCGAACCCGTCAATGCCAGGCAGCATCACATCAAGTACGACGAGGTCGTACTGACCTTCGACGGACAAATGCTGCCCATCAATCCCGTCGCCGGCCAAATCCACCACATAGCCGCTTTCCGTGAGGCCCTTTTTGAGGTAGCTGGCCAAGCGGGCCTCGTCCTCGATCACTAAGATTCTCATGACCAAAGTGTGACGCAGGACGGCCTTCCGCAGGAGGACAGCCACATTACCGGTCTGTCATGTTCCTGTCCCCGCGCCGTGGGGACAGGGTTTGTACAGTCGCGCCCAAGCTACTTGCGAACGCCCTGCAGGTAGCTCTTCCTTCAGGAGCTACGTCATGAGTCTGCGCACCCTTGTGGTCTCGATCGCCTTGGCCGGCGTCGCGTCTGTCGCACCGTGGGTCGCGGTGGCGGCCAACGAGGTCAGCGGCACTGCGACCAAGGCATCGTCAAGCAGCAGCTTCACCCCGGGCGAGGTCAAAAGGATCGATGCTGGCCAAGGCAAGTTGACGCTCAAGCATGGCCCCATCGAGAACCTTGGCATGCCGGGCATGACGATGGTTTTTCGGGCTGACGCGTCGGTCCTGGCGCAGCTCCTGGTCGGCGACCAGATCAGATTCAAGGCCGACAAAGTGGATGGAACGATCCAGATCACGGAGCTGCAAAAGTGAGTGGTTTCCCTGGGTTTTGCCGCACCGATCCCGAGCGCTACACCGCTTTGTAGAACCTCCCGGTTCACCGATTGCCCCACTTTCACAACTGGCCTTTGCGCCCCTACACTGACGCCATGACCCTGTTGGTCCGAACCGTCTTCGTTTGCTTGCTTGCCGTCGCCATCCCCTTGCAGGGTGCGGTGGCTGCGGCCATGCGCTGCTGCGGAATGGAACACCATCAAGTTGACACCGCGCTCGTCGAGAAGCACGCGGGCCACGACCATCATGACCATTCCGCCCCTTTGGACGTCCTGGATGAGCACTTGCAAGACGGTTACGGTCATGCGCAGCCAGGAGTTCACGGGGTTGATTCCAGCGCCGCGCACAACCACGGGCTTTCGCACGGGGACCTGAAGCAGGCCGGGGCAGCCAAGGCCTCGGCCAAATGCAACGTCTGCGCGTCCTGCTGTGGCGCTGCCGCGCTGCCGTCGCGCGCCGCAACCGTGATCCACGTCGCGACCGAAAAGGATCGCTACTGCGCGTCGGTCTCTCCTGACGCGGAGTTCACGACAAGCGGCCCTGAGCGGCCCCCACGAACCTCCTTCCTCTGACGACGTTCGCCGTGTGCGACGCCGGGTCCGCTCGTCTTGAGCGCGGACCCCGGTTGAACGCGGCGAGCTGAGCTGCTATGCCTTCGGACCTGTTCGAGGCGTGGCGAGTCTGTCCTACCCCAGGACAGCGTTCACGAGGAACGACATGTTTTCCCGAACTACCCTTGGCGCGTGGGCACTGGCCCTTGCGACGCCCGCATTCGCCCAACATCCGGGCCACGGCACCGTACCCAATACAGAGCCCGCCCGATCGAGTCCCAAGTCGCAGGCCGTGGCGCCGGCATTAGCAACTGGCCAAGGCGCCGGCACTGGAGAAGCGGCGGCAGGCAAAGCCGCAAACGACCTACGCCACCTCCCAACCTTCGAGAGCTACCGCCGGTTCGCCGACGAGCCGATTCAGTCCTGGAAGGCCGCCAACGACCGGGTGGGCCAGATCGGGGGCTGGCGCACCTACGCCAAGGAGGCCTCGGGCGGGACGGAGCAGCAGGCTCCCGAGCCTCAAGGGCATGCCGGTCATGAAGCGAAGCCGGAGCAGCCGAGTGCGAACTCGCCGCGTCCGAACACTGCCACGGCGCCAAATCCCTCGCAGCAGACCGAGATGGTCAAACCGCCAGTCAACGCTGCGGGTCGCGCACCCGCCAAGGCAGCGCAGCCAGCCGCCGCGCCTGCAAGCACGGCCGGGGGCAGCCATCCCCAACATCACTGAACTACTGGAGACCGTGCATGAATAGCCGGCACAGCCGCGTCCCGCGGCGCATTACCTGGGTGGTCGTTCCGCTAGCGGCAACGTTGCTGGCCGGTTGCGCCAGCACCGCCATCGACAGCAACTTCAATGACGTGCAGCTCCTCGCCCAAAGCCGACTCGGCGCCGAAGTGAAATGGCTGCGCTCACCTGAGGCCCGCGAGCAGGCCGCCAAGGACGTGCAGTCGATCTTGGCCCAGCCCCTCAGCGCCAACGACGCAGTACGTCTTGCGCTGGCCTACAGCCCGGCGCTGCAGGCCACGCTCTACGACAGCGCGGCTGCGTCCGCCGCGGCCGCTCAAGGTGCCAGGCTTCCCAACCCGGTGTTCACCTTCGAGCGCCTGGTGCGAGGACAAGGGGCCGATCGAGACCTCGATATCGGTCGGTCGCTGGGCATCTCCGTATTCGACCTCTTGCTGCTGCCAAGCCGCATGCGGATCGCCAGCTTCCAACAGCAGCAGATCCAACTGCGACTCGCCGGCGACGTCGTTCAGGCGGCCACTGACGCGAGGCAGAACTGGGTCCGCGCAGTTGCCGCACAGCAGCAGGTCCAGTACGCAGAGCAGGTCAAGGCGGCGGCCGACGCAAGCGCGGAACTCGCTCGACGTATGCAGGCCGTGGGCAACTTCAGCAAGCTCCAGCGGGCCAGGGAGCAGGCTTTTGCCGCTGAGGCGGTGGCTCAACTGGCCCGTGCGCGGCAAAGCGCGCAAAGCAGCCGCGAAGCGCTTGTGCGCACTCTGGGGCTGGATGCCGCGCAGGCGCGCCAGCTCAAGCTGCCGGAGCGACTGCCGGACCTGCCCAAAACTCCGCGCGATGAGGCCCAGGTCGCGCAGCAGGCAATCGAGCAGCGACTCGACGTGCGCATGGCGCAGGCCGATCTTCGAGCGACGGCCCGTGAACTTGGACTCAGTCGCGTGACCAGCGTCATCAACGGACTCCATGTCGCAGCAGTGCGCAACAGCGAGACCGGCGAGCCGCCGCAAAGAGGGTTTGAGCTTGAACTGCCGATTCCGCTGTTCGATTTTGGCGACGCGGTCCGTGCGCGTTCTCAGGCTACCTACATGGCCGCGGTTAATCGCACCGCGCAGCTGGCCGTGGACGCGACCTCGCAAGTTCGCGAAACCTACGGTGCCTATCGAACCTCATTCGATGTTGCCCGGCATTACATGGACGAAGTGGTGCCGCTGCGTAAAACCATCTCGGAAGAGAACCAGCTTCGCTACAACGGCATGTTGATCGGGGTGTTCGAACTCATCGCCGACGCGCGCGACCAGGTCGCCAGCGTCAACCAAGCACTGGAAGCGCAGCGCGACTTCTGGTTGGCAGATGCGGCGCTTCAAGCCACCTTGATCGGCAAGCCCGCAGGACCCATCGCCTTCCAATCTCCCTCCGCTGCCCCGACCGGCGGCGACGCAGGCCACTGATTTCGACGGAGAGTTCCATGACAAACAGCCGACGCCGATTCCTGGCGGGAACCGCAGCCGCGGGCGCCGCCGTGGCGGCCTCGACCGTGAGCAAAGTGGCGATGGCCGCCTTGCCCGAGCCGGTCTATCAATCCAACCCCTTGTCCGCCGCACCGCTGCATCCCACAACGGGCCGTCCCTACAACCCGATGGTGACGCTCAACGGCTGGAGCTTGCCCTGGCGCATGAACAACGGCGTCAAGGAGTTCCATCTCGTGGCCGAGCCTGTGGTGCGAGAGTTCGCCCCGGGAATGAAGGCTCACCTCTGGGGCTATAACGGTAGCTCGCCGGGTCCGACCATCGAGCTCGTGGAAGGCGACAGAGTTCGCTTGTTTGTGACCAACAAGTTGCCCGAGCACACGACGATCCACTGGCATGGCGTGCGGCTTCCTAACGGCATGGACGGCGTGGGCGGACTCACGCAGCCGCACATTCAGCCGGGCAAGACTTTCGTGTACGAGTTCGTCGTGCGGCGAAGCGGCACCTTCATGTACCACCCGCATGCTGACGAAATGGTGCAGATGGCCATGGGGATGTACGGCATGTTCATCGTGCATCCAAAAGAGCCGAAGTTCATGCCGGTCGATCGCGACTACGGCTTCATCTTGACGGCCTTCGACATCGAGCCGGGCAGCTACACCCCGCGGGTGAGCGAGATGACCGACTTCAATCTGTGGACCTTCAACTCGCGCGTCTTCCCGGGAATCGACCCGATGGTGGCACGCCAAGGTGAGCGCGTGCGCATCCGCGTGGGCAACCTCACGATGACCAACCATCCCATCCACCTGCACGGACATGAATTCGTGGTCGCGGGGACCGACGGCGGCTGGACTCGAGAAAGTGCCCGCTGGGAAGAGGTGACCACGGATGTGGCTGTCGGTCAGATGCGTGCTATCGAGTTCGTCGCTAACGAACCGGGCGACTGGGCGTTCCATTGCCACAAGAGTCACCACACGATGAATGCCATGGGCCACGGTCTGCCCAACATGATCGGCGTCGACCACACCGGCATCGTCAAGCAGGTCAACAACCTCATCCCTGACTACATGGCCATGGGCGAGCGAGGGATGGCCGACATGGCGGAAATGGAGATGCCGATTCCCGACAACACGCTGCCCATGATGACTGGGCAAGGCCCGTTCGGCCCCGTGGAAATGGGCGGCATGTTCACCGTGCTGAAGGTGCGCGCCGACCAAAAGCGTGGCGACTTCAAGGATCCGGGCTGGTACCAGCATCCCAAGGGCGAGGTGGCGTACGAGTTCACCGGTGCACTGCCCGAGCCGGCGCGATCGTTCAGCGCTGGCGGCCAGTCCATGCCACTGGCGCGCAAACCGGCGAGCAACGTCGAAATGCGCGTGCGCAAGCCCAGCGGCGGGCACGACAACCACTGACTGCCAATCTCACCCTCAACCCCCAAGCAAAAAGCGTTCTAGAAGGAAGCATCATGAAAATCAAACACACATTCGTGGCGACTCTCGTCGCCATTGCCACCAGCGCGGCATTTGCCTCTGGCAACCACGCCGGCACACACGCGCATGGCGATGAAGACAGTGCCATCGGCAAGCCCGGCAAGGCACAACAGGTCACGCGCACCGTCAACGTGGACATGACCGACAACATGCGCTTCACGCCTGCCAGCATTGACGTCAAGCAAGGCGAGACGATCCGCTTCAAGGTCAAAAACTCCGGTCAGGTCAAACACGAATTCGTGCTGGGCACCGAGCAGGAGCTCAAGGAACACTACCAGGTCATGCTCAAGAACCCGGAGATGGAGCATGAAGATCCCCAGATGATCACCTTGGCTGGCGGGAAAACCGGTGAGGTGATCTGGCAGTTCACGAAGGCTGGCAAGGTCGACTTTGCATGTCTGCAGCCCGGTCACTACGACGCGGGCATGAAGGGCGCGGTCACGGTCGCGAAGTCGGGCTCCAAGGCGGCCTCTACCAAGCCCGGGTCCAAGGCGGACGGACACGCCGATCACGCGCACTGACGGAGCCATGACCAATTTCGTGAACCGGCGAGACGTCGTCTGGGCCGGTCTGGGCCTGACGCTTGCAGCGGCTGGCTCTGCCATCGCCCGGACGTCGCCGGCTGCCGTGTCCTTGGAAGTCTGGAAGTCGCCCGAGTGCGGCTGCTGCAAAGCCTGGCTCTCACATCTGCAGGCACAAGGACTGAACGTCGGCGCGGTCCACAACACTGGCAACACCGACGTGCGCAAGTCCGTTGGCATCCCCTTGGCACTCGGCTCTTGTCACACCGCCCGCATCGATGGTTACGCGATCGAAGGGCACGTACCGGCCAGAGAGATCAAGCGGCTGCTCAAGGAGCGTCCCGCCGCAGTCGGGCTGGCCGTGCCCGGCATGCCGCTGGGCAGCCCCGGCATGGATGGCCCGGATTTTGACAACCAGACACAGCCCTACGACGTATTGCTCGTTCTCAAGGACGGCACCACCCGCGTTTTCCAGTCCTATCACCGTTGACCAAAGGAGCTCTCATGAAGTCCAACTCTGTGCGCTGCACCCTGACCGCGCTGGCACTGATGGCCGCCAGCTGGGCCCACGCAGCAGGAGACCAAGCCCTGCAACAGCCGCCCCTGTCCGCCTCGGCGCAGGCCTCGACGGCCGACGCATCGGCCATGACCGACGGCGAGGTCCGGCGCGTCGACGCTGCCAACAAAAAGATCACCCTCAAGCACGGCGAGATCAAGAACCTTGAGATGCCGCCCATGACCATGGTGTTCCAGGTCGAGGACGCATCCGCGCTGGAGAAATTGAAGGTGGGCGACAAGGTGCGCTTCGCCGCCGAGAAGCGCGCGGGCGCTCTGGTCGTCACGCGCATCGAGGCCGCCAAGTGAGGCCGCGCTGGGCCGTCCTTGCCGTCGTCGTGATCTCGGCCCTGGCCACGTCAGCGCGTGCAGACCCTGTTGACGTGCCGTGGCAGGCAGACGCAACGGCGCATGGCGAGTGGCAGATCGCCCCGGGCAAGTTTGCCGAGTGGTGCACTCAGTTGCGTCAAGGGGAGAAAGTCCAGTGGCGGTTCGACGCCGACGCGCCGTTGAACTTCAACGTGCACTACCACGAGGGAAAAGAGGTGCGCTTTCCCGCCAAACAGGATACGGCGAGCAAGTCCGAAGGTTTACTCGACGTTCCCAGCGATCAGCACTACTGCTGGATGTGGTCCAACAAGTCCAAGGCAGCTGTGACGGCGCGCGCGACGCTACGAAAGGTCCCTTGAGCCACCCCGGCGGCGCTGCGCAACAAACCACGATGTAGATCACGTCACTGCGACAGCACTTCTTGCAAACACCTTTGCCTGACTTGCCCCGATGAGGCAGGCAGGCAGGGGCGTGCGCATTTTTCAGCTTGATTCCGAGCTGTCCGGTGGAACTCAACCGCGCTTCGCCGGGTGCGTGATTTGCTCGCTGAAATGGCCGAATCGCCGGCGAACATATGGAGCGAAAGATCATGGCTCATCAGGAATTCGACTCGTGCATCGACGCGTGCGACGACTGCGCGGCTGCGTGCAATCACTGCGCCAGCGCCTGTCTCCAAGAGACGGACGTGAACGCGATGTCACGCTGCATCGCGCTCGACATTGACTGCGCCGCGATCTGCCAGCTCGCGTCGGCCGCGATGGCTCGCAACAGCGAGCACGCCGGCTCGATCTGCAAGCTTTGCGCGGACATCTGCGAAGCATGCGCAAAGGAATGTGGGCAGCACGAGATGGACCATTGCGCGGCCTGCGCGCGGGCGTGTCGGCGTTGCGCCGACGAGTGCCGTCGCATGGCTGAAACGGCCAGCGCATAGGCCGGCGCATCGGTCAGAGCACGGGCCAGAGGGACCGCGCTCCTGGGCAGGGCGCCATCGGTAGCGCCCATACCGTGTCTGTTGCGAGGAACTCTGAACGTTCTCGAACGAACCCGGGAATGCGCAAGTTCTGGGTAGGGACTACCAGAAAGTGCTGGACCTTCCCACGATAGGAGGCTTCAAAGTGGCACTTGCCGGAACGTTCCGGTCTGATAGGGAGTAGCCCATGCTTGAGTTTGAAGTCCCCGACATGAGCTGCCGCAGTTGCGTCAGCAAGATCAGCAAGGCAATCAGGGAGGTGGATCCCCAGGCGCAGGTGGACGTGGACCTGGCTTCCAAGCGCGTGCGAGTCGACTCGACCGGGTCGGCGCCGGAGGAGCTCAGCGCGGCCATCGCTCAGGCGGGATACACCCCCAGTGTGCAGACACAAGTCACGTTGAGGGCCGGCGCCGAGGGCAACGGCATCAGCTGCTGCGGCGGTTGCCGATAGCCGCATTGCCATTGGTAGTGCGAGCCAGAGGTTGCGCGAGGCCGTCGCCTGCCTGTAAGGCTGTGGCGCGATGCATCCACACCGTCATGTCCCAACAAGCGGAAGCAGAAAAATGAGCGAAGACGCCAGCGATCAAGCTTCGGGTCACCGTCACGCGCAGACCGCGCCAAGTGGCGCCTCAGCCGTGCCTCAGTTCACCTGCCCCATGCACCCCGATATCCATCAAGATGGTCCCGGGCGCTGCCCGAGGTGCGGCATGCAGCTGATCCAGACAGCAGGCGACAACGGCCAGAACCTTGCACCCGCAGGAACGTATCAGGGATCGGAACACTGCTGCTCCAATCTCGCTTCATCTGACTCTGAGCCGCCGGCGCAGGCCTCAGCTCCAAGCTTGCCCGCACAGGCGTCGATGATCTACACCTGCCCCATGCATCCGGAGGTCCGGCAAGATCACCCGGGTAGCTGCCCGAAGTGCGGCATGACCTTGGAGCCCCTCATTCCTGAGGCCGCTCAAGACGATGACAACCCTGAACTTCGCGACTTCGCGCGACGCTTTTGGTGGACCTTGCCGCTGACCGCGACCGTGACGGTCCTGGCCATGGCCGGTCATCGAGTGGGGTGGCTCTCACCGACCAGGCAGAGCTGGGTGGAACTTGTGCTGTCGTTGCCAATCGTTCTTTGGGCGGGTTGGCCGTTCTTGGTGCGGTGCGTGCAGTCGGTGAAGCTGCGCAGCCCCAACATGTGGACCTTGATAGGCCTGGGGATCGGAGCCGCCTTTGCCTACAGCATCGTCGCCACGATGGTGCCCCACGTATTCCCATCGAGCTTCATGGCTCATGGCCGCATTGGCGTGTATTTCGAGGCCGCGGCGGTGATCATTTCGCTGACTCTGCTCGGCCAGATGCTGGAACTGCGCGCCCGCTCGCAGACCTCCGCGGCGATCAAGTCGCTGCTCGGCCTCGCTCCCAAAACCGCCAGACGAATCGATTCAGATGGCAGTGAGGCGGATGTACCGCTGACCCAGGTGCATGTGGGGGATCGCCTGCGCATCCGACCTGGCGAGAAGGTGCCGGTGGATGGCGTCGTCGAGGAGGGACAAAGCGCGATCGATGAATCGATGCTGACGGGAGAACCTGTACCTGTGACCAAGCGAGTTGGAGATCGAGTGATCGGCGCGACCATCAACACGTCAGGCGCGCTGATCATGCGATCGGAGCGTGTCGGGTCCCAGACGATGCTTTCTCAGATCGTACAGATGGTCGCCCAGGCCCAGCGCTCCAGGGCACCTATGCAGCGGATGGCAGACCAGGTCGCTGGCTGGTTTGTGCTGGCTGTCATCGCAGTGGCGCTGCTGTCGTTCTTCGCTTGGGGGCTGCTGGGTGGAGAGCAAGGATGGCAGTACGGCTTGATCAACGCGGTCAGTGTTCTGATCATTGCCTGCCCGTGCGCGTTAGGCTTGGCCACGCCGATGTCCATCATGGTGGCCACGGGGAAAGCGGCCACTCAAGGAATCTTGTTCCGGGACGCCTCTGCCATTGAACATCTGCGACGCGTGGACACGATGGTGGTCGACAAGACCGGCACGTTGACCGAAGGTCGACCGGTCTTCGAGCAGGTCATAGCGGCTCCGGGCCAAACCCAGGTCGAGGTGTTGCGCTTGGCCGCAAGCTTGGATCAGGGCAGCGAGCACCCGCTGGCCCAAGCGATCGTTCAAGCCGCGCGGGCTCAGAAGCTGGAGCTCGTAGCCGCCACGAACTTCGAGTCATCGACTGGCATCGGGGTGCGCGGCCAAGTCGCTGACCAACGCTTGTCGCTTGGCAACACGGCATTGATGGCACAGGACGGTGTTGATGTGAGCCCGCTGCGCAAGTCTGCTGAAGTGCTTCGGGCCCATGGCAGCAGCGTGATGTACCTGGCCGGCAACCAAGTGCTGATGGGTTTGCTGGCCGTCTCTGATCCCATCAAGCAGAGCACACCCGAAGCGCTACGTTCATTGCATGCGGCAGGTATGCGGGTCGTGATGGCAACCGGTGATGGCCTCACAACGGCGCAGGCAGTCGCGCGCGAATTGGGAATCGACGAGGTGCACGGCGAAGTGCAGCCCGCGGACAAGCTTGCGCTTGTGCAGCGTCTGCAAGATGAAGGTCGCGTCGTGGGCATGGCGGGAGACGGCATCAACGACGCTCCGGCGCTCGCAAAGGCCGATGTGGGCGTGGCCATGGGTACGGGCACCGACGTGGCCATGAACAGCGCGCAGTTGACGCTGGTCAAGGGCGATCTGCGCGGCATCGCTCGGGCCAAAGAGATCTCAGACGCGACGGTGACCAACATGCGTCAGAACCTGGGTTTCGCCTTTTTCTACAACGCGTTGGGCGTTCCTTTGGCCGCAGGTGTCCTGTATCCCTTCACCGGCTGGCTTCTGTCGCCGATGATCGCGGCGCTCGCCATGAGCTTGTCTTCGGTCAGCGTGGTATTCAATTCCCTGCGCCTGCGACAGGCCGCGCCAGCGCAGGAGGATGATCGACATCAGTGAAGGTACGCGGCCTTGCAAGCCTGAGCGAGCTGGTGCGCGACCAACCTCGGGACGGTCGCCACCAATGCCAACACCCCAGCGCAAGACGCTTGCCGTTCAGTAGCCGCGGTTGGTGTTCATGCGCCGAAGGGTGCCGTTCTCACGAGCCACACGCAACTCTTCCAGGACTTCTGCGCGACTGCGTCCTCCAGCTGCAGGCGCCTCGAACTGCAATGCGCTGCTTTGCGTTTGCGCCGCCGACGTCGACAGACCTTCCTTCGATGGGACGCGGCGAGCCGGCGCCGGTTCGAACTCAGGGGCATAGCCGCTCTCGCTGTTCATTTTGGCCAGCGAGCCATCTTCCCGGGCGCGCTTCAGATCGTCGATTACCTCGGCGCGAGTCCGGCCGCCTCCAGCAGCGGGTGCGTCGAACTGCAGCGGTGCCCTCTGGCCAACCGCAGCGGCGTTGGATGCCTTGGCGGGCACGGTTTGGCGACCGTCGGTTTCAAACTCCGGGGCGTAGCCTGCTTCGCTGTTGATCTTGGCCAACGAGCCGTCGGCTCGCGCCCGTTGCAGCTCGGCAATGACGTCCGCCCGCGTCTTGGTCGACGGCATGAGGTGGTAAGAACCTCCCGTTTCGCTGTTGCTTTGCGTGAAGCCACTATCGGCGAGCGCCGGGGTAGCCATCGCAACGAGCGCTGCAGCGGCGGCCGATGCGAAGGGGGTGACGATTCGGGACATGATGAACTCCTGTAGGTTGTCTCGCGAGCGACCCCCTTGGCGAGGGGGTGCTCGGGGCCTTGGCGTCGAGATTGATCGCCATGGAGAGCACTGTAGAAATCTGGCGGCCACAAAGGCCTGTCGAGACCATTACGAAGCTGTCATGGACTGACACGCGTCCTAGCATTGGGATTGCCTCTTGCCCTTGAGAGCCAGCCACCTCACGTCGTGATCGGGCTGGTCCTTCAACCTTCTCGCAGGAGCGCCTCATGAACTCAATCCACGTTTTTCGCAAGCTCGGACTCATCGCGATCGCCGGCGCCTTGAGCGCCGCTGCCGCCTTTGCGCAGTCGTCGAACCCCGCTTCGGAACAACTCAAGAAGTCGATGGACGCGGGCATGCGATCAATGCAAGGGATGAAGCTCAGCGGTGATACCGACATGGACTTCGCGATGATGATGAAGATGCATCATCAACAAGCGCTTGAGATGGCGAAGGTTCAAGTCCAGCAGGGAAAATCTGCGCCCCTGAAGACGATGGCCCAGAAGATCATCGACGACCAGACAAAGGAGATCGCGCAGCTCGATGCTTGGATGCAGCAACACCATCGGTGACCCACGTCGGGAAAGCCCGGCCGACGAGGGCAAGCAAGATGAGCTGCTCCAGCCACTCCACGGGCAGACGTCCAGGCGTGCGCAACTGTTGGCCGGGCACGCTTAAGCGTGAACGGAAGGGAGTACGATCCGTCCATGCGGCATCTGCACGCTGAGCTGATGGAGCCCCATGGTTGGTTGCGTGCGGCCATGCAAGGGTTGCTACTACACTTACGCGATCATGCTTCGTCGCCTTGCCCATCGCCTGACCGTCACGTGTTACGTGGCGTTGTCGCTGCTGTTCTCGCAGCTCGCGTTGGCCAACTACGTCTGCCCGCAGGAGCGGGACATGACGGCGATGGCCGAGATGGTGACGTCCGGCATGCCGTGCGAAGGCATGGACATGGACCAGCCGGCGCTGTGCGCGGAGCACTCGTCCGGCACGCCGCAGTCATTCGAGCCCATCAAGCTGCCGACGCTCGCGCCGCCGCTGGTGGTGTCGATCCTGGCGGTGAGCGTCGACCTGGGCGAGGACGTCCGCCTGCCGGCGTCGGCAATGACGCCGGCCGAGGATCGACCGCCACCCGATCCTCTCTTCCTTTCCACGCTCAGACTCCGAGTCTGATCAGCTCCGTCGATTGACTGGCGCCGGTGCGGCATGTCCGCCACCCGGCATCGCTGTCGTTCGTCTTCGGAGCTTTCGTGAACCCAAGAATCAACCTGCGAGCCGCCGCCTTGGCTGCCGCATTGCTGCCCCTGCTCAGTCAGGGCGCCACCCTCACGCTTGACCAGGCCATGAGCTTGGCGGTCCAGCGGTCGGAAGCCGCCCGGGCCGCCCGGGCCGGCGTCACCAGCGCCGCCGAAACCGCGCGCGCCGCCGCCCAATTGCCCGATCCCGTGCTGCGCGCCGGCATCGACAACCTGCCCATTTCAGGCAGCGACCGCTTCAGCGGCCGGGATTCGATGACTATGAAGCGTGTAGGAATCTCCCAGGAATGGCTGTCCTCCAGCAAGCGCGCCGCTCGACAAGCCGTCGCAGACGCCGCAGTACAACGCGAGGCCGCGGTCGCACGTGCCTCGCAGACCGACGTACGCCTGCAGACCGGCCTGGCGTACCTGGACGTCTACTTCGCGCGCTCGGAGTTGGAGCTGGTGACGGAGGCGCAACATCACGCCCATGACGCGCTGGAGGCCGCCCGCGCGCGGCTCGCTTCGGCCACGGCGACCAGCCAGGAAGTGCTCGGACTGTCCGGTGCTCGCGGCATGGCGGAGGACGAGACCGCCGAGGCGCGTCAGCAATTGGAAGTGGCGCGTGTCGCGTTGACACGCTGGATCGGCGCTTCCGTCGATGACCTGGCCGCGCCGGAGGCGCTGCCGGCGCCCACCGAGTCCGCGTACGTTGCGAATCATCCTGCCGTCATCGCTGCGGAGCGGGATGTCGATCTGGCTCGCGCGGACACCGAGTCGGCGCGAACAAATCGCCACCCGAACTGGTCCTGGGAGGTGAGCTACGGACAGCGGTCGCGCTATCCGGACATGGTGTCGGTGGGCATCAGCATCCCGCTCGCAATTGCGCCGGCGCAACGCCAGGACCGCGAGCTCGCGGCCAAGCTCGCCCTCGCGGAGAAGGCTGAGGCACAGCTTGCGGAGACGACCCGCATGGCCACCGCCGAGTACCGCATGCTTGCCGCCGAAGCGGCGCGCTTGGCCGGACGCGTGGACCGCTATCGGACGGCGGTCGTCCTGCCGGCCCAGCAACGCACCGCCGTGGCAATGGCCGCCTATCGTTCGAACCAGGTGCCGCTGACCACGCTCTTCGAATCGCGCCACGCCGAATTGGAGGCGCGGCGCAAGCTCCTTGCGCTCCAGCGCGATCTGGCCAGGGCGCAGGCGTCGCTGGCGTTCAAGGCCTTCATCGAAGGAGACCGTCCATGAAGCGCGCAGCAGTCGTTGTTTTGGTGGCGGCGATCGGCGCCGCGCTCGCGCTGGGTGGTTTCTATGCGGGACGAACGGTCGACGGCGCCGTCCGCGTGGACGACGGACGACCTGCAGCGGCCTCCGCCGCCGGGAGTGATCGCAAGGTGCTGTATTGGCACGACCCCATGGTGCCGGGCCGTCGCTTCGACAAGCCCGGCAAATCCCCGTTCATGGACATGCAGCTCGTGCCGGTGTACGCCGACGAGGCCGCGGACGCCGGAGTCAGGATCGGCGCAACGGTGCAGCAGAACCTGGGCGTACGCACGGCCGCCGCGAAGATGGCGGACGTGTCGTCATCCTTCGACGCCGTCGGCGCAGTGCAATTCGACGACAGGCTCAATGTCGCCGTCCAGACGCGCGTCGCGGGCTACGTCGAACGCCTGCTCGTGCGGGCGCCCCTGTCGACGGTGCGCAAGGGGCAGCCCCTCGCCACGGTCTTCGCGCCCGAATGGCTGGGACCTCAGAACGAATGGCTCGCGCTCAAACGCGCCGGTGCCGCACCGGAGTTGATCGCGGCCGCGAGGGACCGCTTGAGGGCGATGTCCGTTCCCGAAACGCTGATCCGGCACAGCGAGGAGACCGGCACGGCCCAGGCGCGCTTCACGTTGGAAGCGCCCGTGGGCGGCGTGGTGGCGGAACTGGGCGTTCGCGAAGGCGTGGCAGTGACTGCCGGGACGACGCTCTTCCGCATCGCAGGCCTGGAACGCATGTGGGCGGTGGTCGAGGTGCCCGAAGCGCAGGCGGCCCGACTGGTCCATGGTCAGAAGGTCGGGGCGACGCTGCAGTCCGATGCCACGCAGGCGTTCGACGGTGAACTCAAGGAGATCCTTCCGCAGGTCAACGCCGACACGCGCACGCTGCAGGCGCGCTTCGAGGTGGACAACCGGAGCGGGAAGCTGGTGCCCGGCATGCTGCTGCGCCTGCGGATCGCGGGCGCGACCGCATCGCGACTGGTTGTGCCCGCCGAGGCCGTGATCCGCACCGGCGCACGCGCCGTCGTCATCGTCCGCCAACAGGGCGGCACCTTCGAGCCGCGGGACGTCAAGCTGGGGGTGGATCTGGGCAACGACGTCGAGGTCCTCGACGGGCTGCGTCCCGGTGAAGAGGTGGTGGCCAGCGGTCAGTTCCTCATCGATTCCGAGGCGAACTTGAAGTCCTCGTTGGGGACAATGAGCGCGGCGCCGGCCGTGCCTACCGCCTCCATGGCGTCGATGGCTTCCGGCCCTGTCTCCACGCCGAAATCCGCTGTCGCCGCGGCCACGTATCGCGCAGAGGGCACGATCGAGAGCATCGATGCCGACAGCATTACCCTGTCGCACGGCCCCGTGCCGGCCCTGAAGTGGCCTGGCATGACCATGGGCTTCAGTAAGCCTGATCCCCATGCCTTCGCCGACGTGAAGCCCGGCGACAAGGTCCGTATCGAGTTCAGGCAAGGCGGCCCGATGGAGTGGGAACTCGTGTCGGTGCGCAGGATCGGAGGCGCGCCATGATCGCCGCGCTCATCCGCTGGTCCATCGGCAACCGTTTCCTGGTGCTCATCGCCACCGCGATGCTGGTCGCGGCGGGCCTGTGGTCCGTCGCACGCACGCCGGTGGACGCCTTGCCCGACCTGTCGGACACGCAGGTCATCGTGCGCACCAGCTATCCGGGCAAACCGCCGCAGGTGGTCGAGGACCTGGTCACCTACCCGCTGACCACGACGATGCTCAGCGTCCCGGGCGCGAAGACCGTCCGCGGCTACAGCTTCTTCGGCGACTCCTTCGTCTACGTGCTCTTCGACGATCGGACCGACCCGTATTGGGCCCGCTCCCGGGTGAGCGAGGCGCTGGGCCAGGTCCAGGGACGATTGCCGCCGGGAGCCACCGCAGTGCTCGGTCCGGATGCGACCGGCGTGGGCTGGATCTACGAATACGCCCTGGTTGATCGCACCGGCGCGCACGACCTCGGGCAACTGCGCGCGCTCAACGACTGGTTCCTGAAGTTCGAGCTCAAGACGGTGCCGGACGTGGCCGAGGTGGCCAGCCTGGGCGGCATGGTGCGGCAGTACCAGGTCGTCCTCGATCCGGACCGGATGCGCCCGCTCGGCGTGACGCAGGAGGCCGTTCTGGCCGCGCTGCGCAACGCCAATCAGGCGTCGGGCGGCTCCGTCGTGGAGATGGCCGAGAGCGAGTACATGGTGCGGTCGCGCGGCTTCCTGAAGTCGCTGGACGACTTCCGCGACATCCCGATCCGCGTCGCCCGGGCGACGCCGGTGATGCTGCGGGAGGTCGCCTTCGTGCAGGTCGGGCCCGAGATGCGCCGCGGCATCGCCGAGCTGGACGGCGAGGGTGAAGTCGCCGGCGGCGTGATCGTCATGCGTTCCGGGAAAAACGCGCGAACGACGATCGAGGCGGTCAAGGCCAGGATCGCCGCGCTCAAGCCGGGTCTGCCGCCGGGTGTGGAGATCGTGGAGACCTACGACCGGTCGACCCTCATCGATCGCGCGGTCGACCATCTGCGCAACAAGCTCATCGAGGAGTTCATCGTCGTGGCGGTGGTCTGCGCGGTGTTCCTGTTCCATCTGCGCTCCGCGCTGGTCGCGGTCGTGACCTTGCCCGTGGGGGTGCTGACGGCCTTCATCGTGATGCATTGGCAAGGTCTGAGCGCCAACATCCTGAGCCTCGGCGGCGTGGCGATCGCGCTGGGCGCGATGGTCGACGCGAGCGTGGTGCTGGTCGAAGCCGCGCACAAGCACCTGGAGCACTTCGAGGCGCGGCACGGTCGATCGGCCAGCATCACCGAGCGCTGGACGCTCATCACCGAGGCGGCGGTCGAGGTCGGACCGGCGCTGTTCTTCTCCCTCCTGGTGATCACGCTGTCCTTCCTGCCGGTGTTCACGCTGGAGGCGCAGGAGGGGCGGCTGTTCTCGCCGCTGGCGTTGACCAAGACCTATGCGATGGCCGCAGCCGCCGGCCTGTCGGTGACGCTGGTACCCGTGCTGATGGGCTATCTGATCCGGGGCCGCATCCCGAGGGAAACCGCCAATCCGATCAACCGCCTGCTCATCGCGATCTACCGGCCGGCGCTGGAGGCCGTGCTGCGATTCCCCAAGGCGACGCTGGTGGCGTCGGCGCTGGTGCTGGCGATGACGGCGGTGCCGCTGATGCGGCTCGGCGGAGAGTTCATGCCGCCGCTGGATGAAGGCGATCTGCTGTACATGCCGTCCGCGCTGCCCGGGCTGTCCGCGTCCAAGGCGGCGGAACTGCTGCAGCAGACCGACCGGCTCATCAAGACGGTGCCCGAGGTGGAGCGTGTCTTCGGCAAGGCCGGCCGCGCGGACACGGCGACCGACCCGGCGCCGTTGGAAATGTTCGAGACGACGATCCGCTTCAAGCCGCGCGCGCAGTGGCGATCCGGCATGACCCCGGAGAAGCTCACCGAGGAACTGGACCGTGTCGTCAAGGTCCCCGGCTTGTCCAACCTCTGGGTGCCACCGATCCGCAACCGCATCGACATGCTGGCGACCGGCATCAAGAGCCCCGTCGGCATCAAGGTGTCCGGGCCCGACCTGGCCACGCTGGACCGGCTGACGACGCAGATCGAATCCGTGGTCAAGCCGGTGCCCGGCGTGTCGTCCGCGTTGGCGGAGCGGCTGACGGGTGGCCGCTACATCGATGTCGACGTCGATCGCGCGGCCGCGGCGCGGTACGGACTATCCGTGGCCGCGGTGCAGGCCATCGTCGCCACGGCCATCGGCGGCGAGAACGTCGGCGAGGTGATCGCGGGTCGTGAGCGCTATCCGATCAACGTTCGATACCCGCGAGAGATCCGGGATTCGCTGGAGCGGCTACGCAAGCTGCCGTTCGTGACAGACCAGGGCGCGACCGTGCTGCTGCAGGACGTGGCGCGCGTGACGGTCGAAGAGGGGCCGCCCATGCTGCGCAGCGAGAACGCCCGGCTGTCCGGCTGGGTGTACGTCGATGTCCGCGGGCGGGACCTGCGCTCGGTGGTCCGCGACATGCAATCGGCAGTGACGCAGCGCGTGGCTCTGCCGGCGGGGTATGCGTTGTCATGGTCCGGTCAGTTCGAGTACCTGGAGCGTGCCACCGAACGGTTGAAGGTGGTGGTGCCGGCAACCTTGGTCGTGATCTTCGTGCTGCTCTACCTGCTGTTCCGCTCGGCGGGTGACGCGCTGCTCGTGATGGCGGCGGTGCCGCTGTCGCTCGTGGGCGGCTTCTGGCTGGTGTGGACGCTCGGACACGCGGTCTCCGTCGCCACCGCTGTGGGCTTCATTGCGCTGGCCGGCCTGGCCGCCGAGTTCGGCGTGGTCATGCTGGTCTACCTCAAGAACTCCCATGCGCAGCGTCTGGCGGCGGGCGAGCCGGACGACGATGCCACGCTGCTCGCGGCGATCCGCGAAGGCGCCGTCCTGCGCGTGCGACCCAAGGCGATGACCGTCGCCGTGGTGATGGCGGGGCTGCTGCCCATCCTGCTCGGCAGCGGGACGGGATCCGAAGTCATGGGGCGCATCGCCGCGCCGATGGTGGGCGGCATGGTCACGGCACCGCTGCTCAGCATGCTCGTCGTTCCGGCCGCCTGGTATCTGCTGCGGCGCCGTCGCACAGCGGCGGCGCCAGTCTCCGACCCGCCTCCTATCGTTTCACCTTTCCAACCCACGCAACTCTGAAGGAGTTTCATCTATGAAGACCATCAACATGCTTGCCACCGCGCTGTTCGCCCTCGCCGGGATACAGGCTCATGCTCAGGGCTCGTCTGGCACGATGTCCATGCCGATGCCGAGCAAGAACGCTGCGTCGGCCGCCATGCCCCTGGTGCAGGGCGAGGTGCGCAAGGTCGACCTCGCCAAGGGCCAAGTCGTCCTGCGGCATGGCGACATTCCCAATCTCGCGATGCCGGGGATGACCATGGGGTTTGAGGTTGCAGAGAAGAAGCTGCTCGACGGCCTCAAGGTCGGCGATCAAGTCGAGTTCCAGGCCGAAATGATCAAGGGCAAGGCGACGGTGACGGAGCTCAAGCGGCGCTGATCTCAATTCGGTGGCACTTGATTGCAGGGCGTCGGTGCTCCGATGAACAGACGCCGGATGGGGCGCCGTGCTGCGAATGCAGGCGACCCCGCAAAGGCCCAACTGTTTCGGGTAGGGTGTTCCCTAGTTCCTTAAGCCCATCGCCAACATCGAACGCGAAGTCATCTCGCCACGCAGGAGCTGGGGGTCAGGTCTCACCTTGAGCAAGCCAAGTCGACACGCTGGTCGCTTCGAATGCGAAACGCCCGTTGTTCGGCATCGCCTTCTTCCGTGTTTCTGACTACCATCTTCGCCCAACGACGGATTGGGCAGCACCTTCCAGGGCCGCTATCGACGTGCCAGTCGGCGTCGTTTGCATCACCCCGGGGTCCTGACCGATGAGCAACATCACCGAGACTGCGTATCCTCAGCTTCGAGAAGAGGTCTCGGAGAAGGATCTCCTGGCGTTGTTCACTCCATCGCAGAAGGAGCGTCAGTTTGTTGCTGACGCCTACCGTCGTGCAACGACACAGGCGCTCATCACCATGCAGCTGAAGGTGCTTCAGCGATTGGGTTATTTCCCGATGGCGGCGGATATCCCTTCGGTGATCGTGCGCCACATCTGCAAGCACTTTGGAGTGCCAGTCTTTGGAGTCCGAGATCTCAAGGCCTACGACGAGTCGGGGAGCAAGTCAATCCACCATCGGCTCCTCCGCGAGTACGCAGGACTGAAGGTCCTGGGAGCTGACGGAAGCGAGTGGCTGGACGAGCAAGCGATCAAGGCGGCCCAGACGAAGCAGGAGTTGCCCGACATCATCAACGTGTTGCTCGAAGAGTTGCTTCATCACCGCTTCGAGCTGCCGGGCTTCGTGACCCTGTCTCGCGCTGCCGCAAGGGCAAGATCACGGGTCAACGACAGCCTGCAGCAAGCGATCGCCTCCCGCCTGGACGAGCACCAGCGTGAACGCATCGATAGCCTCTTCAGAACGCGCTCTGGAAAGAGCCAGTGGGAACAACTCAAACGCGAACCCAAGCAACCAAGCGTTCGAGAGGTGGCCAGCTACCTGACGCACATTGAGGCCGTTCGCAAGCTGGCAGATGCGCTGCCCACGGCCAACGAGATGCCAGTGTCGAAGCGCACGCAGTTTGTGCTCGAAGCCCGAGCCTTGAACGTGCGAGAGATGGCCGCGCTCAAGCCGGTGAAGCGCTATGCACTCGCTGTGCTTCTCATTCACGCCCAGCTTCAGAAGGCCGTGGATGACGTGGCCGAGATCTTCATTCGGTCCGTCAGGAACATGCACAACCTGGCGCGCGAGCGGCTGAAGGAGTACCAGCTTGAGCACGTCGCCCAAGGTGAGGCCCTCATTGCGCAGTTCCGCGATGTCCTCACGGCCTTCGAAGAAGATGGCAGCGATCCGGCCCGCGTCGAGCGCATGCGCAAGATCCTCGACGAGGAGCCGTCAATCTGGATCGAGCGATGCGATGAACACATGGCATTCGCTGGTAATAACTACTACCCGTTCATGCTGCAGCAGTACCGCAGCAAACGCGCGCTCTTGTTTCAGTGCCTCGATGCCATGCAGCTGAAGTCCTCGTCTCCGGATGAGAGTCTCCTGAAGACCGTTGCCTGGATGATGCAGTTCCGCTCCAGTCACAAGGAGTTCGTACGGGCAGATGCCGGACTTGAAGCCGTTGAACTGTCGTGGCTCTCAGAGCGACGGTGGCGCAACTTGATCGAGGGAGTCGGACCCAATGAAGGTCTGCTGCACCGAAAGTACCTTGAGCTCTGCGTCTTCTCCCATGTCATGGAGGAACTGAAGTCAGGTGACCTGTATGTCCAGAACAGCGATCAGTTTGACGACTATCGTGATCACTTGGTTGGTTGGGACGAGTTTGACGCTGAAGTGACCGACTACGCCAGCATGGTGGGGCTGCCAACAGACGGTGACGCCTTGGTGGCGCTGTTGAAGCAACAACTGCTTGAAGTAGCCCAGAAGGTCGACGATCGCTTCCCTGACAACGAGCACGTCGCTCTCACGGAGAACGGCCTGCTCCTCAGGCGCGCCGATCGAGCGCCGCCGCCAGATGGCTTGCCTGAGCTCGATCAAGCGATCACGAACTCCATGGCCACGACGAGCATTCTCGACGTGCTGACCGAGACCGAGCGATGGTTAGACCTGCACAAGCAGTTCGGACCGCTGTCCGGGTTCGAAAGCAAGGTTGACGATCCGCGCAAGCGGTTTCTGACCACGCTGTTCTGCTACGGCTGCAATCTCGGCCCTACCCAGACGGCCCTGTCAGTCAAGGGACTCTCGCGAAAACAAGTGGCCTGGCTGAATCTTCACCACGTGACCGAGGAGCGGTTGGACAAAGCCATCTTCAAGGTCGTCAATGCCTACAACCGGTTCGCGCTCCCCCAGTTTTGGGGCACGGGCAAGTCGGCTTCTGCCGATGGCACCAAGTGGAACGTCTACGAGCAGAACCTGATGTCCGAGTACCACCTGAGGTACGGGGGCTACGGCGGCATCGGCTACTACCACGTGTCCGACATGTACATCGCCTTGTTCGGGAACTTCATTCCCTGCGGCGTGTATGAAGCGGTGTACATCCTCGATGGACTCGTCAAGAACGAGTCCGACATCCAGCCCGATACGCTACACGGCGACACGCAGGCTCAAAGCGCGCCGGTCTTCGGACTTGCGCACTTGCTTGGCATCAAGCTCATGCCCCGCATCCGGAACATCAAGGATCTCGTGTTTTATAAGGCTGAGGCCGGCGTCCCATACAAGCACATCCAGAGCCTGTTCCGCGGAACCATCGACTGGGATCTGCTGGCCTTGCACTATCGAGACATGCTGCGTGTCGCTGTATCGATCAAATTGGGGAAGATCACGCCGTCGATGATCCTGCGCCGCCTGGGGACGTTTAGCCGTAAGAACAAGCTTTACTTCGCCTTCAGAGAACTGGGCAGAGTGATCCGGACGATGTTTCTCCTGAACTACGTTAACGACATCGAGTTGCGGCGCTCCATCCACGCCGCCACCAACAAGAGCGAGGAATTCAACAACTTCGTGAAGTGGCTGTTCTTCGGAGGGGAGGGGATCATTGCTGAGAACCTCCGACACGAGCAGCGGAAGGTCATCAAGTACAGCCAGTTGGTGGCCAACATGGTCATCCTTCACAACGTCCAATGGATGTCGCGGAAGCTGAAGGAACTACAGGCCGAAGGCTTTTTGCTTGGCGAGCCAGTGCTTCGCGGGCTGTCGCCTTACAGAACCGCCCACATCAATAGGTTCGGCGACTACACACTGGACCTGTCAAAGCCCGTCGAGCCGATCGACTACAAGATTAGATTCTGAAGTCCTGACAAGCACTTAGGTAGCTTCCTGCGGATTTTTCAGGAATCACGGCCGACCCTCTATCTCAAGCCCAATACCTTCAGCGCGGAGGAGCAGCGCAAGCATGTGACCGTCGAGGCCTCGTTCGCCGAAGGCGACCTGCGTCCTGACGTGGCGATGAAGTCCGACACCTTCCAGGTGGTCGGCCCCGACGGCAAGAAGCTGCCCCTGACGCCGGCCGCCGTGCTGAAGGACGCCAGCTACCTCGAAGTGCCGCTGGGCGCCGGCAACGGCACCTACCTGGTGTCGTCGGGCGTGCGCAAGGGCAGGCTGGCCAAGGGCGTGCTGCGCGAGGGCAGGGTGGTCTTCTCCGAGCGTGCCGAGGACGCCAAGCCCGGCGACAAGCCGATCGAGGTGCAGAGCATCACCCGCGCCGACGTCTACGTCACCCGCGGCCGCCCTACGGCAGTGGACTTCGACGCCGAGGGTGTCGAGATCTTCCCGGTGACCAAGCCGTACGAGCTGTACGCCGGCGAGCCCGTCACCGTGCGCGTGCGCGAGAACCGCAAGCCGCTGGCCGGCGAGACGCTGACCGTCATCGCCGACGGCCAGAACTACGTCAGCCGCAAGCAGCCGGAGCTGGACTTCAGCACCAACGCCGCCGGCGAGGTGAGCTTCAAGCCCAAGACCGCCGGCCTCTACCTGCTGCAGGTGCGCGTGCGTCGCGCCTCGCCGGACAACCCCGCGCTGTGGATCAGCACCACGGCCACCCTCACCCTCGAAGTGCAGCCCCAGCCATGACCACCACCGTCCGACGTGCCCTGTTCGTGAGTCTGCTGGGCCTGGCCGCGCTGCCGGTGCTGGCCGCCTCGCATTCCTCCACCACCTTCATCGCCGAGCAGGACCTCAACGGCGACGGCAAGGTGCTGCTGGCCGAATTCAAGCTCGGCCGCGAGGTCGAGTTCGTGCGCATCGACTTCAACGCCGACGGCGTGTTGAGCGAAGCCGAATATCTCGGCGAATTCGAAGGCCGGCTGATGCAGCGCATCGGCAAGATGGCCGACGCGGAGAAGCGCCGCGAGGAACTGCAGCGCCAGATGCGCCAGGCCAAGGTGCGCTTCGGCGTGCTCGACAAGGACAAGAGCGGCGGCATCAGCCTGGAAGAGTTCCAGGCCGCCGGGCTGAGCATGTTCAACCTCCACGACCGCAACAAGGACGGCGTCGTCGACGACGCCGACGTGAAGATCGCCGAGGACGACAAGAAGGCGGGCAAGGAGAGCTTCGTTTCGCCTTGAGGACCAGCGGCCGTAGCAGTCATCAATCGCCATCCAGCCGGAACGTCTCCCGCGTCTCAACCGCCGGCGCGGCGCCCGCACTCTCATCCTTCAACGCAACGCCTGTCACCTGACGGGCCCTGGCCTCGTTGAGCAGCCAAGCCAGGCGCGCCGCCGCGGCTTCCGGCTCGAGCCCTTCCGGCCGCACGTTGGAGATGCAGTTGCGCTCCGCGTCCACGCGGCCGGGGCGGGGCGCCCAGGTGACGTAGATGCCCATGCTGTCGGGGGAGCTCAGACCCGGGCGTTCACCGATGAGCACGACGACGAGCTTCGCCCCGAGCGCGTGACCGATCGGATCGCCGACCGCCACCCGCGCCTGACGGACGATGGACACCGGTGCCCAGCGCCAATCGTCGGCAAGCAGCGGCCGCAGCGCCTCGATGAACGCGAGCGCCTGTCGCTCGATCGCCAGCGCGGACAGGCCGTCCGCCACGACCAGCGCCAGATCCGGTTGAGCCTCCACATCGAGCGCGGACAGCCGGGCCGTCGATTCATCGTCGAGCCGTCGCCCGAGATCCGGTCGCTGAAGGTACTCCGCTCGATCGGCGGCAGCGCTGTGCAGATCGAAAGTCTTCAAGCCCGCCTCGTTCAACGATGCCGCCAAGGCCGCGTGATCGAGCTCGAGATGCACCGCGTCCCGCGCCTGCGCATGCGCGAGCTGGAACGCCAGGTGCGCCGCCGTCGGCTGGCTGACGCCCGCGCGTCCCAGGCCGATGCGCGCCGGCGTGTGGCGGCGCAGCGTATGCCAGGGATTCGGGGTGACGGCGTCGCCCATCGCCTGGGGCGAGGGCCCGTCCGTGTTGTCGTCCGAGATCTTGCCCATGGCGCGGTTCACGAAGACGGCAGCAGAGCCGCGAACGCCGGCGACATGCCGTCCACCAGATGCCCCGGCGCGCCGGGCTGCGCGATGCGCATGCGTTCGAGCCAGCGCTCGAACTCCGGCGCGGCCCGCAAGCCCAGCACCCGCCGCGCATACAGCGCGTCATGGAACGACGTCGTCTGGTAGTTGAGCATCACGTCGTCCGATCCCGGGATGCCCATGATGAAGTTGCAGCCCGCCACGCCCAGCAGCGTGAGCAGCACGTCCATGTCGTTCTGGTCGGCCGCGGCATGGTTGGTGTAGCAGATGTCGCAGCCCATCGGCAGGCCCAGCAGCTTCGCGCAGAAGTGGTCCTCCAATCCCGCGCGGATGATCTGCTTGCCGTCGTACAGGTACTCCGGCCCGATGAACCCGACCACCGTGTTCACCAGCAGCGGCTCGAAGTGCCGCGCCACCGCGTAGGTCCGCGCCTCGACGGTCTGCTGGTCGCAGCCGTGGTGCGCGCCGGCGGACAGCGCGCTGCCCTGGCCGGTCTCGAAGTACATGACGTGACGCCCGCGTCCGCCGTCGTCGAAGACGGCACCTCGCTCCAGCGACAACGCGGACGCGCGAGCCTCCGCCAGCAGCTTCAGATCGACGCCGAAGCTGCGGTTGGTCGCCTCCGTGCCCCCGATGGACTGGAACACCAGATCGACCGGCGCGCCGCGCTCGATGCACTGCATCGTGTTGGTCACGTGCGTGAGCACGCAGCTCTGTGTGGGGATCTCGAAACGTTCGATGACCTCCGCGAGCAGTCGCAGCAGATGCGCCACCTGGGTCACGTTGTCGGTGGCCGGGTTGATGCCGATGACCGCGTCGCCGCTGCCGTACATCAGGCCGTCCAGCACGCTGGCGGCGATGCCGCTGACGTCGTCGGTCGGGTGGTTGGGCTGCAGTCGCGTCGACAGCCGGCCCGACAGGCCCAGCGTGTTCCGGAAGCGCGTGACGACCTCGCACTTCTTCGCGACCAGGATCAGGTCCTGGTTGCGCATGATCTTGCTCGCTGCGGCGACCATCTCCGGCGTGAGGCCGGGCGCGACACGCGTCAGCGTCGTCGTGTCCGCGGCGTCCGAGAGCAGCCACTCGCGAAGGTCCCCGACGGTCAGATGACTGATCGGCTGGAAGGCCACGGCGTCGTGCGTGTCGACGATCAGGCGCGTGACCTCGTCGTCCTCGTACGGGACCACGGCCTCGTTGAGGAAGGTCTTCAGCGGCAGGTCGGCCAGGGCCATCTGGGCGGCCACGCGCTCCCGCTCGGACTCGGTGCATACGCCGGCGAGCCGGTCGCCCGAACGCTCCGGCGTGGCCTTGGCCATCAACTCACGCAAGCTGTCGAAACGGTAGCTGACGACGTCGTGCGCCATGCGGGCTCCTGTCCTGCGCGTCAGACCCGCGGCGCGGGCCGTTCCGTCTTGCCGTCGGCATGCCGCGCGAAGCGGTCCTCCTCATCGCCATGCACCGGCGCTTGATCCGGCCACGGCCAGCCGCCGAACTCGGTGCGGCGGTAGTCCTCGAACGCCTGGCGCAACTCCTGCTCGGTGTTCATGACGAAGGGGCCGTACTGCGCCACCGGTTCGCCGATCGGCCGGCCCTGCAGCATCAGCAACTCAGCGGGTTCGTTCCCGTTGACCAGCGCCACGCTGGCCCCGGCCCGCACTTCCACGGCATTGCCGACGGGCACGGATCGACCGTCGATGGTGACCTCCTTGCCGGCGAAGAAATACAGCTTGCGTCGCGTGCCGTCCCCCAGCGCCGCGGGCAGGGTCCATCGCGCACCGGCTTCCAGGCGCAGCGTCCACATCGCCAGATCCGAATGCAGCCGCGCCCCCCACGAGTCCGGCGGCGGCGCGAGCGGCCTGGCCACGTTCCCGCCGGCATGCGCGGGGGCGGGGAGATCGCCCGCGATGACCACCACCTCGGTGGCGCGCCCGGCCGCGTCCACGAAGGTGTGCCGGGGGATGTCCTCCGACCAGAACATCGTGAAATGCGGCGCCACCATCTTGCTGTCCGCCGGCAGGTTGAGCCAGATCTGGAACAGCTCCAGCGGGTTGGGGCGGTCGTCGTGCAGCAGCGGGAACATCTCCGCATGGACGATGCCCTTGCCGGCCGTCAGCCACTGGACGTCGCCGCCGCCGAAGCGCGCGCCGGCGCCCAGCGAGTCGGAGTGGTCGATGCGACCCTGGCGCACGATGGTCACGGTCTCGAAGCCGCGGTGGGGGTGGGCGGGGAAGCCGGGCACCTGCTGGCCGTGGTACATGCTCCAGCCGTCCTGGCGGGAGAAGTCCGAGCCCATCTTCCGGCCCGCGAGCAGCGAATCGTCCGGGCCGTAGTGGCCGTTGCCGCGCGGATAGGCGTCGTCGTGGTGGACGCAGAACAGGAAGGGATCGATCGTGTCCCAGGGCATGCCCAGGGGCTGGACGGAGAGGACAGAGAGGACGGACGAGGCGGTCTCGGCGGTCTCGGTGGTCTCGGTGGTGTCGGTGTCGGGCGTCATGGTGATCCGGTGATTCCAGGTGTTCCCCGCACCCTAACCCGATCCGGCCGACCTTGCGCGACGCGAGGGCGTTCCTCAGGGCAATCCCCGTCGGTGGACGCCCTACACGAGCTTCAGCCAGTCCCGGCTGGTGGGGCCGGCGACGCGGGCGTACAACGTCCAGGGCTTCCGGCGGGCGTTTTCTTACCGTCGGCTCCACAGGGAGGACGATTTCATGAAACTACAACGGACGATCGTCAGGAATACATTGGCCCGCCTGCGCCGCTGGCTGGCCGCCGGCAATCTGCTGCTGGCGCTGATGCTGTGCCTGGCCGCCGCGTTGAGCCTGCGCAACGCCCGGGAGGGCGACGAGGACGCCGCGCGCCTGACCGCCGAGAACCTGTCCACCAGCATGAGCAGCGAGGTCGCCTCCGAACTGCGCCTCATCGACAACGCCCTGGCCACGGTGGCCGAGCGGTATGCCAAGACGGCCCGCGAAGCGGACCGAGCCGACGTGCTGTCGCAGATGGTCGCCGAGCAGCGCGTGCTGCTCAAGCATGTGAGCGCGGTGCGCGTGGTCGACGCGACCGGCGACGTGGTCAGCGACGGTGTCGGCGCCGATGGCGCGCCGACGGCGGTCATCCACCTCGGCGACCGGTCCTACTTCGAGCGCGCGAGGGCGCGCGACGCCACCGTGGTGTCCGAGCCGCTGCTCAGCCGCCTGACGGGCGTCTGGTGCATCGTGGTCGCGCGCCGGCTGATCAACGCCGACGGCGGATTCGACGGCGTGGTGCTGACGGAGGTGAGTTCGGAGCATTTCGCGGAACACTTCGCCGGGATGGCGCTCGGGCGCTCGGGCGCCATGTCGATGCGCATGAACGACAACTTCCTGCTGGTGGCCCGTCATTCCGCGTCGGAGCCCCGCGCGGTCAAGGGGCTGGGCGAGGGCACCGTCTCCGCGGCCTTGCGGGAAAACATCCAGCGCAACGCGGCGCAGGGCTGGTACGTGACGTCGACGGCGCTGGACAAGGTCGAACGGATCACCGCCTACCACCGCGTGGCGGGTTACCCGTTCACCGTCCTGGCCGGCCTGAGCACCGATGAGTACCTCGGGGCCTGGCACCGGCAGGTGGCCGAGGTCTGCGTCCTGGTGGCGCTGATGATCCTGCTGGTCGGTGTCGCCTCCGTGCTGCTGTACCGGGGCCAGAAGCAGGAGCATCACGGCCGTCTCGCGGCGGACCGCACCGCGCGCGAGCAGGCGCTGATGCTGGAGAACGACCTGGTCGGCATGGTGCGTCTCAAGTCGCGCGTGATCCTCTGGGACAACAAGGCCCTGGCGCGCATCCTCGGCTACGGCCCCGGCGAGCTGCGCGGCAGGTCCATGCGCGACCTCTACCTGGACCAGGCCACCTTCGACCACATCGGCCGGGCCGGTTACGGCGCGCTGCGGGGCGGGCAACGCTTCCGCACCCAGGTGCAGATGCGCAGGAAGGACGGCGGCGTGTTGTGGATCGACCTCAGCGGCATGCTGGTGTCCGAGGAAGAGAGCCTGTGGATGCTGATGGACATCGACGCGCTCAAGCAGAGCGAGGAGAAGGCCTACGGCATGGCCTTCCGCGACGCGCTGACCGGTCTGCCGAACCGGCGCCTGTTCGAGGAGAAACTCGCCGACGCGCAGGCGACGGCGTTGCGGACGGAGGCGGGCATTGCCGTCTGCTATCTGGATCTGGACGGCTTCAAGCCGGTCAACGACCGCCACGGGCATGAGGCCGGCGACGAGGTGCTCCGGACGGTCGGCGCGCGCCTGCAGCAGACCTTGCGCGCGAACGACATCGTGGCGCGCCTGGGCGGCGATGAATTCGCGATCGTGCTGGCCGCCCGCGGCGACGCGGGCAGCGCGCGCACCGTGATCCACCGCTGCCTGTCGGAGATCGAGCGGCCGATCGAGGTCGCCGGCGGGCACCGGGTCACCGTGAGCGCGAGCATCGGCATCGTGCTGGCCCGCGGCTCCTGCGACATGGCCGCGGTCATGCGCGGCGCCGACGATGCGATGTACGCGGCCAAGCGTGCCGGCAAGGGGCGCATCCAGATCGGATCGACCGTGCCGCCGGCCGCCGCGTCGTCGGTGGCCACCCTGTCGACGCCGCCGCCGATGACGGTGCCGCGGCCGCTGCTGGTGGCATAGGGGGGGCAGGAACGGTATTTGCTCCGGCCCGGAACCCGACCTCCCCGGACCGCCCCCGCAGGCGCCCATGCCCCTCTCCCGCCTTGACGACAACGCCGGTGCCTCCCGCATCCCCGCTTTACAATCTGCGCACCCCGTTATATAAACGATTCGTTACATAATGGATCGTTCACCAATGCCCCCGCTCGACGCCTCCTTCGCCGCCCTCGCCGACCCCACCCGTCGCGCCATCCTCGCCCGGCTTGCCGAGGGCGAGGCGACAGTGCAGGACCTCGCCCGCCCCTTCGCGATCAGCCAGCCCGCGGTCAGCCGCCACCTCAAGGTGCTGGAAGACGCCGGCCTGATCGAGAC
>SEFA01000178.1 GCA_004210455.1 Rubrivivax sp. | reverse complement strand
ACCGCTCGCCGCGCGGATCGTCGGCGTGCTCGGCAGCATGTTCGACCCGGAGCGGATCATCGTCTGCGGCTCGATCGCGGAGGGCATCGAGCCCGTGCTGCAGGCGGCCCGCGCCGCGCTGCCGCCGCGTCTGCATCTGCCCGCGCCGCAGCTGCAGCGCTCACGCCTCGGCGGCGACGTGGTCGTGCGCGGAGCTGTGGCGCGCGCCCTCGAACTCGCACGCGAGGTCGCCGTGCCGCGCCTCGCGGAGGAGCGCCTGCGCGCAGGGTGATCCGCTCGGCGGCGTCAGGCGAGGGAGAGGAAGAGCTTCTCGAGTTCGTCGGTCTGGGCGGATGCCTGCGAGTCGGGATCGCTGAGGCAGTCCCGCAGCGCCGTGGAGATCACGAGGAAGCCGGCGCGGTCGAGCGCCTTGGACACCGCGGCGAGCTGCTGGACGATGTCGCGGCAGTGCGCGTCGCCCTCGACCGCCGCGATGACGCCGGCCAATTGACCCTGCGCGCGCTTCAGGCGATTGGCGACCTTGCGCTTCGCCTCCGCATCGTGGGCGAAGACGTCGATGTCGGGTGCGGTCTCGGGCGTGGTGTCGGGCATGGGAACCTCCGGGGCGTGTTCCGCCGCCCGTGGGGTCGCGAGCGGTTGGGTCGCTCCCATGATACCCCCTGGGGTATTATCGAAGCCAGCTTCCTGATACCCCAGGGGGTATTTCGATGAAAGGACATGACTATGTGTCGAGCGACCACATGCCGCACCTGCGGCAAGACCACCTGGGCGGGCTGCGGACAGCACATCGCCGCCGTGAAGCAGGACGTCCCCGCGTCACAGTGGTGCGACGGCAACCACACCCGCGGCGAGGTCGAGGCCGCCGCGGCGCAGCGCAACAGCGAAGGCTTCCTCGCGCGGCTCTTCGGGCGCGGGGCCTAGGCATCGTGGGGGCCCGGACGCTTCGCTTGCCGTCACCACCCGTTCGCGTTGAGCCACTCCCGTCGGTGCAACGCCTCGTCCTCCGTCTCGTGCGGGTCGGAGGTGTCGTGGACGTCGAGGCGTGCGTCATCCGTCAGCTCGATGAACCTCAGGCATGTCGGACACAGCGCGCGCCCGTGCGGGTAGCCGTCTGGCAGCGGTGACGCCGGTGCGGCCGCGGTTCCCGATCCAGGACAACGGGGAGGGTCGGCCGCGGCATCGGTCCACATGATCGCGCGGTGTCGGTGAAGGCCCGGGTGACCGAGAGGGCGCGTGCAGCGGCGACCGGCGCTGCGGCTGCGGCAGAAGCGCACCACGCTTGATCCCGTCGCGTCCGTCATCGTCG
>SEFA01000086.1 GCA_004210455.1 Rubrivivax sp. | reverse complement strand
CCACCCCCTCACCGACGCCGACGCCCGCCAACCGGACGTCGCTGGACGGCTCGACGACGCCGACGACCACGCAACCCAGCATCGGCGCGCCGGACGCCGGAGCGCGCACCGGCCACGACGTGGCCACGCCGGCCTCGACGCCGCCGAACGCGCCGAAGCTGAACCTCGACCTGAATGCGGCGCGCGGCCCGATGCGGCCGCGCGGGATGCCGTCCGGCGTGATCTCGGCGGTGCCGAAGCCGCCCGAGGACAAGGATGCCCTGGCCGAGAAGATGCGCGAGGCCGGCCAGCAGGAATGCCGCAAGGCCTACGCCGACAAGGGCCTGCTGGCGGTCGTTCCGCTGGTGCGCGACGCCGCGCGCGACAAGGGCTGCCGCTGGTGAGCCGCATGGCCCTCGACCTCCAGCCTGGGATTTGTGCGAACTCCGTGCCAGCCCCCTTCCACTCGGCGGCGTTCGTGAAATCTCTGCTATAGTCGATGTCTTCGTTGGGGGGGTAGCTCAGCTGGGAGAGCGTCGCGTTCGCAATGCGAAGGTCGGGAGTTCGATCCTCCTCCTCTCCACCAACAGATCCGGAAGGGGTCGCACCGAAAGGCGCGACCCCTTTCTCTTTGTCGGACGCGTACGGCAGGAATGCGGGTCGTGAGGGATTTTCCGACCATGCCTGGAAGGAACGCGCAACCGGGACACGGAATCCCCCGAACGAGCGGTGGGACTCCGTCCGACGCGATTGCGGCGTGGCCTCCGACAGGTCTAGTATTGATCGCTCCCACCCGGTGAACCGGGCCTCGCGCCCAGGGACCCGGGAGCCCGCCGCGATGCGGCACTGCCAGACCGGCACCGCCACCAGGAGCACCCCATGCTTGAACTGTTAGGCGCGATTCTCGTGGGCGCGTTCGCGCTCACCTTCGGGGTCCTGTGCGTCGGACCCATGATGCTCAAGACCGACGATCTCTGATCGTCCCGCCTCCCCGCCCTGGGGACCCCGTGATCCGCTGACGGGAACAAGGCTTGCCTGGGCAAGCCATGAAATTCACCGTCCTCACCGTCAATCTCCACAAGGGTTTCGGCTTCTTCAACCGCCGCTTCATCCTGCACGAGCTGCGGGAGGCGGTGAGGGCCGTCTCGGCGGACGTCGTCTTCCTGCAGGAAGTGCTCGGCGAGCACGAGTTGCACGCGGCCCGCGTCCCGACCTGGCCGCAGACGCCCCACTACGAATTCCTCGCGGACAGCCTGTGGAGCGACTTCGCGTACGGGCGGAACGCGGTCTATCCGCAGGGACACCACGGCAACGCCCTGCTGTCCAAGTTCGCCATCACGCGACACACCAACCACGACATTTCGGTCGACGGTCCCGAGCGTCGCGGGCTGCTGCACAGCGTGCTGAAGCTGGCGGACGGCCGCGAGGTGCACGCCATCTGCGTGCACCTGGGTCTGCGGGAATCGCATCGGCAGCGCCAGGTCGAGCGCCTGTGCCAGCTGATCGACAGCCTGCCGCCGGAGGATCCCGTGATCGTCGCCGGCGACTTCAACGACTGGCGCCAGCGCGCACACCGGATGCTGAGCCGCTGCGCGGGCCTCGCCGAGGTTTTCGTCAAGTCCACCGGCGCGGCGGCGCGCACCTTCCCGGCGCGCTTCCCGCTGCTGGCGCTGGACCGCATCTACGTGCGCGGCGCCTCGGTGCAGCATCCGATCGTGCTGCCGCGCCGACCCTGGTCGCACCTGTCCGACCATGCGCCGCTGGCGGCGGAGATCCGGCTGTGAAGCGCCCGGACTGGAGCGCCGGCAACCGCCTCGAGCTGCTCGAGAACGGCGAGGAGTTCTTCCCCGCCGTCTTCGCCGCGATCGAGGGCGCGAAGCACGAGGTGATCATCGAGACCTTCATCCTCTTCGAGGACAAGGTCGGCCTCGCGCTGCGCGAGGTACTCATCGCCGCCGCGAAGCGCGGCGTTCGCGTGGACATGACGGTGGACGGCTTCGGCTCGCCGGAGCTGTCGATGAACTTCGTGGACGGACTCACCGAGGCGGGCGTGCGTCTTCATGTCTTCGATCCGCCGCCGAAGCTGTCGCGCCGGCTGAAGCCCTTCCGCCGGCTGCATCGCAAGATCGTCGTCGTCGACGGCGAGACGGGGTTCATCGGCGGCATCAACTATTCGGCGGACCACCTGATCGACTTCGGGCCGGAGGCCAAGCAGGATTACGCGGTGCGCGTGGAGGGCCCCGTCGTGGCCCAGCTGCGGCGGGTGACGGGAGAGATCCTCGCGACGGCGACAACGCAGACGCCGTCCGCGGGGCCGACGGCGCAGCGCCGCTGGTGGCCGAGCCGCGCGCAGGAGCCCCGCAGGAGCGACCCGTCCGCCGACGGCGGACGCGCGTCGTCCAGGGGCCAGGCGAAGGCCGTCGTCGTCACGCGCGACAACCACCGCCACCGCGACGACATCGAGCGGATGTACCGGATGGCGCTGCATGCGGCCCGGCACGAGGTGATCATCGCCAACGCCTACTTCTTCCCCGGTTTCCTGCTGCTGCGAAGCATGCAACGCGCAGCGCGGCGCGGCGTGAAGGTGCACCTGATCCTGCAGGGTCAGCCCGACATCGCGTGGGCGCGCTGGGCGGCGCAGATGGTCTACGACCGGCTGATGCGCGCCGGCGTCCACATCCATGAATACTGCGAGCGCCCCATCCACGCCAAGGTTGCGCTGGTCGACGACCACTGGTCGACGGTCGGTTCGAGCAACCTCGATCCGCTGAGCCTGTCGCTGAATCTGGAAGCCAACCTGATCGTCGAGGACCGTGCGTTCAACCGCGTGCTGCGCGACAAGCTGCTGGCGCTGATGAAGCACCAGTGCAAGCTGCAGAAGATCGAGGAGACCAACGCGCATCGCTGGTGGTGGCGGCTGGGCATGGGCGCGTTCGTGTTCCATGTGATGCGCCATTTCCCGCGCTGGCTGGCGCGGCTGCCGCGACAGGCGCAGCCGGTGATGCCGGTGGCGCAGACGCCGGTGGTCGTGAGCGCATCGCAGTTGCCGGCCGCCGAGGCCTGGCAGTGGCAGAGCGTCTCCGCCCTGTCCGGCGCGCCCCGGGAGACCTGCCTGAGCAAGGAGACCGCCGAGTGAGGGCGACCCCGACGCCGGACGCCGCGGGGCGGGGCCCGGCGCGCTGGCGTTGGGGACGATGGCTGAGCGGCGTGTTCGCGGTGGCCGTGGTGGCCCTGCTCGCGTGGGCCGCGCGACAGGTCGACTGGGACGAAGTCGCCGACGCGCTCCGCCAGCTGCCGATGGGCGTGCTGGCCGGCGGCGCGGCGCTCTGCGCGCTCAGTCATCTCATCTACAGCGGCTACGACCTGATCGGCAAACGCTGGGCGCATCACACGGTGCCCACGCGGCGTGTGATGCTCATCACCTTCATCAGCTACGCGTTCAACCTGAATCTGGGCTCCCTGGTCGGCGGCGTCGCGATGCGGCTGCGGCTCTATGCGCGCGAGGGCTTGAGGCATCCGATCCCGGCGAAGATCCTCGCGCTGAGCATGGCCTCCAACTGGCTCGGCTACGGCCTGCTGGCGGGCGGCCTCTTCCTCTTCGGCTGGCTGGAACCGCCGGCCGACTGGCACGTTGGCGACGCCACGCTGCGCGGGCTGGGCGCGCTGATGTGGCTCGTCGTCGCCGCCTACCTCGCGCTCTGCGCGTTCTCGCCGCGGCGCGAGCTGAGGCTGCGCGGTCACGACTTCTTCATCCCCAGCCTGCGCCTCGCGCTGATGCAGCTGGCGATCTCCTGCGCCAACTGGCTGACGATGGGCGCGGTGCTGTGGGTACTGCTGCAGCAAGGCGTCGACTACGGCCACACCTTGTCCGTGCTGCTGGTGGCCGCGGTGGCCGGCGTCATCGCGCATGTGCCGGCGGGACTGGGGGTGCTCGAAGGGGTCTTCGTCGCCTTTCTCGGTCCGACGCTGGGCCACGGCCAGGTGCTCGCCGCGCTGATCGCGTACCGGGCGCTCTACTACCTCGCGCCGCTGTCGATCGCGGCCATCGCCTACTTCGTGCTGGAGGCTCGATCGAGGAAGTAGCCGGGCATCCTGATTGCTGAGCCTTGCGCGAGCATCCGCACCGGATGCGCCGCACCGCTCAACAAGGACGTCGCCATGCCCCAACTCCGCTTCGAGGTCGCTGCGCTCAGCGCGCTGCTGCTCACCCTGCCCTTCGCGCACGCCGCCGACGAGGCCGGCAAGGGCACGGGCAACGAGCAGCCCGGCAAGATCAAGACCGCCATCGCCAAGACCATGGGCAAATTCCGGCTCGACGGCGACATGCAGGCCGTGCTGAAAGCCCACGAAGGCCTGCGCCCCAAGGCGATCGAGAAGATCGACGTCGCCGCCGCCCGCGCCAATCCCACCCTGGCCGATGCTGTCAACGCCCTGCTGCGCAAGAACGGCAGCAGCACCGATCCCGCGACGCTGGTGCCCGGCGTCACCAGCATCGACGGCACCGTGCAGGGCGCCGCGGGCATGATCCCCGCGCGCTTCTACACGCCCGCCGGCACGGGTCCCTTCCCTGTCGTCGTCTACTTCCACGGCGGCGGCTGGGTCATTGCCGACAAGCAGGTCTACGACGCCAGCGCGCGCGGCATCGCCAGGCAGGCGCAGGCGATCGTGGTCTCCGTCGACTACCGCCAGGCCCCGGAGAACAAGTTCCCCGCCGCCTGGGACGACGCGCTGGCCGCCTACAAGTGGACGGTGGCGAACGCGGCCGGCTTCAAGGGCGATACCAGCCGCGTCGCGCTCGCCGGAGAAAGCGCCGGCGGCAACCTCGCCCTCGCGACCGCGATCGCGGCGCGCGACGCCGGCCTGCAGAAGCCCGCGCACGTGCTCGCCATCTACCCGGTCACGCAGAGCAGCCTCAACACCGAGTCCTACCTCGAGAACGCCGCCGCCCAGCCGCTCAACCGCGCGATGGTCGAGTGGTTCATCGACAAGCTGATCGACAACAAGGACCAGCTCAAGGACTGGCGCCTGAACCTCGTCGACGCGAAGCTCGCCGGCCTGCCCTCGGTGACGCTGATCAGCGCGCGCGTGGATCCGTTGCGCTCGGACAGCGCCAAGATGGAGGACGCGTTGAAGAAGGCCGACGTGCTGGTCGAACGCCGCGACTACGAGGGCGTCACCCACGAGTTCTTCGGCGCCGCCGCGGTCGTCGAGAAGGCCCGCAACGCGCAGGCCTTCGCGGGCGAACGGCTGCGCAAGGCGTTCGGGAACTGATCGTCCCGGGAGGGGCGAAAGCGGCGGGGGCAGGCTTGCGCGAGCCGGAGGATCAGCCGCCGTTCGGCAGCAGCGCGGCGATCCACGGCGCGACCAGTTCGCGCAGGAGCACCCCGAGCCCGCCCGCCACCGCGATGGCGACCATCGCCAGGGCCAGGCGCGCGATCAGCCGCCGGTGGCCCGTCTTCAGGATGAAGGACAGGCTGAAGGCCAGGCTCGTCATCGAGGCCAGCACCGCGCCGTTGGCCGCGACATCGAAGCCGATCGCGCCCTGCGCCGCCATGCTGGCCGCCGCGGCCACCGCGCTCGCGCTGGACAGCAGTCCGCCGATCACCGTGACCAGGTAGAAGCCGCCCTCGCCGAATTCGCGCTGCATGAGCCGGCCCACGACGTGCAGCGCCAGGAAGAGCACGCCGTAACGCAAGGCCACCGGCAGCGAGAACGGCAGCTCCAGCTTGATGTCGGTGACGTCATCAACGGCCGCGCCGTTGCGACGTGCGAGCAGGCTCAGTACCACGAAGCCAGCCGCCGACAGCACCATGAAGCCGAAGGCCGCCGCCGCGTTGACGAAGGCCAGCGGCGTGAGGATCAGCAGCAGCACCGCGTTGCGCATCACCATCGCGGCGACGGCGACGAGCACCGCGCGGTACGCTCCTTCGGCGAAGCGGCCGGCGGTCTCGCGCACGCGGGTGGCCATCTCCACCACCGTGAAGTTGCTGTTGACCAGGCCGCCGAAGAACGCGGACAACTCCGCGCCCTTGGAGCCGTACATCTTCCAGAGGATGTAGTTCACGAAACCGATGCTGGCGATCAGGATCACGGTCACCCAGGCCGCGCGCGGCTCGATCAGGTGCCACGGGCCGATCGGTCCGGCCGGCAGCGCCGGGTAGATCACGATCGCCAGGATCGCGAGCAGCAGCGCGGAGCGCACCTCGCCCTCGGTCAGGCCCATGGACAGGCCGGAGAGCCGTTCCTTCCACGCCAGCAGCGCGGTCGTGCTGACCATCACCGCCGCCGGGGTCACGGTGTGTCCCAGGCCGCAGAGGATGCCCGCCATGCAGGTCACCAGCATCGCCGCCGAGGTCGTCAGTTCCGGCCCATGGCCGCCGCGCATCGTGTGGACGTTCAGCGGCACCGCCAGGCCCGCCGCGAGCAGCAGGCTCAGCAGCGCGTAATGCTCGCCGAGCGAGCCGCCCAGCGCGCCCAGCAGCGCGATGAAGCCGAAGGTCCGCAGGCCGGCTTCCTTGCCGCGTCGTTCCCGTTCGAGGCCGAGCAGCAGCCCCAGGGAGAGGGCCAGCGCCAGCCGGATCAGGATCTCGAGATAAGGCCACTCGGCAGTCGGAAGTGGCGTCGAAGTTGGCAGCACGGGAGTCATCCGCCCCAGCGTACCGCAACCATCCCTTCTACAAAAGGTCGCGAAGGCCCCCCGGCCCTTCAACCACCGACGGCCCGCGCAGCGCTCTTACACCGCCCAGCGCAACATCGGCGCCGCGACGGAAAGGGAAGCCGCTTCGTGAGCGGATTCAGGCTCGAGGCCGGGCGTACTCAGCACGCGGTCGAGCAGACGCTGCTCCAGCGCGGCGAAGGACGCGTCGCGCCGACGCGGTCGCGGCAGCTCGATGCGCAGGTCGAGCGCGAGCCGGCCGTCCTCGATCAGCAGCACGCGGTCGGCCAGCGCGACAGCCTCGGCCACATCGTGCGTCACCAGCAGCGCGGTGAAGCGATGCCGCGTCCACAGCGATTCGATCAGCGCCTGCATGTCGATGCGGGTGAGCGCGTCCAGCGCGCCGAGCGGCTCGTCGAGCAGCAGCAGCCTGGGCGCGTGAACCAGCGCGCGGGCCAGCGCGACGCGCTGCCGCTGGCCGCCCGACAGCCGCGCGGGCCATTCACCGGCCCGGTCCGCGAGACCGACCTGCGCCAGCGCCTGACGGGCGCGATCGCGCGCATCGGCGCCTGCCAGTCCGAGCGCCACGTTGTCCAGCACGCGCGCCCACGGCAGCAGCCGCGCGTCCTGGAACATGAAGCGCGTGTCTTCGGAGTCGCCGGCATCGAGCGCGCCCGCACTCGGCTTGTCCAATCCCGCCAGCAGCCGCAGCAAGGTGCTCTTGCCGCAGCCGCTGCGGCCGATGACGGCGACGAATTCCCCGGGCGCGATGTCCAGGTCGATGCCATGCAAGACCTGGCGCTGGCCGAAGGCCTTGCCCAGTCCCTCCAGTGTCACGGGCTGCCCGCCGCTGATCGCCACGGTCGTGTCCGCGCTCATGCCTGGTACCCCGGATGCCAACGCAGCCACGCGCGTTCCAGCGCCTGGGCCGCGACGTCGGCCAGCTTGCCCAGCAGCGCATAGATCAGGATGCCGACCAGCACCACGTCGGTCTGCAGGAACTCGCGCGCGTTCATCGTCATGTAGCCGATGCCGCTCTGCGCCGAGATCGTCTCGGCCACGATCAGCAGCACCCACATCAGGCCCAGCGAGAAGCGCAGTCCCACCAGGATGGACGCCAGCGCGCCAGGCAGGATCACCTGGCGGTACAGCGACCAGCCGCTCAGGCCGTAGGAGCGCGCCATCTCGATCAGATCGCGGTCCACGCCGCGGATGCCGTGGAAGGTGTTCAGGTAGACCGGGAAGAACACGCCCAGCGCGACCAGGAACAGCTTGGCCGTCTCGTCGATCCCGAACCACAGGATCACCAGCGGGATCAGCGCCAGCGGCGGGATGTTGCGCAGCATCTGCAGCGTCGTGTCGAGGGCCGTTTCGGCCCAGCGCTGGGAGCCGGTCAGCAGGCCCAGCAGCAGGCCGAGCCCGCCGCCGATCGTGAAGCCGATGAAGGCCCGGCCGGTGCTCACGGCCAGATGCCGCCAGAGCTCCCCCGACACCGCCAGCTCCCACGCGGCCTTGGCCACGGAAGTCGGCGCCGGCAACACGCGCGTCGAGAGCCAGCCCGCCTGCGCGCTCAGCTGCCAGAGCGCCAGCACCGCCAGCGGCACGAGCCAGGGCACCAGGCCCTTGAACGCGCCGACGCCACGGCCCGCGGATCCCTTGGTCCGGGGCTGCGCCTGCGGCTGGACCTGGGACTGCGCCTGCGCCTGGGCCTGCACCTTGATGGCAACCGAGTTCATCTCAGCTCGCCGCGGCCTGCTTGGCCGGGCCGGGCACGAAGTGGTTGGCGACGATCTCGCCGAAGGGACCGGTGAGCTTGGGCGCGCTGAGCTTCTCGCGCACGTCCAGGGGCAGCAGCGGGAACACCAGTTCGGCGAAGCGGTAAGCCTCCTCCAGATGCGGATAACCGCTGAGGATGAAGTATTCGAGACCCAGGGCCGCGTACTCCTGGATGCGGTCGGCGACCTGCTGCGGATTGCCGACCAGCGCCGTGCCCGCGCCGCCGCGCACCAGTCCCACGCCGGCCCACAGGTTGGGAGAGATCTCCAGTCCCGCGCGGACATCGTTCCTGTCGAAGCGACCGCCGTGCAGCGCCGCCATGCGGCGCTGGCCGACCGAGTCCATCGAGGCGAACTTGGCTTGCGCCGCGGCGATCACGTCCTCGTCGAGATGCTGGACCAGGTCGCCGGCGGCGGCCCAGGCCTCCTCTTCGGTCTCGCGCACGATGACGTGCAGGCGGATGCCGTACTCGAGCGTGCGGCCCTTGGCTTCGGCGGCCGCGCGCACTTCTTCGATCTTCCCGGCGACTGCCTTCGGCGGCTCGCCCCAGGTCAGGTAGGTGTCGACCTGATCGGCCGCGAGGTCGATCGCGGGTCCCGACGAGCCGCCGAAGAACACCGGCGGGTACGGCTTGTTGATCGGCGGATAGAGCAGCTTGCCGCCCTTGACGCGCAGTTGCTCGCCGTCGAAGTCGACCGCTTCGCCCTCGTGACTGGCGCGCAGCACATCGCGCCACACGGTCAGGAATTCGGTGGACAGCGCGTAGCGCTCCTCGTGCGGCAGGAACAGGCCGTCGCCGGCGAGTTCGTCAGGATCGCCGCCGGTCACCAGGTTGACGAGCAGGCGGCCGCCGGACAGGCGATCGAGCGTCGCCGCCATGCGCGCGGACTGCACCGGCTGCACGAGCCCGGGCCGCAGCGCGACGAGGAACTTCAGCCGCCGCGTCGCGTCGATGAGGCTGGCCGCCACGATCCAGCTGTCTTCGCAGCTGCGCCCGGTGGGCAGCAGCACGCCTTCGTAGCCGAGGCTGTCGGCGGCGATCGCGATCTGGCGGTAGTAGTCGAAGTCCGCGACGCGCGCGCCCTTGGACGTGCCGAGGTAGCGAGAATCGCCGTGGGTGGGGATGAACCAGAGGATCTTCATGGGGGGGAAGCTCGTGTGAGGGACCACGGCGGATGCCGCGGCGGAAATCTTGCGGGAGAGGCTTTTGCGGCGCTTACTTGGCTGCGGTGCGGACCGACTTCGGCAGCGCGTCGGCGATGCGGATCGGCTTGGGGATCAGCTTCAGCGCATGGAAGGCGTCGGCGATCTTCTGCTGCTCGGCGGCGATGGCCGGCGTGATCGGCTGGATGCCGTAGGCGAAGCGCGCGGCGGCGACCTCCGTCGTCGCGAGGTCGAGCCCGATCTGCGGCGCGAGCAGCGCGGCGACGGCGGCGCTGTTGTTCTCGGACCAGCGGTCGAGCTTGGCGAGTTCCTCGATGATGGCCTGGACCACCTGCGGATACTTGTCCGCATAGCCGCGCTCGGCCAGGTAGAACTGGTGGTTCGCGACAACGCCCTTCCCGTCGGCGACGACGCGCGCGCCGAGCTGGCGTTCCGCCGCGGCCAGGAACGGATCCCAGATCACCCAGGCGTCCACGGCGCCGCGCTCGAACGCGGCACGCGCGTCGGCCGGCGGCAAATAGACGACGGTGATGTCGGTGTACTTCAGGCCCTGCTTTTCCAGCAGCTTCACCAGCAGGTAGTGGACGTTGGAGCCCTTGTTCAGCACGACCTTCCTGCCCTTGAGGTCGGCGAGCGTCTTGATGGGCGAATCCTTCGGCACGATCAGTGCTTCGGCGGTCGGCGCGGGCGGCTGGTTGGCGACGTAGACGAGATCCGCGCCGGCAGCCTGCGCGAAGATCGGCGGCGCTTCGCCGACGGTGCCGAAGTCGATGGAGCCGACGTTCAGGCCCTCCAGCAGCTGCGGACCGGCGGGGAATTCGGTCCACTTCACGGCGATGCCCTGGGCGCTGAGGCGCTTCTCCAGATCGCCCTTGGCCTTCAGCACGGTGAGCGTGCCGTACTTCTGGAAGCCGATGCGCACCTCGGAGGGCTTGGCGGCCGTCTGTGCGCTGGCGACGCCGGCGAACAGGCTGAGCGAGGTGGTCAGCGCGGCGGCGAAGGCCAGCGCGCCGCGGCGGTCGAGGAAGAACGGCATGGTGGTGGTCCTGAGGAGGTGGATGGGGAGGAATCGGCAGGGGAATCGGACATGACCGAGGGACATGACCGAGGGACGTGACCGAGGGATCGGAGGACGGATCGCTCAGAGCACCAGCGCGGGACGCGACACCGACGCGGCCGGGGGCGGCGCGGGCACGCGGTCCAGCACCTGCGACGCACCGGCGAGCAGGCGGCGCGCGATGTCGTCGTTGATGCGGTACTCGCCGGCGCCGTCCTTGGCGATCTGCGCGTCGCAGGCGTAAACGCCGTCGACGTGGGATCGCGCGCCGAGCGCGGACAGGACGGGCAGCAGGCCGTAGTCCAGCGCGAGCAGGTGCGCCATGCTGCCGCCGGTGGCCAGGGTCCAGACGCTCTTGCCCGCGAGGCCGTCCTGCGGCAGCAGGTCGAGGAAGACCTTCAGCAGCCCGCTATAGGCTGCCTTGTAGATGGGGGTGGCTAGCACGACGACGCGCGCCTGTGCGACGGCGGTCAGCGCGGCGCGGATCTCGGCGTCCTCGACGTCGGCGTGCAGCAGCGGCTGCGCCGGCAGGTCGCGGATCCGCAGCGTGCGGGTCGACAGGCCGTGGTGTTGAAGCCGCTCCGCAGCGGCACCGAGCAAGGCGCTGGAGCGCGACTTCACGCTGGGGCTCGCGGCGATCAGCAGGACAGGCGAACCCGGGAGGTCTGCGGGCGAGGCGGCGGTCGATGCGATGGTGGAGGCGGTCATGGCGGGGCGAGGAAGCAGGAACCGTCTCATTCTGCGAACCGCCCCTCCCTCGCCGAACGAAGGAGATCGCCGATGGATAGCTGAAAAGCGGCTATCAGCAAGAGATCGCGTTACTTTCTCTGCCGCGGCAGACAGCTTAAGAGAGCCTTTCGAGCTCTCGCAGCACCTCCCCGCGCAGATCGGCGACTGCGGCGCTGCCGCGTCCGCGCGGATGCACCAGCGGCACGTCGATGCGCCGCACGATGCGGCCCGGCGCCGCCCCGAGCACCAGCACGCGGTCGGCCAGCAGCACCGCCTCCTCCACGTCGTGCGTGACCAGGATCAGGCTTGTGCCATGTCTTGCCGCGACCTCGCGCACCAGGTCCTGCAGCCGCATCCGCGTGAACGCGTCCAGCGCGGAGAACGGCTCGTCGAGCAGCAGCACGCGCGGCCGCGTGTACAGCGCCCGCGCGATCGCCGCGCGCTGCGCCTGACCGCCCGAGAGCTGACGCGGCAGCGCCTCGCCGAGCTCCCCCAATCCGACCTCGCGCAGCAGCGTTTCCACCCAGGCCTCGTCGTGACCCTGGCCGAGGTCGAAGCCGACGTTCTCCGCCACCGTGAGCCACGGGAACAGCCGCGGTTCCTGGAACACGACGCCAATGTCACGATCCGGTCCGCGCCGCACGCGGCCGTCGAGCCGCACCTCGCCGTCGAAGTCGGGATCCAGCCCCGCCGCGATGCGCAGCAGCGTGCTCTTGCCGCAGCCGCTCGAGCCGACGAGGCCCAGCACTTCGCCCGCGTCGAGATCCACGTGGACATCCTGCAGGACCGGTGGCGGGTCGCTGCCCTCGCGGCTCAGGCGTCCATCGTTGCCGCCATGGCGGGCGAAGCGCTTCGCCCGCACGGACACGGTCAACAGGCTCATGCGTGGCCTCCGAAGCTGTCGCGCCAGTGCAGCGCGCGTTGTTCCACCGCGGCCATCAGGCTGTCGGTCAATTTTCCAAGCAGCGCCAGCAGCACGATCGCTGCCATCACCAGGTCCGCACGGCCGGTCTCGCGGCCATCGGTCAGCAGATATCCCAGGCCGCGGCTCGCGGCGATCAGCTCCGCCGCCACCATGAACATCCACGCCAGGCTCAGGCCGTTGCGCAGGCCGGTGAGCAGCGCCGGCAGCGCGGCCGGCAGCAGCACACGGCGCGCCAGCGCCACGCGGCCGAGCCCGCGCAGCCGCGCGACCTCCACCAGCTTGCGGTCCACGTCGCGGAAGCCCGAGGACACGCCCATGTAGACGGGGAAGAAGGCGCCGATCGCGATCAGGGCGATCTTGGAGGCCTCGTCGATGCCGAGCCAGAGCAGCAGCAACGGCACCCATGCGAGCGAGGGAATGGCGCGCAGCGCCTGGAAGCTCGGCGTGAGCACGGCCGCCGCCAGACCCGACAGGCCGACCAGCGCGCCGAACATCACCGCCAGCACCGCGCCGAGCGCGAAACCGCCGGCCACGCGCAGGGTGCTCGCGAGGACGTGCTGCGACAGTTGGCCGTCGCGCACCATCTGCGCCAGCGCCGCGGCGATATCGCTCGGCGCCGGCAGCAGATGCGGTGCGATCCATCCGAACCGCACCGCGGCCTCGGCCAACGCGAGCACCGCCATCGGCGGCAGCGCGCCGGGCAGCCACGTCGGCCATCGCCACGCGGACGACGAGATCGGCCGCGGCGGGCGGACACCCGTCGCCGGCTGCTCCGGAAGGACCGGTCCCAGCGACGAGACGGCTCGGGCGATGAGGTCGGGATCGGCGGTCATCACGCGGCGCTCAAGCCTTGATCACACCGTTGGCGAAGCGCGTGTCGACCAGTTCCGCGATCGTGCGGTTCAGGTCGACACCGGGCCTCACCAGTTGCTCCGCGGCCAGGATGGGCGCCGCGGCCTGCAGCGCCTTCACGTGCTCGTCCGACGGCTGCGGATGCGAGAAGTCGCTGCGCAGCTTCACCTGCAGCAAGGCCACCGGCAGGCTCACCTTGGCCTCCTCGGACAGGATCTTCGCGGCCTCCGACGGATTCGCGAGCGTCCAGGCGCGCGCCCGCTCATAGGCCGAAATCACGCGCTTCACCGTCTGCGGATGCCGGTTCAGGAACTCCTCGCGGACGTTGAGGAACCCGTAGGTGTTGAACCCGACATTGCGATAGATCAGCTTCGATCCGGCATCGAGCTCGCTCGCCGCCATCAGCGGATCGAGTCCGGCCCACGCGTCCACACGTCCCTGCTCCAGGGCCGCGCGACCGTCGGCGTGCTGCAGCGCGACGTGCTCGATGTCGCCGCGCTTGAGGCCCACCGTGTGCAGCGCCCGCAGCAGGAAGAGATAGGGATCGGTGCCCTTGGTCGCCGCGACCTTCCTGCCCTTCAGATCCGCGAGCGAACGGATGCCGGAGTCCGGACGCACGACCAGAGCGGTCCACTCGGGGCGCGAGAAGATGTAGGGCGCGCGGATCGGGTTGCCGTTCGCGCGCGCCAGCAGCGCGGCCAGGCCGGCGGTCGAACCGATGTCGATGCTGCCGGCGTTGAGGTACTCCAGCGCGCGGTTGCTGCCGGCGCTCAGCACCCAGCGCACCGACGTGCCGTCCTTCGCCAAGTCCTCCTCCAGCCAGCCGAAGCGGCGCAGCACCAGGCTGGTCGGCGAGTAGTAGGCATAGTCGAGCTTCAGCTCCTTGGGGGCGGCGGCGCCTTGCGCACGCAGCGGGCCGGCGACCAGCCCCGCCGCAAGCCCGGCGCCGAGGACCAGCGCTTCACGACGCGTCGGGCTGTCGTTGGTCCTGTTGTTGTTCGAATCGATCTTGCGGGTCATGCGACGGGCTCCGTCAAGGGAATGTCCAGGGAAGTGAGCGTGGGGCCGCGACCGTCGGCGGCCGCTGGAGGAGGCGTGGCCTCAGTTGCGTCGGCGGTCGGGTCGTCGAGTCGGACGCGGCGTCCAGCATGCGTCGGCTTGAGGCCGTCGCCCTCGCCGAACAGGCGCGCACGCAAGGTCTTGGGCGCGGCGTCGGCATCGGCGCCCTCGCCCGCGTCGGGCCGATAACGACCGCGACGCCGGAGTTCGGGCACCACGAGATCGACGACGTCGCGGAAGGTCTCGTGCGCCAGCGCGAAGGCCAGGTTGAAGCCGTCCAGTCCGGTGGCGTCCTGCCATGCGATCAACTGGTCCGCGATCTCCGACGGATCGCCGACGAAGACGGGCCCTCGCCCGCCGAGGCCGATGAAGGCGGCCGCTTCGCCGACCGTCCAGCGGCGCGTCGGATCCGCGCTGCTGAAGGACGCCAGCGCGGTCCGCCCCGCCTGTGTGTCGAGGTAGTCGATCGTCGCGTCGAGCGGATAGCGGCTGTAGTCGACGCCGGTCCAGCCCGACAGCAAGGCCAGCGCGGCCTCGATGTCGATGTGCGACTTCAGGTCCTCATGCTTCGCATGGGCCTCGGCGCTGGTCGGCGCGGTGATGATCAGCGCCTGGCCATAGATCAGCACGTCATCTCCGGACCGGCCCGACGCGGCGACCGCGTCGCGCAGGCCGTTCACGTAGCCCTTCACCACCGACGTGCTGGGACCGCTGACGAAGACGCACTCGGCGTGCCGGCCGGCGAAGGCGCGGCCGCGGCTCGACGTGCCGGCCTGGAACAGCACCGGCGTGCGCTGCGGCGAGGGCTCGCACAGGTGCACGCCGGGCACGCGGTAGTGCTCGCCGCGATGGTGGATCGCATGGACCTTCGCCGGATCGGTGAACACGCGCCCCGCCTTGTCGCGCCGGACCGCGCCGTCCTCCCAGCTGAGTTCCCACAGCTTGTAGACCACGTCGAGGTACTCGTCGGCCAGGTCGTAGCGCTCGTCATGCGCGCGCTGCCCGGTCTGCCCGAGGTTGCGCGCCGCGCTGTCGAGGTAGCCGGTGACGATGTTCCAGCCGATGCGGCCGCGGGTCAGGTGATCCAGCGTCGAGATGCGCCGCGCGAAGCTGTACGGCGGCTCGTAGGTCAGCGCCACCGTCACGCCGAAGCCGAGGTGTTTCGTCACCGACGCCATCAGCGGCACCAGCGCCAGCGGATCGTTGAGCGGCACCTGCACCGCGTGCCGCAGCGCCGCGTCGGGCGAACCGCCATGCACGTCGTAGACGCCCAGCACGTCGGCCAGGAACACGCTGTCGAAGCCGCCGCGTTCCAGCAGCCGCGCCAGCTCGATCCAGTAGTCCGGCTCGGTATAGCGGTGCGACTCGTCGCGCGGGTGCGTCCACAGCCCCGGCGACTGGTGTCCCACCGTATTCATCGCGAAGGCGTTGAAACGGATGGACTTCGAAGCGCGGGGGGCAGCCCCTGCCCCGCTCACGGCGCGCCCCGCCCCGGACCGCGTCCCGGTGCCGCTCATTGCAGGAAGGCCGGCCGTGCGTAGCCGGGGAATTTCTGGACCAGCACCGCCTTGAACTCCGGCGCGCGGAAGGCGTCCGCCAGCGCCAGGGTCCACGGCGCCTGCTTGTCCTTGCCCTTCACCGCCAGCACCAGCATGTAGTGGTCGGGTGTCTTCTCCAGCAGCAGCGCGTCGGTCAGCTTCAGCCCGCTGGAGATCGCGAAGTTGCCGTTGACGATCGCGTACTCCGCATCGTCCAGCGTGCGCGGGATCTGCGCGGCCTCGATCGGCTGCAGCTTCAGGTTGAGCGGGTTGGCGGCGATGTCCTTCTCCGTCACGCGGATCGGATCGGCGCCCGGCTTGAGCGTCAGCAGCTTCTGGTCGGCCAGCAGCGCCAGGCCGTGCGCCAGGTTGGCCGGATCGTTGGCCAGCGTGATGCGGTCGCCCGGCTTCACGTCGGCCAGGCTCTTGCGCTTCTTCGAGTAGATGCCGAACGGCGCCATCGGGCCTTGCACGACGTCCACGATGTCGAGCTTGCGGTCCTCGCGGAAGCGGTTCAGGTAGGTGATGTGCTGGAAGAAGTTGGCGTCCAGCGCGCCCTGCGCCAGTGCGATGTTGGGCTGCACGTAGTCGTTGAACTCGACCAGCTTGACGGTGTAGCCGCGCTTCTCCAGCAGCGGCTTGATGCCCTGGCGCAGCACCTCGATGTTGGAGCCGGCGGTCGCGCCGATGGTGATCTCCTGCCTGTCCTGCGCCTGGACGACGGGCGCGAAGAAGGTGGAGGCGGAGGCGGTGAGCGCGAGGGCCAGCAGCGTGCGGCGGGCGAGTGTCATCGGGAAGTCCTTGAAGGTCCGGGAGGAAGAGAGGAACAACGGGCGGAAATGAACAACAGGCGGAAAGGAGGAACGGTGCGCGCGGCGCTCAGCGCTTGTCGAGCCGCCGCGCCACGCGCTGGCCGGTGAACTGGATCAGTTGCACCAGCACCACGAGGATCGCGACCGTCAGCACCATGACGTCGGTCTGGAAGCGGTAGTAGCCGTAGCGGATCGCGAGGTCGCCGATGCCGCCGCCGCCGACCACCCCGGCCACCGCCGAATACGACAGGAAGCTGATCGCCAGCACCGTCAGCGCGCCCACCAGGCCGGCGCGCGCCTCGCGCACCAGCACGCGCAGCACGATCTGCGTCTCGGAGGCGCCCATCGCCTGCGCGGCCTCGATGACGCCGCGCGGCACCTCGCGCAGGCATTGCTCGACCAGGCGAGCGAAGTACGGGATCGCCGCGAAGGACAGCGGCACCGCCGCGGCCAGCGGGCCGATCGAGGTGCCCGCGATCACACGCGTGACCGGCACCAGCGCGACCAGCAGGATGATGAAGGGGAAGCTGCGCACGGTGTTCACCACCGCGTTGATCAGGCGGTGCAGCGCCCCCGCGCCGCGGTGACCCGACAGCGACTGGCCCGGGCTCAGCAGGAACAGCAGTACGCCCAGCGGGCCGCCGAACAGCACCGCCGCGCCCAGGCCGATGGCGAGCATCAGGCCGGTCTGGCCGAGCGCGATCCAGATCTCGGGCAGCAGTCCGACCAGGTTCTCAAGCATGACGGACCTCCCGGCGTCCGATCGACGCGATGACTTCGGACGTCGCCAGCGCCGAGGCCTCCAGCGCGGCCAGGTTCGCCGCCTGGCGCTGCAGGCGAGCGAGCTCCAATCCCAAAGGTGAAGTCGCCACGCGCGTCGCTTCGACCACGTCGAACTGCTCGACCAGCCGGCCGTCCGCGATCACCGCCGCGCGGCCGCACAAGGCCTGCACGACCTCGAGTTCATGCGTGACGATCACGATCGTGACGCCCAGCCGCGCATTGATGTCGGCCAGCGTGGCAAGCAGTTCGCGCGTCGTCTCGGCATCGAGCGCGGACGTCGGCTCGTCGCACAGCAGCACGTCGGGCTGCGGCGCCAGCGCCCGCGCGATCGCGACGCGCTGCTTCTGACCGCCGCTGAGCTGCGCCGGGTACTGGTCGGCCTTGTCGGTCAGTCCGACCAGCGCCAGGCATTCGGCGACGCGGTCGGCGATCTCGCGGCGCGAGCGGCCCGCGTGCAGCTGCAGCGGGAAGGCGACGTTCTCCGCCGCGGTTGCGTTCTGCAGCAGGTTGAACTGCTGGAAGATCATCCCCAGCCGTTGCCGCTCGCGACGGAGTTCCGCCGGCTTCAGCGCAGTCAGCTCGCGGCCGGCGACCTGCACCCGGCCCGCGTCGGGTCGCTCCAGCAGGTTGATCAGCCGCAGCAGCGTGGACTTGCCCGCGCCGCTCTTGCCGATCAGGCCGAGGATCTCGCCGGGACGCACGGACAGGCTCACGTCGCGCACGGCGTCGAAACGACGTCCGTCCGGCAACGCGAAGGACTTCGACACGCCGTCGAGGCGGATCAGCGGATCGCTCTTCTGATCGTTCCGCCCGATGCTCTCGGGATGGCTCTTCCGATCGTTGTTCGGATCATTCTTCGGGTCGCTCATGGGACCACCTCGATCAGGAATACGCCGTCGGATCGGGGATCCGGCCGTCGAGGAAGAAGCGGCCCAGATCGCGCAGCTTGTAGTCGACCGGGTCGTGCAGCGTGTGCACCCGCGCGTTGCGCCAGAAGCGATCCAGGCCGAACTCGGCGGACGTGCTGCGCGCGCCGGTCAGCTCGAACAGCTGGCTGCTGACCTCCACGCCGGCGCGATGCGCCAGCACCTTGGCCTCGGCGCCCGCGAGCGCGACCTCGCCGCGCTCCTGCGCGGTCAGCGCGTCGCCGCGTTCCAGCGCGCTCCGCAGCAGATCGACGGCATCGGCGGCGACGGCCTGCGCCGCCCTCACCTTCAGCCACAGGTCGCCGTAGCGGTGCTGCACCAGCGGATCGTCGACCGCGCGCGCCACGCCCGAAGCCGACCAGGCCCGGCCGCGCGTGGCCGTGTAGCGGCGCGCCTCGTCGAACGCGCCTTCCCCGATGCCCAGGTAGAGGTGGGTCATGACCAACTGAGCGATCTGCGATCGCAGCGTCGCGCGCGGCGTCGGGCTCTGGCCCGGCACCTGCAGCAGCTCGTCGTCGTCCAGCCGTACCGCGTCGAAGCGCACCGTGCCGCTGTCCGTCTGGCGCTGGCCGAAGGCGTCCCAGTCCTGCTCGACGTGGACGCCCTCGCGCCGCGTCGGCACGATGCCGATCAGGAAGCCCCCCTCGCCCGTCGTCGCCGACACGGTCAGCCGGTCCGAGCCCAGCGCGCCGGAGCAGAAGCTCTTCACACCGTCCAGTCGCCAGCCGGCACCGTCGCGCGCGGCGGTCAGCCGCGTGTCGGCGGGATTCAGCGCATTGCCCCAGAACAGGCGCTGCTCGGCCGTCTCGCGCAGATGGCGCGCACCGTGCGCCGTCGCGGCCGGACCGCCGTAGAGCGACACGCCGTAGAGCTGCAGATGATGGAAGGCGAGGACATGCGCCAGGGCGCTGTCCACGCGCGCCACGCGCCGCACGACCTGGAAGAACTCGGGGACGCCGCCGCCCAGGCCGCCGTGGACCTCGGGGATCGTCAGCGCCAGCAGGCCGCTGGCGCGTATCAGTTCGCGCTGCTCGGCGGCGTGGCCGCCTTCGCGGTCGCGCTGCACGGCCGTCGCGGCCAGTTGCGCCACGACGTCGTCAAGGCCTGCCCCCAGGAGACGGCTCAATGCGGAGGCGGGCTCCAGCGCCGACGCCGACGCGGATGCGGCGGACGGAGAGGAGGCAGTAGCGGAGGAAGAAGCGGAGAAAGGAGCGGGGGGAGCGTCGTCAAGACGCCGCAGCACGGGAGCGGTCATCGGCGGGGAAACACTCAGGAGCGGCAATGCGCGATGGCGCCGAGTGTTCCTGTCCGCCCGCGCGGACCGAAGCGAGAAATTCGTCTGTGCTTATGCGCTCAGCCAGGTGCAGGCGTTCTTGGCCGCCTGCGCATTGCTCTGGATGCCGACGTCCTGCGAGAGCAAGGCCCGCATGCGGTGCGCGCATTGCTCGATGTGACGCTTGTCGGGATGCCACGGCCCTGCCGCGTCGCCGCTGCTCTGCAGGTTGGCGTTGCGGGTGTAGACGACGCGCCAGAGCGTCTGTTTGAGGTCGCTGGCTTGCATGGCGGGGAGTATTCCGAAAGCGCCGCGCCTCGCGCGAGAGGGCATCGTCGTCACCGCGTGTCGGGCGTTGCCCTACATCGGGGCGTCCCGTGCCAGAGTGGCGCCCCGGGCTTGCCCCAGGCCAGTGCGCGCGGCCGGGCTGTTAATCTTCCATTCATGAACCTGCTGCTCGCCGAAGACGACGCGATCCTGGCCGACGCCCTGTGCGAACAGATGCGCGCCAGCGGCTTCTCCGTGGCGCATGCGCCCAACGGGGCGGTCGCGCAGTACCTGCTGGCCAAGCAGCAATTCGACGTGGTCGTGCTGGACCTCGGCCTGCCGATGGTCGGCGGCATCGAGGTCCTCAGACAGCTGCGTCAGACGGACGCCTCCTTGCCCGTGCTGATCCTGACGGCGCTGGACAGCCTGGAGGACCGCGTCGCCGGCCTCAACGCCGGCGCCGACGACTACCTCACCAAGCCTTTCGATTTTCCCGAGCTGGAGGCCCGGCTGCGGGCCTTGCTGCGCCGCAGCCGCGCGTTGAAGGCGAGCACCGAGCTGGGTCAGCTCAGCATGCAGCGCGAGACCCGCAGCGCGCAGGTGCGCGGCGAGATGCTGGAGCTCAGCCCGCGCGAGTTCGACCTGCTCGACCTGCTGCTGACGCACCAGGGCCGCGTGATCACGAAGGAGCAGATCAACCAGGCCTGGGCGGGCGACCGCGGCGGCGCGGGGGCCGGCATCTCGGCCAGCACGGCGGCGTCCTCCGCCGACGGCGGCGCGGCCACCAACGCCGTCGAGGTCTACATCCACCGCCTGCGCCGCAAGCTCGAAGGCTCGCAGGTGGCCATCCGCACCGTGCGCGGGCTGGGTTACCTGCTGGAGCTGGAACGCGCCTGAGGCGCGCCCCCGCGGCTGTCCCATGGCCCCCGCCCGCTTCTCCCTCAAGCGGCAGCTGCTGCTCTGGCTGCTGCTGCCGCAGGTCGTGCTGTGGCTGGCCGGCGCGGTCTTCAGCTACCGCCTCGCGGGCCGCTACGCCAACGAGGCCGTCGACGCCACGCTGCTGCAGGCCACGCGCTCGCTCGCGCGCCAGGTCAAGCCCATGGGCAACGGGCTGCTGATCGACTTCCCGCGCGCCGCGCAGGACGTGCTCGAAGCCGACCCCAGCGACAAGCTGCTCTACACGGTCAGCTCGCCGCCGGGCAAGTTCATCCTCGGCAACCGCAACCTGCCCAGCCCGCCCGCGCAGCCGGCCAGCCCGCCGCTGGGCCAGGCGCAGTTCTACGACGGCGAGATCGAGGCCGAGGAGGCGCGCACCGGCGCGAAGGTGCGCGTCGCCGCGCTCTACCTCCAGTTCGGCGAGAACCCCAAGGCCCAGCAGACCATGCTGGTGCAGGTGGCGCGCTCCAGCGCCAACCGCGAACTGCTCGCGCGCCGGCTGCTGATCGACACCATGCTGCCGCTGTCCCTGCTCATCGTGCTGATGAGCATGATCGTGTGGGCCGGCGTCGGCGCGGGCCTCGCGCCGATCGCGCGGCTGCGCCGGCTGGTCGAGGGCCGCAAGCCCAACGACCTGCGCCCCATCGAACTCGACGCCGCGCCGCAGGAACTGCGCTCGCTCGCGCAGGCCATCAACGATCTGCTCGAAGCCGTGCGCCACAACGTCCAGGGCCAGCGCCGCTTCATCAGCGACGCCGCCCACCAGTTGCGCACGCCGCTGGCGGGGCTGAAGAGCCAGAGCGAACTCGCGCTGGCCGAAGCGCCGCCCGGCCCGCTGACGATGCGGCTGGCCCGCGTGCACGAGAGCGCCACCCGCAGCGCCCACCTGGTCAACCAGCTGCTGGCGCTCGCCCGCACCGAACCGGAGTCGCTGACGCGCCAGACACCGGTGCGTTTCGACCTCGGACGCCTGGCCCGCGAGGTCACCGCCGAGCTCGTGCCGCGCGCGCTCCAGCAGAACGTGGACCTGGGCTACGACGGCCCGGACTGCGATCCGGACTGCGCCTCCGCGTCGCAGCTCGAGGAGCCCTTCACCGAACCGCGCGCGCCGGGCCTCGTGCCTGAGCAGGTGGAGCGCCCCGTCGAGGTCACCGGCATCCCGCTGCTGCTGCGCGAAGCGCTCGTCAACCTGGTCGACAACGCCTTGCGATATGCGGGCCGCGGCGCTCGCGTCACCGTGCAGGTCCATGTCCAGACGCACGACGGCGCGGACCGGGCGGAACTGGTCGTGACCGACAACGGGCCCGGTATCCCCGAGGCGCTGCGGGAGCAGGTCTTCGAGCGCTTCTTCCGCGCCACCCACGAGGGCAACGGCTGCGGCCTCGGCCTGGCGATCGTGAAGGAGATCGTCGAGCGGCACGGCGGCCGCATCGCCCTGTCGGCGGCCCAGCCGCGGGGACTGCGCGTGTCGATGAGCCTCCCGATCGCCCTCTGAGCCTGGTCATGGCGGCGGCCGCCGCCCGGGCCGTCCCGGCTGCGCCGTCATCACACGTCGGTCTTCGCAGGACTTGCCACCGCGAGCGCTCCCTTGAACCTGCGCGCCCTGCGCCCGTCCTGACGCACCAAGACCGTTCCGACAACACGCTCTGCGCCCTTCCGGCGCCTGGACGACCCTCAACGATGCACCAGAACGCTAGTGGTAAGCACCAATATAGTTTCATTAATGAATTATTAAAGTTCAGCCCGCATGCAAGAAAGATAAACGTCCGATTAACGGCGGCACGCCCGGAGCACCGTCGATCGGAGACCACCGGAGACTGAACATGACACGCACCTCGCGCTTGCGCACCACCACGCTCTCGTCGCTCGCGACGGCCGCCGGCCTGCTGATGGCCGCCGGTTCCGCCCACGCCCTGGACTACACCGGCTACTTCCGCGCCGGCCCCGGCGGCACCACCAAGGGCGGCGCCAGCCGCGCCTGCTACGCCCTGCAGGGCGGCACCGCCGGCATGAAGTACCGCCTCGGCAACGAGTGCGACATCTACGGCGAGTTCCAGCTCGCCCAGGGCTTCAAGAAGGACGGCATCGACTACAAGGTCGTGCTGATGACGGACTACTACAACCCGCATTCCGACGCCGACGACACCAAGCAGCTGCGCCTGGCGCAGATGTATGCCGAAGCCAAGGGCTTCGACTTCGCCCCCGAGGCCACCGTCTGGGCCGGCAAGGAACGCGGCCGCCGCGGCGACGTCCACATCGTCGACACCTACTTCACCGAGATGGCCGGCATCGGCGCGGGCTTCAAGGGCCTCAACGTCGGTCCGGGCAAGCTCGGCGTCGCGTACTACACCAACGACAAGGACAACAACCAGCGTCCGGCCCACCGCGGCAACGTCGAGTATGTCGACATCAACTCCAACACCGACGGCACCCTGGCCTTCTTCGGCACCGCCACCAAGTCGCAGTTCGCCGGCGGCACCAACGGCTGGGGCCTGACCGCCAAGCACGTGCAGGCCAAGCTGTTCGGCTCGGACTTCAACAACGTGCTGTGGGTGCAGTACGCGCAGGGCTCCACCGGCCTGAACTCCAACTTCGGCAACCAGACCGACACCTCCGCGGCCAAGAAGTTCCGCGTCGTCGAATCGGTGAACTTCCAGCAGGGCGCCTGGGGCGGCATGGGCATGCTGCTGTGGGCCAACGAGAAGGACAACGCCGGCAAGGCCACGGTGTCCACCTCCGTCGGCGGCCGCCTGTCCTACGGCGTGACCCGCAACTTCAAGCTGCTGGGCGAAGCCGGCGTGTCGCAGTACAAGCCCGACGGCGGCCAGCGCGCCCGCCTGACCAAGGTGACCTTCGCCCCGACCCTGTCCACCGGCCCGGCGCTGATGGACCGACCCGAGTTCCGCCTCTATGTCACCCACGCCAAGTGGAACAAGGCCGCGGGCAACATCACCGGCGTCGACGGCTACGCTGGCGAGACCTCGGGCACCAGCTTCGGTGCGCAGGTCGAAGTCTGGTTCTGACGCGATCCCCCCCGAGAATCCCCCGCGATCCTCAAGACACGGAGACAACCGAATGATGAAGCTCAAGCAACTGACCCAGGCCGCCGCGCTGTGCGCGCTGATGGCCGCCGGCGCGGCCCAGGCCGGCGAGGTCGAGGTCCTGCACTGGTGGACCAGCGGCGGCGAGGCCAAGGCCGCCACCGCGCTGAAGGCCACGCTGCAGAAGCAGGGCCACACGTGGAAGGACTTCGCGGTCGCCGGCGGCGGCGGCGACTCCGCGATGACGGTGCTGAAGTCGCGCGTGGTGTCGGGCAACGCCCCGGCCGCCGCGCAGATCAAGGGCCCGTCGCTGCAGGAATGGGCCGCCGAAGGCGTGCTGACCAACGTCGACGCCGTCGCCAAGGCCGGCAAGTGGGATGAGGTGATCCCGCCGGTGGTCGCCAACATCATGAAGTACCAGGGCCACTACATCGCCGCGCCGGTCAACGTGCACCGCGTGAACTGGCTGTGGGTCAACCCCGAGGCGCTGAAGAAGGCCAACGCCAAGCTGCCCACCACCTGGGACGAGTTCTTCGTCACCGCCGAGGCGCTGAAGAAGGCCGGCCTGATCCCCGTCGCGCACGGCGGCCAGAACTGGCAGGACTTCACCACCTTCGAGGCGGTCGCCCTGGGTGTCGGCGGCACGGACTTCTACAAGAAGGCGCTGGTGCAGCTGGACCCGGCCACGCTGACCGGCCCGCAGATGGAGAAGGTGCTGACCACCTTCAAGCGCATCAAGGACTACACCGACAAGAACGCGTCGGGCCGCGACTGGAACCTGGCCACCGCGATGGTGATCAAGGGCGAGGCCGGCATGCAGATCATGGGCGACTGGGCCAAGGGCGAATGGGTCGCCGCGGGCAAGACGCCGGGCAAGGACGTGCTGTGCGTCGCCGCCCCGGGCACGCAGAAGGCCTTCACCTTCAACATCGACTCCTTCGCGCTGTTCAAGCTGAAGAACGCCGCCAACGAGAAGGCCCAGCAGGACCTGGCCACCGCGATCATGTCGCCGGACTTCCAGGAACTGTTCAACCTGAACAAGGGCTCGATCCCGGTGCGCACCGGCATGAAGATGGACAAGTTTGACGACTGCGCCAAGCAGTCCGCCGCGGACTTCGCCGCCGATGCCAAGTCGGGCACCCTGGTGCCGTCCATCGCCCACGGCATGGCGGTCTCCGCCGCGGCCGAAGGTGCGATGAAGGACGTCGTGAGCCAGTTCTGGAACAGCGACAAGATGACGGCCAAGGACGCCCAGGCGAAACTGGCGTCGGCCGCCAAGACGAAGTAATCGTCACAGGCGTCGCCGGCGTCCTCGACGACGCCGGCGACGTCGGCCCCGAGGGCGCGGACCCATCGCACAGACTGGACCGCCCCGCTCCGTAGTCCCGACGCGCCGCCCGCGGCGCGTTCCTCAGGTCCGCGCCTCCGCATGTCCTCCTCCCGAGCCTCCCCAGCCCCCCGAG
>SEFA01000085.1 GCA_004210455.1 Rubrivivax sp. | reverse complement strand
GGATTGAATCAATGATGCTACGCTTTTTATAGCGCGCTAGGCCCGGTGGCTGTCCACAAGGACCGGTTTGTCTTCCAGACCGGGGGTCGAGGCGGGCTGACCGCCCTCGCAGGTGGCCAGGAAACGGTCCACCAGCGCCAGTTGCAGCGGTACGTTCAGCGCTGGCGCGTGGCCGCAACCTTCGATTTCGATCACCTGCGCCAGCCCGCGCCGGCCCGGGCCGCGGGTGAGCATCTCGGCGGTGGCATCGCGCAGCACCAGATCGGAGTCCGCGCCGCGCAGGCACAGAACCGGTACCTCGATCGCATCCCAGTGTTCCCACAGGTCGTAGTCGCGCGGATGGTCGGTGAACTGCCGCACCATGGCCGGGTCGTAATGCGGGGTCACGCGGCCATCGGGAAGGCGCCGCGCCGAGGTCTCGGCAAGCCGCGTCCACTGCGCATCGGAGAGCCAGCCAAACGGCTTGTAGACCTGCCGGAAGAAGGCTTCGAGTTCCGCGATGGTGCCGAAGGCCGGCGGGTTGCCGGCGTATTCGCGGATCCGGTCCACGGCCGCTTGCGCAAGCCGCGGCGCGTTGTCGTTGAGCAGCAGGCTGAGGATGCGGTCCTTGAGCTGCGGCTGCAGAACGCCGGCGGCGCAGACGGTGCCGATCGCGCCCCCCATCGAGGTGCCGATCCAGTGCGCGCTGCCGATGTGCAGCCGGTCGAACAGCTCCGCGGCGATGCGTGCGTAGAAAGACAGCTGGTATTCCTCATGGGGATCCTGCGCCCATTGGCTCAGGCCCCGGCCGACCGTGTCCGGGCAGATCACCCGCCAGCCCTGGCCCGCCAGGTGCCGCGCCAGCTCGTCCATGTCACGGCCGGTACGCGCCAACCCATGCCACGCCACGACGGTGCGCCGATGCTGGGCGCCCCATTCGGTGTAGTGGATTTCGCGCCCTGCGCAGGTCGCATAGCCCGAGCTGTAGTCCATGATGTTCCCGTGTTCCCTGAATAACATTCCTACTTCAACAATTTCCCGGTGCTGCCGATCACGGTCACCTCCACATAGCGCGAGCCCACCCGGTTGCTGGCCGAGTAATTCACCGAAATGCCCCCCAGGTCGTAGCTGCCCATGCTCTCCAGCGCCTTGACCACCTTGGCACGGGTCGGCTTGGGGCCGGCCCGCCGCAGCGCCTCCACCAGTACCTTGGCGCCCAGGAACTGCTCGAAACTGGTGTAGTTCACCAGTTCGCCCGGGGCGTGCTTCTTCAGCAGCTCCTGGTATTCGCGGATCACCGGCAGGTTGGGCATGAAGGGATAAGGCACGACCTGGCTGATGCCCAGTCCATGAGCATTTTTCAGGCCAGCCAGCTTGACCAGCTCCGCCGGATCGACGACCGAGATGTTGTACAGCTGCGCGCCACCCCCGGATTCGCGGTAGCGCTTGATGAATGCAGCCGTCGGCCTGTTGACCGAGATCATGATGATGGCCTGCGGGTCGGCCTGCTTGATCGACTTGACCGCCTGCTCGATCTTGTCGGTGTTGCGCTCGTATCCGGCAGAGGCCGCCAGTTTCAGGCCGCGCTTGGCAAGGGCCGCCTCCACCCCGATCAGGCCGGCCTTGCCGAAGCCGTCGTCCTGGTACATCACCGCCACCCGTTTCATGCCCAGCGTGGTGACCTGCTGGACCATGTGCTCGGCCTCGTCGGCATAGCCGGCCCGCACGTGGAAGATCCAGGAGTTGAATCTGGACGCTTGAATACGTCGCGCCTCTTGGCGCGACCGGGCACAAAGAACAACGGCGGCCTGACGGCCGCCGTTTTGTTTTCGCGCTGGACGAGGCGTTGAAGTTGCCGGTGGTCAAAGTGTCGAGATGCCGAGACTGGCGATCAGCTCGAGTGTGTTCGACCTCAATCGACCCGCTGCGCCCAGTGAGGCGTCGTCAATGATCTCGAACGGCGGGAGGGAAGACGTTGTCCGACCCGCATCGTTGCGACGCGATGTGTAGCCGATGGCCTGGGCGGCGGCGCGCTGTTCCAGCGCGGCCTGTGCCCAGGCGCGCGTGAGTCCATGGTCCTCTGGCAAGGCTTCGATGAGCTGCCTGCGGCTTAGTCCAAGCCTGGGCAGATCGTGGCTGTGGAAGCTCACGTACTGGATCGAACCATGCATGCGCAACTTGGCGACGCGGTAGTTCTTCAGCAGCGTGAGATCGAAGAACGAGGGGTGGTCCAGGTCGATGTCGTGCAATACGGATTCCAGCAGCGCGCAATCGAGCGTGCTGGCGGCGTAGTAGGTGTGCGCCGCACTGCCCGACAAGTGGATCGGCGCAAAGCGGGAGCGGCCCCATCCCAGGTTGAAGCTCAGCGGCCCCATACCGACACTGCGGCCGGTCACTGGATAGATGCGATACCAGTGATCGACCTCGTCGAGGCGCAGCGTCCTGACCGTAAAACGTTCATCAGTCCCGGGCGCCCGGAGGGCGCGTTCGCTCATCCCGCATAACTCTCGGTTCGCTGCCGGATTGCTTCGATCAGGCGCGCCTCGTCGCCGAGGCAGTCTTTCGGCGGTACGGGGCGTCGGCGATGTGCCGGGCCGCTGGCGAGCCATCCGTTGGGAAAGTGGAACCAGGCGACAAGCACCCAGGGATCGGGGATTTCTCCGAAGGCTTCAAGCGCCTTCTTGATGATCGGCAGCGGCTGCATGGCGGAATCGAATTGATAGGCGGGGAATAGATCCCGACCGTCAGACGCTCGCACCGAGAACACTCGGCCACGCCGCTTCCAGTCGGCCACGATCCTCGGATGGCCACCATGCCGCGATTGGATATCCGCAGCAGTCAACCATTCCGTGGTGGCCATCAGCGTATCGATCGTCTTGAAGCGTTCATATCGCTCACGTACGAGTTCCGTGGGCGGCGTAGCAGCTTCAATCAGGAAGGACGCCAACTTGTCTGAGTCAATGGCGAGCTTTTCACCCAAGACGTTGAGTGCCTTGCTCAGCGCATCGCCTACCGATGCGAGCACAGCGGGCGTGATGGACGCCGGCACTTCGAACAGCACCGGCTTGGCGCCCTTGGGAAGCGCGCCAAGCTTGTCTTCCGCGATCAATACCAGTTTCATCGCCATCACCTCGTGTTCCACATTTGCCGCAGTGCGGTATTAGTATGGCAGAGGTGGCAACTGGTTGCTCCTATGTCTGGAGAGTCTCGGCCGGAGACGCCGATCAGCTTCGGGGCCTGTCCAGTCGATCGAGCCACACGCCCAGTCCTTGCGCATTCAACTCGACATCCATCGCCAGCAGCGCGGCCACGCGCGTCGGCGGCATGCGCTCGCCGCAGTGCTCGATCGCTCGACGCTGGTAGAGCGCGAGCAGCTCGCGCTTGAGCGCGACGTGACGATCCGGCACGTCCTTCAGCCGCAGCGCGATGGCTTCCGTCTCGTCGATCTGCGCGACCAGCAGCGCCGCAAGGCGCTCGACGTCCGCCGCGTCGCGACCCACGACGCTGTAATGCGTCAGGTACATGCGCGATGGCCGCGCCGCCATCATCCGCGCGATGGAGGCGCGCAGCGCGTCCGGGTCGAACTGGATCGGCGTGCTCGTCGGCATGATCCAGGCGCCGCGCTCCGGATCGTCGAACTCCCGGTACGACAACCCGAACGTGTCGCCGGTGAACCAGCCCGCGCTCGATTCGTCCCACACGCAGTGGTGATGGCGCGCATGCCCCGGCGTGTCGATCAATCGCAGCGTGCGTCCCCCGACGGTGATGCGCTGCTCGTCGCTGCTGACCTGTGCGCGCGACTCCGGCACGCCCATCAGCTCGCCGTAGGAGCGATGCATTTCCGCCTCGCCGTAGACCGCGAGCGCACCGGCCCACAGCGCTGACGGGTCCACCATGTGCCGCAGTCCGCGCGGATGCACCAGCATCGTTGCCGAGGGCAGCTCCGCCATCAAGGGGCCGACGCCGCCGGCATGGTCCAGATGCACGTGCGTGGGGATCACCCAGTCCACCGCGTCGCGCGGCACCCCGAGCGCCGCCAGCGCGCCGAGCAGCCGCGGCAGCGCGAGCCGCGTGCCCGTGTCGACGAAGGCGGCGCGACCGCCGTCGACGATCAGGAAACACGCGTCGAAGTGGTCGCGCTGGAACGCCGTGTCGATGGCGTAGACGCCGGGGACCAGCGGCTCCAGGTACGAGGGCAGCGATGCCGGGGCCGAAGGCAGGGCGGTGGTGGCGCTCACGGGCAGTCTCCGGGTCGGGTTCTTAGAATGGTGTCCAGATTACAAGGACCTTGCCATGGCCGTACGAGAAATCCTGAAGATGGGCGACGCGCGCCTGCTGCGCCACGCCAAGCCGGTGGAAGACTTCGACACGCCCGAACTCAAGCAGCTGCTCGAGGACATGTTCGACACGATGAAGGCGGCCAACGGCGCCGGCCTGGCCGCACCGCAGATCGGCGTGGACCTGCAGGTCGTCGTCTTCGGCTTCCAGCGCAATGAGCGCTACCCCGAGGCGCCGCCGGTGCCGATGACCGTGCTGATCAACCCGACGATCGAACCGCTGTCCGATGAGACCGAGGACGGGACGGAGGGCTGCCTGTCGGTCCCCGGATTGCGCGGCGTCGTGCCCCGGCTGAGCCGCATCCGCTATCGCGGCTTCGACGCCTTCGGAGGCCTCATCGACCGCGAGGCGGAGGGCTTCCACGCCCGCGTCGTGCAGCATGAGTGCGATCACCTGGTCGGGACCCTGTATCCGATGCGGATCAAGGACTTCAGCCGCTTCGGCTTCACCGAGGTCCTTTTTCCGGGCCTGGACCCGAATGCGGACGATTGAGCTGCCATACGTCGTCCGCTTGACCTCCGCGCAACAGGGCGTCAAGTTGTAAGCAGGCGTGCACCAGAATGTCGCTGAGGCGTTAAGAAACGATCGCGGAGATCCGCGTCCCGCATTCCTCCGGATTCCGGTGGAGGCAAAAGGCCATGACTGACTCGATGACCCGTTCGAAGGCTCGTTCGTTGGACCACGCGCAGGCGCGCGGATCGCTGTCACGCTGGTGGATGGCGACCTCCCTGGTGCTGGTCGCGCTGGTCGCGCTGCTGGCCCATGGCCCGGCGATGGCTGATGCGCCGTCGCGCGCGGGGCGGCTGGCGGAACTCGCCGGTGCCGTCTGGCTCTACGACGCCGATGAGCGTGAATGGGTGCAGATGCACCGCAACCAGAGCGTCGGCGAAGGCGACCGCCTGCGCGCCGACGACGGCAGCGGCGCGACGATCACCATCGGTTCCTCGACGCTGTGGATCGACCAGCGCAGCGAGATCGAATTCAACGCGCTGGCGGACAACCGCATCGCCGTGCAGATCGTCAAGGGCGCGGTCGGGCTGCGGTTGCGCGGCCAGGAAGCCGCCGACGAATGGACGGTGCGCACGCTGGAAGGCCGCTTCGGCTTCGAGCGCGAGGGCTTGTACCGCATGACGCAGCTGGACCGCGGCAGCGAGGCGCAGGCTTGGCAGGGCAAACTGCGTTTCGATTCGCGCGCGACGGACGCTCAGCCGGTCTGGCTGGGCACCAACGAGCAGGCCGAGTTCTGGTGGGAGAACGGTCCTCGCACCGAACGCCAGTCGCTGCAGCAGGACGGCTTCGCTCGCCTGATCCTGGAAGACAGCCGCGACGCGGTGCAGCCGCTGGTAGGGAGCGGCACGAGCGTGCCTTATGTGTCCCCCGAGATGACCGGCGCCGAGGACCTGGCGCGCTACGGTGCCTGGGAGCAGAGCTCGGAGTACGGCGCCGTGTGGATCCCGCAGGTGGTGGTCGCCGACTGGGCGCCGTACCGCTACGGCCGCTGGATGTGGAGCGCCCGCTGGGGCTACACCTGGGTGGACGACATGCCCTGGGGCTTCGCGCCCTTCCACTACGGCCGCTGGGCGTATTACCGCGATCGATGGTGCTGGGTGCCGGGGGCGTATGTGCGTCGACCCGCCTATGCGCCGGCACTGGTCGGCGGCGTGGGGCCGGGCATCTCCATCGGCGTCGTCGTGGGCGGTGGTCGACGTCCGCCCCCGCCGCGTTACGGCAGCTGGGTGCCGCTGGCACCGCGCGAAGCCTGGACACCGGGCTTCCGCTACAGCCAGGCCTACTACCGCCGCGTGAATCCGGATGTGAATCCGGCGACCGTGGTGCGCCCGGGCCAACGTCCGCCGAGTTATCGCAACGAGCGCGACCACGGCGCTCTGTACACGCAGAAGCCGGTGTCGGCGCCGCTTCCGGCCACCGCGCTGCAGCCGCAGCGGTCGTGGCCGCCGCGCCCGATCGGGCAGGCGGACGGTCGTCCCGATGGACGCCCGGATGCGGGTCGCCCGTTCGTCGATCGCCATCACGACGGTCGACCTGACGGCCTCAACGACGGACGCAATGGCGGGCGGAATGATGGCCGCAACGATGGTCGCAACGACGGCCGGAATGAAGGTCGTCCCTTCCTCGACCGCAACGGCGACGGCCGTCCGGATGCCCCCGGCGAAGCACGGCCCGGCGACAGCCGTCCGGTCCGCGGCGTGATCCGCCCGGAGCCGGACATCGCCACGGTGCGACCGCAGGTGCCGCAACCGCAGCAGACCTCGCCGGCACCGTCGATGCAGCCGGTGGTGCCGCAGCGCGGCCCGGATGTGCAACGTCCGTCGGACCGCCGCGAAGGCGATCGCAACGAGTGGCGCCACCGCGGTCCTGACCGCGTGGAGCAACCTCGCGTCGAGCAGCCGCGTGTGGAGCAACCGCGTGTGGAGCAACCTCGCGTCGAACGGCCGAACTTCGAGCCGCCGCGCACGGAGCAACCGCGCTTCGAGCGCCCGCAGCAACCGCGTGTGGAGCAGCCGCGTGTGGAACAGCCGCGCGTGGAAGCGCCGCGTCCGATGCCGCAGCCGCGCGTCGAGGCGCCTCGTCCGGCCCCACGCGCCGACCCGCCTCGCGCCGCCGAACCTCCGCGAGCGGTGGACCCGCCGCGTCGCAACGACGGTCCCGGCCGTCAGATGGAGCGCTGAACGAGAGCGAGAACGAGGGGCGAGAGCCCCTCGATTCGTTTCCGGCTCTCCATCAATCGATCAATCGATCAATCGATCCTGTACGACACGCCGGTGATGAACAGCGTGTCGTTCTTCTTCAGGCCATCGCCGGGGTTGCTGTCGTAGCGGTGCTGGACGGTGGCGGTGAGGCTGAACCGCTTGGTCATCGCGACGGAGATGCCGCCGTCGAAGGTGGCGCGGTACTCGCCGCTGTTGCGCAGGTCGGGCAGGTAGGCCAGACGCTGCTTCAGCGTCGTGTTGTCCGAGATCTTGTGATTCGACTCTTCCGCGAACAGCAGTTCGAGGTTGCTGTACTTGCTGCGCAGCACGCCGTCCTGGAGCGCCGGCTCGACGTAGCGTTCCTGCGTGAACCCCAGACCGGTGGACACGTCCCAGGTGACGTTGTCCTGCTTAATGAGGTGATAACCGCCGCCGGCGCCGACGGAGTAGCGCGAGGACAGGTTGGCGGGTTCGTCCTTGAGCGCGTCGAACTGTCCGAAGCCGAACACGCGATCGGTGACGTCGCGCTGGTAGTGCGTGCCGAAGGCGTAGCGCTGCTCGGATTCCGAGTCGTCGTTCTTCAGGTACAGCGCGCGGGCGTTCGCGGTGAACTTGTCGGTCTTGGTGGCCTTGACGACTTCGCCGCTGAGATTGACGGTGGTCGAGTCGCTGTTGCCCGACGAGACGCTGGCGCCCGCAGTGAACAGGGCCCGCCACTCGCCGTCGTCCTTGACGGTGACCTGGGCGAAGGAGAGCAGGGGGGTCGCGGCGAGGCAGGCGGCGGCAGAGACGGCGAGGAGGCGCGTCGGCGGCATGTCGGTTCCTTTGGGGAGAGTGAACATGCGCCTGCCTTGGCAACCTCCGATCCCACCTGTGTTTCCGTCTGTGACTGCTGCGTCAGATCACCGCTGGCACGACCGTGCCCACGCAGGGTCCGAAGCCGATGGCCCGGCGTCCCTGCGCCTCGCAACGGCCCACCAGCACGACGCTGTCGCCGTCCTGAAGGAATGTGCGCTGCTCGCCATTGGGCAGGGTGATCGCCTGCTTGCCGCCGTTGGTCAGCTCCAGCAGCGAGCCGCCCTGTCCCGCGTCCGGACCGGACATCGTGCCCGACCCGAACAGGTCGCCGGGCTGCAGATTGCAGCCGTTGCTGGCGTGGTGCGTGAGCATCTGCGCGACGGTCCAGTACGCGTCCGCGAAGTCCGATGCCATCAGCTTCGTCGGAGCGTCGCCCGCATCGCGCATCGCGCGCGTCTGCAGATGGACTTCCAGACGGATGGAGATCGCGCCGCGATCGCGGTTGGCGTCGCCGTCGAGATACGGCAGCGGCTGCGGATCGCCTTCCGGCCGCGTGAACGCGCGGCGGAACGGCGCGAGCGCCTCCATCGTGATCACCCACGGCGACAGCGTCGTCGCGAAGCTCTTCGACAGGAAGGGCCCCAGCGGCTGGTACTCCCAGGCCTGGATGTCGCGGGCCGACCAGTCGTTCAACAGCACGAGGCCGAACAGGTGCTGCTCCGCATCGCCGATGGCGATCGGATGGCCCTGCTCGTTGCCGGTGCCGACGAGCGCGCCGACTTCCAGCTCATAGTCGAGCCGCTTGATCGGACCGACGCTCGGCACCTCGGCATCGGGGGCCTTGGTCTGGCCGACGGGACGGCGGAAGGTCTGCCCGCTGACGCCGATCGACGACACGCGCCCGTGGTACCCGATCGGCACCCACTTGTAGTTGGGCAGCAGCGGGTTGTCCGGGCGGAACAGCTTGCCCACCGTCGTCGCATGATGGATGCCGGCGTAGAAGTCGGTGTAGTCGCCGATGCGGCAGGGCAGCGTCATCTCGACGTCGGTCATCGGCTTGAGCGCCGGAGCGAGCTGCTCGGAAGTCGCCGATCCCGCGTCCGCATTCAACGCGGCGACGAGCTCATGCCGCAGTTGCCGACGCAGATTCGGCCCCATCGCCATCAGCGGATTCAGTCCAAGGCCCTCGCAGGTGCGCAGCACCGCGCCGAGGCCGTCGGACAGAGCGCCCAGATCGGCGGCGGCGATCAGGTCCAGCACCTGGTCGCCGATGGCCGTGCCGGGCCGGAACGAGCCGGTCGCGCCGGCCATGCGGAACATGCCCAGCGGCAGGTTCTGGATCGGGAAGTCGCTGTCGGGCGTATTGGCGGAGGAGATCCAGCTGCGCAGCGCGGGATCGTGGGTATGGTCGATGTCGGTCATGGGAAAGTCTTTCGAATTCTGTTGAGAGGAGGCGTCGCCGCGGAGCGCCTCGTCGTCATGCGGGTTTGAACTTGTCCTTGAGGCCGCCCCAGCAGGCCGCATAGTGGATGTCGAGCGCGCCGCCGTTGAGCGCCCAGTCCGAAGGACGGAAGCGCCAGCGGCTCTCGAACATGAAGGCCAGCGTGTGGTCCAGTTTCTGCGGCGCCAGCGTGCGCGTGCTGGCGGCCTCGAAGGCGTCGGCATCGGGGCCGTGCGGCACCAGGCAGTTGTGCAGGCTTGCGCCGCCAGGCCGGAAACCTTCGGGCTTGGCATCGTACTGGCCGTAGATCAGGCCCATGAATTCGCTCATCACGTTGCGGTGGTACCAGGGCGGACGGAACGTGTCCTCCTGCACCAGCCAGCGCGGCGGAAAAATCACGAAGTCGCAGTTGGCCGTCCCGGGCGTGTCGCTCGGCGAGGTGAGCACGGTGAAGATCGACGGATCGGGATGGTCGAAACTGATCGAGCCGATCGTCATGAAGTCCTTGGTGTCGTACTTCAGCGGCGTCAGGTTGCCGTGCCACGCGACGACGTTGAACGGCGTCACCGCCTGGGCGTTGCGCCACAGCGCGCCGCCGGTCTTGCGGATGACCTCGTAGGGCGCCCCGTCGGGCTCATGCGCCGCGACGGGCGCGCGGAAGTCGCGCGGGTTGGCCAGGCCGTTGGAACCGATCGGACCGAGCTCCGGCAGGCGGAAGGCGGCACCGTAGTTCTCGCAGATGTAGCCGCGGGCGGCGCTCTGCGGACCGCCCAGCGCGTCGACGCGGAAGTTCACCCCGCGCGGGATCAGCGCGATCTCGCCGGGCACGACGTCGAGCAGACCCATCTCGGTCGTGAGGCGCAGCCCGCCCTCCTGCGGAACGATCAGCATCTCGCCGTCGGCGTTCATCAGCGCGCGGCGCGTCATCGGCCGGTTGAAGGCGTAGATCAACGAGGCCATGCCGACCTGCGCGTCGGGATCGCCGTTGCTGACAACGGTCTTGATGCTGTCGACGAAGTCGACGCCCGCAGAATTGGCCTGTTCATCAGGCATCGGGAACGGATGCCACCGCAGCGGGTCAGGCGGCGCGGCGACACCGCCCGCGGCGCCGCTCGTCCAGAACGGCTGCTCATAAGCATGGAACGCACCCGTGACCACCGACGGCTGTCGGCGATACAGCCAGGTCCGACGGTTCTCGACGCGCGGCGCGGTGAAGGCGCTGCCCGAGAGGAGCTCCGGATAAAGATCCATCGGCGCGCGCTGCGGACTGTTGCGGCCCTTGGGCAAGGCGCCAGGGACGGACTCGGTCTCGAATTGATTGCCGAAGCCGCCCTGGTAGCTCAGCGCGCCCGGCGTCGTGCCGGTCGCCTCGGAGGAACGAAGGGTCTCTGGTGCGTTCATGCTTGTCCTCGTGGGGAAGCGTCGCCCGTGGTCGGGGCATCGATGGAAACAGGGGAAACCGCAGAAGCGGGATTCGCGCGGGCCGCGGCGGCCAGCGCTTCAAGCAGCACGTCCTGCCGGCCGACATGATTGGCCAGCAGCAGGATCAGCCGCGCGTTGAAGGCATGGCTCGCCTCGACGTCGAGACCATGATGCGCGATCAGCAGCGCTTCGTAGAAGTCGTCGCCAGCGTCAAAATTGGGCGTGATGATCAGCGGCATGCGGCGGGCTCCTCCAAGGATGCCTCGTGGCCGAGCGCTTGGCGCATCGCCGCCCGGATCGCATCCCCAGTCGGCATCGTGCGCCAACGCGCGCAGACATGCTGATCAGGTCGAAGCAACACCACGGAGCCCGGGGTAGCATCATGACGCTGCCGCACGAGCCCGCGTGCGTCGAATACATCGTCGATCCGAAGCACGAGCGGGGCATCGCTCCCACACGCCGCTTGGCCAAGCGCGGGCGCTCCACGGGGCATGGGGGATCCCTCCTGGACCCCCAAGCCCCATTCCGGCCCCTCAGGCGCTCGCTGACGCCGACTTCCTTCGCCGGCCTCGTCGAACACCATCAAGGTGAAACGCCCCGGCCGCATCTGGCGCAGGAGCCAGTCGTCACCGTCACCGTCACCGTCGCCGTCCTCGCCGACGCCGACGCTGACGCCGACGCGGATCGGCGCGTCCGCCGCCGGCATGCCGTACCGCACCGTCGGCACCGAGAGCCGTCCGCTGTTGACCAGCCGGCGCGCGAAGTCGAAATCCTTGGCGAGCGTCAACGTGGCATCGCGGAACATCCGGCTGACCTCGCTCTTGGGCGTGATGAAGTCGGTGGAACGCGTCGAGTTCAAGATGTTCTCGTCCGCGGCCAGCTCGCGCTCGCGCGCATAGGTGTCGAGCAGCGCATCCGGCGCTCGTCCGTGCACGACCGCCGCCAGTTTCCACGCAAGGTTGTCCGCGTCCTGGATGCCGGAGTTGGCCCCACGCGCGCCGAACGGCGACACGCCATGCGCCGCATCGCCCGCAAAGACGATGCGCCCGTGACGGAAGCTGTCCATGCGCATGCAGGCGAAGGTGTAGACGCTCGCCCACACCAACTCGATCTCTGGAACGACGCCGTCTCCGCCCGCAGCGATCGAGGCCTCGCGCATGAGCGTGCGCACGCGCGGCAGGATGCGCTCGGGCTGCTTCTCCAGTTCGGGATCAGCGTCCCAGCCGAGCTGGAAATCGATGCGCCACACGCCGTCGGGCTGCCGATGCAGCAGCACGCTCTGACCCGGATGGAAAGGCGGATCGAACCAGAACCAGCGCTCGGCGGGGAAGGGCGCGTTCATTCGCACGTCGGCGATGAGGAAGCGATCCTTGAAGGTCCGACCGTGGCTCTCCTCGCCGATCAGCTTGCGCATGGTCGAGCGCGAACCGTCGCAGGCGACGACGTGATCGGCCAGCAGCGTGTACGGGCCATCGGGCGTTTCGATCTCCAGCGCCACGTGGTCGTCGTGCGGCGTCAGACCGGTCACGCCGTGATGCCAGCGGAGATCGATCGACGGGAGTTCGAGGGCGCGCTCGACGAGGAACCCCTCGACGTAGTACTGCTGCAGGTTGACGAAGGCCGGACGCTGGTGGCCGTCCTCGGCGAGCAGGTTGAATTGATAGACCTGTTCGTTGCGGAAGAACACGCGCCCCACGTTCCAGGAGACGCCCTTGTCGACGAGCCGCTGACCGCAGCCGAGGCGGTCGAGGATCTCCAGCGTCCGCTTCGCGAAGCACAACGCGCGCGAGCCGACGGAGAGCCGCCCGTCGTTGTTGAGCAGCACGACGGGCACGCCCTGCAGCGCGAGGTCGATGGCCGCCGTGAGCCCGACCGGCCCCGCGCCGACGACCACGACGGGATGACGCGCGGGCTGGCCGCGCTCATGCGCCTCCTGGTCTGCACTGCGGCGGTAGGGGTAGACGATGCGCTGATAGTCGACATCGGTCGGCACGGCGGTCTCCGTCGATCAGCCTTCGAGCGTCTGCCACATCTCCTGATCGCGCTGCGCGGTCCAGATGCGCGGATCGCGGAACCGGGTGACCTCGTCGTAGCAGCGCGTGACGTCGAACGGCATGCAGTGGTCGAAGATGACCCAGTGGCCGTACTTCTGCTTCATGACGGCGTAGGTGTCCTTGTAGACGGCGTTGAGCTCCTTGCCTGCGGCGACACCGGCCTTCACCGCGTCATGCAGATCGGCGATGAAGCTGCGCGTGCCGGCGAGTCCCTGCGCGACCGACTCCGGCGTGGTCAGCGCTGCGCCTCGTCCGGGCACGAGCGCGCTCGGCTTCAACGCGGCGAGGTTGTCGAGCGTCTGCGGCCAGTCGCTGAAGTACGCATCGCCGGCATAGGGCGTCGCGTCGAACTCGACCAGATCGCCGGAGAAGAGGATCTTCTGCTCCGGCAGCCACGCGACGGTGTCGCCCTTCGTGTGCCCGCGCCCGAGCTGCAGCAACTGCACTTCGAGCCTGCCCAACCAGACGCTCATCGCGCCCTGGAAGGTGATGGTCGGCCAGGTGAGACCGGCCGGCACCGATTCGACGTTGCGGAACAGCCGCGGAAACCGTCCGATCTCGCTGGCCTTGTCCTGCTCGCCGCGTTCCACGATGAGGTCGTAGGTATCGCGGCTGGCGATGATGTGTTGGGGCTCATACGCCGAGGCGCCCAGCACGCGCACCGCGTGGTAGTGGCTCATCACGACGTACTTGATGGGCTTGTCGGTGACTTCCCGGATGCGGCGGATGACGTCCTGCGCCATCACGGGCGTGGCCTGCGTGTCGATGACCATCACCGCGTCGTCGCCAATGATGATCCCCGTGTTGGGGTCGCCCTCGGCCGTGTAGGCGTAGGCGTTGTCGCTGAGCTTGACGAAGGAGACCTGCTTCTCCTCGACGTCGGCGTGGCTGGCGAACTGCTTGGTCATGGCGTGTCCCGGGCGTTGGCTGAGGGGGAAGGGTGGTGCTGAGGAAATTCAGCAAAACGGAATTCGTTTGTTGGATGCAAATATAGCTGTGTCGCTGAATTCGTTCAACAATAGCGAAATGACCATGCCAGACATCGCCGACGACGGGCCGGACGCCAACGACCGTGAAGACAGTGAAGGCCGAGACGTCCAGGAAGGCCGGGAGGACCGGGATGATCGCGAGGACCGGCGCGGCATCCAGAGCATCGAGGTGGGCGGCCGGCTGCTGAAGGCGGCGGCGGCGCGAGGCCAGCCGCTGCCGCTGAAGGCGCTGTCGCAGGCGGCGGAGATGAGCCCGGCGAAGGCGCATCCGTATCTCGTGAGCTTCTGCAAGCTCGGCCTGATGCGGCAGGACCCGGCGACGGGGTATTACGGCCTGGGGCCGCTGGCGATGGAGATGGGCCTGATCGGCATGCGGCAGATCGATCCGATCCGGCTGGCGACGGCGCGTCTGGAGGCGCTGGCCGAAGAGATCGGCCACACGGTGGCGATCGCGGTGTGGGGCTCGCAGGGCGCGACGATCGTGCGCACGGCGGCGTCGCCGGCGGCGGTGCACGTGACGATGCGGCACGGGACGGTGGTGTCCTTGTCGGACACGGCGTCGGGGCCGCTGTTCGCGGCCTACCGGCCGGAGTCCGAGATCAAGGCGATGCTGGCGGAAGCACGCCGCAAGGGACCTGCGGACCTGGCGCGCGTGGGGCCGCACGACAGCCCGCGCGAGCTGCCGACGTGGGCCGCGTTTTCAGCGACCTTGGATGACATCCGAGGCCGGGTGATGCACCGCTCGGTGGGCGGCATCGTCGAAGGCGTCAGCGCGCTGGCCGTGCCGGTCTTCGACAGCGACGCACAGATGGCGCTGGCGCTGACGGCGATCGGGCCATCGGGGGCGTTCGATGCGGCGTGGGACGGCGCGGTGTCGCGCGGACTCACTGGAACGGCGACGGCGTTGATGCGGGAAATCGGCGGGCGGTTCCCAGGCTGATCCGCGACCGTGACCGCGACCGTGACCGCGATCGCGATCGCGATCGCGACTGGGATCTCGGGCCAAGGGGAAGGGCGATAGGCGATGACACCCGTCACGCCCACGACACACCCTGTCCCTAGAGTGCCGCGTTTTCCTCTACCGGCACTCGAGACATGTCTGCTTCCGACCGCTTCCCCTTCGCCCTGCGCCCCCTGTCCCTCGCGCTGCTGACGGGTTTCCTGATGGCCGGATGCGGCGGCGGGTCGGATGACGCCGACTTGAGCGTCGCCGTCCTGCCCGAAGCGCCCAAGGGCGTGGGCGCCGCCGAGACGGCCCCGGTGCAGGATGAGACCAAGGTGCTGCCCTTCGTGGACTTCGCGGCCACCAACCAGCGCGGCGACGCGCGCTACGCCACGCTGGACACGAACGCCGGTGTGCGCGTCGTCGGCGGCATGCTGTCGCTGTGGCAGCCGAGCACGGCCCTCGTGGACGCTGGCGCCGCCGCGCCCGCGAACGGCAGCTTCCCTGCCGTGATCGCCTCGACCTGGACCGGCATCCCCGGCGACGCCACCGACGGCAAGGTGCTCAACACCGCCGTGCACAACGCCAACATCCAGTACGTGGTCGACGCCACCACCAAGCGCACCGAGGCCCAGTCGCTCGCCGCCTACCTCGACGACCGCCGTGGCAAGGGCATGAGCATCAGCGACGGCCTGGGCCCGCTGACCGCGGCCTGGCGCACGTCGTCGGGCATGAGCACCACCATCACCGGCGTCCCCGCCGATGCCACGACCGTGCTCTACAACGACGGCGGCTCCGACATCGGCAACGGCAGCGCGACCAATGCGACGCTGGGCAAGGCGGTGGACTTCATCGGCAACGTCGGCGAGAACGCGTCCACGGAACCCGCCAAGCGCTTCTACAAGTACGCCCGTCCGTGGCGCTGGAGCAGCAGCGTCGTGGTCGTGCCAGCGCTGATGCCGGCGCGCAGCAGCACGCCGGCGACGGACGGCGGCTTCATCAGCGGACACACCGCCGAAGGCGTGCGCAAGGCTCTCGCCATCGCGTACCTGGTGCCCCAGCGTTATCAGGAGATGGTCGCCCGCGCGCTGGAGATGGGCGAGAACCGCATCCTCGCGGGCATGCATTCGCCGCTGGATGTCATCGGTGGGCGCATCCAGGCGCAGGCCTCGGTGGCGGCGGCGATCGCGACCGGCGCCAACAAGGGCGACCTCAAGACGGTCGCGTATCAGCAGGCGCAGTCGGTGATGCAGACGGCGGCCGGCGTGACCACTGCCGAAGCGATGAATGCCTATGCCCATGCGGGCACGACCGCCAACGATCGCTTCACCGATGCGACGGCCGTGCGGGCCGACGTGATGCGTCGCCTGACCTTCGGCCTGCCCATGGTCGGCGACGCGACGAAGGCGGCCGTCGTGCCCAAGGGCGCCGAGGTGCTGCTGGAGACGCGCCTGCCGTACCTGGACGCGGCGCAACGCCGCGTCGTGCTGAAGACCACGGCGCTGCCGTCGGGCTCGCCGCTGGTGGATGACGCGGAAGGCTGGGGCCGTCTGAACCTGTTCGCCGCGGCCGACGGCTTCGGCGCGTTCAACGGCGACGTGGTGGTCGTGATGGACGCGTCCAAGGGCGGCTTCCACGTGGCCGACGCCTGGCGCAACAACATCGCCGGCGCGGGCAAGCTCACCAAGCAGGGCAGCGGCACGCTGCGCCTGTCGGGCGTGAACGTCTACAGCGGCGGCACGCAGCTCGACGCCGGCACGCTGTCCGCCGAAAGCGCCACGGCGCTGGGCAAGGGCGACGTCTACCTGGCCGGCGGCACGCTCGCCAGCAAGGCGGCCGCGCCGCTGGGCATCGCGGGTCGCTTCAGCCAGCGCAGCGCGGCCGGTCTGCAGGTGCAGGCCGGCGCGAACGGCGCGGGCAAGCTGGTCGTGACCGGCGACGTCGCCATCGAATCGGGCGCCACGCTGACGGTGAAGTTCGCTTCAGGCTTCGCGCCCAAGGCCGGCGACACGATCGAGCTGATCTCCACCTCGGGGCGGCTGGCGGGCCGCTACGGCACGCTGACCGTCGACGGATTCAGCAAGGTCACGCCCAGCTACAGCAACAACAAGTTGAGCGTGCGTCTGGACGGTTGAGGGGGCCGCTAGGATTTCCCCCCAGGGGCGGAACAGCTGTCGCGTCGTATTTTCTTTTTTGTCAACCCTTTGCAGCAATACATCGGGTCTTGAAGCCTCCTCGAAATCTTGATCCAGCTGGAAGTAGAGAATGCAACTTCATGGAGCCTCTACATGAAGAAATCCAGATTCACTGACACCCAGATCTTTGCGATAAGGAGGTCCGAGCTTGGCGGCAAGGTTGGCGATACGTGCCGCAAAATCGTCACGGCACGGGATTGATTACGATCGGCAGTGGTACCGCTCAGTGCCCGGCTTAAGAACTTATGAAAACTCGTAACTTGTCCATCCTTATCGGCTCTGCAATAGTCATCGTTTGCTTGGCTGTTTTTGCATGGACAAGTTATTCGGCTGAAGAATCGCAGACTCACGTTTTATCGCCTGCGAGCAGTACGCGGGCAAGACTTCCTATAAACGACACAGCTATACAACCGGCAGCCTCATCGCCACCAGTAGCAGTAGTTACAGGAGTTGCAGCATCGCCTGCTGCAAAGGAATGGGATGAGGCATTTAAAAGCTTCCGGCAAACTGACATTCGGATCCTGTTACAACGCGCCGCGACAAGCGGTCGCCTAGTCGATGCGATAGTTGCAAAGCAAGCTTGGCATAGGTGTGCATACAAGGGCCCCGAGTATCAGATTGCGAAGTATCAGCATCCAGACAAGCTGCCAGAATGGGCACAAAAGTCTGCAAGCAACTTGGAGCAGCATTGCGCAGGAGTGCGCGATCTACCAACCCGCGACACCTATGACATCAAGGATGATGCAGGGTTCGGAGAATTGGCGAAGGAACTGCAATTGTTGGGGGCCTCGCCCATTAAAGATAAAGAGCAACGCGAAAAGCTTTTGCAGAAGGTACTCGACACCGACTCGATTCAATTGCTTGACTACGCCTCGTCGACACTTGTGACCGCATCGACAATGCCAGCCCTTGGCATACAGCCTTCCACAGAATTGCCCCCTACGGTAGACGTCGCGATGTTGAAGCTCGCGATCCAAATACGGGCGTGCAACGCACGCGGCGATTGTGAGCAGGTGGCACAGGAGAACTTCCAATGTAATGATTTCTCCGCCTGCGTCTCAGATCTCAATCGCTTCCCTGAGGAGCGCATGTTTGGAGCGAAGGACCAACGGGCATTCCTGTTCAAAGGGGTGAGTGATCCTGCAAGCGAAGCTGCTCTTCGAAAACGCTGGGCGGATCTACAAACGGCAGTAGCAAGACTGGGTCAATAAGCCGCCAAGAGTTGCCCCGGGAAAACTGGTAAACAGAGCTCGAGTGATAAATTTCGTTTGAGCATGAATCCTAAGCAGAACAGATAAATATTGCGTCGCGTATGAGTGGCCGGATGTCGCAACGCCAATTGCATGATCTCCCGCATGGCCAAGCAAGGGACCCGTTGATCCGCCCGGGCCGCATCCTGCGCGAGTTGTCCGACGCGTAAGCCGCCGACCTGGCGATGGCTGGGCCGGAGGCGTTCGCCAGACGCGTCCAAGGGATGAATCGAGGCCGCCAACCTCGCGCAGATCCGCAAGCGGCGCGAGCTCGAAGAAGCCCGCGCCAAGGGCTGGGCCTGAATCCGGTGTGAGGCGGCACACGCCGACCATCGTCGGCACTCGCTGCGGCTCAGTCGCTCGCCGTCCTGATCTCCAGGTCCTCTCGCGAGGCCGCGCTGAAGAAAGCGGCCAGGCGCAGGCCGCGTCGCAACTGCGCGGGATCGAGCGAGCCCTCGGCAGCGGTCATCAGCACCAGGAGCTCATGAACCAGTTGGAGCGCCTGTCGCGATGACAGGCGAGGGCTGTCGTAGAACGCCCGCCACAGCGAGCTGAGCTGCGGGTAGCGCGTGCTCTCCGCTTCCGCCAACTGCAACAGGTACTCGTCCTTCCGCTCGATGTGGGCGCGATGCTCGCCAGCGTATAGCGTCATGGCCATGTCGTCTCACCTCAAAAGCGGATCAGGGAGCCGCTCAGGGGGCGGCGCAGGCAGTGGAAGGGTAGCGGTGGCTTGGTCGAGTTGTACCTCAGACGGATGTCGTCGCGCTCGTGACCAGGCCGCGGTCCGGAACGTCGCCAGCCGTTCCGCATAGGGATCCAGCGTCTCCTCCGGCCTTCCCACCGGCAGACCCGTCACCGCGGCGAACCGCGCTGGCGTGACCTGGCCCTCGGCGATCAGTTCGTCCACCAGCGCCAGCAGCGCAGCTCGGTGAGCCTCTATCAAACCCGTCGACCGCGCATGCTCAGCCTGCAGCAGCGTCTCGATCGGCGCGTTGCTCGCTTCCACGTCGGTGCAGAGGTTGTCCTCGCTCGACGTGCACACGTCGCTGCGGCCGATGCGCGGGCCGTGGCCGAGGTGACGCAGCATGCGCGCCGCTTTTTCGGTGGCCTTGCGCAGGTCGCTCTCGGCGCCGCTGGAACTCATGTCAGGCCCGAACACGAGCAGCTCCGCCGCGCGGCCTGCGAGACTGGTGCAGATGCTGTCGAGCAGGTTGCGCCGCGACCAGACCTTGCGCGAGGTGTAGGCGTTGTAGCCGCCTTCGAAGCTCGCGACGTTGATCTTGATCTCGCGCGGCGCCCGGCCGAACAGCAGCGCATGCACCAGCCCGTGGCCGGCCTCGTGCACCGCCAGCAGCGCGCGGAAGTCCGGGTTGCTGCGCTGGCGCAGGCGGCTGATCTCGAACGGCGCGGCGATGGCGTGCGATTCGTCCCGCCAGTGCGCGAGCAGGCAGCGGCCATCGGCGGTGAGCCTCACGGCGTCGCCAGCCGCCGCGCCGCGCTCGATCGCCCACAGCGCCGCCTTGGCCAGCCCCGCGCCCAGGATCGCGTGCAGCGAGGAGAACAGCGGCCGCGTGCCCTGCGCCGGGAACACGGCGTTGGCGTAGATCTGCTCGCGCACGCTGACGGCCAGCTCGAAGCGTAGCCCGCAACGCGCCTCCGTCTCATGGGCGTAGCGGTCGCAGCCCTGTTCGATCAGCCGCTCGTACGCGCGGCGCGACAGCGAGGGATAGACCACGTGCTCGTTGCCCAGCCGCGCGACCTGCTCCGGCTTGAAACGCTTGTTCAGCGCCTGCTTGACGTCGATGACGCTGAGCTTGCCGGTCACCGCGTGGAAGGTGTCGGCATCGCTGTCGCAGTCGTCCACGCTGGTGGCGAGGTCCTCGTACATCTCGTCGAGGTTGCCGCAGACGAAGATCAGCAGCCGGCTGTAGTCGGTCTCCCACTGCTGCTGGCCGTCGCGGAACTCGCGCAGGTGCGACTGCACCTGGTCCGGCGTCCAGGCCATGATCTCCAGCAGCGGCTCGTCGAGCTTGAGCGTGCGCTGCAGTTCCTGCGCCTCCCAGCTGCGCAGCTTGAAACGCAGCTTGGCCTCGTCGGCATCGGCGCGCTCGGCGTCGAAGGCCGCCTCGGCGATGGACGATTCGATGTCGCCCAGCAGCGAGAGCGCCGGCGGTAGCTTGCCGTCGGAGAGCAGCGCCCACACGTCCTGGTAGCGCTCGACGCGCAGCTCGTCGCGCTTGACGCTGATCGTGCGGAAGCGTTGGAACTCGTCGAGCGCGAGGATGCCCGCCTCGCCCTCGCGGATGCCGGACCGTCCCAGCATGCCGGAGATGCTCTGCGCGCCGCGCATGCCCGCGCCGTTGGAGAAGCCGTCCATCTGCACTTCCACGAAGCGGTCGTAGAAGCCCAGCAGCTGCGTCAGGCGGCGCACCAGCTGCGTCTTGCCGGTGCCCGTCAGGCCCCAGAGACAGACGATGACGGGCCGCGAGACGAGCTCGGGCAGCACGTACCACGCGCGCACGGAGTCGATGACGCGGTCGATGATGGCGTCGATGCCGAACAGCTCGGTCTTGAGCTGGACGGCGACGGATTGCAGCTGCTGGTGTCGTTGCGCCAGCTGCGCGCGCAGGTCGTCGGATTCATTCATCCCATTCCTCTCGTCGCAGCAGCGCCTGCAGCGCCACGCGATCGGCGCGGCGTTGCGCGCCGCGGCTCTGGATGTGTTGGCCTGCGCCGCGCAGTCCACGCTGGGCCATCGCGCGCGCCACGGGGTCGCGCGCACCGGGGCTCGTCTCGAGCACCAGCGTCATGGCTTGTTTCATGCGGCGCAGGGCCTTGACCCGCCCCTCCTGGAGGGCGCGGGAACGGAGTTGTGCACTCATTCGGTTTCCGAAAAGCAAAAGCCCCGGCTCGATGGCGGCGGGGCTCTGCTTGAGCCGCGCGGTCTGAGGCCGTATCTGTGAACAGACACGGTTCAGCCGGGGCTCGGGAACCGTGTTCAGTCGATCGTCGAGATGAACAGGGAGGACATAAGAGGGATCTCCGTCATGCGGGCGCTGTCGTGGGCGCCTTCAGCAGTGGACGCGGATGATGCTGAGCGAAGACCAGTCGCGCAAGTGCGATTCGTCTGCAACGCGACGAATGCGTTGCGGCGCGCCAACGCGGCGGTATCCCCCGGAGGGGTGGCCCCCATCAGGCTCGCGAATCGCGCCAGCGCATCGCCCCACAATCCGCACCGAGGAGAAAAGCATGGCTCTCATTCGCGCCTGGTTGGTGCTCATCGTGTTGTGGCTGGCCTGTCTGGGCCTGGTGATGTGGCTGCGCTCGCTGTCCCGTAGACAGGCGATCGCGTGGCTGCAATTCGCTCGTTGGGCCGTCGGCGGCGCGGTGCTCGCGCTGGGGCTCGCGGCGCTCACCATCTATCTGTTCTGAGGAAAAGAAAATGAACACCAACATCCACGCGCGTTCGTCGTCGCGTTCGCAGCGTTCGCAGCGTTCGCAGCGTTCGTCGCGCCTGTCGCTCGGCGTGATCGCCATCGCGGCGCTGCTCGCGGGCTGCACCCGCATCGAGACCGGCGAAGTGGGCCTGCGCGTCGGCGTCGACAAGCAGATCAGTGGCGCCGAGCTGCTGCCCGGCAGCTTCAACCAGACGCTGTTCGGCGACGTGCTGACCTTCCCGGTGCGCGACATCGCGGTCCTGCTCGAAAACAAGCAGCCGCTGACGTCCGACAACAGCACGCTGAAAGACTTCGACATGACGCTGGTCTACTCGATCAATCCGGCGGCGGTGTCGGACCTGTGGACCACCAAGAGCCGCACCTTCCATGCGTTCAGCCGGGACGACCGCGACTGGATCCTGATGCACGGCTACATGACGACGGTGGCCAACAACGCCGCCTACAAGGCGGTGCGTGAGTACAAGGCCCTGTCCGTCGCCGACAACCGCCAGAAGATCGAGGCCGAGATCAAGCGCATCGTGACGGAGACGCTGGCCTCGGAAGGGCTGGGGACGGCGTTGTCGGTGTCGCTGGTGCAGGTCCGCACGGTGATGCCGGCGGACGACATCATCGCGTCGGCCAACGCCGTGGTGACGGCGCAGAACGCGCTGCGAGCCAAGGAGATCGAGGTCGAGACGGCCAAGAAGGAAGCCGAGCGGATCGCCGCGCTGAACACCAACAGCAAGGCGATCGAATACATGAACGCCCAGGCTCAGCTCAAGATCGCCGAAGGGGTGGCCGCCGGCAAGGTGCAGACGATCGTCGTGCCCTACGATTTCAAGGGCATCGTCAACGCCAATCCGGCGCGCTGAGCCGCACGCTTCAGCGAGTCGTCGGGATCCGGATGTAGACCGGATCCCAATGTTGCCGGAACCGTCCGCCCACGTCCTGCAGATCGACGCCCGCCTCGATCGACGAGGTGAGCGGCGCGGTCTTCAGCACGGCGTACTTGGCCTGCAGCACGGGCAGGTCCCGCTCCGACCGGTCGCGCAGCGAGGCTTCCTGTTTCCGCGAAAAATGCAGATTGCCGAGGTAGATGGCCTTGCCCGCTTCGACGGTGAATTCGAGATCGATGGGCGCGGACGACTCCCGGACGCGGTAACCCTGCTCGATCTTCCAACCGCGGATCCTGTACACGCCGGCAGGGACCGACACGGCGAAGGTGCCGCCTTTCGCCTTCAACTGGTCGTCATACATGGGCGACAAGGGCGGCCACATGCTGTAGCCCACATCGACCTTGGGCTCGGTCACGGACGGCGGCGGCGTCAGCTTCAGCGCATACAGGCCGAACGTGCTGTCATAGGTGATGCTGCCGATGATCAATCCCTCGGAGGCCGAAGGATCGAACTTGTAGCTCGGCGGGATGTTGGCGCAGGCGGTGGTGATCAGCGCGAGCGCCAGGCAGATCAGGCGACGTTTCATGCGAGGCGACGAGTGAGCCGGTGAGAGCGGTGGATTCTCGTCGGCAGCCCCGGTCGCCGCCCAGGGGCTTAACCCGCGTCTGCCGCCGTCAGCCCTGCGCGAGCGCCTGCGCCTCGAGCTGCGCCTTGAGGCCGTCCGGCAGCTTCAGCTGGCGGGCCAGTTCGTCGAGGTAGGCGCGCTCCATGAAGCTGGTCTCATCGACCATCAGCAGGCTCGCGAGGTACATCTCGGAGGCGATCTCGGGCGTCGTGGCGGCTTGCGCCACCGCGGCCGGATCCAGCGGGCGGCGAAGGACGTCCTCCTGCCAGCGGCGCAGCTCGGGATCGTCCTCGACGCGGCTGAGCGCCTGCTCGATCAACTCGCGCTCGCGGTCGTCCAGATGGCCGTCGGCCTTGGCCGCGGCGATCATCGCCAGCAGCACGGCGCGGCTGTGCTCCTCGGCCTCGTCCTGCGGCACGCGATCCAAGGTGCGCGGTTCCGCAGTCAGATGCGCTTGAGAGGAGGGCGTGAAGCCCGGCGCCGGCGTCGGCGCCTGTCCGGGGGCTTGCCCCTGCGCCTGCTGCTGCGCCTGCCAGGCCGTGTAGGCCTTGTACGCCATCAACCCAAGCGCGGCGATGCTGCCGTATTTCAGCGCCTTGCCGCCGTAGCTGCGCCCGCGCTTGCTGCCGAGCAGGGAACCCAGCACCCCGACCACGCCGGCACCCGCCCCGAGCTTGCCGAGACCGCCCAGGTTGCCGAGATTCCCGAGGTTGCCCAGCCCACCCAGGCCGCCAAGTCCGCCAGAGCCGCTACGGCCCGGAACGCCGGCGCCGCCACCCTGAAGCAAGTCCCGGCCCGATCTCAGCAGTTGATCCAGAAGTCCATGCGCACTCATCGCCAGCCCCTTTCGACACGGTAGAAGAGTCTGTCAGTTGAGGGCGTCGGGCGATATCCCCAGTCCGATCGTCCTGTCGATGGAGTCGGTCCGGCCGGCTTGTTCGGTCACCTCGGCGGTGTTATCGAAAACATGTGCGCATCCCACGGCTTGCCGTCCACGCCCCGGATGCGATGGCGCAGCAGGCCCTCGTAGTGCGCGCCGCTGCGGCGCGCCACCGCGAGACTGGCCTCGTTGCCGTCCGCCACCACGATCTCCACGCGCATCAGCTGAAGCTTGTCGAACGCATGCCGGCTGAGCGCGCGCACCGCGGAGCTGGCCGCGCCCTGGCCCTGCCAGGACGACCGCACCCAGTACCCGAGGTTGCAGAACGGGTGCACCGCATGCAACGAATTGAGCCCGCCGCCGCCGACGTATGCGCCGGTCTCGCGGTCGAAGATGCCGAACTCGTAGCTGGTGCCGCTCTGCCAGCCGCGCGCGCAGTGGTCCAGCCATTCGGCGCCCTCGGCGGCTGAGAAGCCCGCGTGCGCCCATTTCATCCATCGTCCGATGGCGGCATGCGACTCGCGGACCGCGGCGACGAAGTCCGGCAGATCGGCGGGCCGGTACGGACGCAGGACGAAACGGCCCTCGACCAGTTCGACGCCCGGCGTGCCCGGCGCGACCACGCCGTCGTCGTCCCAGACCTCGCCGGCGAGTTGCCTGGCGCAGGCCAGCGTCGAACGGTTGTAGCGCGACAGTCGTGGCGCGAGCACGGCCAGCGCCAGCCCGGCCGCCTCGTTGCCGCGCCCTTGCGCCGCATAGGTGAGCGCCAGGATGGATCGTGCCTCGTCATGCAGCGGCCGGTCGTGGCCCGGCTGCATGTGATGTGCGAGCTCGCCCAGGAGCAGGGCCTCGCTTTCGTCGAGACGCTTCAACCAGCGCAGCGTGCTGGCGAGCTGGATGACCGCGCGCGTGCGGCGGTAGGGGTCGAGGCGGCCGCTGTCGAGCGCGGCGCGATAGAGCGTCTCGGCCTCGGCCTCGAGGCCCGCCGTGTCGCGCGCGCAGGCGCGTTCGAAGAGGGCGCGCGCGTCGCCGTCGGGACGTTCAGCGGCGAGCGCGTCCACCTCGTCGACGATCTGCGAGCCGGTGAGATCCGGCGCGCGACGCCAGACGTCGTCGATGCGCAGGGACCAGTCGTCGTGGAGGGGGGCGGGTGCGGTCATCGGGCCAGTCTAGCGACTGCCCCAGAACGTGCTGGAAGTCTGCAGCACGATCATCGCGATCGTGGCCGCCGCCATCGCCGCGGTCGCCAGCCAACCGAGCACGCGCCACAGCGGCGGCAGGCGCAGCTCCCCGACGATCCTGCGATGCGAGGCCGCCACCATCACCGCGACCATGATGGGCACGGAGATCACGGCATTCACGACCGCCGACCAGACCAGGGCCTTGATGGGATTGAATCCGGACAGGCTGACCGCGAGGCCGATCAGCATGGCGCCGCTGAGGATCGCGTAGAACGCCTTGGCGGAATGCGCCGGACGGTCGAGCCCGCGCCGCACGCCGGCGAGCGTGGCGACGGCATAGGCCGCCGACCCCGCGAGCACCGGCAGCGCCAGGAAGCCCGTGCCCACGATGCCGGCGGCGAAGAGCACGAACGCGAAGTTCCCCGCGATCGGCTT
>SEFA01000084.1 GCA_004210455.1 Rubrivivax sp. | reverse complement strand
AGTCAGTTCAAGGCGAGCGCCGTGATGGTGAGCGCGGGGACTGGCGGCGGCATGGCCGGCGCGTTCAAGGACAGCGACGACGACCGCAGCACCACGCGCAGCACGATCAGCGCGGGCAATACGACGATTACCAGTGGCGATGCGGCGAGCCAGACGGCGCTCGACAAGCTGGACCGCGGCGCGACCAACGATGCGACGGCGGGCAAGCTGGCGCAGGGTTGGAACGGGCAGGAACTGGCGCAGCAGGCGAAGCTCAACGCGCAGATCGTGGCGGAGTTCGGGGCGCAGGCGTCTAAGGAGGTGGGCTCGTTTGCGGGAGACAAGGCCAAAGACCTGCGGAAGCAGTCTGCCGTTGCGGCAAACGCGGGGGACTCGGAGACCGCCAAGACACTCGAGGCGGAAGCCAAGAAGTGGGATGAAGGCGGTGCGTATCGGGTCGCGATGCACTCGGTCGTGGGGGCGCTCACTGGAGACCTGGGCGGTGCTCTTGGCGCGGCAGGCAGCGCCGCCGCTGCAGGCCAGTTGGAGAAGCTCCAGACTTCGATGGAGCAGTCGCTCAAAGAAGCGGGACTTGGGCCGGATAAGAAGGGAAACAACGATTGGGCGACAGCACTGTCAAAGCTCGCCAGCGGAGCGTTGGCCACAGGTATCGGTGCATTGGCAGGTGGCGGCTTTGATGGCGCCGCGGCTGGTCTGAATGAGGATTACAACAATCGCCAGCTTCATCTGAGCGAGCTGCAGTGGATTAAAAAGAATCAAGCTGCATTCGCAAAATCTCTTTCGCAAGAACTGGGCCGGCCAATCACGGAGGCAGAGGCCGCTTATTACTTGAATGCGGCTGGTGAAGCCAATGTTGATAACGAGTACAACCGGTCGAATGGGTTGTTTGTTCGAGGGACATCCAATACGCAAGAGTCTCAAGAATATGACGCCGCGAAGAAATATATCTTGGCTAACGCCAAGAGTACGTACGTCGACGAGAGCGGGAAAACGCAGAAGCTGTTTGTCGCCACCCCAAGTGACTTTCACGATGTGAAGGTCAATCTTCAGTTGAATAATAAAGCTGAGTATCGGGATCTGTATTGGGAAACGCGTGGAATTAATCTGAAGCCGGATAATCCGACGTCGGAAGAGTTGAAAATATATGAAGAAAGACAGAAGCTCGTCAACATTCAGACGGGCAAAGATCTTCTGTCGATGGGATTGTTGGGTTTGACAGCAAGAGGTGCCATCAAGCTAGCGGAGGTTCGGGCGACAGGGAAAGCAGGCTCCACGACGACTATGCCAGAGTCGATAACTGCGGGCGGCTCGAAAGCAACAGGCGATTCGAAGGCGGCTGAATCAATTGTGAAGACTGTCGATCCGGTCAGGATTGTCGAAAGTACGAAACAATTGGAGGCTCCAAAGACGTCTGTCGAAGCGATCAAATTCAATGAACTGAAATCAATCGACTTGCCTGATGTCGTTGAGATTCCGCCTATTCTCTCGTCAGAGAACGGCTTGGCTGTTGCGACTCCCGGTGCTTGCGTTAGTGGCATCAGTTGCTTTGTAGCGGGGACACTTGTCGCCACCAAGGACGGGCTGCGTCCCATCGAAGAATTGCGTCAAGGTGATATGGTGTTCTCTCGCGACGAGATAACGCTTGAATCAGGCCTTCGAGAGATCGTCGGAACACAGTCGACTGCAAGCCAGCCCGTATATAGGATTGTCATCCGTGGCGAGGCCGGCGAGGAACATCTGCTCAGTACCGCCGAGCACCCGTTCTGGGTGGAAAATAGAGAAGGAGAAGCGGGGTGGATTCAGGCGGCAGACCTGTCAGTCGATGCGATCCTGCAAGACATACATGGGCGGCGACTGAAAATTGCATATGTCGGACGAACAGAAGAAGTACGAGATGTCTTTAATATCGAGGTGCACGAACACCATACATATCATGTTGGGCATCTCGCAACTCTGGTCCATAACACTGCATGCTGCGGGGGGAACGCTCCAGTAACCGCCACGCTCCCAGGAAAGGCCGGTTCTTCGGAATTGGCTCCACCGATAGATAATACTCCGGCGGGATATTTGGCAAAGCCTGACGGCTCCTACATTGGCCCGAACGGCGGTGTACTGACAAAGGCGGGCACGACGGAAGACGGTCGACCGGTATTTCAGCGGCCAGGAGGTGAATACTTCACTGTCGACGAGGTGACCGGCATTCAGAAGACTGTTGCCCGCACTGACGAAAAGAGTGGCATTGAGTGGATTAAGAAGAATGACTCCGCCGCACAAATCGCAGAAAACTACAAGGCAGGGATTGAGTTTCAGAATGCCGCCACGAAGGATCTGCAATTAGATAGAAACACAACGCTAGGGATATTGATATTGGCGATGGAAAAATTGTAAGAACCATCTATGACGCCAAAGGGCAGCCCACAAAAATCGTGGAGTTCAAGAACGAAATTGAGATATCAAATTCCGATCAGTTCAGAGCGCAACTGAAGATTGCGGATTCGGACGGTGCAACCTACGAACTGATCGTTAGTCCGAGAACCAAAGTCATTTCTGAGAAGCTTTGGGATGAGATCAAGAACGCTGGCGGTTATGTCTACGTGTATGATCCCGCAACCAAGGCGCCCCCCAAGCTGCTCACAGAAAGACCAAAATGAAGAAATCGTTCGAGCCGTATGTGAACCTCTCGTTCATTCCGAGTATTGAGACAAGCGACTGGAGTGTGGGACGTGCTGTGCTGGAGGCGCTTTGCAGCGCAGACCATCGACTGATGCCGGAGAAAGTTGGAAATAGTGAGCCGTTGAAAACGGCTATCTCAAGCATTGAAGAGTGCGCCCCATATTGGGCAAGGCTTGATGATGTCAGTCGCGGCGGTATCGAGGGAAATGCCGATAGCTTTATGTGGAAGCGGTCCCGGGCCATCAAATCCACGGGACACGTGATGCATCGATTTCGCAACAAGTTCGGAGACGTCCGTCCAACTTGGTTGATTGTTCGTGCTGATCCTGATCGAAAGGTCGCTTGGTCCGACCTTTTCACGGCACTGTGCGGTGTACTCAATCCCGTCTATGCCACGCTTCACATTGTTGGCGCGGCGGAGCAAGATTCCAAGAATTTCTCGGCGAGCTCCGTGGAATCATTTGGCTTTGATGACCATCTCACCGGATTGCCGCCGATCAATCTCAAAAGGAAAGGCTTGGCAAATCTTAGCTGGTTGAACTATTTTGGTCACGATTTGCAAAGTTTGCTCGATGTTCCCGCCCTGACTTCGGCTGGCTTCGCCACGACGATCGGCGAAAAGGGTGTGATGTTGCAATTGACAAGCAATATATTTGATGTTATCGACAATTTTAGAGACTTCTCCAGTCGACGAGAACAGCTGAGGAAAATCTTCGCGCCGGCTGTGTTTCGCGTGAATGACGAGCCGAAACTTCCTTAGGTCGATGCGTTGCTAATGAAGTCTCATATCCGAATTTCTGTCATCTCGAAACTTGAAAGTGCCGACTGGGAGATTGGGCTCGCGCTCATGAATGCGTTTCAAGAAACTAATGCTCGGTTGTTGCCTGAAAGGGTGGGCTGTGCTGAGCCATTGAAGAAATGGGTCGGTAATAGGCTAGTCGCGGGCAGAGTAAAGGAGCGGATCGCATCTTGGAAGAAATCTCTTTTCACCACGCCGAGTTGCTCATGTTGCCGTTCTTTGTCGAAGAAGCGGAACACTATGGATACTGCGATGAGTTGTTTGCGTTAGACCTGCGGGACGACCAACAAGCAAGATTTGCCATCGAGAAGTGGCTCGTGCCGCAGGTCAGTCATTGGAGCATCGTAGGGCGCAATCTGAGGCAGGAGGCTGCACGGGTCTGTATTGCGCAGAATATTCCCTTCAGTGGCTACTGGCTTCCTAGGATCGATGACCGATGGAGGTCAACTGGCGACCTGATAGAGCACTCAGAAAATATCGCTGTTTTTCAGAGGCAAATCTGGGGCCATCTCTTCAACGAACCGTATTGTGCCTTGCCTCTTGGCCAATTCGTGCTTCGCGTTGATAAAGAATTTGAACGGTTTCCGGACTCTCCTGAACTCTGGATTGCTCCGAAACATTCGCAGTGGCCAGCCAGTTTTAATGGTCGCGATTAACCTCAGTTGACCTGCCGCCCTGGCAGTAACAGCGCCTCCGTCGACTCCGCAAAATGAAATATGCCGAGAGCATTGAGCGAGGAATAAAGCATGTCGGTGAGCGAATGGCTGATCGGGCGATTGAATATTTGAATGCTGGCATCGGATCACGGGAAGGCTGCCTCGGAAGTGTGCTCATGCATGCAGAAGCCCAATGTCTGATGAGCTGGTTCAAGCGTAGGGATCTGCAAAGCCACAAGCAATGGGCCTACATCGCGGCCAAGGTGCGGCGTCTGCTATTCCAGCTCAAGCCTTGGACGTGGTTTCCGGCATATGAGCATCTTTATGCTTTGATTTCTGATAATGAGGAAATGGTGAACTGGTATGCCCAGAACCGTGTTTCGTTCTTCATTCGGGATGGAGAGCGAGGTGATGAGGCCATAAGTATGAATGATCCGTCGTCGGTGACATTTCATAGCTATCAGGTAATGCTGGCGCTAAAAGGGGAGTGGGAGGAGCTACATCGTAGGTGCGAGCGAATACTTTCATTGCCAGAAACTTTAGAGGGCGACGAGTATCTCGTTGATCATCGCTTTTATCTTGCCTTGGCAGAGGGGGGTAAGCGGAGTATGGAGATTGCGCTTAATCAGTTGACAGGCCCTAAAATGGTACCTCATCGAAACTTCGGAGTCGCTTTTGGTTTGACCCAGAATCTTATCGCCACTCATTCTACGATTTATTCAAAGATTGCTTGGCGGCATGGGTATGAGGTAGAGATCGATTCGCCTTGGGTGCCTCGTGACTGGCTCCCGATCGCACCTTTGGAAAAATATGAGGATCGGTGGCCATTTTTGGAGAGTTTTGATATCTGGCAGCGTTTTGATGGCGATTGGGCTGACTGGTCTCCAAGGAAAAGCTCGGATTAGCCCCAGTGACGACGACTGCTGTTTATAGCGAAAGCCTGGCGAGAGGGATTTCTCACGTCAGCGGATGGGCCAACGCTCCCGCAATCCCCGGGGCGATCGAGAACCTGTCAATGAACAAGGGCTCTCGCGAAGGGTCGCTCGCTACCTTGATCAGGACTAGTCAGGCCTATTCCACGTTGGCGTTCTTTCGCAAAAACAATGTCGCTGAGGGAAAAAGGTGGGCGTCAACAGCGGCAAAGTTGCAGATACTCCGTTCATTCTTGCTTCCGGGCGAGATGTATCTCGTCGAAGATTTGCTGTGGCCGACGCTCAGTGACAATGAGGAGTTGATTGATTGGTATTGCCGGTTCGATAGTCCCTATTCCCATCATCTTCCTGAAATTGATAATCCTAAATCGTTCTATTTTTACCGCTACCAGTCGTTCTTGGCGTTGAATGGTCGGTGGAACGAGCTGGCCGATCGTTCACGGAGGATATTGGCCATGTCGGACCAAATAACAAGGGATCGTTCATATTTGATCGATCACGAATTTTATTTGGCTTTGGCAAATCAGAAGAAGGATGAAGCCGAGCGCGTGTTGATGGAGAAAGTCGCGCCAAAAGCTCGTCGAAGCCGTTACGAACAACAGTCCGGAATGGCTCGCGACTTCATGGATACATATGCGACTTTGTTTGCAAAGTTGGCATGGAGGCGGGGACTCCAGGTGGCGCCGAACACCCCCTGGATTGCTGAAAAATTGCTGGCTGTTTCGCCTCTCGATGAGTACCCGGATCCATGGCCATTCCTTGCGGAGTTTGATATCTGGCAGTCAATACCTGGGCAATAGTTTCGACATCAAGCCCGCCGTCCTCCCAGAAACCGATGCGCACCGTGAGGGAAATGAAGGTATTCTTGGAACGAGACAATCTGATGGACTGCAGACGTCGTAAAAGGTGTGGAGAACCTTCGCGATCGTGAACCTTCCGCAAATGCAATAACCTACCTGCAGAGCGGAACCAAGCCCAATAGAAGCGCTGCCTTCGACGAGCTGCCGCTTTTGATAGATGCGCCAAATTTATATGGACTTGGATGCGCGACTCACATATCCCCGTTCCCCGCGACTTGACCGCTGAGGACCTGCGCGCAGCCATCGCGAGTGGATTTGCCCGCTTCGGCATCCCGCCGCCGCGCTTTTCGCAGAAGCGCTATGGGCTCGGAGGTGAGGTTCCGTACGTGCAGGGAAATGCTCAGGATGAATGGTGCTGGGTCCGTGTATTCGAATGGCCTACCGACCTGACTGACCACCACGGGGCGCGGTTCGCGTGCAGCGTAGAAAGTCGTGGACAGGACACTTTCGCGGCATTGGTTGTGTTCTCGGTCCTGGAGCACTTTGGCGATGTTGTGTTCGACGACGCCTGCTACGTCTCATCGGGCGAGGAATTGACGCGTGAGGAGTTCGAAATCTTGCTCTCCGTGAAGGTTGAACAATCGTCGGATAAGGGGAGCTTCAATGTGGGTCCTGGATTTAGGAAGTCGAGATGAAATTCACAGCAAGCGATCATCCTCACTTATGAGGCTCCAAAATGAGCATTGAACTGCAGGTAAAGATACTCAATGATTTGGTCGAAATAATGAATGCCTGCTCAGGCGGTAAGTACGAAGAGATGTGGTGCATCTTCTCTTTGGAAGATCCGGATGCCGCGTGGTCTGTTGAAACGAAATTCAAATTCATTCGCGACGGAAATCAGGAGAGCGAGTTCCTGCGTGATCCCCAAGACAGGATCGCAGACCACGTCGTCGAACTTCACCGATTGATGAAGGCTCATACAGGCGGGACCTGGAAGTCCTTTGAACTTAGGGTGGGCCCTGACGGAAAGGCGAAAACCAAGTTTTCGTACTAGGCACGTTCACGTGGGATGAATGCCTTGAGTTCAACTCATCAGCGACCTAGTCTGAGCTGGTGATAATCCGGATGGATCATTCTGCATATATTGCCAAGGGTGTTCAGCACCTACTTGGTCGTGAACGATCGGCGAACGCGATCACGCATCTGCGGAACCGAACTGGTTGAAGACGGGGATGCCTCCGGAGCATTGCTTCATCTGCCGCGCGCAAGCGCTTCTCGCGTGGTTCCAGCATCGCGATTTGCCGAAGATGCGGGCATGGGCCTACGTTCGTTGGCGAGCCGGTGAGCTCGTATCCGCATGAACTTCGAATGCGAAAGCAAGGCGCCGATCTCGGCGCCCAATGACGCTCAAATTCGTCGCGCCATCGGGGGATTGAAGAGCTACGGCAAGTCGACGTTTGCCTCGATCACCGATGAACAGGGCAATTACGTCCAGGTGCTCGGCGGTGGCGTGACCTGCCTGCTGGAGTACTTCAATGCCGAGACCAAGGTCCGGCTACGTGGCGTGACGGGTGTCCGTAATCACGTGTTTCCCGACGGAACTGTTCTGGTGGTGCGCGGTCAGCATATTCCGATGCAGTCCGATGAATGGTTTCGCTCAGATCAGGTGGCCGATGTGTTCTGCGCCTTTCGCGCGCGGCGCGCGTTTCCGTTCGATGTTCGATGGCGTCCGGCACCGGGCTTCTAGAGCTGTGACGATGAAGAATTTCCATCTGTTTTGGACTGGCGGCAATGAGCCGTCGCCGACTTCGAGCGAAGTTTGTAAACGGGTTCGTGTCGCACTGATGAAGGGCGGCGTTGTGACATTTGATGCCGACGGTGATCTTGACCGCTCACGAAGTCTGCAAGTCAGAGCCGAGATTGGCCGGTCATTGCTGACATTTGGGTGGGATGACGGTGTCACCTGGAATATGAGAGCCTTCGTCCATGCCAGCTCAAGAGGCTTGGACGGTTCGTCATCCTTATTGGGTGATGTCTGGTTGAACCGTCTTATCTTTGACGATGCTGACGCTGTGGTTGATTTATTCCGGAAATTCTTGGACGGGGTGGAGCCATGTGGCCTAGATTGGACCTAGCAGGCAGCTCCGCTGTCCCATCCGGCCTGCTGCGGTTCTTTCAAGGCTGCCGTATGAAGCTCTCCTGCCAGATGTCGGTCCACCAGGAATTCCTTCGAGAGATGCTCGATGTGAGCTGCTATCCGAGGCTCCGTGAGAAGGGCTATCGGCAGCGGCTGCTGGAGAACCCCGTGCTCACCGGCGGTAAATTGCACGGTTGAAAGAGAAAGGGCAGGACGTTCAATGCTCCCGAAGAAGCTGAAGTTGATGGCCGACTATCAATGCTTTCCCCTCTGGGGTGACGGCGACAACATCGATCCGGCCTCCTTGCCCATTTCGGACAGGCTGTGTGAGGACCTGATGACCTGGGCGTTGGCATTCGACGCAACGCTGGTGATGGACGACCCGCTTTCCTCCGGCTTTCCAACCGAGGTTGATGAGCTTGAGTTCAAGCGTGAAGGACATCGCCTGAAGGAGCGCCTCCAGGCGGAGTTGGGTGCCAGGTCTTGCGTGACCTCGTTTGTCTGAGTCGAATGGCGGGAGAACCTAATGCCGGTGGATACCCCCTCCGAGTTGGAGCAGATCCGGGCAGTTCATGCGCGCTGATTTCGCCGAGTTCGATCTCCTCGACGATCGTTCGGATGCGCAGATCGTCTCGGCGCTCGCCGACCTTCTTCAGGTGTCGCCCGGATGGTTCTTGCCTCAACAGGACTTCTGGAGCCGTTCTCTCGGAGCGGCGAGAGCAGTCGCTTTTGAAGCGACCCATTTCGCCGGCGGGGCTCCGGTGTTCGTCCGCCTGAGTGGCAACTTCGAATTGCTTCCGGCTCCCGTTCTCGGTCACTCCCTCGCCTTGAGGTTGCGCACGCCCGTGGTGATCGGCGACGAAGGTCGCCGGCCGCCTGGAGCAGTCCTGGTCTTTCATCCCGAGGGCCGCGTCGTCGAAGGCATCGAGTTGCCCTCGCGCGGATACGGACATGAATTCGAGTTCCTCGATGAGATCCCGCTGGACCGAGTGGTCCGTCTCGACGGCACTGAATGCGAGATCTGCGGTGAGCTCACGGTGGAAGAAATTCGCTTCCTCTATCGATGCCCGCGATGCGGCAATACCAGCGATAGCTCCTGCGTGAGCGAAGAATCTCTGATGGGGTCATTCATGGTGGTCCGATATGAGTTCTTCCCCTCCAGGCTTAGTGAGCGAGAAAAGGCTGGTCTCCTTCAGTTGTGGGCGCAGTGGGAGGCCCGTACCGATCAACGCCGTTTTCCTGGTCAATTGACCGCGGAGTCCCTGCTGCAAGAGTCCATCTGCCTGATCGGTCCGCCGGAAACTCGGAGAAAGCTCGATACCTTGGTGCTAGGCTGCGTGGGGCCCGCCACGCGTGTCGAGTCTGAGGCCGAGTGACAGCTTGGCTGTCCCGTGCCGACGCGGAATGATCGGGTGTCAGGGACGGCCAAGTGCGAGGCTCTGTTCGGACCGAACGCACTTGGGTGACAGCCTTCGATCCGCCGCGCCCCTAGACTCCCCCGATGCTCACCGTCCACCACCTCAACAATTCCCGCTCGCAGCGGGTCCTGTGGCTGCTTGAAGAGCTCGGGATCCCCTACGAAATCAAGCACTACCAGCGCGACCCGAAGACGATGCTCGCGCCGCCCGAGCTGCGCGCCGTCCACCCGCTCGGCAAGTCCCCGGTGATCAGCGACGACGGGCTCGTCATCGCCGAATCCGGCGCGATCCTGGAGTACCTCGTCGACCGCTACGGCGAGGGCCGCTTCAAGCCCGCCGTCGGCACGCCCGACGCGCTGCGCTACCGCTACTGGATGCACTACGCGGAAGGCTCGGCCATGCCGCCGCTGCTGCTCAAGCTGGTCTTCGACCGCATCGAGCGCGCCCCCGTGCCGTTCTTCGTCAAGCCGATCGCCAAGGGCATCGCCGCGAAGGCCAAGGCGACCTTCGTGCAGCCGCAGATCGACAACCACATGAACTACCTGGAAGGGGAACTCGGCAAGAGCCCGTGGTTCGCCGGCGCCGAGTTCAGTGCGGCGGACGTGCAGATGAGCTTCCCGCTCGAAGCCGCCGTGCAACGCGGCGGCGCCGCGGCGCGCCAGCCGCGCATCACCGAGTTCCTGCAGCGCATCCACGCGCGGCCCGCCTACCAGCGGGCGTTGGAGCGTGGCGGTCCGTACGCGCTCGTGCCGTCGAAGTGATAGAGGCTGCGCGTGCTGTCCACGCGCATGAGGTCAACCCTGCTTCGCCAGAAACGCCGCCACCAACGCATTCGCATGCCCGTGGCCCATCGCGTGGTCCGTCTTCAGCAGCGCGACCAGCTCCATGTGCTTCATCGGCCCCGCCTTCTTCAGCACGCCCATCCAGTGTTCGATGGGCTGCCCGTACTTCTTCTCGATGGACGGGAAGTACGACGCGGGTCCTTTGACCTTCTCTTCGGTGCTCATGAATCGCTCCTGGTTGGATGGTGATCGTCGGGTCAGTGCCTGACCTCACCCTCACGACGATCGATGCGCGGCGTTTTCGACGCGGCGTGCCTCGTCACCTGAGGAGCGACCACAACAAGGCCGCGTTCGCCCCGGTCACGAGCACGAACAGCCCCCAGCTCAGCACACGCACCACCGGCCCGTTGGCGAATTCGCCCATCACCGCGCGGTCCCCCGTCAGACGGATCAGTGGCCACATCGCGAAGGGCAGTTGCAGGCTGAGCACCACCTGGCTGGCGACCAGCAACTGCCCGACCGCCTTCTCTCCGAACCACAGCAGTCCCAGGAAGGCAGGCACCAGCGCCAGGAAGCGCGTCGCCAGCCGACGCTGCCAGCACGGGATCTTCAGGCGGAGGAAGCCCTCCATCAAGACCTGACCCGCGATCGTGCCGGTGAAGGTCGAACTCTGACCCGCCGCCAGCAGCGCCACCCCGAACAGCAGCGCCGCGACGGAACCGCCCACCAGCGGATCCAGCAGGTGGTAAGCGTCCTGGATCTCCGTCACCTCGGTGTGCCCGCGCGCGTGGAAGGCCGTCGCGGCCAGGATCAGGATCGCGGCGTTCACCATCAGGGCCAGCGTCAGCGACACCAGCGTGTCGATCGTCGACAGCTTGATCGCGTCGCGCTTGGCCGACGCCGTGCTCGCCACGCGCCGCGTCTGCACGATCGACGAGTGCAGGTAGAGGTTGTGCGGCATCACCGTCGCGCCCAGGATGCCGATGGCCAGCAGCAGCGCCTTCGGGTCCTGCACCGCGACGCCGTTGGGCACGAAGCCCTTCGCCACCGCCGCCCAATCGGGCCCGATCAGGAAGAGCTGCACCGCGTAGCAGACGCCGATCGTCATCACCAGGCCGAGGATGATCGCCTCCACCTGCCGGAAGCCTCGGCCCTTCAGCCCGAGCACGATCACCGTGTCCAGCGCCGCGATGCCGACCCCCGCCAGCAGCGACATCCCGAACAGCAGGTGCAGCGCCAACGCCGTGCCGAGCACCTCGGCCACGTCGCAGGCGACGATGGCGAGCTCGGCCATCACCCACAGCGGCAGCCGCACGGCGGGCCGGTAGCGCTCGCGGCAGGCCTGCGCGAGGTCAAGACCCGACACCAGACCGAGCCGCAGCGACAAGGTCTGCAGCAGCATCGCCGCCAGGCTGGACGCCAGCACCACCCACAGCAGCGCGTGGCCGAAGCGCGAGCCGGCCTCGATGTCCGTGGCCCAGTTGCCAGGGTCCATGTAGCCGACGGAGACCAGCAAGCCCGGCCCGGCGACCCGCAGCAGCCGCTTCCACAGCGGGGCGCCTTCGCGCAGATCGATGGAGCCGTGGACCTCGGAGGGGCAGAACGGAGCGGTGGCGGTGGTGGGCAGGCCGAGCATGGGCGGATTCTCTGCGGAGTCGGCGGCGCCGAGGGCGGCGGACGCGAATGTCCGTCAGTCGCGGTGCGGTCGCGCGGGCGTCGCGAACCACCGCCCGCCGCCGTAGTCCAGCGTCAGCACGCTGTCGCCGAGGACCTCCAACCCCAGCACCACGCTCAAGCCGGCCGGTGGAACGAAGGACGAGACGCAATGCGCCGGGGTCAGGTCGTGCACGTGCGCCTGGCTGAGCCGGACCCGAACCCGGCCGGGCGCGACCTGGCACCGCGCGGCGCCGTCTTCGCGCTGGGCGTCGAAGGCCGCGGGTTCGGCGCCGGACCGCTTCAGCGCGGCTCGCCAGTCGGCCACGTCGAGGAACACCGCGCCGAACGGGGCCGCTCCGGTGTCGACCAGCGCGCGCCGTCGACCGAGCCCCTCGATGTCGATCTCGATGATGGGCAGCGCGCCGGTGCCGCCCGGCGGCGTCAGCACCTCCATGGGGCCGCCGGAGGCAGGCGATTCGGGCTTCAATTCCCCAGAGGACAGGACGCGCAGGCGCCCGCCCTGGAGGTCGAGCTGCAGCGTCTTTCCGACGAAGAGTCCACTGCCGATGTCGCCGGCGAGCCCGCAGCTGTCTTGCTCCGCAGCCGACGCTGCCGTCGTGGGAGCGCGAGGACCGTCGCGAAGGAGCTGGGCGATCGCTGACTCGTACGCCGCGACGTCCCGCGCTTCGTTGCTGCGGGCGCGGACGCGGTAGTTCGCGCCGGTGTCGAGCTGGAATCGGCACGTCCGGCCGTCGACGACCACCGGAACGACGACGGCCGCATGCGGGACGGTCTTGCCGCCGATCGTCGCGCCGTACCAGTCGAAAGGCACCCAGGGTCCGGCGAGCGCCGGCATCGACGCCAGCCCCACCAGCGCCACCTGCGCGAGCACCCGCGCCGTCGACGCGGCGCGCTCTTTCGTTGTCGTCATGGCTCCCTGCCAAGGCATTTGTTGTGGGCGCGATTATTGGGGGGCGGCGACGGCGCGGCGAGTTTGCTGCGGCCGACTGCGGAGGGCCCGCGCGAGGGCCGCTATAGTCCCGCCTCCTCCGCATTCCCCGCCTTGTTCCGTCGCGACCCATGCCCCTGGCCGACATCCGCGCGGCGATAGCCGCCGAGCTGGCCGCGACGCCCGAGTTCTACGATTTCCGCGTGCTGCGCAGCAGCGCCGACGGCGCGCTCTGGCGCGTGACGCTCGAACCCGACTACGTCTACGCCGAAGGCCAGCGGCCCGGGCAGGCGTCCGCGCATACGCTGCTCGACGAGCGCCTCGAAGGCGCGTCCGCGTGGTGGGGCGCGCCGGTCAAGGGCGCGGCGAGCGTGCGCGCCGTCGTGGTCGAGGACGACCAGCTCGTGCTGCAGAACGCGAGCGTGCCGCCGCCGGGCGAGGGCCATCTGCTGCGCCTCTATCCGCCGCGGTTCCTGAACGCCGTCGCCGACGCGTGGCGCGACGACGCCTGGGCGGAACGGGCCGCCGGCTGCTGGCCGGGGCTCTCGACGCCGAGACCGAGACCCGATGCGCCGACGCTCGACGGCTCGCCGTTCCGCTGGCTGCGACCCGCCCAGCGCGAGGCACTCAAGCTCGTCGGCTGCCGCGACGCGTTCCTGTGGGGACCGCCCGGCACCGGCAAGACGACCACGCTCGGCGTGCTGCTGGCCGAGTACCTCGACCGCCGTCCGGCGGCTCGGGTGCTGCTGTTGTCGACGACCAACCAGGCCGTCGACCTCGCGACGATCGCCGTCGACAAGGCGCTGCAGAAGGGGCGGCGCGAGCACCTCCGATCGGCGGTCCAGCGGCTCGGGTCGCGCTTCGATGCCGAGGCCTACGCGGGACGCGGGCATCTGATCCCGTCCTCGGGCGTCCCGTCGCCGCAGGTGCTGGCGTCATGCCGGCTGGCCACGATGACGACGACCCGCGCCGCTTTCACGCTGAAGACGCTGCGCGAGCTCTCGCCCGACGGCGAGCCGCCCTTCGAGTTCGTCGTCTTCGACGAAGCCAGCCAGGTCAGCCTGGCCCACGCGCTGGCGCTGATGCCGCTGGGCCGCGCTCGGCTCTTCGCCGGCGATCCGCAACAGCTCTCGCCGGTGCTTCGCAGCGAGGACCGCCTCGCACGCCAGTGGCTCGGTCGATCGCCGTTCGCGGCAATGCCCAGAGGCGTTCAAGGCGTTCCAGTCGGTTCGAGCGGTTCGAGCGGTTCGAGCGGGCAGGGCGGCACCGCGGTGGCGATGCTCGACGAGCAGTCGCGCATGGCCGCGCCCATCGGCGCGCTGGTGAGCGACCTGTTCTACGACGGCGCGCTGCGCGTCGCCGCGGAGGCGCTGGCGTCGGAGGACTGGCGGCGCTCGCGCGAGCGCGTGCTCGGCGACATCCCGGCGGATGTCCACGTGAAGGTGCACCGCATCACGCGCGAGGGCTTCTGGTCCGCGAAGGACCGCGGCCCGATCCGGCGCGAGTCCGCCGATGCGATCGCCGGCCTGATCGCGCAGGCGCTCGCGAGCGGCGGCTGGGCGCCGCACGAGCTCATCGTGCTGACGCCGTTCCGCGCGCAGCGGGCGCTGATCCGGCAGCGGCTGGAGGCCCTCGGCGTCGACGACGGCGTGAAGGTCAGCACCGTCCACCGCGCACAGGGCAGCGAGGCCCCGGTGGTGTTCTTCGACCCGGCCGACGGCACGCAGCCCTTCCTGAAGACGGAGGAGGCGCGACGGCTGCTCAACGTCGCGCTGAGCCGCGCGCAGGCGAAGGTGGTGATCTGCCTCTCGTCGGCGGACCTGACCAACGAGGTGCTCGCGCCCATCGTGCACCGGATGCGCCTGGCGGGCGACGCCCGCGAGGCCGTCCCGCTGCTGTCGCTGGCGAAGGCGCCGGACTTCCCGTTCAACACGAAGGGCCTGCGCGTGGCGGCAGGCCGGCTCGTCGGCGAGGTCGACCGCATCGCGCCGGACGGCGCGCGCTTCTGGATCATCAACGAGAAGAGCGGCAACGAGGTCGTCATCGACGCCGAGTTCTGGCGCGATCGCGCGAGCGGCGAGGGCGGCACGACCAGTACGACCGGCACGAGCAACGCGTGAGAATGCTTGTCGACAACATGCGGACCGCCTGATGAGCCTCTTCAAGAAGATCTTCGACCGCTTCTCGACGTCGCCCGACGACGCACCGCCGGCTTCCGAACACGCGGTGCTGATTCGCTTCCACTACGGACGCGCCGATCTCTCCGGGCTGTATGCGCTTGAGGATGAGATGACCCGCGTCGTGGCCGACGCCGGCGTCGGAGAAGTGGACGGGCACGAGGTCGCCGTGGGCGGCGGCGATGCCACGATCTACGCCTACGGCCAGGACGCCAACGCACTGTTCCGATCGATCCATCCCGTGCTGCTGGACACGACCTGGCTGGACGAAGCGCGGGTCACCCTTCGATACGGGCCGCCCGAAGACGGCATCGCGGCGAGCGAGGTCACGATCCGGCCGCTGAAGTTCCCGTTCCCGGTCGAGACCATGCCGGGCGACCGGGCCGTCGAGCGTTGGCAGGTGCTGCGCGCCGAAGGCGGCTGCACGCCCGTGATCCTCGGCGATCTTGAAGATCGTGAGCAGCTCCGGGAAGGGTGGGACATCGCCGAGCCAGACGTCGATGAGCTGCTGGCCCGAGCGGAGGCGATCGATGTCGACACCTGGCTGCGCGAGCACGACAACGCGGAGCGCCTGGTCGAGTTCTCCGACGGTGTCTGGCCGGCCGCGAATCAGGCCGTCTCGACCTTGCGCGTCCCGTTCTCCGAAGACGGGACGCCTCGACCAGGGATCGGCATGGCCATCCTGCCGACGAGCAGGCATTGGGAAGCCGCCGCCTGGCTCAGGTTCGGCGGCTGGAATGCCTGCCCGGCGCCGGAGGACCATGTGGCGCTGTGGCGCTCCTGGGCGGAACGCCATGGCGCACAGGTAGCCTGCATCACCGGAAGCGTCGTCGAGTTCGTTGTGGACCGTCCGCCAGCCACGGCCGACGAAGCGCTGGCGCTGGCCCGGGAGCATTTCCTGTACTGCGACGACCTGGTCATCCAGGGATACGGCACGCTGGAGGGCTTGGCCGCCGCGTTGCTCGACGCGCCGGTCTGGTCCTTCTGGTGGGATTGAGGACCCACCATCGGACCCACCAACGACAACGCCCCGTGGAGCGGCGCGTTTCCTGGCGCTGCTGGAGCGCCTTCGAGGACCTGGCGGTCCTCGTTCAGCCTGCGATCAGACCGGCACGCGGCGCAGCATTTCCACGCCGACGTCGCCGTTGGCGACTTCGCGCAGCGCGGTCACGCCGGGCTTGTTCTTCGACTCCAGCTTCGGCGCGTGGCCTTGGCTCAGCATGCGGGCGCGGTAGGTCGCGGCAAGCACCAGCTGGAAACGGTTCGGGATCTTGGTCAGGCAGTCTTCGACAGTGATGCGGGCCATGCTGGTTCCTGAGAGTCGGGGTTATTCGGTAACGTCGTCGATGAGGTCGAGCGCGCGGAAGACGGTCGACCGGTTGCGGCGTTGGGTCGCGTATTTTAGCCGCTGCGCCTGCACAATCGACTTCAGGTCGAAAATTGCCGTCTCGAACACGGCATTGATGACCACGAAATCGAAGTGCTTGGCCTGCGCCACCTCGTGCCGCGCCGTGTTCATCCGCTTGGCGATCACCTCGTCGGCCGTGTCGCCGCGACGGATCAGGCGCTGCTTGAGCTCATCCCAGCTCGGCGGCAGGATGAAGATCAGCACCGCGTGCGGGAACAGCTGCTTGATCTGCAGCGCACCCTGGTAGTCGATCTCCAGCACCACGTCGTCGCCGTGCGCCAGGCGCGCCTCGATCGCCGCCCGCGAGGTGCCGTAGAGGTTGTCATGCACCTCCGCCCACTCGAAGAAGTCGCCCCGGTCGGCCATGGCGCGGAACTCGTCCTTGCTCACGAACAGGTACTCGCGGCCGTGCTGCTCCTGCCCGCGCGGCGCCCGCGAGGTGTGCGACACGGAGACGCTCAGCTTGGCGTCCAGTTCCAGCAGCGCCTTCACAAGGCTGGATTTGCCGGCGCCGCTCGGCGCGGCAACGACGAAAAGATTGCCCGGATATTCCATTCGCCCATTTTAGGGGACAGGCCGTGACCCACCGTCCGGCGAGTGACCGGGGCGCGTCACGGCGCCCGTCACCGGTGCTCGCCCCATCGCTGGTGAAAACGCCGCCGGCGGCCGAAGATCTCAACATGAGAAGGACTGCCGATCCCCATCTCATGCCGGGTTCCGGTGAGCGTCCGGCGAAGCGCTTCGCCCTGGCGCTGCCGCTGGCAGGCACGCCAGGCCAGGACTATGTCGAGCGTCGCGGCATCCCGCTGGCCGTCGCGCACGCAGCCGGCTTGCGCTTCGATCCGGACTGGGCCGGGCGCCCGGCGGTGCTCGTCGCGCTGCGTGACCACGCGGACGCGATGGTGTCGGTGCATGGTCGCTACCTCAGCACGCTGCGCGGCCAGGACAAGATGCTGACCATCGGCCCGGGCGGCGGCGTCGTGGACATCGGAGAGCGCAGGGAAGCCTGGCACGACGCGAACGATGGACATGATGCGCTCGACGAGCCCTTGATCCTCGTCGAGGGCCTGTTCGACGCGCTGTCGCTCGCCGTCTGCGGTTGCCGCTGCCTGGCCACGATCGGGCGCTGGGCGCCGTGGCTGCCCGAGGCCTGCGCGGATCGGCTGGCGTGGCTGGCCTTCGACGGCAACCGGCCCGGCGAGCACGAGGCCGCCGTGTACGCGGCGCGGCTGTCGCGCGTGCGCCGGCTGCCTCCGCCGCCGCGCTGCAAGGACTGGAATACCGCCCTGTGCAAGCGCGGGCGCGGCGAGGTGTCGCGGTGGCTTCGCGAGCACCTCGCGGCGGTCGATACTGCGATCCCATGAACGAGAAAACCCGCACCGAGATCTACGTCAGCACCGATGTCGAGGTCGACGGCCCGATCCCCGGCCCGCATTCGATGCTGAGCTTCGGATCGGCCGCGTACCTCGCGGACAAGACGCTCGTGTCGACCTTCTCCGCCAACCTGGAAACGCTGCCCGACGCCACCGGCCATCCCGACACGATGGCCTGGTGGGCCCAGCATCCCGACGCGTGGCAGGCCTCGCGCGTCGATCCGCGCCCGCCGCTCGCCGCGATGACCGAGTACGTCGCCTGGCTGGAGTCGCTGCCCGGACAGCCCGTGTTCGTCGGCTATCCGGCGTCCTTCGATTTCATGTTCGTCTACTGGTACCTGATCCGCTTCGCCGGACGCAGTCCGTTCAGCTTCTCGGCGCTCGACGTGAAGACCATGGCCATGGTGATGCTGCGCCGCGACTTCCGCCGCAGCACCAAGAGCGCGATGCCCAAGCGCTGGTTCGACGACCTGCCGCATTCCCACGTCGCGCTTGACGACGCGATCGAGCAGGGCGCACTCTTCTGCAACATGCTCGCGGAGAGCCGCCAGCGCTGAGAAGCCTCCGCGCGAAGTTGCGGACTTCGCGGGCCAGGGAGGCGAGCCCATGGATCCGCGACTGCCGGCAACGATGTGCTTCCGCGTGACGCGCTACTGCAATGCGCGCTGCGGCTTCTGCCTGGCGCCGCCGGACGGCGTGCATCCGGACGTGGCGCTGCTGAAGCACCGGGTGGACTGGCTCGTCGCGCACGGCATGCGGACGGTCCACTTCTGCGGCGGCGAGCCGACGATCCATCCGGGCCTCGCGGAACTGCTCGTCCACGCGCGGGCGAGTGGCTGCATCACGCGACTCACCACCAACGGCATCGCGCTGCCGGACGGGCTGCTCGCCGCGCTGCGAGCGACGGGTACCGCAGTCAAGCTGAGCCTGCACGGTGATCAGGCGCATCACGATGCGATCGTGGGCCGACCGGCCTTCGACCTCGCGAACGCGCATCTGTGCGAGATGCTGGCCGCGCGCGTGCCGACCACGGTGCAGACCACCCTCGTCGCGGGCGGCGAATGGGTACTCGACTGGATGGTGGATCACTGCCTCGCGCTCGGCGTGCGGCGGCTCAGCCTGCTGCCGTTCATCCCGCGCGGCAGCGGCGCGCGGACCGAGGATCGCTACGGCCTCACCGCCGCGCAACGCACGCAGCTGCGCGAGCGCGTGCGGCGCAAGCGCCAGGCGCTGCTGGGAAGACTCGACGTGCGGTGGCTCGACTTCGCGTCGCAGCCGCTCCCGGTCGTCGAGGCCGACGGCCGCGTGGTGATGGAGCGGGCAAGCGAGGCGCTGGACACGGTGATCGCCGTGATTCCAGGGCCGGTCGTGATGAGAAAACGAGTGGCCGCGTAACTGCCATTCTTCTGGCAGTGAGCGCAAGCTGGAGCGCGTAACTGCCATTTGCATGGCAGTGATCGGCTCACTCGATGTTCTGCACCTGTTCCTTCATCTGCTCGATGGCGACCTTCATCTCGACCGAGATGTTGGTCAGCTCGATGGCCGCGGCCTTCGAGCCCAGCGTGTTGGCTTCGCGGTGCAGCTCCTGCATCAGGAAGTCCAGCCGCTTGCCGACCTCGCCGCCCTTCTTGAGCAGGCGGTCGATCTCGTCGAGGTGGGCGCGCAGCCGCGTCAGCTCCTCGGCGACGTCGATGCGCAGCGCATAGGCCGCCGCCTCGTTGACGGCGCGCTCCTGCAGCGACTGCTCGGAGATCGTCTGCGTGGCGCCGGTGGCGCTCAGCGCCTCCTGCCAGCGTTCGAGGAAACGTTCCCGCTGACGTTGCACCGCCGCCGGGATCAGCGGCTCGGCCTGTGTGGCGAGGTCCCGCAAAGTGGCGACGCGCTGCTTGAGCATCGTTACCAATTTGGCGCCCTCGCGCTCGCGCGCCTCCAGGAATCCCTGGATGCACTGACGCGCCGCGTCGAGCACCGTCTCGTCATTCGCCGAGGTGCCGGTCGCGCCGGTCTTGCACCAGTTCAGCGCTTCCTGGACGCTCAGTCCCTGCGCCTTCGGCAGCCAGGATTGCACCTGCGATTCCAGCCGCGAAAGCCGGTTGAGCTGCTCTGGCTGCGGGTTCGGCCACGACGTGTCGGTGTCCTTGTGGGTGTTGATCCTCAGTTCGATCTTGCCCCGCTTGACGCTGCCCGAGACCAGCTCGCGCAGCGCCGGCTCGAGCGAGCGCAGCTCGTCGGGCATGCGGAAACTCAGGTCGAGGAAGCGTCCGTTCACCGAGCGCGCCTCCACCGTGACCGCAGGTGGGGTGGCCGGGCTAGGGGTTTCGCCGGAGTTCGCGGGTTGTGCCGTGGCGCTGGCATAACCGGTCATGCTGTAAACTGGCATCAGCTATCGGTAGAGAAATCGAACCACGATTATGTCAAAGCCGAAACCGGCGCCATTGCCCGCAGGCACGGTGGTGGGGGGCTATCAGATCATCAAGAAACTGGCTGCGGGCGGATTCGGCGTCGTTTATCTCGCCGAAGACCCCGACCATCACTTGGTGGCTCTGAAGGAATACCTCCCCTCGTCCCTTGCAGAACGATCTCCCGGAGAACTCACGCCTCGCGTGAAACCGGAGAAACAGCCCCTCTACCGCCTGGGGCTGCGCAGCTTTTTCGAGGAAGGCCGCTCCCTCGCGCAGATTTCGCACCCGAGCGTCGTCTCGGTGCTGAATTTCCTGCGCGAGAACGAGACCGTCTATATGGTCATGAATTACCTGCAGGGCGATACCTTGCAGGATTTCATCGTGACCGCCCGCGATTTGAAGCGTGACAAGGTGTTCCGCGAATCGACCATCCGGTCGCTCTTCGACGAAATCCTCAAGGGCCTGCGCATCGTGCACCAGCACAAGATGCTGCACCTGGACATCAAGCCGGCCAATATCTTCATCACCAACGACAACAAGGCGGTGCTGCTCGATTTCGGCGCGGCCCGCGAAGTGCTGTCCAAGGAAGGCAACTTCATCCGGCCGATGTACACGCCCGGCTTCGCCGCGCCCGAGATGTACCGCCGCGACGGCTCACTGGGCCCGTGGACCGACATCTACGCGATCGGCGCCTGCATCTACGCCTGCATGCAGGGCTATCCGCCCAACGACGCGCCGCAGCGCCTGGAGAAGGATCGCCTGGGGCTGTCGCTCTCGCGCCTGCGCAACGTGTATTCCGACAACCTGCTCGAAGTGACCGAGTGGTGCATGTCGCTCGATCCGCTGACCCGTCCGCAGAGCGTCTTCGCGCTGCAGAAGGAACTGTCGCGCGAGACCGAGCGTCGCTACACCAAGCTCAGCTTCAGCGAGCGCCTCAAGCTGCAGCTGGAGAACCTGAAGACCGGGGCCAAGGCGTGAAGTTCTCCGTCTATCAGGTGAGCCGCCGTGGCGGACGGGAGAAGAACGAGGACCGCATGGGGTATTGCTATACCCGCGAGGCCGGTCTCTTCGCCCTCGCCGACGGCATGGGCGGCCATCCGGACGGCGAAGTCGCCGCCCATCTGGCGCTCCAGAACGTCGCGGCGCTGTTCCAGCGCGACGCGCAGCCGGTGATCAAGGAACCTTCGCAGTTCCTGGAGACGGCGGTGCTGCTCGCGCACCAGCAGCTGCTGACCTACGCACAGCAGCGCGGCATGAACGACACGCCGCGCACGACCATCGTCGTCGGGCTGATGCAACAGGGGCAGATCTGGTGGGCGCATTGCGGCGACTCCCGCATGTACCTGCTGCGCGAGACCGAGCTGATCGCCCGCACCCGCGACCATTCCTACAGCGAGCTGCAGGAAGCGCTGGGTCGCCACGCGACCGGCGCCGAGCGCTTCAACCGCCACGTGCTGTTCACGTGTCTCGGCAGCCCCGGCAAGCCGATGATCGACGTCAACGGGCCGGTGCTGCTGCAGAACGGCGACCGCATGCTGCTGTGCTCGGACGGGCTGTGGAGCTCGGTCAGCGACGTGGACATCCTGCGTCACATGTCCGACAGCCGCTCGGTCGGCGATGCGGTGCCGGAGCTCGTCGAGCAGGCGCTGCGCCAGGCCGGCGCGCGCAGCGACAATGTGACGGCCCTGGCCGTGGAGTGGGAAGGCGAGGGCGACGCCCCGGATTCCATCTCCACGCAGGACCTCGACCAGGAAGGCTTCGCCTCCACGATCCACGGGGCGACCCAGGACGTGCAGCTCGACGAGGCCGAGATCGATTCCGCCGTGCGCGAGATCCAGGACGCGATCCGCAAGGCCGGCAAGAAGCCCCACTGAACTGTCATTGAAGGACCCGGCCGACGGGTCCCGTCAAAGGAATTTCCCATGAGCAGCATCGCCACCCGCCCGCAAGGGCGCGCGGCGGACGCCTTGCGTCCGGTCCGCATCACCCGCCACTACACGCGTCACGCCGAAGGGGCCGTGCTCATCGAGTTCGGCGACACCAAGGTGTTGTGCACCGCGTCGGTCGAAGAGAAGGTGCCGCCGCACAAGCGCGGCAGCGGCGAGGGCTGGGTCACCGCCGAATACGGCATGCTGCCCCGCGCCACGCACACCCGCAGCGACCGCGAGGCCGCGCGCGGCAAGCAGACCGGCCGCACGCAGGAGATCCAGCGACTGATCGGCCGCGCGCTGCGCGCGGTGTTCGACCTGTCCAAGCTCGGCGAGCGCACCATCCAGATCGACTGCGACGTGCTGCAGGCCGACGGCGGCACGCGCACCGCGGCGATCACCGGCGCCTACGTGGCCGCCCACGACGCGGTGAGCTGGCTGATCGCGCAGGGCAAGATCGTCGACACGCCGCTGAAGGACGCGGTCGCCGCGATCTCCGTCGGTATCCTGGACGGCCAGGCGCTGCTGGACCTCGAATACGTCGAGGACTCCGCCTGCGACACCGACATGAACGTGGTCATGACCGGTGCGGGACACTTCGTCGAGCTGCAGGGCACGGCCGAAGGCGTCGCGTTCACGCGCGCCGAGGTCGACGTGCTGCTGAACCTGGCCGAGAAGGGCATCCGCGAGCTGCTCGTCGCGCAGCGCGAGGCGCTCGGCCTGAAGTAAATCGCTAGCCGCCGCGCGCTGGCCATGCATTGAAGTGATCCGCACCGATTGGAGCAAGCGATGAAGTTGGTCCTGGCCTCCAACAATGCCAAGAAGCTGAAGGAACTGCAGGCGCTGTTCGAGCCGCTGGGCGTCGAACTCGTGACGCAGGGCAGCCTCGGCATCCCGGAGGCGGAAGAGCCTTTCCACACCTTCGTCGAGAACGGCCTGACCAAGGCGCGCCATGCGGCCAAGGCCAGCGGCCTGCCGGCGCTGGCGGACGATTCGGGCCTGGCGGTCGATGCGCTCGGCGGCATGCCGGGCGTGCTGTCGGCGCGTTATGCGACGCTGTTCGGCCGCGAGAAGAGCGACGCCGAGAACAACCGCGTGCTGCTGGAGAAGCTCGATGGCATCGAGGACCGGCGCGCACGCTTCGTCTGCGCGCTGGTGGCGGTGCGCTCGGCCGACGATCCGGAACCGCTGATCGCGATGGGCCGCTGGCACGGCGAGATCCTGCACGCGCAGGAAGGCGAGGGCGGCTTCGGCTACGACCCGCTGCTGTTCATTCCCGGGCTCGGGAAGAGCGTCGCGGCGCTGGGCGCCGAGGCGAAGAACCGCCTGAGCCATCGCGCGCTCGCGTCCCAGGACCTGCTGCGCCAGATGCGCGAAAGCTGGCACCTGGGGCATCCGGGGCACCTGGACTGAGCCGTGGCCGACATCATCCGCATGATGCGGCCCGGCACGCTGACGCTGTCGGCGCTGCCCCCGCTGTCGTTGTACGTGCACCTGCCGTGGTGCATCCGCAAGTGCCCGTACTGCGACTTCAACTCGCATGAATACCGCGACGGGCGCGAGCTCGACGTAGAGACCGCGCGCAAGTACCTCGCCGCGCTGCGGTCCGATCTGGAAGCGGCGCTGCCGCTGATCTGGGGACGCGCCGTCGTGTCGATCTTCATCGGCGGCGGCACGCCCAGCCTGTTCGCGCCGGAACAGATCGCGGAGCTGATCTCCGACCTGCGCGCGCGGCTGCCGCTGGAGCCCGGCTGCGAGATCACGATGGAAGCCAATCCCGGCACCTTCGAGAAGGACCGCTTCGCCGGCTTCGCGCAGGCGGGCGTGACGCGGCTGTCCATCGGCGTGCAGAGCTTCGACGACGCGAAACTGCACGCGCTCGGCCGCATCCACAGCGGCACGCAGGCGCGCGCGGCGATCGAAGAAGCGGCCCGCTCCTTCGGCACGTTCAACATCGACCTGATGTACGCGCTGCCGGGGCAGACGCTGGCGGAACTCGACCAGGACCTGGACATCGCGCTGGCCTTCGACCCGCCGCACCTGTCGGTCTACCACCTGACGATCGAGCCCAACACGCGCTTCGCGAACGCGCCGCCGGAACATCTGCCCGATCCGGACCTCGCCAGCGACATGCTGGACCTGATCACCGCGCGCACCGGCGCGAAGGGCATGTCGCGCTACGAGGTTTCGGCCTATGCGCGCGACGGCCATCGCTGCACGCACAACACCAACTACTGGCAGTTCGGCGACTACCTCGGCATCGGGGCCGGCGCGCACACGAAGCTCAGCTTCGCGCACCGGCTGCTGCGGCAGGTGCGCTGGCGCGATCCCGCGACCTTCATGCAGAAGGCCGCCGAGGGTCAGGCCGTGTCCAACGAGAACGAAGTCGCCCGCAACGAGCTGCCCTTCGAGTTCATGCTGAATGCGCTGCGCCTGCGCGAAGGCGTGACGATGCAGAGCTTCCTCGAACGCACCGGCCTGCCGCCATCGGCGATCGCCAAGGCGATGGCGGACGGCCGCGCGAAGGGCCTGCTCGATCCCGATCCGGCCGTGATCCGCGCGACGCCGCGCGGCTTCGACTTCCTCAGCGATCTGCAGGAACTGTTTCTGGCATCGTGACCTTGCCGGGGACGGGGGCCGTGACACGGCCCGTCGCCAGACAGGTCAACGACCCGTCCAGCGCCGCGCGTGACTGCGCGGTCTCCTCGTGCAGCCAGTCGATGAAGGCGCGCACGGCGGGTTCCTCGCGCGACTGCGGCGCATAGACGATGTGATACCGCTGCGGCTCCCTGAGCATCGCCTGTCGCGGCGCGACGCGCACGAGGCGGCCGTCGAGCAGCGCATCCGCCGCCAGCAGCTCGCGCGTCAGGCCGACGCCCATGCCCTGCTCGGCGGCCTGCAGCAGGATGCCGAAGTCGTTGAAGATCGCGACGGGCACGACCTGACGCCGCAGGCCGGCCTGCGAGAACCAGTCTTCCCACTGCGCCGGATCGCCGAGCAAGGGCGCCTGGGCCAGCGCCTCCAGCGGCTGCCCGATCAACTGGTGCGCCAGGGCGGGCGACGCCACCGGCAGCATCGACAGGTCGAAGAGCGGTTCACTCGTCAGGCCTGGCCAGGGACCGAGGCCCTGCCGCAACGCGATGTCGAATTTCTCCCGCTCCAGATCGACCAGCCGCGCCGTCGCCTCGATCTCGATCGTCACCTCGGGATGCCGCGCGTGCCAGCGGCCCAGCCGCGGCAGCAGCCAGCGCTGCGCGAAAGAGGGCAGCACCGTCACGCGCAGGCTGCGCTGCCCGACGCCGTGCGCCGAGGTCGCGGCGCGCAGGCCCTGGTCGAGCTCCTGGTAGGCGCGTTCCACGCCGCGCAGCAGCGCGGCGCCGGCGGCGTTCAGCACCACGCGTCGTCCCTGTCGATCGAAGACCGGAAAGCCCAGTTGCAACTCCAGCGCGCGGATCTGCTGGCTCACCGCGGAGTGCGTCAGGTTGAGCTCCTCGGACGCGGCGCGCAGGTTCTGGTGCAGCGCGGCGGCGCGGAAGGCGGCCAGGTACTGGAGCGGCAGGCGGGGGAGTCGCATCGGGTGTCCTCCGGC
>SEFA01000148.1 GCA_004210455.1 Rubrivivax sp. | reverse complement strand
CCCGCCGTCCCGCCCGCCCCGGCACCCGTCGCAACGTCCGTCACGACGCCCGGCAGCCTGCTCTCTCCCGAGACCATCGGTCCGCGCGAGCTGGTGATGCGCGTGATGCCGATGCCGGCGGATGCCAACGGCAACGGCGACATCTTCGGCGGCTGGATCATGGCGCAGGTCGACCTGGCCGGTTCGGTGCTGCCGGCGCGCATCTCGCGCGGCCGCATCGCGACGGTGGCGGTCAACCAGTTCATCTTCAAGCAGCCGGTGTCGGTGGGCGACCTGCTGAGCTTCTACGCGCAGGTCACGCGCATCGGGCGCACCTCGATCACCGTGCACGTGGAGGTCTTCGCCGAGCGCAACCCGGCCAATCCGCATGTGGTCAAGGTGACCGAAGCCAACCTCACCTACGTCGCGATCGACCGCGAAGGCAAGTCGCGCGTCTTCGGCCAGGAGGCCTGACCCGATCCGTGCACACGGGCCCCGGGATGGGGCCATCCGGTTGGTGTGCGCCCCGGCGGGCGAATGGGCATTGGCATACCAGGGTTAGTACGTAGATCCCGCAGCATCGGAAAAACCTCGGGTGGGATACTGCCCGGCCAGGGTGCGCAGACACGCCGGTGACGGCGCCTGCGGCCACCCGCAACCGGAGCCGTACCCCATGCTGACCCCCGCCGCTTCCGCCACGCCGGCCGTGCCCGTGCCGTGGTATCGCCATCTCTACCTGCAGGTCGTCATCGCGATCGCGATCGGCATCACGCTGGGCTATTTCCAGCCGGCGCTGGCCGTGAAGTTCCAGCCGCTGGGCGACGCCTTCATCAAGCTGGTGAAGATGATCATCGCGCCGGTGATCTTCCTGACCATCGTGACCGGCATCGCCAGCATGACGCAGCTGAGCGCCGTCGGCCGCGTGTTCGGCAAGGCGATGGCCTACTTCCTGTTCTTCTCCACGCTGGCGCTGATCGTCGGCCTGGTGGTGGCCAACGTCGTGCAGCCGGGCGCCGGCATGAACGTCAACGTGGCCGACCTGGACCAGAAGGAAGTGCACCGCTACGTCGAGAAGACGCATGACCTGACCCTGGTCGGCTTCCTGATGGACGTGATCCCCAAGTCGCTGATCGGCGCGCTGGCGGACGGCAACATCCTGCAGACGCTGTTCGTGGCGGTGCTGTTCGGCATCGCGCTGGCGCTGACGGGCGATCGCGGCAAGCCGGTGCTGCACTTCTTCGAGGCGCTGACCGCGCCCGTGTTCCGGATGGTGCACATCCTGATGAAGGCGGCGCCGGTCGGTGCGTTCGGCGCGATGGCCTTCACCATCGGCAAGTACGGCGTGGCCTCGCTGCTCAACCTGGGCATGCTGGTGGGCAGCTTCTACCTGACCTCGCTGCTGTTCGTGCTGGTCATCCTGGGCATCGTGGCCAGACTGTGCGGCTTCTCGATCCTGAAGCTGATCCGCTACCTGAAGGCCGAACTCCTGCTGGTGCTGGGCACCTCGTCGTCGGAGTCGGCGCTGCCGTCGCTGATGGAGAAGATGGAGAAGGCCGGTTGCAAGAAGACGGTGGTGGGGCTGGTGGTGCCGACGGGCTACTCGTTCAACCTGGACGGGACCAACATCTACATGACGCTGGCGGCGCTGTTCATCGCGCAGGCGACCAACACCGAGCTGACGCTGACCCACCAGATCACGCTGCTGCTGGTGGCGATGCTGAGTTCCAAGGGCGCGGCGGGCGTGACGGGCGCGGGCTTCATCACGCTGGCGGCGACGCTGTCGGTGGTGCCGGAAGTGCCGGTGGCCGGCATGGCGCTGATCCTGGGCGTGGACCGCTTCATGTCGGAGTGCCGCTCGCTGACCAACTTCGTCGGCAACGCGGTGGCGACCATCGTCGTGTCCAAGTGGGAACGCGCGCTGGACCACGACGCGCTGGACCTGGCGCTGTCGGGCAAGACCGTCGACCCGGACGACCTCCCTGTCCGCGTGGCCGGACCGGCCGAGACCGCGTGAGCGATCAGCACCCATGAACGACAACGCGCCCTGAGGGGCGCGTTTTTCATTCTGCTTCGCGATCCGCGACGCACCTTCGCGTCGTTGCGGTGCCGGAGGCCCGCGAGACTGATACGCAGTTGAGCCATCGTCGGGACAACCGCTACACAGTGATGCAAAGGAGTATCACCAACCAGGCCTTCAGGTATCAACGCAGCAACTGCGAGTGGCTATCGTTCGACCTCAGCGCCGGCTCGATCCGGTGGCCAGGACCGATACCCATAACAGGAGACTCCCGATGCCCCGCTTCGTCCGTATCGACCGGTCGCGAACGACCGTGCTCACCGCACTCACGCTCGCCGGCCTGGTCGCTCTCTGTGGCTTTGCTGGCGCGGCGCGGGCGCAGGCGCCCACCGAGCTGGTGATCGCCACCGTCAACAACGGCCACATGATCGAGATGCAGAAGCTCAGCAAGCATTTCGAGGACGCCAACCCCGACATCAAGCTCAAGTGGGTGACGCTGGAGGAAGGCGTGCTGCGCCAGCGCGTCACCACCGACATCGCCACCAAGGGCGGCCAGTTCGACGTGATGACCATCGGCCTGTACGAGGCGCCGATCTGGGGCCGCAAGGGCTGGCTGCAGGAGCTCAAGACCGACGCGGCCTACGACGTCGACGACCTGCTGCCCACCGTGCGCAGCGGCGTGTCGGTGGACGGCAAGCTCTTCGCCGCGCCGTTCTATGCGGAGAGCTCCATGCTGATGTACCGCAAGGACCTCGCCGACAAGGCCGGCGTGCAGCTCGGCGACCATCCGACCTGGTCGCAGGTGAAGGACCTGGCCGCGAAGATCCACGACCCCAAGCACGGCGTCTACGGCATCTGCCTGCGCGGCAAGCCGGGATGGGGCGACAACATGGCCTTCATCACCACGCTGGTGAACACCTTCGGCGGCCAGTGGTTCGACATGCAATGGAAACCGCAGCTCGAGTCCAAGCCCTGGAAGGACGCGACCGCCTTCTACGTCGACCTGCTCAAGCAGTACGGTCCGCCCGGGTCGGCGTCCAACAGCTTCAACGAGATCCTCGCGCTCACCAACGCCGGCAAGTGCGGCCTGTGGGTGGACGCCACCATCGCCGCGTCCTTCGTCTCCGATCCCAAACAGAGCCAGGTGGCCGCGCAGATGGCCTTTGCGCAGGCGCCGACGATGAACACGCCCAAGGGCGCGAACTGGCTCTGGTCCTGGAACCTCGCCATCCCGGCGGGCTCGCGCAAGGTCGCCGCGGCGCAGAAGTTCATCACCTGGTCCACGAGCAAGGACTACATCCAGCTCGTGGCGAAGACGCAGGGCTGGGCCAAGGTGCCGACCGGCACGCGCAAGAGCACCTACGCGAATCCGGAGTTCCAGAAGGCCGCGCGCTTCGCCGCCGCGGAGAAGGCCGCCATCGACTCGGCCAGCCCGAACGACCCCACGCTGCCCAAGAGCCCGTATGTCGGCATCCAGTTCGCCGCGATCCCTGAATTCCAGGCGATCGGCATCGCCGTCGGACAGCAGCTGAGCGCGGCACTGGCCGGCAAGACCACCGTGGACGCCGCGCTCAAGGCCGGCCAGACGACGGCCGAGCGCGAGCTCACCAAGGCAGGCTACTACCGGAAGTAAGCGGCCATGAATCGCTCCATGCCGCGCCTGCTGCTGGCGCCCGCCGTCGGCACGCTGTTCCTGTGGATGATTGTGCCGCTGGGCATGACGATCTACTTCTCGCTGGTCCGCTACAACCTGCTGCAGCCGGACCAGACCGGTTTCGCCGGCCTTGAGAACTTCGAGTTCTTCGTCACCGATCCGTCCTTCGGCACGGCGGTCACCAACACCCTGCTGCTGCTTGGCAGCGTGATCGGGATCACCGTGGGGATCGGCCTCGCGATCGCGCTGCTGATCAACGAGCCCTTCCCCGGCCGCGGGATCGTGCGCGTGCTGCTGATCTCGCCCTTCTTCGTCATGCCCACGGTCAACGCGCTGCTGTGGAAGAACATGATGATGAATCCGATCTACGGCGTGCTGGCGCAGGTCTGGACGGCTTTCGGCGCTCAGCCGGTGGACTGGCTGACCGATCACCCGCTGTTCTCGGTCATCGTGATGGTGGCCTGGCAGTGGCTGCCCTTCGCGACGCTGATCTTCATGACCGCGCTGCAGGGCATGGACCGCGAACAGCTGGAAGCGGCGCGCATGGACGGCGCCAACTACGCGCAGCAGGTGCGCTTCCTCTACCTGCCGCATCTGGCGCGGTCCGTCGCCGTCGTCGTGATGATCGAGCTGATCTTCCTGCTCGGCATCTTCGCGGAGATCTACACCACCACCGGCGGCGGCCCCGGCGACGCCAGCACCAACGTGACCTTCCTGATCTTCAAGCAGGCGCTGCTGAACTTCGACGCCGGCGTGGCCTCCGCCGGCGCGCTGTTCGCGGTGTTGCTGGCCAACATCGTCGCGGTCTTCCTGATACGCCTGGTCGGCAAGAACCTGGACCGCTGAGGAGACGACCGTCATGACCAAGAGACGACCTGCCCCCTTCCCCGTCGCCACGGCGCTGCGCGCCGTCGCCGCCTGGGCCGTGGCGCTGCTGCTGTTCTTCCCGATCGCCTGGCTGGGCCTGACCGCCTTCAAGACCGAGCTGCAGGCGGTCGCCGTGCCGCCGCAATGGCTGTTCGCGCCCACGCTGGAGAACTTCCACGAGGTCCAGGCGCGCAGCGACTACCTGCACTACGCCCTCAACTCGGTGGTGACCAGCGTGCTGTCCACCGTGCTCGGGTTGATGCTGGCCGCGCCGGCGGCCTACGCGATGGCCTTCTTCCGCGGCCGCTGGACCCGCGACATCCTGATGTGGATGCTGTCGACCAAGATGATGCCGGCCGTCGGCGCGCTGGTGCCGGTCTACGTGCTGGCGCAGAAGAGCCAGCTGCTGGACACGCAGGCGGCGCTGATCATCGTCTTCGCGCTGTCCAACCTGCCCATCATGGTGTGGATGCTGTACTCGCACTTCCGCGACATCCCGCCGGAGATCCTCGAGGCGGCCCGCATGGACGGCGCCACGCTCTGGCAGGAGGTGCGGCTGGTGCTGCTGCCGCTGGGCATGGGCGGCATCGCCTCCACCGGCCTGCTGTGCCTGGTGCTGTCCTGGAACGAGGCGTTCTGGAGCCTCAACCTCAGCGCCGCCAAGGCCGGCACGCTGGCCACGCTGATCGCCTCCTACTCCAGCCCCGAAGGCCTGTTCTGGGCCAAGCTCTCCGCCGCCTCGCTGATGGCCATCGCGCCCATCGTCGTGTTCGGCTGGTTCAGCCAGAAGCAGCTCGTGCAAGGGCTGACCTTCGGCGCCGTCAAATGACCCGGACCTCCCGGGACCTCCAGGACATTCCCATGGCATTCCTTGAACTGAACGGCATCGAGAAATTCTTCGCCCAGCACCGCGCCATCCGCGGCATCGACCTGAGCATCGAGCGCGGCGAGTTCATCGTCTTCGTCGGGCCCTCGGGCTGCGGCAAGTCGACGCTGCTGCGACTCATCGCGGGCCTGGAGCGCATCGACGGCGGCTCGCTCCGGCTAGACGGCCGCGACATCACGGACCTGCCTTCCAGTCGCAGGGACCTGGCGATGGTCTTCCAGAGCTACGCGCTCTACCCGCACATGAGCGTCTACGACAACATGAGCTTCGCGCTCAAGCTCGCCGGCGCGCCGCCGGAGGAGATCCGCGCCAAGGTGGAACGGGCCGCGGAGGTGCTGAACCTGACCGCCTACCTCGATCGCACGCCCAAGGCGCTGTCCGGCGGCCAGCGGCAGCGCGTGGCGATCGGGCGGGCCATCGTGCGTTCGCCCAAGGTGTTCCTCTTCGACGAGCCGCTGTCCAACCTGGACGCCGCGCTGCGCGGGCAGACGCGCGTGGAGATCGCCAAGCTGCACCGCGACCTCGGCGCCACGACGATCTACGTGACCCACGACCAGGTCGAGGCGATGACGCTGGCGAGTCGCGTGGTGGTCCTGCGCGACGGGCAGATCGAGCAGGTGGGCACGCCGCTGGAACTCTACGACCTGCCGGCCAACCAGTTCGTGGCGCAATTCATCGGCACGCCGCAGATGAACCTGGTGCCGTGCGGCCGGCTGCCCGAGGCGCTGCAGCGGCACGCCCCGCGCGCCGCGGCGAACGGCAGCATGGGGCTGAGACCGGAGGCCATCGGCGTGGCGCCGCGCGGTCAGGGCGCGATGGGTGGCGCAGTGGGTGGCGCAGTGGGTAGTGCGATGGGCGGCACCGTGGAGCTGGTGGAAGCGCTGGGTGCCGAGACGCTGCTCTACGTGCGCACCGTCGAAGGCTCGCAGCTGGTGGCGCGGCTCAGTGAACGCACACGCTGCGAGGCCGGGGACGAGGTCTCGCTGCAGCTCGACACCGCGCAGGCGCTGTGGTTCGACGACGCCGGCCGCGTCGTGGCGCCGCAGGAGGGACTCGCCGCATGAGCATCGCGCAGGACACC
>SEFA01000083.1 GCA_004210455.1 Rubrivivax sp. | reverse complement strand
GATCTCGTCGACCGCCTGCATCGCCTTCGAGATCGCCGTCGCCGCCGCCAGCGCCTTCATGCGGTCGTCCTGCGTCTGCGTGACGTGCTCGGCCGCCTTGCTCGCATCCATCGCGGTGCTGATGCCCGGTGCGCTCAGCGCCAGCGTCACGCCGCTCTGCTTGAACCTCGTCTCGCTGTCCTGCGCCGACTTGTTGCGCGCCTCCTCGATCTCGATCGACTTGGCCTGGATGGTCACGTTGCCGCCGGGCGCCTGCACCTCCGAGCCGGTCTGCTTGTACTTCCCGCCCGCGTAGATGTCGACGTCGCCGTTGACGCTGCCCACCATCGAGCCCAGGTTGGTCTCCTGCGTCGACTTCGTCGCCTGCGACAGCTCCTGCTTGCCGATCGTCACCCCGATCCCGCCGCCGCTGAACAGCCCCGACTTCACCGTCTTCTTGAACCGCTCGGTGTCCACCGAGTTCGTCACCCCGTCGATGGTGATGTCGCGGTCCGCGATCAGCTTGGTGCCGTTATCCGACACCGCCTGCGCCGCGGCCAGCGTGATGTCCCGGCCCGACACGATGTTCACCGTGTCGCCCGACACCGTCGTGCCGATCGCCGTCGTCTCGTCGGTCTTGTTGTAGGTCGTGACCGTCTTCTTCTTGAACAGGCTCTTCTTCGTCTTCTGCGTCATCTCCTCGACGACCGAGTTCGCCTCGCCCGCGAGCAGCTGCACGTCGCGTCCCGCGCTCAGCGTCACCGCGCCCTGCCCGCTGGCGATCTGCGCCGCCGTCGCCGTCAGGTTCTGCCCCGCCTTCAGCAGGATCTCGCCCTCCGCCTTCAGCGCCGTGCCTACGTCCTGGCTCTGGCTCTCCTTCTTGTAGTTGTTGGCGTTCTTGATCTCGTCGCGTGAGCTTGACGTCGTCACCGTCGTCAGCGCCAGATCGCGTCCCGCCTGGATCAGCACGCCACCATCCGCGCCCGCGCCGTCCGCACCGCCCTGCGTGATCTGCACCGCCTGCATCGTCACGTCGCGGTCGGCCTTCACCACCATCACGCCGCCCGCGCTCAGCGAGGCCACCTGATCCAGCACCGTCGCCGTCGTCGTCACGTTGCCGCGCTTGGTCCCGCCGCTGGCCGTGGTCGTCTCCATCACGATGTCGCGACCCGCCGTCAGGCTCATGTCGCCCGTGGCGCTCAATGAACCGCCGATGTTGCGCAGGTCGTCCCGCGCCGTCAGCGCCAGCGTCGTGCCGCGCATGTCGCCCGTGTTGGCGATGTTCTGCGCGGTGATGTCCACCACCCCGCCGCGCACGTCCCCGCCGTTGGTGAAGTCGCCGCTCAGCGCCATCTCCACCCGACCGCCCGCGATGAGCGAGCCGCTGGGCAGCAGGTCGCCCTCGCGCGGCACCAGGTACACCTGCGGCACCAGCACGCGCTGCGTCGTGCCGTCCGCCAGCGTCACCGTCTGCTCCACCAGCCACACCAGGTCGCTGGTGAGCAGCGACATCTGCTCGGCCGTCAGCGCAACACCCGGCACCAGCTGGTGCTCCTTGGCGAAGGTCGCGCCGTTGGTCAGCAACGCGCGGTACTGGGACTCGTCGTCCGCGTAGCCCGACAGGTAGCCCGTGCCGGTCAGCTGGCCGATCTGCTCGCGCACCAGGCGCTGCTCGTAGAAGCCATCCCCCAGGCGCTTCTGCGTCACCGCCGGATCCAGCGCCATCGCCTGCAGCAGGAAATCGCTGGACAGCCACTCCTTGTAGTTGGCGAAGCGGGGATCGGTCTCGATCAGGTATTTCGAGGTCGGTTCCTTGTGCGTCTTGAACAGGCTGTTGGAAGGCGGCGTGAGGTTGACCCTCACGCTCAGCGCTAGCGGCTTGCCGTTGAAGGTCGCGCCGGAGCCGCTCAGCGTCACGCCCTGCGACGCGCCCGGACGCTGCGACGTCGAAGCCGACGACGCGAGCACCTTCGTCGCCTGCGTCATCGCCTTGCCGTCGGCCTGCGCCGAGCCGTCCGCCTGCGCGGCCGCCGCGGCACGCAGCGCCTGCGCCACCGCGGAGCGGCCAGTCTGCGCGCCGCCCTGGATCGTGGACGACACGTCGCCGCCCTGGATCGCGCCGAGCTGCTGGATCGACGTCACGGTGGCATTGAGGATCTGGACTTCGGCCGTGCCAGCGTTGCCGGCGCCGGTGCCTGCGTCGACCGCCTGTGCGAGCACCTGGCCGCCGCTGCGCACCTGCGCGCCGCCTTGGGCGCCGGTCACCACCGCATTGCCGGCGTTGACCTGTCGCATGACGCGACCGATCAGGCCGCTCAGGCCGGAGCCGCCGCCCGCGGTCGCGCGGGTGTCGCCTTGCGCGCTCTGCTGCGAAGCGCCGCCGCCGAGGCTCACGCCGCCAGCCTGTTGGCGGTCGTCCGCGCCTTGCGACGCCGGAATGAAGGACTGCGCCTGGCTCGGCAAGGTCAAGCGCACGGTATGCGCCACGCCTTGCGCGTCAAGCGCCGTCACCTCATGCGCCACGTTGTTCACCTGCCCACCGGTGATCGCGACGCCCGTCATACCGACCACTTGGCTCATGTCGTTGGTGATCGACGACGCGCCGGTGACCGTCAGCGTCCCGCCGACGATGATCTTCGCGGACAGCGACTGCGTCACGGCTGCTGAATCGCTCGCGCCGGACGCGGGGACCAGGTAGGCCTCGTTGGTGCTGTGGCTGACCTTGAATTCCGCCAGGGCCTGCTCCGGGGTGCGACCGTTCAACGGCACCACGACGGATTGCGGGTAGGCGAACCCCGGGCCCTTGTACGTGATCGTCACGGACGTCGCCGCGCCACTGGCACTGCCGTAGGGTCCCCACATCAGGTAGGGGTTGAGGTTGTCGATCTGGCCGGCCTGGAGCAGCAGGTTGCCGCGCGCCTCGATGGTCGCGCCGCTGTTCAGCAAGCTGGCGCCGCTGAGCAGCATGTCCCCGCCGCTGCGGATGAAGGCCTTCGTGTCTAGGAAGCTGACGCCGTTCACCGTGCCGCCTGTCGGCTCCGTGCCGCCGCCACCGCCGCCGCCTTCTTCCCGCGGCGAATCCTCGATGACGGCGTTCGCCGACATCATCCGCATCTGCTGGTTCTGGTGGTTGTCGCTGCCCGAGCCACCGCCACCGCCGCCGCCTCCGCCGGTTCCTCCCGAGCCGCCCGACCCCGTGCCTGTCGTCTGCCCCGTGCTCACGCCGCTCAGCACGGTTCGGTTGATGATCCCGCCCGTCATCTGGATCCCCAGCGCGGTGCTGGCCTCGATGATCGAGTTCTCGTTGAGCAGGCTCGCCCCCGTCATCGTCAGCGTGCCGTCCGCGAAGATCAGCGCGCCGCCGGTGTTGGCGATGTCGCGTGTCATCGCCGCATCGATCGTGCGCCGGCCGGCGATCACCGCAGATACGCCGCCTTCCGCGCCGTTGGTGAGCTGGCCGCCGTCGATGACGATGTCGCCGCCGTAGATCCGGCCGGTGCCGACGTTGACGATCCGATCCGCATTCAGCGCCACGCCGTCGCCGTCGATCAGGCCGCGGTTGGTGAGCTGCCCTGCCGCCGTCAGCAGCGTCAGCGTGCCGCTGAGTTCGCCGCTGGCGGCGTTGTCGATGTTGGCCGCCTGGATCGACAAGGCGCCGCCGCTGCGCAGCGTGCCCTGGTTGCCGAAGTTGCCCGAGACGCTCAGCGTCATGTCGCCGGCCGACTGGAACTGGCTGCCCGCGCCGTAGCTGAAATCGCCCGCGAGCTTCACCGTCATGCCGGCGCCGCTGCTGATCTGCCCGCCGACACCGCCGGCGAGCTCGCGCAGGTTCAGCCCCATCGCGTCGCCCGACCAGATGCGGCCGCCCGCGTTGTTCAGCGACAGCGCCGAGGCCTGCGCGCTGTCCCCGATCGTCTGCGAGCCCGACGCGCCCAGCGCGCCGCTGGTGTTGTTCAGCGTCTGCGTGATCGTCAGCCCGAGATTGCCGCTGGCCAGCACCTGGCCGCCGACGTTGTCGAGCTGCTGCGCCTGCAGCGTGACGTTGCCGCCCTGGATGCCCACGCTGCCGCCGGCATTGCCGGTGTTGTCGATGCGGCCGGCCGAACTGAGCGTCAGCGTGTTGCCGCCGTAGATCAGACCGCCCTGGTTGAGCACCTGCTGCGCGGACGCGTTCAACGACTGACCTCCGATCAGGCGACCGCCCTGGTTGTCCAGCGTGCCGCCGACCGTCAGGCCCAGCGCCGACGCGGACAACTCGGCCCGGTTGGTCAACTGGCTCACGCTCAGTTGCGCCGAGGTGCCGGCGCTGATGCCGGTCTCGTTGGTCAGCGCGCCGGCGGCGATCGTCATCGCGCCCGACGCGCGGATGCCGGTCGGCGTCGAGACTGCGGCGTCGCGCGTGTTGTTCAGCGCCGCACCGTGCGTCTGCACCGACAGCCCGCCGCCCGATTGCAGCAGGCCGCCGCGGTTCTCCAGCGTGCCGCTGTCCGTTGTCAGCGATTGCGAGGCAAGCAGCCGCCCGCCGGCGTTGTCCAGCGTCTGGCCGCGCGTGTCGACCACGACCGTCGCGCCCGAAACCTCACCCTGGCGGTTGGTCAGCGAGGTCGACAGCAGGTCCACCGTCTGCGCCGCCTGGATCGCCCCTTGCGTGTTGTCGAGCGCCCCCTGCGCGCGCACGGTCACGCCGCCCTGCAGGCTGGCGATGCGGCCCGCCTGGTTGGCGACGGACGCCGCGGTCAGCGTCATCCCCTGCTGCGACAGCAGGCTGCCGCCGCCGTTCAGCAGATTCCCGCCCGTGGTCAGCGTCAGCGCGCCGTCACTGCCAGCCCAGCCGCCGCGGTTGTCCACGGTGCCGGCGTTCAGCGTCATCGCCGAGCCGCTGCGCAGCCGACCGCCCTGGTTGTCCAGGGTGCCGGTGATCGTCGCCTGCAGCGTCGAGTCGCTCTGCAGCAGGCCGTTGCCGTTGTTCGCGAGACTGGCCGCGCGCACGTCGAGCGCCCCCGCGCTGGCGAGCGTGCCGCCGGTGTTGTCGAGCGCGCCGTCGATGGTGACCTGCGCCGCCCCGGTGCTCACCAGGTTGCCGCCGCGGTGGTCGAGGCTGCTGCCCGTCACCGTCACGCCCGCGCCCTGCGTCTGCGCGTTCGTCAGCGTCACCGCACCGCTCGCGACTATCGTCAGCGCGCCGTTGCCGAGGATCTGACCGGACGTGCCGTTCAGCGTTCCGGTCGACAGCGTCAGCGGGCCGCTGCCCGCCTGCACCAGCGAGCCCCGCACGTTGTCGATCGCCTGCGCCTGCAGACGCAGCAGCGTGCCGCTGGACTGGATGCGTCCGTCCGTGTTGAGGATCTGGCCGCCGATCGTCGCGGTCAGTTGGCCGGTGGCGCCGAGCTGCGTCAGCGAGCCGCCGACATTGCGCCAGTCGCTCGCCGTCAGGCCGACGTTCACGCCGCTCAGCGTCGCGCCGTCGGTCGACAGCAGGCCGGCGCTGGCCAGCATCAGGTTGCCGGCGCTGGCGAGCGCCGCGCGGTCCAGCCGCAGCGCGCCGCCGGTCGCGGTCAGCGACGCGGACGCCGCCTGCACGCGGCTGTCCTGGAGCTGCAGGTCATGACCGCTGAGCGTCAGGCCGCCAGCGGCCATCAGAGCGCCGCTCGCTTGCAGCGTGCCGGTCGTGCGGACCGTGAGGTCGCCTTGCGCCGCCAGCGTGTTGTCCGGACGCAGACCCGCGGCGAGCGTCCCGTTGCCCGACAGCGACGTCGCATCGATCGTCACCGCGCCCTGCGCGGCGATCGATCCGGTGTTCGCCAGTGCGTTGCCGACGTTCAGTACGGCATTGCCCTGCGCGTAGACCGCGCCGCTGCCGGTCATGTCGCCGGTGACGGTCAGGCGCGTGTCCGCGCCGGACTGGATCGCGCCAGCGTTGTTCAGCTGGCTCGCGCCGACGGTCAGCGCGCGCTGCGCATTGATCAGGCCTTGCGCGCCGTTGTTCAGCGCGCCGGTGGTCAGATTGACGTCGCGAGCACCGATCTGGCCGCCCGTATTGTCCAGCGATCCGGCCTGCCCCACCAGGTCGCGCGTGGCGACGATCGCGCCGCCCGTGTTGTCCAGCGCGCCCGTGACGCGCAGTTGCGCGTCGCCCCCGCTCAGCAACTGGCCGCCTTGGTGGCGCAGGCTGCCGGCCTCGATCACGACCTGTCCGCCTTGCATCTTCGCCTGGCTGAGGTCGACCGCGCCGGTCACCGCGAGTGTCACCGACTGCGCGCCGAGGATCTCGCCGCCGACGCCGCTCAGCGAGGCGGCATCGATGCGCATCGCATCGGCGCCCGCGTGCACGACGCGACCCTGGGTGTTGTCCACCGCGCCGGCCGACATGGTCAGCGTGCGACCCGCCGCGGCGATCTCGCCGCGCGTGTTGTCGAGCGTCCCCTGCAAGGTCGCGCTGAAGGTGGCGCCCTGCCCGCCCTGGCCGCCCGCGCCGGTTTGCGTCACCGTGCCGTCGACGTTGGACCAGCGCTGCGCCGTGATGGCGATGCTGTCGCCGGAGACCGTCGCCGCACCGGTGTCGAGCGCGCCGGCGCCGCTCAGCGTCAACGCGCCGGCGGACGCCAGCGTCGCGCGATTCAGCTGAAGATCACCCGCCGTGGCCGTCAGACCCACGGCCTGCGCCTGCAGCTTCGCATCCCGCAGTTGCAGCGTCGTGCCGCTCAGCGACATCGTGCCCGCGGCCAGCGTCTGGCCGCTCTGCTGGAGCGCGCCGCTCGTGCGCAGCGTCAGGTTGCCCGCAGTGCCGAGCGTGTTGTCCGGGTTCAGTCCGGCGATGAAGCCGCCGCTGCTGGCGATGCTGCCTGCTTGCGCCGACAGCGCGCCCTGCGATGCCAGCATGCCGGAGTTGCCCAGAACGTCGCCGGTCGTGATCGTCAGCGGACCCCGTGCGTACGCGGTGCCGCTGTTGGAGAACGCGCCTTGGACCGTCAGGTCCATCGCCGCCAGCGACTGCAGGCTGCCGGCGTTGTCGAGCCGGTCCGCGTCGAGGGTCAGCGCCTGCATGGAGGCGATCAGCCCCTGCGCACCGTTGATCAGCGCACCCGACGTCGACAGGCTCAACGCGCGGCCGCCGATCTGGCCGCCGGTGTTGTCCAGCGAACCCGCGGCTACCCGCAGGTCCTCGGCGATCTGGATCACGCCGCGCGTGTTGTCGACCGCGCCGCTCACCGTCAGGGTCGCGCCCGTTTCGCTGACGAGCTGACCCTCGCGATGGCTCAGGCTGCCCGCGGTCATGTCGACGCGACGCGCCTGGGTCAACGCATCGTCGAGCGAGACCGCGCCGTCGGCGCGCAGCACCAGCGCACCCTTGCCGAGGATCTCGCCGCCCGCGCCGTCCAGGCGCGTCACCGTGAGCGCCAGGGTGCCCGAGCTCGCGCCTGCATGGACGATGGTCCCCGCGCGGTTGTCCAGCAGGCCGGCCGCCATCGTCAGATCGGTTGCGTTACCCGCGATGGTTCCGCGCTGGTTGTCCAGCGTGCCCGTGACCGAGACCGTCAGGCTGCCCGTCGACGCGGTCTGCGCGATGTCGCCGGCCACGTTGCGCCAGTCCCCCGCCGTGATCGCCACCGAGCCCGCGCTCAACGCGGCGGACGAGGTGTCCAGCGCGCCCGTCGTGGCGAGCACCAGCCGCTCGCCGCTCGACAGCGCCGCACCGTCCAGGCGCAGGTCGCCGGCCAGCGCGTTCAGCGTGACACGCTGCGCTTGGAATTTGCCGCCTTGCAGGGCCAGTTCGCCGCCGGTCAGCGTCATCGCGCCGCCGGCGATCGCCGTGCCGCTCTGGCGCAGCTGTCCGGTCGCGGTCAGCGTCAGGTCGCCGGTGGCGGCGACGGTGTTGTCGTCCTTCAAGCCCGCGGCCAGTGCGCCGCTGCTGGCGATCGTGGTCGCCTCGATGCCGAGCGAGCGTTGTGCCGCGATGGTGCCGGTGTTCGTCAGCGCGTCGGCGTGCAGTTGCGCGTCGCCAGCCGCGCGGATCGTCCCGGCGTTGTCCAGCCGACCGCTGGTGCGCAAGTCGATGTCGCCGCCCGCCTGCAGCGTACCGGCGTTGCCGAGGCTGCCCACGTCGACCGAGAGACGCTGCTGCGCCGCGATCAGGCCGAGGCCCGCGTTGTCCACGCCGCCGCCCGTCAGCGTGACGTCGACGCCGCCGATCTGGCCGTTGCGATTGATCAGCGATCCCGCCGAAGCGACCAACGCACCGCCCGCCTGGACCAGGCCGCCGGTGTTGTCGAGTTCACCGCTCACCGCGAGTTGCGCCGACCGCTGGGCGATCAGCTTGGCATCGCGCGTGCTCAGGCTGCCCGCGGTGATGGTCACACGGTCCGCCTGCGTGAGCGCCTGCGCCCCGCCCAGGTCGGCATGGCCGCCGATGTCGAGCGTGAGGCCGCCCGCGCCGGCGATGGTGCCGCCGGCGCCGTTGAGCGCGCCAGCGTCCAGGCGCAGTTCGCCGTTGGCGCCGCCGGCATGGATCACCTCGCCGGACACGTTGTCGATGCGCTGCGCGCTCAGCGTCAGCGCCGAACCGTTGCCCGCGATGCGGCCGCCGTTGTTGTCCAGCGTGCCGCCGATGACCGCCGTCAGCTGGCCGGCCGCGTCGGTCTGGCCGATCTCGCCGCCGGCATTGCGCCAGCCCGCGGCCGACACGTTCACCGTGCCGCCGCTGAGCTGCGCGTTGTCCGTGACCAGCGAAACGCCCGCGTTCAGATCGAGCCCGCCGGTCGCCACCATCGTCGCGCGGTCCAGGCGCAGATCGCCGCTTTGCGAGCGCACGTTCAGGTTGGCCGCCTGCGTCTGGCTGCCCTGCAGCTGGAGATCGCCACCGTCGATGCGCGCGAGCCCTCCCGCCAGCACCGTGCCCGCGTGCTTCAGCGTGCGATCCGCCGTCAGCGTCAGGTCGCCCGCGCTGCCGATGGTGTTGTCCGCCCGCAGACCCGCGGCGAACGCGCCGATGCTGTCGACCGCGCCAGCGCGCACGACCAGCGCGTTGCCGGCCGCGAACGTGCCGGTGTGGGTCAGCGTGTCCGCCTCGATCGTCGCCGCGCCGCCGGCGCGGATCAGGCCGCTGTTGACCAAGGTCCCCGCGCCGGTCACCGTCGCGTCGCCTTGCGCCTGCAGCGTGCCGGCGTTGCTCAGCGTGTCGGCACGGACCGAGAGGTGCCCCGACGCCGCGATCAGGCCGTTGCCGAGGTTGTCAAGCTGAGCGCTCGTGACCCCGACCTGGCGGCCGCTCAGTTCGCCGTCGCGGTTGTCGAGCTGACCGGCGTCGACGGTCAGATCACCCGCCGTCGTCACCGTCCCGCCGTGGTTGGCGAGCGACTCCGTGCGCAGGTTCAGCGCGTCGCCTGCGCCGACGATCTTGCCGGCGGTGTTGTCGATGGCCTGCGCCGTCAACAAGACGGTTTTCGCGTTCGTCTGGATCACACCCTGACGGTTGTCCAGGCGACCGGTCAACGCGACGGACAGATCGCCGCTGCCGCTCAGCGCCAGCTGGCCGCCGGCATGACGCCAGTCCTGCGCCTGCACCGACAGCGAGGTCGCGCCGAGCCGGGCGCCTTCTGTATTGAAATCGCCGGCGCTCTTCACGCTCAGCGCATTGACCGCCTGGATCTGCGCGCCCGCGAGGTCGATTCCCGCTGCATCGAGGTGGGCGTCGACCGCCAGCACCTGACCGCGCAGCGTCATGTCCGAGCCGGCGGTCATCGACAGCGCACCTTGCGCGCCCTGGGCGCCCTGGGCGCCGATATGGCCGTCGGTGCCGAGGCCGGCCGCGACCGTCGATCCGGCGCCGGTCTGCAGGCGGTGCGCCGCCTTGGCGCTCAATTGACCTTGCGCCGCAAGCAGCCCGGCGACGCTCAGATCTCCCCCAGAGGAAACAGCGACCTGCGCGCCATAGACGGATCCGCCCAGCGTCGTGCTGTCGCGTGCCGTCAGGGCCAGCGCGCCGCCCGCGCGCAGTTGTCCGTTCGAGACGATCGACGGGGCGGCGATGTCGAGGCTCTTGCCAGCCGAGACGCTGGCCGACGCATCCTGTCGGAATTCCGCCTGCAAGGTCAGCGTCACGTCCTGGCCGCCGATCGCCGCGCCCTGGTCCTGCGCCAGCGAACGCGCCGACACCGTCACGCCGTCGCGCGCGGCGATGAGGCCGGCACCGTTGGCGATGTCGGCCTGACCCGCGATCGCGACGCCGCCCGAGGCGGCCTGCAGTTCGCCGCGGTCATTGCGCAGCTCGGTCCCGACCTGAATGGACAGACCGCTGTCGGCCGCGACGCGGGCGTCGCGGTTGTCGATGCGGTCCGCGCTCAAGGTCGCGGCGCCGGTCGTTCGCAGCGTCGCACGCTGCTGGCTCAGCAGGCCGTCGGCCTGCAAGGCGATCGAACGCGCCTGCGCGTCCGCGCCGTTCAGCGTCAGCTGTGCGCCGCGGGCCGACAGCGCCCCGTTCGACCACAGCGTCGCGCCGCTCAGGTCCAGCGAGCGGCCGTCGAGGCTCAGCGCGCCGGTGCCGTACTGCTCCACGCTCGCGCCGACCGCGCTGAAGGCGTTCGCCGTGATCGCCAGCGACGCGCCATTGCTGGCGATGCGCGCGGCGTCGGCGTTCATCGTGCCGTCGACCTGCACGCTCAACGCGTCCGTCCCGATCTGCAGCCATTCAGCCTGGCGCAGGTCCAGGTCATGCGCCGCAATCGACAACTTGCCGCCGGCCAGGCTCGCGGCGCGCGTGCTCGAGCTGCCGTCGGTCTTCAGGCTCAGCGTCCCTGTGGCCGACAGGTGCGCACCGTCGGCGGTCAGTGTCGGCGCGGTCGCCGCGATCGAGCCGCCCTGCACCTGCGCGCGGGTCAAATCGACAGACGCGGTGCCGGTCGCATCGACCGCGCCGGTGGCGATGAGCAGCGCGTCGCGTGCCGCGACGCTGCCGCCGCCCAGCGTGATCGCCGAGGCCTGCGCCTGCGCGCCGCCGAGATCAACCGTTGGCGCCTGCACCGTCAGCCGGTCGGCGGCCAGCAGTTGGCCGGCCTGCGTCGCCGACTGCGACGCGCTCAGCGACAGCCCGCCGGCGCCTGCGACCACCGTGCCGTCCGAGGCCATGCCGGCCGCGGTGACGCTGCCGGCTTCACCGGTCAGTTGCGGCGCGCGGACATCCGCCGAGCCGCGCGACGCCAGCCAACCGGCGTTGCGCACGCCGGTATTCGATTGCACCGTCAACGCGGGCGTGACGTTGCTGGTCCCGGTGCCGGCGCCATTGGCATCCGCCTCCTGCGCATAGACGGTGCCGGTGTTGTCCAGCCAGCCGTCCGCGCGCAAGGTCAGTTGTCCGCCGACGACCTGGCCGGCCTGGCGCACGCCCAGGCCCGCCTCGGTCCCCACCAGCGTGATGCGCTGCGCGTAGATGCCGCCCAGCGCCGTGCTGTCCAGCGCGTAGCGCGGACGCTCGCCCGTCGGCGTCAGCGATTCGCCGCCGGCGACGCCGGCCTCGTCCACCGTCATCACCTGGGTGCCGGTCTGGATGCGGGCATCCTTGGCCCAGATCCCGGCGTTGATCTCGACGGCACGCGCGAGCAGCGCCGTGTAGTCCGTCTGCGAGCCGTCCAGGCCCTGGCCGTCGACGCGGATCAGCCCGCCCTGCACGCCGTAGCCGGCGATGCTGCCGTCGGCGTTGAAGCGCGGCGTCCCGGTCGTCAGCACTGCGGCGCTGGCATTGATGAAGCCGGCGCCGTCGACCTGGATGCCGGACGGGTTGGCGATGACGACCTCGGCGCGCTGTCCGGCGACCTCGACATAGCCCTTCAACTGGCTGGGCGCGCTGCTGTTGACCTCGTTGAGGATCACGCGGGCGGGGCCCTTGGCCAGCCACGGGTTGGCCTGCACGTAGCCGCCGATCTGCGTGCTCACGTCGGCGCGCGAGTTGTTCAGGATCACGCCGCGCTTGTCGACGTCGAACTGGCTGTAGGTGTTGCGCGAGACGCCGGCGGCGCTCGGCGTCTGGATGTTGACCTGCACCGTGCCGTTGGCGCTGTTGACCACCGTCGGCTGCTGGTGCTTCGGCGCGTTGGCATCGGCCTTGACCTGTGCGAGCGCGTCCGGTGCCAGCGTGATCGCCGCACCCATCGCGAAGGCCGCCGCCAGCGCGAGCAGCGTCGGCGGGCCGCGCGAGACCGTCGGAACGACGTCGGCGCTGCCCGGCGCGCGCGCGGCGGGTCCCGCGCTTTCCCCGTTGCTGCCGCCCTTGACGTGGCTCAGGGCGGTCTCGGCCACGGCCATCAGTTGGCCGCGTTGCTTGTTGAAGACGATTCGGTACTGAAGACGGTTCATCGCGATCTCAACGGGAATAGGTCAGGTTGAAACCCGCGACGACGCGGGCTGCGGGGAAGCGGGACGGCTGCCACAGCGGCGCGCCGGCGAAGACTTCGAGCGAGAGGCCTTGCGTGCGCACGCGCGAGCCGATGACGGCGCCGGTCAGGTGGCGGCCGGCGAGGCGCTCGGCACCGTTGCCGCCGACCAGGCCGGCGTCCACGCCGAGGTACATCGAGACCGCTGGCGACTGCTGCGGCGCGGAGAGCGGCAGCTCGGCCTCGTTGCGCCAGAGCAGGCCGTTGTCGGCGGAGAGCGACGCGTCGCTGCCGAAGCCGCGCACCGTGTAGCGGCCGCCGATGGAGAAGCGGTCCTGCGGCGTCAGCCGGTTCAGCGCGTACTGGCCGCGCAGCGACGTGCTCAGCTGCAGCTGGCGGCTGCCCAGCGCCAGCGCGCCGTTGAGGCTGTAGCTGCCTTGCAGCAGGCGCACGCGCGATTCGGCCTCGCCGAAGGCAGCCTCGGGCGCTTCCAGCGCGTGGAAGGCGCCGGTGCCGCGCTTCAGGCTGAGTTCGGCCTCGCTGCCGATGCCGCCGGCATTGCGCTTCAGGTTGATGCCGGCTTCCCAGCCGCCGGTGCGACGGCGCTGGACCTCGACCTCGGTGTCGTCGATGTAGTTGCGCGAGCCGCGTCCGAACAGCTTCACAAAGCCGCCGAACTTGTACTGGCCGTCGCGCCAGAGCATGCGGGTCAGCTTCAGCTCGCCGTTGCTGCTGGTGCCGCGATAGACATAGGTCTGGTTGGCGCCGATGACGACCTGGCGGTAGCCGCTGCGGCTCATCGTGACGCTGATCAACGAGTGCCCCCACGGGAGCGAGTAATGCAGCACGTGGCCGCCGGTGCCCTTGTGCGGACCCTCACGGTGGTCGACGCGGCGCGCGAGCCAGTCGGCATCGCGGTTGAGCGTCGCGTAGAACAGGTCGTTGAGCGTCAGCGCATGGTCCAGCGACGCGGTCAGCGCCAGCGGATAACGGCCGGTCGCCTCGCTGCCGCTGTCGTCGAGCGAGACTTGCCAGCGCCACTGGCGCCCGCCCTGGTAGCTCACGGCCAGGTCGCTGTAGCCGGGTTCGCTGGTGCCCTGGGCCGGCTCGACCTGGATGTCGGCCTGCGCGCCGGGGACGCGCTGCAGGTTCTCGAGCGCCTGTTCCATGTCGCGCAGGTTGAGCACGTCACCCGGTTTCACCGGCAGCGCGTTGGCGAGCCGCACTTGCGGGGACGTGCCCTCGCGCAGGCGGATCGCGTGGACCCGGCCCGGCACCACGGTGAGCACGAGGCGGCCCGTGGACAGGTCCTGCGGCGCTGCGAGCACGCGAGTGGTGATGAAACCTTCCTCGATCAGGGCGTCCTGAAGGCGCGTCACCAGCGTGCCGATGCTGGCGGCGCCGAGGCAGCGGCCGATCGGAGCATCGTCGCCCTGCGGGCCGTCGAGCGCGCCGATCTGCCGCGCCATGCGGGGCTGCCCCTCGACGCCGCGCAGCTCGATCTGGGTGATCTGGAAACAGGGCGACTCGTCGTCGCGCAGCCGCGGGCGCGCCTGCGGCGCGCTGGCGCGCAGGCGCACGTCGGGTTCGCGTTCGAGCGACTGGCGCTGCTGCGCCTCGCGTTGCTGCTGGAGCTGGCGCTGCGCGTCGGGGTCGACCGTGCCTTGAGGCAAGGCCTGACCCCAGGCGGTGTCGTAGGCCGCGCACAAGGCGGCGGCGATCGCGATCGTGGCGACCGTCGGCACGCCGACGGCCGGACGCCCCGCGGGCGTCCGCTGTTCATACTTCTCTTGCATCCCTGCCTGCCGTTTGTCTGGCGTTGTTTTTCAACCCAGGACGGGCCAGGCGAGCGGCGATGCGTCACGAACCGGTCGAGTCCGGTCCGGCAACCCCGCTATCTCGCGTCGTGACTTCCTTGGGAAATCGGCATCGAGACCGGAGGCTTTGCGTCGCCGGCTCGCGCCGGTTTTGCCCTGGTCAGCCCCCTGGTGTGACATCCCTCACGGAATGCACGGTCCCTGGGGGAACTGACGTAAATGACTGTATCGGAAGGCAACAGGGCCGACACATCGCCACCCGGGGGTGGTTGACGGGCGGTAGGCGGATGCGCTAGCGGCAATGGCGGGGTCACCCATCGCGGGGTCACCCATCCGGCGGATGCGTCACGCGCCCGCGCAGGGCACCCTTCGGGCACCCTCCTACAATCCGCGCGCCTTGACAGGAGCCCGCATGCCCGCACCGATCGACTTCTATTTCGACTTCGCCTCGCCCTACGGCTACATCGCCGCGCAGAGCATCGACGAGCTCGCGGCGAGGTACGGCCGCACCGTCAACTGGCACGCCATCGTGCTGGACGCCAACTTCCAGTCGCTCGAACGCATCCGCGTGCCCAACAGCGTCATGCGCAGCGACTACGTGCGCCGCGACGTGGTCCGCATGGCCGCGTTCATGAAGGTGCCGTACAACACGCCGTCCTCGCTGGGCCTGCACACCGAGATGGCCGCGCGCCTGTTCCACTGGTTCAACGACCGCGATCCCGAGCAGGGCCGCAAGTTCGCGCAGGCCGTCTACAAGGCCTACTTCGTCGACGACCGCAACATCGCCCAGGGCGAGGTGCTGCAGGACCTCTGCGCCACGCAGCACGTCTCGCCCGACCAGCTCCAGGCCATCGCCAATGACACGGCCGCGCGTGCCCGCCTCAAGGCCGAGATCGACCTCGCGGAAGCGCGCGGCGTCTTCGGCTCGCCGTTCTTCATCGTCGAAGGCGAACGCTTCTGGGGCAACGACCGCATGCCGCAACTCGAACACTGGCTGAAGAACGGCCCGTATTGATCGGCCTCACCGGCCGTTACTCCTTGTCCGTCGGGTAATGCCCGGCGCGACAGGTCATCGGTGGCCTCCGGGGCCGCGTTATCAGACGCATGTTGTCCCCGTCATGGAGGTCCCACATGCGAACGCTTCGTCCCCTGCTGCTCGCGCTCATCGCGGCTCCGCTGGTCGCGACATTGACCGGCTGCGTCGTGGTCCCCGCCCATCGTTATCACGGCTATGACCGTGGCTACGGCGGCGGTGGCGGCTACGGTGCCGGTTATTCCGACGGCGGCCCGGTCGTCACCGGCACCATCTGGATCGACGGCTACTGGGACAACCGCGGCGGCGGCCGCCGCTGGATCCCGGGGCACTACGGTCCGCGACGCTGAGCGGGCGCGGCCTTGAAACGACGATGCGGGCTCCAGGCCGGCATCCGGTCGACAACGCCCGCGATCGCGGGCGTCGCCAAGCGCTCAAGCGCTCAAGCGCGCCTTTCGATCAGGGCGCGCAGGTGAAGGTCGCGATGCCGCGGTAGTCGGCGTTCTTGACCGAGACCTGGTAGCCCACCACCAGGCGCACGCGATTGCCCTGCGCGGCGCCCAGCGCCAGCAGCATGCCGTCGCCCAGCATCGAGAAATTGGCCGTCTTGACCGCGCTGTCCGGCGAGCTCAAAGGGAAGGTGTTGCTCGCGGTCGTGCTGGACTGGTCGCCGTTCGCCCGCACCAGGATCGTTGCCTTCATCGTCGCACCGCTCGGGCTGAACGAGACGGAACCGGTTCCGATGGCCGTGCCGATGATGTCGCCCAGACCCATCGTCCGCGTCGGTGCGGTGAAGGTGCCTGCATCGCACTCGTAGTTGCCCGTGGACGGGAAAGTCGCGCGATTGAAGGCGATGTAATGGAAGCCCGGCTCGCTGCGGGTGATCTGGGTGCCGGCGGCCCGGGCGGTGGAGAAGCCCTGCGCCCAGCGGCCCATCGCGAAGGTTGCATCCCCCGAGATCGACTGCACCGCCACGTCGCCGGTCAGCGTCTTGTCGTCGATGCCAACGACCGCGCCGTCGGCCTGCTGCGCGACGCCGGTCTGCACCAGCGCGTAGTCGTTGACGCCCAGTCCTACCAGGAGATAGCGGCTGGTCGGCGTGACGGCGAAAGGCGCGCTCACCGAGCCCGACGAACCCGCTGGCGTTTCCTTCAATGGGGTCGAACCGCTCGCCGAGCCACCTGTCGCGCCACCGGTCGAACCGCCGGTGGACGCCCCACCGGTCGTGCCCTGGTTGGTGTTCACGGATTCACCGTCGCTGCCGCCACCACCGCAAGCCGCCAGCGCCGCAATCAGCGGCAGGAACACGAACACTTTCTTGACTTCGAACTTCATGTGATTCCCTGAATTGAAAACTTTTGTTGCCAAATGCATCCACTGGCGGGGGCGGAGTCTGGTGGGACTCCTTGCCCTCCGCGCGGGAGTTTTTGGCGTCTTCAGGGGGAACCGCCCGCGTCGCGCGCTATGCGCCCGTCGAGCCTGAGGGTGTGGGATGGCGTTCACCCCCTGATGGGTGTAACGCTTGACTCGGATTTCGCGCCTGCGATACCCGCAAGCCGGGCCTCAGCTCGCGGGCGGTCTCCAGCGACCGCGGACGCTCACGGAGCGCGTCGCGCGATCACGGCGTGCAGACGAAGGTGGCGATGCCGCGATAACCGATGCCGCGCACCGGCACCTGGTAGGGCACGACCACGCGCATCGCGTTGCCCGGCGCCGCGCCGACGGTGAGCAGCAGGCCGTTGCCCGAGGAGTCCACGAACCCCGGCGTTTTCAGGTAGTGGTCCGGCGTTTCCAGCGGCGTGTCGGCAGTGCTGAAGCTCTGGGTGCCCAGGAAGCCGTTTGCACGGACCTGGATCGTGGACTGCACGATCGCGCCCGCTGGCGCGAACGACAACGAGGCCGTCCCGCTGGCGACCCCGGTGGGCTGACCCGATCCGCTCATCCGGCTCGGCGCGGTGAAGGTGCCCGCGCCGCAGGTGTAGGTGCCCGAGCCCGGAAACGCCGCCACGCCGTTGAACACGATGTAGTGATAGCCGGTGCTTCCCGCCGCGATGGGCTGATCGAACGAGAAGAGCCGGAAGATCCCCAGCGCCCATCGCCCCATCGCGAAGCTGGCATCGCCCGAGATGCTCTCCACCTTCGCGTCGTCGCCGACCAGCGAGAGGTTGTCCATCCTCACGACGCCGCCGTCGGCCGACTGCGTCATGCCGAGCTCGAGCAGATTGGCTTCGTTGATGTCGTTGCCGAGGATGAAGAAGCGGCTGCTCGCGTCCGTCTGGAATGGCGCGCCGACCGTGCCCGCGGCGGCGGCCGACGCGGCGCCGGATGCATGCGCCGTCACGATGGCGCGGCCGCCGACCGTCTCACCGACCTGACCCGTCCCACCCTCGCTCAGCGGGCCTGCGGTCGTCGGACCGTCGCTGTTGCCGCCACCGCACGCCGCCAGCGCCGCGACCAGTGGCAACACCACGAATGCCTGGTTGAATGCGTTCTTCATGACACTCCCTGAAATGAAGTCTGATGCCGGCGGGATTGCCGGCGCGGACAAGTCTCACGGGACCGGCGCGAAGCCAGGTGGCATCAGTTGGCAGTTCAGACGGGTGTTCAGTCCAGCGCTTCGGATTTCGCGACATCGCTACGGGTGAGCGGAACATCAGCCGCGCAGAGATCTCAGCTCGCCTGCTTGAACGCCATCACGGCCTGGTTGCGCAGCGTGCGCAGCAGCGAGAGCTGCTTCTCGTCGAGCACGACGCTGCCCGGCTGCGCCTTGTCCGCGTAGATCATCGCGAAGGGCGCGCCGCGCAAGGCCATCGGCAGGATCAGGAAGCTGTGCGCCTTCGCCCCGCTCAGGAACCACGGCGGCAGCCGCTCCGCGATCTTGGGCTGCGAGGCGTCGGCGATCAGCGTGTCCACGCCTTTCGTGCAGATCGCCGTGAACAGGTCCGCCGACATCCCCGGCATCACCCGCAGCGGCACGCGGAAAAGCGGCACCACCGCCTCCACGCCGTCGCCCAGGCCGAAGCGGCCGGTGAGCGTCTCCGTCTTCGGATCGCGCAGCAGGAAGATCACCCGGCGGAAACCCAGCCCGCGGTACATGGTCTCCAGGATCATCCGCAGGAGTTCGTTGAGCTTGAAGCTCTCGACCATCGCGTTGGTGATGTCCTGGATGCCCGCGGCCAGCGTCGCCGCCGCCTCCTCGGACGGGATCACGCCGGCCGGCGGCTGCCCCTCCACCACCGTCGCCTGCAACTGGTGCGGCGACAGCGAATCCTCCGCCGACGGCGTCAGCGGCGCCAGCAGGCGCTGCGCCGGCGAATTCTTCGTCAGCCGGATGTCCATCGCCTGCGCCAGCTGCGTCAGCCGCTGCCGCGCCTGGTCCGCCGCCGCCTCGAAGGCCTTGGCCTCGACCCCCAGCGCCCGCGCGTAGCGCTGCGCCATCGCGCGCACCTTGGCATGCGCCTCGGCGGGATCGCTGTTCAGGATCACGTCCGCGACATCGTTGCTCGCGCGACCCAGCCAGCGCATGCGGTCGGTCGAGTGCTCCACCAGCCGCGCCGGCGCGTCGCCGTCGGGCCGCTGCATGCTGCGCTGCAGGCTCTCCGGGAAGCCCCACTGCCGCGCCACGCCCAGGCCCAGGCTCTCGTAGCTCAGCCCCAGCACCTGCGCGGAAGCCGCGGCCTCGCTCAGCGGCGGCGCCGCCTGCTCGCCCATGCCGCGCTCCGGCCGCACGACACGGCGCACCTGCTGCGCCTCCTCGGGCAGGTAGAACTCGGCCAGCAGCCGGCCCAGGCCCTGGAACATCGTGGCGAGGAAGGACTCCTCGTTCTCGCGCGGCACCAGGCACAGCTCGCGCGCGAGCGACCCCGCCATCAGCGAACGGAGGAACTCCTCCTTCAGCCGCTGCGCGTGGCCCTTGTTCTCCATGCGCTCCAGCAGCACCAGCGACAGCGCCAGGTTGCGGATGCCGCCGAAGCCCACCAGCGCCACCGCGCGCGACACCGTGCTGATGTGCCCGCCACCCGCATGGCTGAACTGCACCGTATTGACCAGCCGCAGCAGCTTGTTGGTCAGCGCCACGTCCTTGAGGATCTCGTTGGACAGCGAGTTGAGGCTCTCGTTGTCGGACTGCGTCATCCGCTGGATGCGCGTCACCGAGTCGGCCATCGCCGGGAAGTCGCTGCGGTGCCGCATGCGGCGCAGCAGGAATTCGAGCGTGGCGTTGCTGCCCTCGCCCGTGTCGGTGGTCTCGCTCGCGGCCGGATGCAGCCACGCGGCCAGCGCGTCGTGGAAGGCCTTGGCATCGGCCCAGCGCTGCGACGACTCGCGCGACAGGCCGCGCAGCAGCACGGCGCGCAGCGCGTCGTCGCTGTCCGGGCCGAGGTCGGCGGGCGGATCCATCGTCTGTTCCATCGCGCGGCGCACCGCGCGCCACGGATCGGGGTCGTAGTTGAGCCGCTGGCCGGACAGCATCTCGCTGAGCATCACCGCCGCCGCGAACACGTCCATCACCGGCGAGGCGGGATCGCCCTTCGCCGCTTCCGGCGAGATGTAGCCCGGCGTGCCGACGATGCGGTTGGGCTTCGCAGCCACGCCTGCCGCGGCCGACTGGATGCGTCCGGCGATGCCGAAGTCCATCACCTTGGGCCGGCCGGTGGAGTCGATCAGGATGTTGGACGGCTTCAGGTCGCGATGGACGACACCCGCATGGTGCGCCGCGTGCAGCCCGTCGAGGATGCCCAGCATCAGCGTGACGGCCTCGCGCGCCGGCAGCCGGCCGCGCTGGCGCAGCCGGTCCGTGAGCGTGCCGCCGGGCACGTACTCGAAGACCATGTAGGCCTGGCCGGACTCGATGTCGGCCTCGAAGACCGGCACGATGTTGGGGTGCGTCAAGCGGCTGACCGCGCGCGCCTCATGCAGCCAGGCATCGACGCTCGCGCGATCGACCGCCTGCGTCAGCACCTTCAGCGCGACCTCGCGGTCCAGCCGCGGATCGTGGGCCAGCCACACCACCGCCTGGGCGCCCTGCCCAAGACTGCGCAGCGGCTTGAATCGCCCGACGGCGGGCGGCATGGCGGTCATGGTCGGTCCTTGCCGGGCTGGGACGTGCCGGACGGGCGCGTGCCGGTCGGCGACCCTGGCTGGGCGGTACTGTTCGTGTGGTTGGTCGCGTTGGTGGTCGCGTTGGTGGCCGCGTTGGTGGCCGAGTGGCTCGCCGGAGCCGGCGCGCCGGATTGGGCGCGCTCGCGCAGCCGGGAGCGCGGCGCCGCCGTCGCGGCCGCGCCGACCGCCGGGTCGCTCATCGCGCCGAGGCCGCTTTCGCCGGCATCGGCGATCGCGCCGCTGTTGCCGAGCGCGTCGTAGATCTCGCGCAGGCCCAGACCGAGCGCGCGCGCATAACGCCGCGTCGCGAGTTCGATCGCCGCCTGGCGCTTGCGCTCCGGCAGGGCCAGCGCGTCCACCAGCTCGTTGGCCAGGCTGCAGGTGAGGCGCAGCATCTCGGTGTCACCGTCGGCATGACGCACCGGCGCCTCCTGCGGCTGACGGCGCATCATGTGCTGCAGCTCGTCGCCGAGCCCCCAGTACCGCGCGACCGCCAGACCCAGGCTCTCCAGGTCGCAGCCCAGCACCGCGTAGGCGGCGGACTGCTCGTTCATGCCGCGCGGATTGGGGTTGTCCTCGGTCGCCTCGGGCGCGACCTGCAGCTGGCGGATCTGCTGCGCGTCGTCCGGGAAGTGGTACTGCACCAGCAGCCGGCCCAGGTTCTGCATCAGCGAGATGAGGTAGACCACCTCGCCGTCGTAGCCGGCCGGCCGCAGCGCCTGCGCCACCTGACCGGCGCGCTGCACGCGGCGCATCACGCTCTGCATGAACTGGGCCTGGCCTTCGTTCATCGGACCGGGCCAGGGCTTGAGCGCCCGCGCCGCGTCCTCGAGCCCGTTCAGGCCCAGCATCGCAATCGCGCGCTGCAGGTTGAGCACCGTGCCGCCGCTGGTCGGTCCCTGCTGACGCAGCGCGTTGTTGACGCGGCGGATCAGCTCCAGCGCGAGCGCCATGTCCTTCAGCGCCATGGCCGCCAGCTGGCTGCCGTGCTGCCCCGCCATCGCCGACGACGACACCGTCGTCACCAGCCGGGTCGACGTGCTCGGCAGGTGGCCGAAGCGCTGCATCTTGTCCTTCAGCAGCGCGATCGGGCCGCCGTCGTCCTGCTCGGCCGACATCCGCCAGCCGTCCAGCGCGCGCCAGAAGCTGCGCGCGAGGTGATAGCGCTGGCGCGTCTGCCGGTCGCTGGCGCGGTTGACGATGGCGCGCAGCGGCTCGGGGATCGCGTACGGTGTTTCCCAGCCCAGGCGCACCAGGTCGTGCCCCTGCGGCTGCATGCGCTGCAGCACGACCTGCAGGTCGGATTCGTCCAGCACCGGCTTGCCGCTGAGCAGGCGATGCAGCAGCAACCCGACGCAGACGACGTCCTCCTCCGCGGCTTCGCGCGCGGCGCGGCGGGTGGCGGCGTTGAAGTCGGCGTTCGGCGGCACGACCTCCTGCGCCACTTCGAGGCCCAGCACGCGGACGTGGTTGGCGCCGTCGACGACGATGTGGGCGAGCTGGATGTCGCGGTGCGCATGGCCCGCCTCGTGCGCGAAGGCCAGCCCCTCGAGCGCCTGCGCGGCCCAGCCGGCGGCGTCCAGCGGCAGCGGCGGCGCGCCGCGGGACAGGCGTTCTTCCAGGGTCTCGCCCAGTGCGCGGTCGTAGGCGACGTAAGGCCAGGGATCCACGCGGCCGGTCTCGATGACGTGGGCCAGGTTGGGGTGCTGGATGCGCGAGGCGCCGTCGACCGTCTTCAGCCAGTGCAGCATCGCCGCCTCGCTGTTGGGCTTCTCGCGCGGCATCATGAGGAACATCTCCTGGCCGCTCTGCGGGTCGAAGACGACCCACAGCATCGAGCGCAGGCTCTTGTGCAGCAGCGCGCGCAGCTCGAAGCGGCCGAAACGCTTCATCGGGGCGGCGGAGGATGTTGTGGTGTTGTCAGACACGAGCGATGTGCGGCACCCGACGGTGCAGGGGCCACGGACCTTTTGTAACTTGGATTGGACCGAAAACCCGGCGTCCTCGCCTGAAGAACTGAGGGGGATTCTCCGCTCAGTTCTGTAACTGCGCCCACACCTTTTCCAGGCGCTTGACGCTGACCGGCTGCGGCGTCCTCAGTTCCTGTGCGAAAAGGCTCACCCGCAATTCCTCGAGCTGCCAGCGGAAATCCTCCACCCGCGCGTCGGTCGTCCCCTTGAGGTCGGCCACCCGGCGCGACCAGCGCTGCTCCAGCGGACGCAGCTCGGACAGCAGCTTGGCGTCGCGCGGCGCGTCGACGCGCAGCTTGTCCAGGCGCAGCGTGATCGCCTTCAGGTAACGCGGGAAATGCTGCAGCTGGCTCCACGGCGTCTGGAGGACGAAACGCTTGGGCATCAGGCGCTGCAGTTGCGCCTGCAGGTCGTCGACCACCTCCTTGGGCGCCGTGCGGGCGTCCTTGAGCTTGCGCAAGGCGCCCTGGTATTCGATCAGGACGTTGAAGGCCAGACGCGCCACCTCCTGCGCGATCAGGTTGAGGCGGGCGCGGCCTTCCTCGAGCCGGGCCTTGAAGCTGAATTCGTCCACCGGCAGCGGATCGGCCAGGAAGGCCCGCTCCAGCGCGACCGCGATGATCTGGTCGCGCAGCTCCTCGGCGGTGCCCAGGCTCATGTACGCGACGCCCATCTGCGTCAGGTCGGGGATGTTCTTCTCGAGGTACTTCAACGGCTCCTTGAGCTGCAGCGCGATGAGGCGGCGCAGGCCGGCGCGGTGCTTCGCCGCGGCGAGCTCGGGTTCGTCGAAGACCTCGATCTCGACGTGCTGGCCCTTGTCGATCAGCGCCGGGAAACCGATCAGCGTCTGCGGACCGCGCTTGATCTCCATGAGCTCGGGGAGCTCGCCGAAGGTCCAGGCGGTGTAGGTCTTCGTGGCTTCGACCGCGGGCTTGGTCGGCGGCACGACGGTCGCCTTGATGCCGCGGGAAGGCTGGCCGTCGTTTGACGTCGTCCGTCCTTCGCCGACCGCAGCCCTCACCCCTGCCCTCTCCCGCGAGCGGGAGAGGGCGTCGTCAGAGCGCTGCCCCGCGGAGGAGACTTCAGCGTCTTGCCGTTTCTGCGAATCGTCAGAACCTTGCAACTTCAACGCGGCCAGCGCTTGGAAAGCGGAGCGGGCTTGCGTGCCGAGTTCGGCCTTGAGCGTCGCGAGGTTGCGGCCCTGGCCCAGTTGGCGTCCGTGCTCGTCGACGACGCGGAGGTTCATGAACAGGTGCGCGGGTAACTGCTCGAGCTTGAAGTCGTTGCGCTGCACGGCGACCTGCGAGCGCTCCTTCACCGCTTTCAGCAGCACGTCGACCAGCCCGCCCTGCGCGAACGCGTTCAGCTCGACGAACTCGGCGACGAACTCGGGCAACGGCGTCAGCCGGTTGCGCGGCTTCTGGTGCAGGCTCTTGAGCAGCGCGGTCACCTTGGCTTCCAGCATGCCGGGCACCAGCCAGTCGGTGCGCTCCTCGTTGACCTGGTTGAGCGCGTAGATCGGCACCGTCACCGTCAGGCCGTCGCGCGCGTCGCCGGGCTGGTGCAGGTAGGTCGCCGTGCAGTCGACGCCGCCCAGGCGGATCGTCTTCGGGAAGGCGTTGCTCGTGACGCCGGCGGCCTCGTGCCGCATCAGCTCGTCGCGGCTGAGCTGCAGCAGCTTCGGGTCGGCCTTGCTGGCCTCGCGGAACCACTTCTCCAGCGTCACGCCCGAGTACACGTCCGCCGGCAGCTGCTGGTCGTAGAAGGCGTAGATCAGCTCGTCGTCGACCAGCACGTCCTGCCGGCGCGACTTGTGTTCGAGCTCCTCGACCTTGGCGATCTGCTTCTGGTTGTGCGCCAGGAAGGGCAGTCGCGTCTCCCAGTCGCCGTTGACCAGCGCCTCGCGGATGAAGATCTCGCGCGCGGCGACGGCGTCGACGCGACCGAAGTTCACGCGCTTGTTGTTGTAGAGCACGATGCCGTAGAGCGTGGCGCGCTCCAGCGCGACGACCTCGGCGGCCTTCTTCTCCCAGTGCGGCTCCAGCAGCTGCGTCTTGATCAGGTGGCCGGCGATGCCCGGCAGCCATTGCGGCTCGATCGCCGCGATGCCGCGGCCGAACAGCCGCGTCGTGTCCACCAGTTCCGCCGCGACGATCCAGCGCCCCGGCTTCTTGCTCAGGTGGGCGCCGGGGTGGCGCCAGAACTTGATGCCGCGCGCGCCCAGGTACCAGTCGTCGTCGTCGGCCTTGACGCCGATGTTGCCCAGCAGGCCCGCGAGCATGGACAGATGGACCTGCTCGTAGGTCGCGGGCGCGCCGTTCAGGCGCCAGCCGTGCTCGGCGATCACCGTGTGCAGCTGCGAGTAGATGTCGCGCCACTCGCGCACGCGCCGCGGATTGACGAAGTTGTCGCGCAGCAGCTGTTCCTGCTTGCGGTTGGAGAGCTTGTGCTCCCCTTCCCCGCCGCGCGATTCGCCCAGCCACTTCCACAGCTTCAGGTAGCCCATGAACTCCGACTTCTCGTCGTCGAACTTCTTGTGCTTCTCGTCGGCCTGCTGTTGCTGCTCCATCGGCCGGTCGCGCACGTCCTGGCCGGACAGCGCGCTGGCGATCACCAGCACCTCGCTGAGCGCGTCGCGCTGGCGCGCCTCCAGGATCATCCGGCCGACGCGCGGGTCCAGCGGCAGCTTCGACAGCTCGTGGCCCATCGGCGTGAGCTCGTTGCGCTCGTCCACGGCGCCCAACTCATTGAGCAGCTGGTAGCCGTCGGCCACCGCCTTGCGCGGCGGCGGTTCGATGAAGGGGAAGTCCTCGACCTGGCCGAGGTGCAGCGACTTCATCCGCAGGATCACGCCGGCGAGCGAGCTGCGCAGGATCTCGGGATCGGTGAAGCGCGGACGGGAGAGGTAGTCCTTCTCGTCGTAGAGCCGGATGCAGGTGCCGTTGCTGACCCGGCCGCAACGGCCGGCGCGCTGGTTGGCCGCCGCCTGGCTGATGTTCTCGATCTGCAGCTGCTCGACCTTGTTGCGGTAGCTGTAGCGCTTGACGCGCGCCAGGCCGGGGTCGACCACGTAGCGGATGCCGGGCACCGTCAGCGAGGTCTCGGCGACGTTGGTGGCCAGCACGATGCGCGGCTGGCCGTGCGGCTGGAAGACGCGGTTCTGCTCCTGCTCCGACAGACGCGCGAACAGGGGCAGCACCTCGACGCCGGGCGGGTGGTGCTTGCGCAGCGCCTCGGCGGCCTCGCGGATCTCGCGCTCGCCGGGCAGGAAGACCAGCACGTCGCCGCGGCCCTGGCGCCAGAGTTCGTCGACGGCGTCGCAGATGGCGTCGTTGACGTCGTACTCGCGCGATTCCTCGAAGGGTCTGTAGAGCTGTTCGACCGGGAACAGGCGCCCCGACACCATGAGCACCGGCGCCGGCCCCTTTGCGGACGCGAAGTGCTGCGCGAAGCGGTCCGCGTCGATCGTCGCGGAGGTGACGACCACCTTCAGGTCGGGCCGGCGCGGCAGGATCTCGCGCAGGTAGCCGAGCAGGAAATCGATGTTGAGGCTGCGTTCGTGCGCCTCGTCGATGATCAGGGTGTCGTAGGCGCTGAGCAGCGGATCGGTCTGGGTTTCGGCCAGCAGGATGCCGTCCGTCATCAGCTTCACCGAGGCGCCCGGCTGCAGCCGGTCCTGGAAGCGGACCTTGTAGCCGACGACGTCGCCCAGGGGCGACTTGAGCTCCTCGGCGATGCGCTTGGCGACGCTGGACGCGGCGATCCGGCGCGGCTGGGTGTGGCCGATCAGGCCGCCGCCGTTGCCACGGCCCCGGCCCATCGCCAGCGCGATCTTGGGCAGCTGCGTCGTCTTGCCGGAGCCGGTCTCGCCGCAGACGAGCACCAGGTGGTGA
>SEFA01000082.1 GCA_004210455.1 Rubrivivax sp. | reverse complement strand
CACGAAGAGGGTGCGGGTTTGAAGCGGTCGCGCCGCGTCGGGTGCATCCCGCACCGACGTGGGCACATCGTTCGTGGGAGCCGTCAGGTCGCCTGGCGGGAGAGGGTTGCGTAGGACGGGGCCCGCTTCACAAGACTCCTCCGTCCGACGGCACGCGCAGGAACTCCCCCGAATACTGTCCCCACCGCCACCCGAAAGACCGCCGATGACCGTGATCCGCAAGGGCCAGCAGCCTGCGGAGCTGACCCGCGAGCAGTTCCACGAGCGCTTCATGCGCCGCTTCCAGGACCCCGCCTACCGCGCGGAGCACGAGGCCATCGCCCGCCTGGAAACCATCGCCTTCGAGGCGATGAAGGAAGGCCGCAAGGCGCCGATCACCCGTCCGGCGGGCAACGGCTTCAAGGATCCGTCCTACGAAACCGCCGTCGAATGGCTGGACACGCATCAACGGCTCAAGATGGCCCAGCAGCGCTGGAGCGATCCCGCCACCCGCTCACGGGTGCTGCTGGTCTGCGGCAGCGACCGCAACGACGGCACCTGCCCCGGCGAGATGTCCAAGACCTGGCGCCTGACGCAGATCGCCAAGGAGCAGCTCACCCGCCACGACGTGATCGTCGACGTGCTCGACCTGAGCCTGATCACCTCGGAATACGGTCGCCAGATCCATCCCTGCAAGGGCTGCGTGTCGACCGCGATGCCGCTTTGCCACTGGCCCTGCAGCTGCTATCCGAACCACGCGCTCGACCAGTCCAGCGACTGGATGAACGAGATCTACGAGCGCTGGGTCTCGGCGCACGGCGTGATCCTGCTGACCCCCACCTACTGGTACCAGTCGCCGAGCGCGCTGAAGCTCATGATCGACCGGCTCGTCTGCGCCGACGGCGGCAACCCGGATCCGACCTCCACCCACGGCAAGAAGGCTGAGGAAGCCAAGGCCATCGAGGAGAAGGGCTGGGACTATCCCAAGCACCTCGAAGGTCGCACCTACGGCCTGGTGGTGCACGGCGACGTCGCCGGCGTCGAAGCGCAGCGCCGCAACCTCGGCGACTGGCTGGATTGGATGGGGCTGATCGATGCGGGCAATCTCTCGCAGCTCGACCGCTACATCGGCTACTTCGAGCCCTACTTCAACAGCCACGAGGCGCTCGACCGCGACGAGGCCGTGCAGAACGAAGTACGCCAGGTCGCCGACCTCGTCGGCGACGCGGTCAAGCAGTTGCGGGAGGGAAACCTGCCCCCTTCCAATCGCAAGGCCGTGCGCCCGAAATGACGGCGGCCTCGCCATTCCGTTCGACCTCCCCTCGATTCATCGATTCCACATCGACTCAAGGAGCACTCCGATGGCCCATTCCCCTTCCCGTTCCTCGCAGCAGCTGCCGACACTGCCGCCCGATACGCCGCCGTTCCCGACCTCCGATGCCGACATCGACGCCGATGATCTCGACAGCGTCTACGGCCAGCTCGTGAAGGGCGTCGGCCATGAGTTCGTCACGGAAGGCAACGTCGATGAGCTCGCGCGCCGCGCCGAAAAGGACGGGCATCCGATCCTGGCCACCGAACTCAAGGAGTGGAAGGCGCCCTGCTGACACCTCCGCTTCCCTCCGTGCCGCCCCCCTCCCCGCGAGGGGGCGCCAGAACGCAGCAAGGGCCCGCGAAGGGCCCTTGTCCGTTTGGATCCGGTAAGAAGCTGGAAGGTGTCAGCTCAGCACTTGATGCCGGCGTGCAGCGCCACGACGCCGCCGGTCAGGTTGTGCACGTCCACATGGCCGAACCCCGCCGTCTTCATCATGGCCTTGAGCTCGGCCTGCGGCGGGTGCATGCGGATGGACTCGGCCAGATAGCGGTAGCTGTCCGCGTCGCCGGCGATCAACGACCCGATGCGCGGCAGAACCTTGAAGGAGTACCAGTCGTAAGGCTTGCGCAGCGGCTCGGCGACCTGCGAGAACTCCAGCACCAGCAGCCGGCCGCCCGGACGCAGCACGCGGTTCATCTCGGCCAGCGCCTGGTCCTTGTGCGTCATGTTGCGCAGGCCGAAGGCCACGCACACCAAGTCGAAGGAGCCGTCCTTGTAGGGCAGCGCCTCGGCGTCGCAGAGGTTGGTCGGCAGGACCATGCCCTCGTCGATCAGCCGCTCGCGGCCGGTGCGCAGCATCGCCTCGTTGATGTCGGTGTGCACGACCATGCCGCGCTCGCCGACCTTCTTCGCGAACAGCCGGGCCATGTCACCGGTGCCGCCGGCGATGTCCAGCACGCGATCGCCCGGCTTGAGGTTGGCCACGGCCAGCGTGTACAGCTTCCAGGCGCGGTGCATCCCCATCGACATCAGGTCGTTCATGACGTCGTAGCGCGACGCGACCGAATCGAACACGCCGCGCACGCGCTTGGCCTTGGCGGTTTCGTCGACGGATTCGAAGCCGAAGTGGGTGGAGCTCATGAGGGGATCCTGCTGAATTTGGGAGCGTCGGGGGCGATGGCCGTGCGGTCGCGAGCGGTTGCGGGCGGTCAGGTCAATGGCTGCTGCAGCTGCCGCCGCCGTGCGAGTGGCCGCCCGCGCCCTTCGTCATCGGCGCGTCGCGGTCCAGGCCCGCGGCGGCGAGCCTCGCTTCGTAATCGCGCATCAGCGCGTCCTGGTCCCGGCCCAGCTCGTACAGATAGGCCCAGGTGAACAGGCCGCTCTCGTGACCGTCGGAGAAGGTCGGCTTCAGCGCGTAATGGCCGACCTGCTCGACCGCCACGATGGTCACGTCGCGCTTGCCGGTCTGCAGCGTCTCCTGGCCGGGGCCGTGGCCCTGCACCTCCGCCGACGGGCTGCGCACGCGCATCAGCTCGAACGGGATGCGGAACCGCGCGCCGTCGGCGAAGGCGAGCTCCAGCACCTTGGACTGCTGGTGCACGACGATGTCGGTGGGGAGCGGCGAATTGGGGGCGAGACCGGCCATGAAACCGCGCGAGGAACGCGTTGGGAAAACGAGGGAGCAGTGTAGCGGTCCGCTCCGGGCGACGAGGCCCGCCGCCCTTTCGCCGGGGCGAGCAAAAAAAAATCCCGCCAGCTTTCACTGGCGGGATTCAACGGGAGCCCCGTTCGGGCCCGAGGCACCCGGCTTACCAAACGAGGAGAGTGGCAAGTCCTTCCGGTTGCATTACCAGCCCAGGTTCAGCGTGTACGTACCGCTGCCGCCGGAGTAGTAAAGCGCCCGCACGTACACGACGATCGACGACGATCCGGTGTTCTTGTACGTGAAGCTGTCAACGGCGCCGGCGCCGTTCTCGCTGGCCTTCAGCTGCGTGCCGCTGCTGTTCTGCAGGTACAGGTCGAAGTCCTTGCCCGCCGCCGGCGTCAAGGTCGCGCTCAGCGTCTTGCCCGCGGGCAGCGTGATCTTGAAGTAGTCGTTGGTGTCGGACGAGGACAGGCTGCCCGCCACCTTGACCGGCGCAGCGATCGTCTGCGGCGCCGTGCGGCTGTTGTTGGGCTCGACTTCCGGAATCGTGCCGCCGCCACCGCCGCCGCCCTTGATCGCCGTGATCGCGGCGTTGGCATCCAGGATCCCGGAGCCGCACTGGCTGCAAGTGCCGGGGAAGGCCCGGGCGCTGCTCTTGAGCGCGGCGGTGATCTCGTCCGGCGTGGCCGTCGGCTTGGCGCTGTACATCAGCGCCGCGACGCCCGCCACGTGCGGCGTGGCCATCGACGTCCCCTGGTAGTAGGCGTAGCTGTCGTTGCCCGGGGTGCTGGTGCCGCTGTTCAGCGTCGACAGGATGCCGTTGCTGGCGCTGGAGCGCACGTCGCCGCCTGGCGCGGCCAGCGTCACGATGGACCCGTAATTCGAGTAGTACGCCCGCGACCCGTTGCGGTCGGTCGCCGCGACCACCACCACGCCCGAGCAGTTCGCGGGGCTCGAGTTGGAGGCGTTCTGGTTCTCGTTGCCGGCCGCGACGATGACGCTGGCGCCGCGCGAACGCGCACCGTTGATCGCCGTCTGCGTCGTGGTGTCGCAGGCGCCGCCGCCGCCCAGCGACAGGTTCAGGACCTTGGCCGGCGTCGCGTTGGCCGGCAGGCCGGAGACGCTGCCGCCCGACGCCCAGGTCATGCCGTCGGCGATGTCGGAGGTGTAGCCGCCGCACTTGCCCAGCACGCGGATCGGCTGGACCTTGGCGTTGAAGGCGATGCCCGCCACGCCCAGGTTGTTGTTGGTCTTGGCTGCGATCGTGCCGGCCACGTGCGTGCCATGCCAGCTGGAGGTCGCGGCCGGGTCGCCGGCCTGGCATTCGTTGGCGGCGTTGAAGTCGCCCGGATCGCTCGGGTCGCTGTCACGGCCGTTGCCGTCCACCGAGACCGTGGTGTCCACGATCATGTCGTAGCCGGCGACGATCTGGCCCGACAGGTCCGCATGCGGCCGGTAGCCGGTGTCGATCACCGCCACCACCACGCCAGTGCCGGTCGCCTGGTCCCAGGCCTGCGGCGCGCGGATGCCGCCCGCCGTCTCGGACAGGTCCCACTGCTGGCCGTAGCTGCTGTCGTTGGGCACCATCAGCGCGTGCATCTTGCGGTCGGGCTCGACGTACTCGACGTTGGCGTCCTGCGCCTTGATGCGGTCGCCCAGTTCCCGCAGTTCCTGCAGGCTCATCCGGCGGTCCAGCCGGAACACATGGGCGCCGGTGCCCATCTGACGCACCAGCGAGAGGCGCGCGCCCAGCGGGGCCGCCAACTGCTGCAGGCGCTCGGTACGGGCGCCGATCGCGTCGCTCGCCACCGATTGCGCCTGGATCGCGACGCCCAGGCGCCCTTGCACCACCGTGCTGCCGTCCTTGTATTTCACGATCAGACGATCGGTCTGTTCGCTCAGTTGCCGCGGGGCCTTGTCGATGTCCACCGACGACACGCCCGCCTGGGCGACGCCCATCGTGACGAGACCCACAGCCAGCGCGACGCTGAGCTTGTTCAATCGCAACATGCTTGTCATCTCCAGAGTTCTCGATCGGCGCCGGGTTCACCGACGCCCGCAAAGCCCCGAACGCCCTGGCGCGTTGGCACCTCTGGTGGGGCACGCCGACCGGCCTATCCGATTGGCGTGCGATGCAGTGTAGGAAGACAGTCGGGCGCCAACCGCCCCACCTGCAACAGTTAACAGGAAGGAATACCCCTATAACCTTTTTGTGTCCAAACGCACAATTTGATCCGCCAATCGCCCCTTTCTTACGCCTAACGCGCTGATTCGTAAGGTTTGCGCGCGGTTTGCGCCCCTGCGCGAACGGCGTGCCCGGGGTGCCGGAAGCCATGCGCGGGACGCCTCGGATGGCGGGTCGGGAGGGGCTCGTTTAGCCTGTGAGGCTTGTCGTTTTCGCCACACATTGGTGACAAATAACCATGTTTCCTCTACGCCTGATTGCCGCCGCGGCCGCCTCCACCCTGGCCTTGGCCGTCGCGCCGGCCCGCGCGTTGGACGTCGCCAGCTTCTCGCCCGACGTTCCGCCCTGCGCCGACTTCTATGACTACGTGAACGGCCCGTGGGTCGCCCGGACCGAGCTGCCGGCCGACCGCACCCGCATCGGCAGCTTCGACGCGCTCCGCGTCGCCAACGACCGGCTGCTGAGCGAGGCGCTGGCGGAACTGCTGGCCAAGCCGGCGCTGCAGAAGTCGCCGGGGCTGAAGCAGGTCGCGGCGTATTACGCCAGCGGCATGGACCGCGCCGCCATCGAGGCGCAAGGGCTGAAGCCGATCAAGCCGCTGCTGGACCGGGTCGCGACCATGAAATCGGCCGGTGATCTGCCGTTCGCGCTGTCGCAGCTCGGCCGCGTGGGCATCGCCGCGCCGGTGAGCGCGTCCGTGCGCGCCGACGTCAAGAACACCCGCGTGAACGTGCTGACGCTGGGCCAGGCCGGCCTGGGCCTGCCGGATCGCGACGACTACTTCAAGGACACCGACATCGCCAAGAAGCTGCGTGCGGCCTACCGGCTGTATGCGCAGCGCCTGCTGTCGTCGGCCGGTTTCGACGCCACGCCACCCACGATCGACGCCCTGATGGCCTTCGAGTCGCAGCTGGCCGAGGCGACGACGCCGCGCGCGCAGCTGCGCGACCCGCTGAAGGTCTACAACCCGATGACGGCGCCGGAACTCGCCGCCAAGGCGCCGGGCCTGGGCTGGGACGCCTACCTGAAGGCGCTGACCCGCAGCGACAAGCGCCCCGGCGGGGTCGAGCGGCTGATCGTCGCGCAGCCGGACTTCATGACGCGCGTCGGCAAGCTGGCGCAGGACGTGCCGCTCGCCACCTGGCAGACCTATCTGCGGGTGCGGGTGCTGGAGAACAGCGCCGCGCGCCTGCCCAAGGTTTTCGCCGACGCCGACTTCGACTACCGCGGCGCGACCATCTCCGGGCTTGAACAGCCGATGCCGCGCAACGAGGAAGTCATCCAGCTGATCGGCGGCCGCACCGGCGGCAGTCCGCTGGGACTGGCGCTGGGCGAGCTGTTCGTCTCCAAGGCCTTCTCGCCGGAGGCGCAACGCCGCGCGACGCTGCTGATCGGCGACGTCAAGGCCGCAATGAAGACGCGCATCCAGAACCTGGCGTGGATGAACCCCGAGACCAAGGTCAAGGCGCTGGAGAAGCTGGAGGCGATGCAGCCCAAGATCGGCGCGCCCGAGACCTGGCCGAAATACGAGGGCATGACGCTGGATCCCAAGGATTTCGCCGGCAACCAGCTGCGCGCCGCGGCCTGGTTCCACGGCGAGCAGATCAATGACCTGGACCGCCCGAGCGACCGCACGCGCTGGACGATGTCGCCGTACATCGTGAACGCGCAGGCCGGCGGCCTCAACGAGATCACCTTCCCGGCCGGCATCCTGCAGCCGCCGTTCTTCGACGCGAAGGCCGACGACGCCGTGAACTACGGCGGCATCGGCATGGTGATCGGGCACGAGATCGTCCACCACTTCGACGACCGCGGCCGGCAGTTCGACAGCATCGGCAGCCTCAACGACTGGTGGACCGCCTCCGACGCCGAGAACTACAAGGCACGCGCGGACCGCGTGGTGGCGCTCTACGAGAGCTACGAGCCAGTCAAGGGCACGCACATCAACGGTCGCCTGACGCTGGGCGAGAACATCTCCGACATGGCCGGCATGCCGATCGCCTTCGACGCGCTGCAGAACGCGCTGCGCCGCACGGGCCAGGACAAGACCCCGGACAAGATCGACGGCTTCACCCCCGAGCAGCGCTTCTTCCTGTCCAACGCCATGGTCTGGCGCAACAAGTCGCGCGAAGCGGCGCTGCTGAACCAGTTGCGCACCGACCCGCATTCGCCGGGCAAGTACCGCGTGCTGGCGCCGATGTCCAACATGCCGGAGTTCGCCAAGGCCTTCAGCTGCAAGACCGGCGACGCGATGGTGGCGGCGGATCCGATCAAGGTCTGGTGAGACGTTGAACCCGCCGCGGCGACCGTTCGCCGCGGCCTCCGGGGCCTGCCCGCCGTGAGGCGCGGCAGGCCCCGTGCCATTCGGGACCCGTGCCTTTCGGGACCTGCGCGCGGAAGTCATGCGCCTCGCGCCGCACGCTTGGGGCCAGGTCTTGTCACGGCTCCGTCATGCGTGTCCGGCGAGACGATGGCCGGAAAGTCACGCATGACTTTTGACCCGATGGATACTGGGGAAAGTCGATCCGCGGATCGTCGCGGCGACGTGCGTTTCGTCGCGCATTTCCCGCGCTCCGCCCCCCGGCTTCGACGCTTGGTCGCGCACCGCTTGGTCGACGACCCCGGGCTGCCTACGCTGAAAAAAGACCGATCGTTCCGCCACCGTGATGCGGGCCGCGACGGTTCCTCAGCCCACAGGAGCACGACATGCACACCACCACCCGCACCGCCCGTCAGACCACCCGCCTCGCCCGCACCAATCTCCTCCGCGCCGCCGCCGGCCTCGCCGCCGGTGCCGTCTTCTCCGTCCTGTTCATCGGTTCCGCCCAGGCCGCGCCCGACGACCTGCAGCGCGTGGAGATCTCCGGCCGCCGTCCCGGCGAGATCCCGCGTACCGACGTGCGCGCCACCTGCCCGGGTGTGGACAAGGCGCTCGATGACCGGCTGGCACGGGTCCAGGCCATCGAAGGCAAGGAAGGGCTGTCCACGGTCAGCTTCCGGCTGAACGGCAACGTCGTGAGCGACGTGCAGGACCGCGGTCCCCTGGCCTACCGCACCGCCCTGCGCCGGGCCGTGCGCGCGCTGCAATGCCAGGGCGCGGCGCGCGACACGCTCTACGTGATGCAGGTGTCGTTCCGCAACGAGGACGAGCGCGACGACATGGGCGGGCGCGTCGCGCTGCTCGAGATGGCCCCGCCGGCGGCGGGATCCGTCGTCGGCGCGGCGAGCGGGGCGGGCGCGGCGATGGTCGACGGGCGCTGAGCGGGTTGTTCCGGAAGAGGAGGTCCCGGGCGCTGGCTAGGATGGTCGGCACGCCAACCCGGAGACCTCATCCATGCCTGTCCGCCCGCACGACGCCTCGCGCCGTTCCCTCGTGATCACGGGCGCCCTCGGCGCCACCGCCGGCGCCCTGGGCTGGCCGGCGACCGCTCATGCGGACACCTGGCCGTCCAAGCCGATCCGATGGGTCGTCGCCTACCCCGCCGGCGGCGGCTCGGACTTCCTGGCGCGCCAGATCGCGCCGGTGCTCGGCAGGGCGCTCGGACAGACGCTGGTCATCGACAACAAACCCGGCGCCGCCGCCATCATCGGCACCGACAACGCCGCCAAGTCGCCGCCGGACGGCTATACCCTCCTCACCGGGGACATCGGTGCGATGGTGTTCAACAGCGCGCTCTACAAGAAGCTGCCCTACTCGGCGACCGACTTCGCGCCGGTCGGCTTCATGGCGCGCTTCCCGCTGCTGCTGGTGGTCAATCCCAATGCCGGGTTCAGCTCGGCCAGGCAATGGCTGGACACCATCAAGGCCCGGCCGGGAAAGTACAGCTACGCCTCGCCCGGCGTCGGCAGCCCGCATCATCTGGCGATGGAGCTGCTCAAGGACCGCACCAACAGCTACATCGTCCACGTGCCCTATCGGGGCACGGCGTTCTCGACGCAGGACCTGATCGGCGGCGTGGTGCCGATGGGCATCCTCGACACCGCCGCCGCGCTGCCGCACCTGCGCGCCGGCAAGCTGAAGGCGCTGGCGGTGTTCTCCCCCAGGCGCATCGCCGCGCTGCCCGACGTGCCCAGCATCGACGAGACCGGCGTGACCGGCGTCGAGCTCAGCGCCTGGCAAGGTCTGTTCGTCCCTAAGGGCACGCCCGAGCCGATCGTCGCGCGCCTGGGGTCGGAGCTCGGCAAGACGCTGGCGCAGCCGGACCTGAAAGTGAAGCTGGAGGATTTCGGTCTGGAAGTCATCCCGGGCGACGCCGCGACGCTGGCCCGCGTCATCCAGACCGATACGCAGAAATGGCACGCCCTGATCCGCAGCCGCGGCATTTCGGCGGAGTGAATTCCGAGGTGTCAGGTCAGGTCAGGTCCAGGTCGCGTCGAGGCATGCGGAGGCTGCGGGCGGTAATCGACCGTCCGGTCGGTAGCCATGCGCGGGTGGTAGCGCTGTCCTCCTCTCGGGCGATGCGCGACTCATTACTTCACGTCAACGTGAAATAGCCACGGGTTATCCCTCGGAAAGCAATAGCTCAGAGAGGCCGAAACCCAGTCATACACACTACAGTTTGATAAAGCGCAAAGATAAAAACGATAACGACGCGCGAGGAGGCTTTCCCCCATCACTTCCGTTCCGCCTTGTCGCGGAGCCGTCCGGACATGAACAACACTCCCGCCGTGCGCGCGACGGTCGCCCGTCGCGTCTCCATCTGGTCCAGCGCCGCGATCGCGGTGCTCCTGATGATCATCTGCGGCGCCCTCTCCTGGGTGCTCACGAACCAGGCTCAACAACGCACGCTGGATTACATGTCGGCGGAAGCGGCCTCGGTGGCGCGTGTCGCGGACGCCCTGGACCGCACGGCGCGGGACTCGGCCAACCGGCTCTACGACGTGCTGGCCGGCGACTTCGAAGGCGGCGCCTTCACGCTGGACGGCGACGGCGAACTGGCCTTCAACGGCCAGAAGCTCAACGGGAACTTCGACGCGGTCGACCGTTTCACCCGCCGCACCGGCGGCGTGGCGACCATCTTCGCGCGCAAGGGTTCGGACGACTTCGTCCGCATCACCACCTCGCTGAAGAAGGAAGACGGCTCGCGCGCCGTCGGCACGACGCTGGACCGCGCCGGCGCGGCGTTCGGCAAGCTTTCCGGGGGCGATACCTATGTGGGGCCGGCGACGCTCTTCAAGGTGCCCTACATGACCCGCTATTCGGCGATCAAGGACGCGGGCGGCAAGGTCGTCGGCATCCTGTTCATCGGCTTCGACATGCGCGGCCTGCAGCAGGAACTCGTGAAGATGGCCGACGCGGTCAAGCTCTACGAGACCGGCGGCCTGTACCTCCTGGATCCGGGCAAGACGCCGGCCGACGCGCTGCTGCGCGCCCATCCGCGCTCGCAGGGCAAAAAGCTGTCGGAAGTGATGCCGGCCGACCAGGCCGAGCAATACGTCAAGACGCTGACCACCGACGGGGACGGCGTCCTGGAGCAGGTCCAGGCCGTGTACGGCGACAGCTACAAGGACGCGTTCGCCGTGGCGCGCAAGTCCGAAGCCACCGGCTGGTGGGTCGTCGCCGAGGCCTCGCGCGCGCAGGCGCTGGCGGCGCACAACGCCACGCTGTGGGTGCTGTGGGGCCTGATCCTGGCGACCGTCGTGCTGCTGGGCCTGGGCGTCACCTGGATCCTCGGACGCTGGGTCGGCCGGCCGCTGGCGGACCTGAACGACGCCGTCAGCGCCGTCGCCGCGGGCGACCTCACCCGTCCGGTGATCGTGCGTCAGCAGGATGACCTGGGCGCGCTGGCGGCCGGCGTCGAACGCATGCGCGTGCAGCTGTCGCGCACCATCAACGAGGTGCGCCAGGCCAGCGATTCCATCGGTACCGCCTCGGCGGAAGTCGCCGCGGGCAGCCGCGACCTGTCGGCGCGCACCGAGCAGTCGGCCAGCCACCTGCAGGAGACCGCCTCCGCGCTGGAAGAACTCGCCAGTTCCATGAGCCAGACCGCCGCGTCGGCCTCGCAGGCCCATCAACTGGTCGGCGAATCGGATCGCGCGGCCCAGCGCGGCGGCAACGTCGTCGCGCAGGTCGTGACCACGATGGACGAGATCTCCGCCGCCAGCCGCCAGATCGGCGACATCATCGGCACGATCGACTCGATCGCGTTCCAGACCAACATCCTCGCGCTGAACGCCGCGGTGGAAGCGGCGCGGGCCGGCGAGCAGGGCCGCGGCTTCGCGGTCGTCGCCGCCGAGGTCCGCCACCTGGCCCAGCGCAGCGCGGAAGCCGCCAAGCAGATCAAGGGACTGATCACCGCCAGCGGCGAACGCGTGGAGTCCGGCGCCAAGCTCGTCGGCGACACCGGCGAAGCGATGCGCGACATCGTCACCAGCGTGAAGCGCGTGACCGACATCATCGGCGAGATCTCCACCGCGTCGCGCGAGCAGTCGCTGGGCGTGACCCGCATCAACGGCGCCGTCGCCCAGCTGGATCAGGGCACGCAGCAGAACGCCGCGCTGGTCGAGGAAAGCACGGCCGCCGCGGAAAGCCTGCGGGAGCAGGCGCACCGGCTGGTGGAACAGGTCGGACAGTTCCGCGTCTGACGCGACGGCTTCCATGGGCGCGAGCAGCGCGCCCAACAACAAAGCCCGCCGGAAGGCGGGCTTTTTCGTCGGCGCTTCAGCCGAACCGGATCGTCAGACCAGCACGCGCTCGATGCCGCCGTTGTTGGCCTTGGCCACGTACTCCGGCATCCAGTTCTCGCCGAGGATCTTGCGGGCCATCTCCACGACGATGTAGTCCGCCTCGAGCAGGCCGTTCTGCATGTCGTCGCCGTAGCGGCTGAGGCCTTGCAGGCAGGACGGGCAGCTGGTGAGGATCTTGAGGTTCTCCTCGGCGCCGACCTTGCCCGCGGCACGCAGCTGCGTCTCCGCCTTGCGCAGCTCCTCTTCCTTGCGGAAGCGCACCTGCGTCGACACGTCCGGCCGCGTGACGCCCAGCGTGCCGCTCTCGCCGCAGCAGCGCTCGCTCTTCATCACCTCGGGGCCGACGAGCGCCTTCACCGTCTTCATCGGCTCCTGCAGCTTCATCGGCGAATGGCAGGGGTCGTGATAGAGATAGGCCTGCTTGCTGTCGAGCTGGATGCCCTTCTCCAGCAGGTACTCGTGGATGTCGATGATGCGGCAGCCGGGGAAGATGTCCTCGAACTTGTAGCCTTGAAGCTGGTCATAGCAGGTGCCGCAGCTGACCACCACCGTCTTGATGTCGAGGTAGTTCAACGTGTTGGCCACGCGGTGGAACAGCACGCGGTTGTCGGTGATGATCTTCTCGGCCTTGTCGAACTGGCCCGAGCCGCGCTGCGGGTAACCGCAGCAGAGGTAGCCCGGCGGCAGCACGGTCTGCACGCCCGCGTGCCAGAGCATGGCCTGCGTCGCCAGCCCGACCTGGCTGAACAGGCGCTCCGAGCCGCAGCCCGGGAAGTAGAAGACCGCCTCCGCTTCGGCCGACGTCTTCTGCGGGTTGCGGATGATGGGGACGTAGTCCTTGTCCTCGATGTCGAGCAGCGCACGCGCCGTCTTCTTCGGCAGGCCCCCCGGCAGCTTCTTGTTGATGAAGTGGATGACCTGTTCCTTGATCGGCGCGGTCCCCACCGTCGCCCGCGGCGCGGCGGTCTGCTTGCGCGCGACGCGCTTGAGCAGGCTGTTGGCGATGCGCTGGGCCTTGAAACCGACGCCGACCATCGCCGCGCGGGCGACCTTGATCGTCTCCGGGTTGGTCGCGTTGAGCATCAGCATCGCGGCCGCGTTGCCGGGACGGAAGCTCTTCTTGCCCATCTTGCGCAACAGGTTGCGCATGTTCATCGTGACGTCGCCGAAGTCGATCTTCACCGGACACGGGTTCACGCACTTGTGGCAGACCGTGCAGTGGTCGGCGACGTCCTCGAACTCCTCCCAGTGCTTGATCGACACGCCGCGGCGCGTCTGTTCCTCATACAGGAAGGCCTCGACCAGCAGCGAGGTCGCGAGGATCTTGTTGCGCGGGCTGTAGAGCAGGTTGGCGCGCGGCACGTGCGTGGCGCAGACCGGCTTGCACTTGCCGCAGCGCAGGCAGTCCTTGATGGACTCGCTGATCGCGCCGATGTCGCTCTGCTGCATGATGAGCGACTCGTGCCCCATCAGCCCGAAACTGGGCGTGTAGGCATTGGTCAGGTCGGCGAAGGTCGTCTGGCCGCCCTGCCCGCCGGTGCCCGGTCGCAGCAGCTTGCCCTTGTTGAAGCGGCCTTCCGGGTCGATGCGCGCCTTGTAGCCGGCGAAACCCGCCAGCTCGTCGTCGTTCAGGAACTCGAGCTTGGTGATGCCGATGCCGTGCTCGCCCGAGATCACGCCGTCCAGCGAGCGCGCCAGCGTCATGATGCGCGCGACCGCCTCGTGCGCGGTCTGCAGCATCTCGTAGTTGTCCGAGTTCACCGGGATGTTGGTGTGCACGTTGCCGTCGCCGGCATGCATGTGCAGCGCCACCCAGACGCGGCCGCGCAGCACCTCCTTGTGGATGCGCTTGCATTCCGCCACGATGGGCGCGAACGCGCCGCCGGCGAAGATGTCCTGCAACGGTTTCAGGATCTGGCGCTTCCAGCTCGCGCGCAGCGTGTAGTCCTGCAGTTGCTCGAAGTAGGAGCGATCGCCTTCACGGGGAAGGTCCAACTCCTGCATCCACGTGCGCCATTGCAGCCCGGTCTCGTCCAGCAGCGCCAGCGCCTGCGCCACGCGGTCCTCGAGCAGCTCCGCGCTCGGAATCTCGCCGGCGTCGTCGCCCTTGCCCAGCGGCAGGTTGCCGTTGGCGAAGAAGGTGCGCAGCGCGTCGACCAGCGCCAGCTTGTTGCGCAGCGACAGTTCGATGTTGATGCGCTCGATGCCCAGCGTGTATTCGCCCATGCGGGGCAGCGGGATCACGACGTCCTCGTTCACCTTGAACGCGTTCGTGTGCTTGGAGATCGCCGCGGTGCGCTTGCGGTCCAGCCAGAACTTCTTGCGCGCATCGGCGCTGACCGCGACGAAGCCTTCACCCGACCGGCCGTTGGCCAGGCGCACGACCTCGCTGGTGGCGCGCGCGACTTCATCGGCGTCGTCGCCGACGATGTCGCCGATCAGCACCATCTTCGGCAGCCCGCCGCGCTTGCTCTTCGTGGCATAGCCGACGGCCTTCAGATAGCGGTCGTCCAGATGCTCCAGGCCCGCGAGGATGGCCCCGTTCGGCTTCTTCATCTCGCCGAACATGAAGTCCTTGATGTCCACGATGGACGGCACGCAATCCTTCGGGTTGCCGAAGAATTCCAGGCAGACCGTGCGCACGTGCGCCGGCATGCGATGCACGATCCAGCGCGCGCTGGTGATCAGGCCGTCGCAGCCTTCCTTCTGGATGCCGGGCAGTCCGGCGAGGAACTTGTCGGTCACGTCCTTGCCCAGGCCCTCCTTGCGGAAGGTGCGGCCGGGGATGTCCAGGCGTTCGGTGCGTTCCAGCGTCTTGCCGGTCGCGTCGTAGTAGTGCAGGTCGAAGCTCGCGACCTCGACGTCGTGAATCTTGCCGAGGTTGTGGTTGACGCGGACGACTTCGAGCCATTTCGCGTCCGGCGTCACCATGCGCCACGAGGCGAGGTTGTCCAGCGCCGTGCCCCACAGCACCGCCTTCTTGCCGCCGGCGTTCATCGCCACGTTGCCGCCGACGCAGGACGCTTCCGCCGAGGTCGGGTCGACCGCGAACACGAAGCCGTGCAGCTCCGCCAGGTCCGACACGCGCTGCGTGACGACGCCGGCTTCGGTCCAGATCGTCGCGACCTCGCGGTCCACGCCCGGCAGGCGCTGCATCTCGACGCCGCGCATGGCCTCGAGCTTCTCGGTGTTGATCACCGCGCTGTTCCACACCAGCGGCACCGCGCCGCCGGTGTAGCCGGTGCCGCCGCCGCGCGGGATCACCGTCAGGCCCAGCTCGAAGCAGCCCGCCACCAGCGCGGCCATCTCGGCCTCGGTGTCGGGGGTCAGCACGACGAAGGGGTACTCGACGCGCCAGTCCGTCGCGTCGGTCACGTGCGAGACGCGCGACAGGCCGTCGAACTTGACGTTGTCCTTGGCGGTGATCTTCGCGAAGACCTTGACCGCGCGCTTGCGCAGCTCGGCCACCTGGTCGAACTGGTGGGAGAAGGCGCCCACCGCCGCTTCCGCCGCCGTCAGCAGTTCACCGACCCAGGCATCGCGCTTGGCGTCGTCCTCCGGATGACGACGACGCTGCACTTCGCCCAGACGGTGGCGCAGCGCGCCGATCAGCGCCGCGCGCCGCTTCGGGTTGTCGAGCAGGTCGTCCTGCAGGTACGGATTGCGCTGCACCACCCAGATGTCGCCGAGCACCTCGTACAGCATGCGCGCGGAGCGGCCGGTCTGGCGCTCGGTGCGCAGCTGGTCCAGCAGTTCCCACGACCGGGCGCCGAGCAGGCGAAGGACGATTTCGCGATCGGAGAAGGACGTGTAGTTGTACGGAATCTCGCGCAGCCGGGCGGCGGGCGCGTGCGGCTGGCTCAGGTCGCCGGCCATCGCGGGGTCGGCGGGCATCAGCAGATGCGGTGCATTCATGGCGGCCAGGTGCTCGCGCACCGGGGTTGCGGCAGGCCGGCGTCCAGGGGAGCGGACACCGATGCCAGGCTGGAAAGACAGGCGGAGAAGGCAAGGCCCCGCGACCGGACAGCGCCCTGGACTTGTGGTCCCCGCACCCGCTGGACACGGGCACGGAAGCGGCGTTCGCGAATGGCCGCGATCGGCGGCCGGCCCGGTCTGGGCAATGGTTGGAATCCTAACCCACCCCCAGAGGGCCATCCCCGGCGAGGGACTCTATAAACCTCGGCGACCCCGCAGCCGATGCGGCGTCGATTCGGGATGCACCGCTAGGCGCAAGCCACAGCCATAGCAACGCTATGGCGAGGACTTGCAACGACGCGGTGCGCCCGAAGCGATGCTGCAGCGGCTGCGGGGAAGTTCGCCAGTGTCACAATGGCTGGATAAGCTCGCCGGCCCTCGGTGGACCGTCCAACCGACGATGTCCGCCGCGGACCGCAGAACCACCCTCCCCGAGCATCGGAGACCCATGAAACACCTCCCGACATCCCTGTTGGCCACCTCGGCCGTTGCGCTCGCCGCGCTGATCGCTCCCGCCGCCGCGTCGGCGCAGACCGAGATCCAGTGGTGGCACTCGATGGGCGGCGCCCTCGGCGACTGGGTCAACGACCTGGCCAAGGACTTCAACGCCAGCCAGAAGGACTACAAGATCGTCCCGACCTACAAGGGCAGCTACGACGAGTCCATGGCCGGCGCCATCGCCGCCTTCCGCGCCGGCAACGCGCCGCACATCCTGCAGGTCTTCGAGGTCGGCACCGCCACCATGATGGCCAGCAAGGGCGCGATCGTGCCGGTGGGCCAGGTCATGCAGCAGGCCGGCGTCAAGTTCGACAACGCCGCCTACGTGCCCGCCGTGGCCGGGTACTACACCGCGCCCAACGGCCAGATGCTGAGCTTCCCGTTCAACAGCTCGACGACCGTCTTCCACTACAACAAGGACGCGTTCAAGGCCGCCGGACTGGATCCGAACAAGCCGCCCAGCTCCTGGCCGGAAGTCGCCGCCGCCGCCGCCAAGCTCAAGGCCGCCGGCCACAAGTGCCCGTTCACCACCAGCTGGGTGAGCTGGACGCAGCTGGAGAGCTTCTCCGCCTGGCACAACGTCGAGTACGCGACCAAGAACAACGGTTTCGGCGGCCTGGACGCGCGACTGTCGTTCAACTCGCCGCTGCACGTGCGACACATCGAGAACCTGGCCAACATGGCCAAGCAGGGCCTGTTCGTCTACAAGGGCCGCGGCAACAGCGCCGACGCGACCTTCTACTCGGGCGAGTGCGCCATGATGACCGGCTCCTCGGGCCTCTACGCCAACATCAAGAAGAGCGCCAAGTTCGCTTCCGGCATCGCGCCGCTGCCCTACTACCCCGACGTGCCCGGCGCGCCGCAGAACACCGTCATCGGCGGCGCCAGCCTGTGGGTGATGTCCGGCAAGAAGCCGGCCGAGTACAAGGGCGTGGCCGCGTTCTTCCAGTACCTGTCCAAGGCCGACGTCGCGTCCGAGAGCCACAAGCGCACCGGCTACCTGCCCGTGACCAAGGCGGCCTACGAGCTGACCGAGCAGAGCGGCTTCTACAAGCAGAACCCCGGCACCGATGTCGCCGTGCAGCAGATGATCCGCAAGACGACCGAGAAGTCGCGCGGCGTGCGCCTGGGCAACTTCGCGCAGATCCGCACCGTCATCGACGAGGAGATGGAACAGGTCTGGGCCGGCAAGAAGCCGCCCAAGGAAGGCTTGGACGCCGCCGTCAAGCGCGGCAACGAACTCCTGGAACGCTTCCAGAAGGCCAACAAGTCCTGACCCCGGGTTGATGCGCCGGAGCGGCCCGCGCCGCTCCGGACTCCTCCCGCCCTCCCCTCCTCTTTCGGCGCCGATACCGGATGTCCCAACAGAAACGCGTGGTGTTCCGATCGCGCTGGCTGCCCTGGCTGCTGCTGGCGCCGCAGGCGCTGGTGATCGGCGTGTTCTTCTTCTGGCCGGCGGCCCAGGCGCTGCTGCAGAGCCTGCAGCAGCAGGATGCCTTCGGCCTGTCGACCGAGTGGGTCGGGCTGGAGAACTTCCGCAACCTGGTCAACGACGACAGCTACCTCGCCTCGTTCAAGACGACGGCGGTGTTCTCGCTGCTGGTGGCGGTGCTCGGCCTGGCGCTGTCGCTGCTGCTCGCCACCATGGCCAACCGGGTGGTGCGCGGCGGCCCGGTCTACAAGACGCTGCTGATCTGGCCCTACGCGGTCGCGCCGGCGATCGCGGGCGTGCTGTGGCTGTTCATGTTCGCGCCGTCCATCGGCGTGGTCGCCTACGGCCTGCAGAAGCTCGGCGTCGACTGGAATCACCTGCTGAATGCCGACCACGCGATGACGCTGGTCGTCATGGCCGCGGTGTGGAAGCAGGTCTCCTACAACTTCCTGTTCTTCCTGGCCGGACTGCAGTCCATCCCCAAGTCGCTGCTGGAGGCCGCCGCCATCGACGGCGCCGGCCCGTGGCGCCGGTTCTGGACCATCACCTTCCCGCTGCTCTCGCCGACCTCCTTCTTCCTGCTGGTGATCAACGTCGTCTACGCGTTCTTCGACACCTTCGGCATCATCGACGCGGCCACCCACGGCGGCCCCGGGAAGGACACCGCGATCCTGGTCTACAAGGTCTACTACGACGGCTTCAAGGCGCTGGACCTCGGCGGCTCCGCCGCGCAGAGCGTCGTGCTGATGGTCATCGTGGTCACGCTGACGGTGCTGCAGTTCCGCTTCGTCGAAAAGAAAGTGCAGTACTGAGAGGCTATGGCCCACCCCCTACGCGCTTCGCGCGCCCCCTCAAGGGAGCAGCCCCGTGGCCCGGCAGAGCCGGATCCACGTGCTTCGCTTGGTTTGAATCACCGGAGTGAATCTCATGGTTGAGCGTCGGCCCGCATTGACGGCCCTGTCTCATTTGATCCTGGTGCTGGGCGTGCTGATCGTCGCCTTCCCGCTGTACATCGCCTTCGTCGCTTCGACGCACACGGCCGGCGAGATCGTCCAGTCCCCGATGCCCCTGTTGCCGGGCTCGCACCTGCTGGACAACTACAGCGCCGCGCTGTTCTCGGGCGGCGGAGGCGGTTCCAAGGCCCCCGTCGGCCAGATGATGTGGATCAGCTTCGTCTCCGCCATGGTCATCGCGGTGGGCAAGATCGCGATCTCGCTGCTGTCGGCCTTCGCGATCGTGTACTTCCGTTTCCCGGCGCGCAACTTCTTCTTCTGGGCCATCTTCGTCACGCTGATGCTGCCGGTGGAAGTGCGCATCGGACCGACCTACCAGGTCGTCTCCGACCTGAAGATGCTCAACAGCTACGCCGGCCTGACGGTCCCGCTGATCGCCTCGGCGACGGCGACCTTCCTGTTCCGGCAGTTCTTCCTGACCATTCCGGACGAGCTCGTCGAGGCCTCGCGCATCGACGGCGCCGGGCCGCTGCGCTTCTTCCGCGACGTGCTGCTCCCGCTGTCCAAGACCAGCATCGCGGCGCTCTTCGTCATCCAGTTCATCTACGGCTGGAACCAGTACCTGTGGCCGCTGCTGGTCACCACCGACGAGAGCATGTACCCCGTCGTCATCGGCATCAAGCGCATGATCAGCGGCGGCGATGCGGCCAACGACTGGAACATCATCATGGCCACGGCGATGCTGGCGATGATCCCGCCGGCGCTGGTCGTCGTGCTGATGCAGCGCTGGTTCGTCAAGGGCCTGGTGGACGCTGAGAAATAAGCGCCGACAAGTAAAACGAGAGAAGACTCCGATGGCAAGCATTTCCCTGCGCAACGTCGTCAAGCAGTACGGCACCGGCGCCAAGGCCAATCCGGTCATCCACGGCGTCAACGCCGAGATCGCGGACGGCGAATTCGTCGTGATCGTCGGCCCGTCGGGTTGCGGCAAGTCCACGCTGCTGCGCATGGTCGCCGGCCTGGAGGAGATCAGCGGCGGCGAGATCGCCATCGGCGAACGCGTCGTCAACGAGGTCGAACCCGCCGACCGCGACATCGCGATGGTGTTCCAGAACTACGCGCTCTACCCGCACATGAGCGTGTTCGAGAACATGGCCTACGGCCTGAAGATCCGCAAGCTGTCCGAGACGCAGATCCGCGAGCGCGTCGACAAGGCGGCGCGCATCCTGGAGCTCGCCCACCTGCTGCAGCGCAAGCCGCGCGAGCTCTCCGGCGGCCAGCGCCAGCGCGTCGCGATGGGCCGCGCGATCGTGCGCGACCCGCAGGTCTTCCTGTTCGACGAACCGCTGTCCAACCTCGACGCCAAGCTGCGCGTGCAGACGCGGCTCGAGATCCAGAAGCTGCACCGCGAACTCGGCGTCACCTCGCTGTTCGTGACCCACGACCAGGTCGAGGCGATGACGCTGGCGCAGCGCATCGTCGTCATGAACGGCGGCCGCATGGAACAGTTCGGCACGCCCGAGGAGGTGTACGGCCGCCCGGCGACGACCTTCGTCGCGAGCTTCATCGGCTCGCCGGCGATGAATCTGCTGAAGGGACGCGTGGAAGCGGGCGCCGGAGGCCGTCGATTCGTCATCGGCAACGCGGTGCTGCCGCTGCCGCAACCGGCCCCGCGGGAGGGGGAGTTGATCCTCGGCCTGCGCCCGGAACACGCGCTGCCGCATGACGGCCAGATCGTCGCGGGCGACACCACGGCCTGGCCGCTGAAGGTGGAGATGGTCGAGATGCTGGGCGCGGAGCGGCTGGTGTACGGCCGGCTCGGCGATGCGACCTTCACGCTGCGCATCGACGGCACGGACACCCCGCCGCGGCCCGGCGACGAGGTCCTGCTGAAGGCGCCCGCCGAACGGCTGCACTGGTTCGATCCGGCGACCGGGCAGCGCGTCGACTGAGCGCGACGGCGGTCTCGAGTCGATGCGAGGATCCTCGATCACGGAGAACGACATGACGCTGCGGACACCCACCCTCACCGACGAGTCCACCTGGCCCTGGTCGCTGCCCTTCTGGGTGGCCCATCGCGGCGCCGGCAAGCTCGCGCCGGAGAACACGCTGGCGGCCTTCCGCGAGGGCGCGCGCCACGGCTACCGCGCCTTCGAATGCGACGTGAAGCTGAGCGCGGATGGCGTGCCCTTCCTGCTGCACGACGCGACGCTGGACCGCACGACGAGCGCGCGCGGCCGCGCCGCGGACCGGACCTGGGGCGAGCTGTCGCGGCTCGACGCCGGCCGCTGGCACAGCCGCGCCTTCGCAGGCGAGCCGCCGCCGAGTCTCGAAGCGATCGCCGCCTTCGTGCGACGCAATCAGCATGCGCTGAACATCGAGATCAAACCCACACCGGGTGACGAGTTCCGCACCGGCGAGGTGGTCGGCGGCGAAGTGCTGCGACTGTGGGAAGGATCGGCGCCGGATACGGTGCTGTTCAGCAGCTTCCAGCCGGAAGCGCTGCGCGGTGCACGGGAATCCGCGCCGCAGGTGCCGCGGGGTCTGCTGCTCGACACCCTCGACGGCGACGGCTGGCTGCAACTGGCGCAGTCGCTGGGCTGCCGCGCCGTCATCACGCATTACGCGCTGATGGACCAGGCGCTGGTGGAACGCCTGCATGAGGCGGAGATGAAGGCGCTGGTCTACACCGTGAACGACGCCGCCGCCGCGCAGTGGCTGATCGCCAACGGCGTCGACGGCATCATCACTGACGCGGTCGACCGCTTCAGCCCGACGGCCTGAGCCGCGCCTCAGCGCGCGGGGTCGATCAACTCGTTGACCGAGATCATTCCGTAGATGCAGGTGTCGCTGAGCTGGCCCGACACGTTGAGCGCGTCGTCTCTCAGCAGGCCTTCCAGCGAGAAGCCGCACCGCTCGGCGACGGCGCGGCTCGCCGTGTTGCGCGAATCGGTGCGGATCTCCAGCCGTCTCGCGCGTAGCGGGCCGAAGGCCATCCGCGCCAGCGCGACCACCGCTTCGGACACCAGCCCGCGCCCGGTGTGCGCCGGGCTGATCCAGTAGCCGATCTCGTAGCGGCGCACCTTCCACTCCAGCGTGTGCAGACCCGCGCCCCCGATCAACGCGCCGGCGCTGCCGTCGGCCTCGCGCTCGTGCACGTAATACGCCAGGTGCTGCCGTTGCAGGAACTGCGACTGCATGCGCCGCGCGACCGCTTCCGACTGCTCGACGCTGGGCGTCTCGTGCGCCCAGGGCATCCAGGGCTTGAGGTGCTCCTGCGCGTCGAGCACGGCACGGTTGAGGAGGGGCCCGATCCCCGCGCGCGGCGCGAGGAGCAGGAGCCGCGACGTCTCCAGGCGTTCGGGAACGTCGATGAGGATGGGGTCGTCGGCTGGCATGACTCGCATGGTGGAGGGTGACCGCAATCAGTTGCCGTTGGCCGGCTGCAGGTTCGTGCCGTTTGCCTGACTCGCAGGAGGGAGCCCCGGCATCGCTTCGACGCCCAGCGGGGTCTCTTCCTCCTCGACCTTGGGCAGCGCCTTCACGGTGCGGATGGCCCGGACCTGCCAGGCCAGCGCCGCCAGCAGCAAGGCGCCCACGCCGGCAAAGGCCAGCGCGGCGCGCAGGCTGACATGTTCGCCGAGCCACCCGCCGATCAGCGCGCCGGGACCGGCGGGAATCAGGATCAGCCAGCGCATCGTGCTGGTCATGCGGCCCAGCAGCGGAGCGGGCGTCACCGCCTGCCGCAGGGAGATGAAGTTGATGAAGATCAACACCGCACCGACGCCGAACATGAACAGCGTGAACGCGAAGACCGCCACGCCGATCGCGTTGGGCGGCGCGACGCACAGCGCCGCCCAGCCGATGCCGCACATCGCGAAGCCGCCGATCAGGCTGGGGCCGGGCCCGAAGCGCGTGGTGATGCGATGGCCGAAGGCGCTCGCCAGCACGGTCCCGGCGCCCAGCGCGATGTAGGAGAGACCGACGCTCTGCGCCGACAGGCCAAGCACGCGGGTCGCAAACAGGATCTGCACCACCTGCGCCGCCTGATTGAACATCTGCCAGACGCCGACCGCGCAGGCCAGCGCGACCAGCATCCGCTTGCCGCGCACGAAGGCGACGCCGGCCTTCAGGTCGCGCCAGAAATCGGTGCCGTCCAGGCGGTGCAAGGTCTCGTTGACCTTGACGCCGCGCAGGATGGCCGCGGAGGCGACCAGCAGCAGCGCGTCCACCGCCAGCGCCAGCGGCGCGCCGACCAGCTTGATCAGCGCGCCAGCGACGCCGGGGCCGGCGACTTCCGCGCCCGAGGAGGCCAGCGCATTCTTGGCATGCGCCTCGACCAGCCGGTCACGGCTCACGACCTGCGTCAACACGATCTGAGAGGCGCTGCCCGCGATCGTGTACACCGTTCCGAGCAGGAATCCGACGAAGTACAGCCAGGGCATGCCCAGCCAGCCCATCCAGTGGGCGACTGGGACGCTGAACACGGCGACGGCCAGCGTGAGTTCGCCGACGATGTAGACCGGCAGTTTGCGCACGCGGTCCAGCCAGACGCCGGCGGGCAGCGAGAACAGCACGAACGGCGCGAGCTCCATCGCCGTCAGCACGCCCATCTGCGTCGGCGAGGCGTGCAGCAGCACGGCCGCGGTCAGCGGCAGCGCCAGCAGCGTGATCTGCCCGCCCAGCGAGCTGATGAGGATGGACGTCCAGAGACGCCGGTAGACGAGGTTGCGCAGCAGATCGCCGGCGGGAAGCTGGATGAGATCCAGCAGGCGGTCGAGCGAACGGTCGACCCACGTGCTTGTCCTGTTGGACATGATGACACTCCGGATGCGGTCCGCACGGGGCGTCGTGCGCCGGGTGCGGACCGGGCGAGCGGGACGCCGTCAGCGTCGCGGTCGCAGAAAGCCAAGGACCTGTTGGGCCGGCCCGGTCGGGGCGATGGGGGCCGGCGAGCGCCGTGAGGACGCTACGGTCGTCGCGCCCAGCCGGACCGACCGAGCGCGCGCACCGACGCCAGGGCGTCGTTTTTGGTGCGGTCTAGCAGCTTGGTCATGCGTCGGCTCCGATCGTGGATCGTGGCGTGAGAGCTTCCGGGGAGGAAGAAGGCGTCGATGCTATCAGCGCCCCGGCGTCATCGACAAGTGAGGAAAGGCAGGGGACTCACCATCCGGCGGCCGCGCCGTCCCGGCGCGGATCGCTCGCCGCGACGTAGCCCTCTACCGCCGGATCGCCGAGACGCCAGATGAACTGGCCCGCGCCGAAGTCCTGGTAGCTGTCGTTGATCTCCGCGATCTGATGGCCCAGCGCGCGCAGCCCGGCGACGGCTTCGGGATTCATCGTCGACTCGACGTTGATCGACAGGCCCGCGTTGTAGCGCCAGCGCGGCGCGTCGCAGGCAGCCTGCGGATGCTGCCGGTGATCGACCATGCGGACCAGCGTCTGCAGGTGGCCCTGCGGCTGCATGTTCGCGCCCATGACGCCGTAGCTCATCTGCGGCTGCCCGTCCCTCATGAGGAAGGCCGGGATGATGGTGTGGAACGGCCGCTTGCCCGGCGCGACGACGTTGGCGTGTCCCGCCTCGCGCGTGAAGCCGTGGCCGCGGTTCTGCAGCGACAGGCCGTAGCCCGGCACCACGACGCCCGAGCCGAAGCCGTGGTAGTTGCTCTGGATGAAGCTGACCATCATGCCGTGCTCGTCGGCGGCGGTCAGATAGATGGTGCCGCCCTTGACCGGATTGCCGGCCTGGAAGTCCTGGGCCTTGCTGCGATCGATCAGCTTCGCGCGCCCGGCCAGGTAGCCGGGATCCAGCAGTTCCGCGGCCTGGACCTTCATCGTCCGCGCATCGCTGACGTAGCGGTAGGTGTCGGCGAAGGCGAGCTTCATCGCCTCGATCTGCAGGTGATGCGACTCGGCGCTGTCCACCGGCAGCGACGCGATGTCGAACTGCTTGAGGATGCCCAGCGCGATCAGCGCCGCGATGCCCTGCCCGTTCGGCGGGATCTCGTGCAGGGTGTGGCCCGCGTAGTCCATCGAGATCGTGTCCACCCATTCCGGCGCATAGGCGGCGAAGTCGGCGGCGGTGATCGCGCCGCCGGTCTCGCGCGCGAAGGCCGCCGTGGCCTCGGCGATCTCGCCGCGGTAGAAGGCGTCGCCGTTCGTCTCCGCGATCAGACGCAGCGTGCGCGCGGCCGCGCCGAAGCGGAACACCTCGCCCACCTCCGGCGCCCGGCCCTTGGGCAGGAAGGCCTCCGCGAACCCGGGCTGCGACACGAGGTCCGCGACCTTGGACGCCGATTGCCACTTGCCCTGCACGATCACCGGCACGGCGTAGCCGCGCTCGGCGATCTCGATGGCGGGCGCCATCAGGTCGGCGAAGGGCAGCTTGCCGTAGCGCTTGCTGAGGGCGATCCAGCCGCCCACCGCGCCCGGCACCGTCACCGCGTCCCAGCCGCGCAGCGGCAGCGCGGATCCCGCGCCGTGCTTGCGGTCGAAGTAGTCGGGGTTCCACGCTTGCGGTGCGCAGCCGGAGGCGTTCAGACCCTGCAAGGTCTTGCCGTCCCACACGATCGCGAAGGCGTCCGACCCGAGGCCGTTGCTGCAAGGCTCGAGGAGCGTCATGCAGGCCGCGGTCGCGATCGCGGCGTCCACCGCGTTGCCGCCCTGCCCGAGGATGCGCAGACCCGCCTGCGCGGCCTGCGGATGCGAGGTCGACACGACATTGCGCGCGAAGACCGGGCTGCGTTGGCTCGCGTAGCCGCGGGTCCAGTCGAAGGCGTGGCGGGGGGCGGTCATCGGTGTCTCCTGAAGGTGTGCGCGGCATCTTGCCCGATGGCCTGCGCGGGCGACAGCGCGCAAGACCTGACGCGTGAAGGACCCGTGCGGATTGCGTAACCCAATGCAAAGCAGCGTCGGGCGGTCAACACAAGATGCCTTCGCGTCGTTGTCTGCTCACCTTGTTCAACCCGCTGGAGAAACCAGATGCAAGCCTTCAAGACCATCAAGACCCTGGCCCTGATCCCCGCCCTGCTGATTGCCGGCGCCGCGATGGCCCAAGGCACCGCCACCCCGGCGGCGCCCGCGACGCAGGCCGCTCCGGCAGCGACCGCGGCACCGGCGTCCGACGCGAAGGCCGAGCACAAGGGCGGCAAGCATCACAAGGCCGCCGGCGACAAGACCGCCGCGCACAAGGCCGGCCACAAGAAGGCCGACAAGGCTGAAAAGCCGGCCGAAGGCGCTTCCGCCGCCAAGTAATCGGCGCGCCCAAAAAGAAACCGCAGCACCGGGCGACCGGTCTGCGGTTTTTTTTCGTCCGGCCGTCATGCCGGAAGCGGCGAGCTCAGGCGGCCAGTTGCGCGATCGGGATGACGCGCGGGCTGCTGGCGCAGGTGACGCCGTGGGAAGCGGCGCAGTGGCGCAGCGCTTCGTTGAACACGTCGCGCGCGCAGTCGTGGCAGCTGCCGCAGGCGGAGGCCACCTGCGTCTCGTCCTGGAGCACCTCGAAGTTGTGCACGCCGTCGGCGACGTTGCGACGGATGTCGCGGTCGGAAACTCGGTGGCAGAGGCAGACGATCATGGCGGCGGCGAGTCAGGAAGAACCTGGGATGGCCGTGATACTAGCGCAAACGCGAATCCCTCTCAATTAGATTGCAGAGCCCCTTCGGCGCGTCCGACAACTGTCAGTGAACAACGACACAGCGCCGGCCCCTCGTCATCAAGACGAAAAAAAGCCCCGCTGGGCGGGGCTGGGGTTCC
>SEFA01000147.1 GCA_004210455.1 Rubrivivax sp. | reverse complement strand
CCCGCCCGCGCCCTCAACCGGCGCCAGCCGGCGCGCATGAGCCACGTGCCAATTCCCGCCAGCAGCAGCACGATCACGAACGCTCCGCCGGCGCCCGCCGGCGCGCCTGCGCCATCCGCGGCGCCGATCAGCGGCTTGATCGCGTTGTAGCCCGCCACCACCGCCGCGATCCACAGGACCGCGCCGCCCAGAAACTGCCCGAGCGCCACCAGCTTGTTCATCCCGTCACTCCGTCCACTTCGGACACTGCAATGCGTGCAGCCTAACGGCCCCTGCGGCCGCGTCGCTCAAAGCCCCTCGGCGAGGAACGGCATCACCGCCGCCAGCAGCGCGTCCGGCGCTTCCTCCGGGATGTAGTGACCGCACGGCAGCGGCCCGCCGTCGACGTCCGCGGCGACGCGTTGCCATTCCTTCAGCGGGTCGAAGCACTTCGCCACCACGCCCTGCGCGCCCCAGTACACGCGCAGCGGCATCGCCAGCTTCGCTTCGGCATCGCGGTCCGCGCGGTCGTGCACGAGGTCAATGCCCGCCGCGGCCCGGTAGTCCTCGCACATGCCGTGCGCCGTGCCAGGGAGTGCCAGCGCGCGCTGGTACTCCGCGAATGCGCGCGGATCGAAGGCCGCCAGGCCCGCGTGCCGCCGCCCCATCACGTCCAGCGCGTACGCCGCCGGATCGGCCTCGATGAGCCGCTCCGGCATTGGCGCCGGCTGGATCAGGAAGAACCAGTGCCAGTACGCCCGCGCGAAGGCCTCGGTCGTCTGCTCGTACATCGCCAGCGTCGGGGCGATGTCCAGCAGCGCGAGGCGCTCGACCACCTTCGTGTGATCCGCCGCCATGCGGTGCGCGACGCGCGCGCCCCGGTCGTGCGCGAGCACCCGGAAACGCACATGGCCCAGGGCCGACATCACGGCGATCAGGTCCAACGCCATGCGCCGCTTGCTGTAGTTGCCGTGGTCCTCGTCGCCCTCCGGCTTCGACGAATCGCCATACCCACGCAGATCCGGCATCACGACGGTGAACCGCGCCGCCAGCGCCGGCAGCACGCGGTGCCAGATGACCAGCGTCTGCGGATGCCCGTGGATCAGCAGCAGCGGCGGACCTTCGCCGCACACGCGCGCATGGATGCGCACGCCGGGCTCGACCTCGACGAACAGCCGTCGTGTCGACACGGGGAACAAGGCATCGGCCGGATGCGGCTCGACGGTGAAATCCGCGGCAACGGCGGCAGTGGAGGAGGGCGCGCTCATGCGCCGATGCTAGGCGCGTCGTCCTCGTCCCCGCTGTCGGGAATGAGACACATCGCCCGCGAGCGCCGCTCCCACGCCGCGAGCGCCACCAGCACCGCGCAGGCGAAGGCGCTGGTCGCGACCGGCGACCAGTCGTGCACGAACGGCCCCGCCGCCGCCAGCCCCAGCACCGCCACGCCGTGCGACCACGGCCAGCGCCCGACCACCGTGCGCTTGAACAGCCCCACGCCGATCACGTAGAGCGCCACGCCGCCCAGCAGGCACAGCGCCGTCTTCAGATCGGTGTGACCGTCCGGATGCGCCAGCACGAATTCATCCGCCGCCGCGTTGACGATGATCCCCGCCACGATCGGCAGGTGGATGTAGGTGTAGGCCAGCCGCGCCAGCCGCCCCGGGTCGTCGCTGTGGACGATGCGGCCCGCCGCGAAGTCGTTGGTCGTGTCGAAGTACAGCCACCACAGCGCGATGCTCCCCGCGAAGGACACCAGGAAGGCCAGCAGGCTCATCTTGGTCAGCGGCTCCTCCGCGAAGGTCGCGCCCGTCACCAGCAACGACTCGCCCAGCGCGATGATGACGAACAGCGCGCAGCGCTCGGCCAGGTGCCCGCCGGAGATCGTCCAGTCCGTCGTCGTCGAGCGCCCCAGCCCCGGCACGAAAAAGCCGGCCGACGGCCCGACCACCTCGATCGCCAGTGCCGCCACCCACAGCGGCACCCGCAGCGACGGGGTCAACGCCCCGGCGATCCACAGCACCGCCGACACCGCCAGCCACGCCCCGATGCGTTGGAAGTTGCGCACCAGGACCTCGTCCGCCCCGCGGGCCGCCCAGAGGAAGAACAGCGTCCGCCCGACCTGGATCGCCGTGAAGGAGAGCGCGAACATCAGCGCCCGCTCCCCGAAAGCCTGCGGCAGCGAGACCGACATCAGCAGCCCCGCCAGCATCATCGCGAAGAGGCAGACGCGCACCGGCAGGCGTTCCGGGTCCAGCCAGTTGGTCACCCAGGAGGTGAAGATCCACACCCACCAGACCGCCGCCATCAGGAAACCGGTCTGCAGCGCTCCGGGCAGCGTGACGCCCTCGTGCGCGAAGTGGCCGATCAGGGTATGCGACAGCTGCGTGACAGCGAAGACGAAAACGAGGTCGAAGAACAGCTCGACGAAGCTGACTTTCGCGTGGCCGTGCGGGTCGGGACGGCGCAGGAGGGGGATGGCGGGCATGCCCGGACTGTCGCATGTGTGCACCACCCGGTCACCGGAGCCGATGTCGGCTTGACGCCAATCGCACGCCCCTCCCCATAATCGACCGACCCGCCCGACACCTCGCATGCGTCCTTCCGCCGAGCCCCTCCACCGCAGCAGCCTCGGTCGCGGCGTGGGCCTGCTGATCGCGGCGCTGCTGGCGATGGCGGTGATCGTGGCGCTGCTGGCCTGGCGCGCCCGCACGACGCTCGACGACCTGCGCCGCGCCGACCGCATCAACACCGTCGTGCCGGCAATGACGCTGCTGATGGAGGACCTGCTCAACGCCGAGACCGGCCAGCGCGGCTACCTGCTGACCCAGCGCGCCGGTTACCTGCAGCCCTATCGCGACGCCGTCCGCAACCTCGACCGGCGCCTGGAGGAGCTGCTGGCCCGCGACGACGATCCGGCCCACCTGCCCAAGCTGGCCCGCATCCGCGAGCTGGTACAGCTCAAGATGACCGAGATGAACCAGACGATCCGTCTGCACGATTCCGGTCGCCACGAGGAGGCGCTGGAACTGGTGCTCGGCGACCAGGGCCTGCACCACATGGACGAGCTGCGCGACCTGCTGGGCGAACTCACGTCGTCGCTGCGGGCCGAGCGCGCCGCCATCAGCGAGCGGCTGGCCAGCGAGGCCGGCAAGACCGAGTTCCTGCTGCTCGCCGGCCTGGCGATGCTGGCGCTGTTCGCGGTGATGTCGACCTCGCAGGTGCTGCTGCGCTCGCGCGACCTGCTGCGGGCCCAGAAGCGCCTGCGCGGCATCGCCGACAACGTGCCGGCGCTGATCAGCCATTTCGACGGCAACGGCCAACTTCGCTTCGCCAACGCGGCGGTCGGCCGCGTGCTCCACGCCGATCCCGCCAGCCTGCTCGGCAAGACGCTGGACGAATTGCGCGGCGTGGAAGGCGTCGAGACGCTGCGGCCGTTCATCGAGCGCGTGATGAACGGCGAGGCGGTGGCCTTCGACGCGGAGCAGGTGATCGACGGCGAGACCCTCCACTTCCACCAGAGCTTCGTCCCCGAACTCGCCCGCGGCCGCGTCGCGGGCTTCTACGCCTGCTCGATGGACATCACCGAGCGCAAGCGCGCCGAGGCGGCGGTCGCCGCCAGCGAGCGCCGGATGAAGGCGATCACCGACAACCTGCCGGTCTTCATCACCTACATCGACGCGGACCGCAAGCTGCGCTACACCAACGAGACGATGCGGACCTGGTTCGGCCTCGATCCGCAGGCGGCCCTGGGCCTGCACATCGACGAGGTCTTCGGCGTCGCGAGCACCAGCCAGCGCAGCGCGCAGCTCGCGCTGGCCCTGGGCGGCGAGCGCGTCGAGTTCGAGCTCACCTCGACCCTGCTCGGCAAGCAGCGGCACCTGCGCGCGATCTACGTGCCGGACGTCGGTCCGGACGGGCGCGTGGCGGGCATCTTCACGCTGTCCATCGACATCACGGTCATGAAGCAGGCGGAGGCGCAACTCGCGCGGCTGGCCAGCTCGGATGCGCTCACGGGATTGCCGAACCGGCGCGAGTTCGACCAGGCGCTGGTCAGCGCGCTCGCCCGGCAGCGCCGTCAAGCGCGCGAGGGGCGGGTGCTGGCGCTGCTGTTCCTGGACATCGACCACTTCAAGGCCATCAACGACACGCACGGTCACGGCGTCGGCGACACGGTGCTGCGGGACTTCGCCACCGTGCTGCGGCGCGCGGTGCGGGGCAGCGACCACGTGGCGCGCATCTCGGGCGACGAGTTCGTCGCGGTGCTCGAGGGCCTGCACCGGCCCGAGGAAGCCGAGCAGGTCGCGGCCAAGATCGTCGATGCGATCCGGGCCGCGCAGCCGGCGGGCGTCGCGATCACCGCGAGCATCGGCATCGCCAGCGTCGCCGACGGCGAGGTGCCGGCGACGGACCTGATCGAACTCGCCGACCGCGCGCTCTACCAGGCCAAGCACCAGGGCCGCGACGGCTGGGTCGCCGTGCGATGGCCCGGATCGGACCAGCGGCGCTGACGGTTGACGCTGACGCCCGACCGCAGAGCGCCGACGGCCGGCGTTGACCGTCGACGCTGAACAATCTGGCCGAAAGACGTGGCCGAAAGACGTGGCCGAACGGACGAGGCCGACGGTCGGCGCGTGCGGCGGCGATCGGCGATGATGGTCCGATGCAGAACTCCCGATTCCTCCCGGGTGTCCTCATCGCCGCTGTGCTGGGCCTGGGACTTTCCGCCATCGCTCCCGTCCTCGCCGATCCCGCGACGCGGCCATTGCGTCCGCTCACCAACGACATCGGCGAGCGCGTCCAGGCCTGCACGCTGTGTCACGGCGCGCAGGGCCGGGCGACGACACAGGGCTACTTCCCGCGCCTCGCCGGCAAGCCGTCGGGCTACCTCTTCAACCAGCTGCAGAGCTTCCGCGACGGTCGCCGGCAGCACGCGCTGATGGCCGGTCTGCTGCGCAACATGAGCGACGACTATCTGCGCGAGATCGCCGGCTACTTCGCCGCGCTCGACGTGCCGTATCCGGCGCCGGGACCGTCGGGGCTGAACGCGGAGCAGCAGGCGCGCGCGGAACGGCTGATCCTGCAGGGCGATCCGGCGCGCAAGGTGCCGGCGTGCACGGCTTGCCACGGGCCGTCGATGGCGGGGCGCGAGCCTGCGGTCCCGGGGCTGCTGGGGCTTCCGCGCGACTACCTCGTCGGACAGCTCGGCGCGTGGCGCGGCGGCTTGCGTCGGGCCCATGCGCCGGACTGCATGTCCGATGTGGCGAAGGCGCTGTCGACCGACGACATCGCGATCGTCGCGAACTGGCTCGCCGCGAAGCCCGCCGGCGCGCATCCGGAGCCGCCGTCGGCGACGCCGTTGCCGGTGCAATGCGGAGGGCTGGCGCCATGAGCGGGGATCCGACCTCTCGGGAAACCGCCGGCGACACCCGCAGCGCGACGTCCAGCGCGGCACCGATGAGGACGTTCGTGCGCCTGCTGATCGGCCTCGCGATCGCGGTCCCGCTGATGGGCGGGCTGCTGCTTGCCGGCGCGTGGGGTCGGGAGCTCTGGCTGTCGGGACGGCCTGCGCCATCCGGAGCGCAGGACACCAGCCCCGCATTGATCGCTCGCGGCGCTTACCTGGCCCGCGTCGCCAACTGCGCCGGTTGCCACAGCCCGCGCGGCGGCGCGCCGCTGGCCGGCGGACTGCCGCTCGGCACGCCGTTCGGAACGCTGTTCAGCAGCAACCTCACCCCCGATCCCGTGACCGGAATCGGCCGCTGGAGCGCCGACGACTTCTGGCGCGCGATGCACCACGGTCGCAGCCGCGACGGGCGGCTGCTCTATCCGGCCTTCCCGTACACGAGCTACACGGCGATGACGCGCGAAGACGCCGATGCGATCTTCGCGTGGCTGCGGCAGCAGCCCGCGGTGACGCGGACGCCGCCGCCGCATCAGCTCGGCTGGCCCTACCGCTGGCAGTCCGCGCTGGCGGTGTGGCGGCTGATGTACTTCACGCCGGGCGATGCACCGTCGCATGACGAGCCGGGCGTCGATCGCGGCGCGACGCAGGGCGCGGCCAGCCTGACCACCCTGGCGCGGGGCCGCTACCTCGTCCAGGCGGTCGGCCACTGCGCCGAATGCCACGCGCCGCGCAACCGGCTCGGCGCGTTGCGCGACGCGGCCGGACTGCGCGGCGGCTGGGTCGGCGTACAGGGATGGGTGGCGCCCTCGCTGGCCGATCCGCATGCGGCGGGCGTGCAGGACTGGTCGGAGGCGGAGGTCCGTTCGTGGCTGCGCACCGGCTGGTCCCTCAAAGGCGCGGCGCTCGGGCCGATGGCGGACGTCGTCGCGGAGAGCCTCCAGCATCTGACCGACGACGACGCTCAAGCGATGGCTGTGTACCTCCGCGGCCTGCCGCGCGAGGGATCGGCCGCGGTCGAGTTCAAGCCGGCCTCGTCCGGACAGATGGAACTCGGCCGTCAGGTGTACGCCAAGCACTGCGCCGACTGCCATGGCGATCAGGGGCAGGGGCGGCAGATCGCTGGCGAACCGGCCTATCCGCCGCTGGCGGGCAACCGGACGGTGACGCTGGAGGCGCCGCAGAACGTGTTGCAGATGCTGGCCGACGGCGGCTACGCGCCGACGACGCCGGGTCACCCGCGTCCGTACGGCATGCCGCCGCTGCGGCA
>SEFA01000081.1 GCA_004210455.1 Rubrivivax sp. | reverse complement strand
CCTGGTCGAAAGCCCCCCGTGCCGGTCCCCCACCTCCCGCGCGCGCAGGCCGCACGGCGCATACCGTCCCGCACTTCCGGTTACCGATCGAGCCCCGCCGGCATGGGAGCGCTGTCGTAGCATCCGCCGCTTGTCTGCACGCCCCCGACCGACCGGCCCGATGTCGCTCCTGCACCGCCCACTCCGCCCGCTGCTGGCTCGCCTGGCTGCCCTGGCCCCCCTCTCGCTGGCGCTCTCCTCCCTCCTGGGAGCGGGCGAGGCCCTGGCCGACGACTTCAAGGCCAGTCCGGAGATGGCCATGGAACTGCGCCACGCCCGCTGGTTCGATGGCGAGAAGCTGCAGAGCGGCACGCTTTACGTCGAGGATGGCCGCTTTGTCCAGAAGCGCCCCCGCAAGGTCAACCGGCTGATGGAACTGCGGGGCCAGACGCTGGTGGCGCCGCTCGCCGACGCGCACAACCACAACCTGCAGAGCGCCTGGGGGCTGGACAAGTTCGGTCAGGATTACCTGCGCGACGGCGTGTTCTACGCGGCGATGCTGTGCGCCGATCCGGCGGCGGTCGAGCCCATCCGCGCCAGGATTTCGCAGATGGAGACGCCGGACGTGCTGTTCGCCACCGCCTGCATCACCTCGTCCGACGGCCAGCCGCTGGCGATGCTGCAGTCCGGCACGCCGCCGATGGCGATGGACCAGATCGTCGACAAGGCTGTGCTGATCATGGACACGGCCGAGCAGGTCGGACAGAAGTGGCCGCTGATCTCCGGCCGCCACAGTGACCTGGTGAAGGTCATCATGAGCTACCACGAGCGCCCGGACCTGCGCCGCGTGCCCGAGCAGCGCGGCCGCCTCGGCGTGACGCCCGAGGTGGTGGCCGAGGTGGTCCGGCGCGCGCATGCGGAAGAGCGCCGCGTCGTGGTCCACATCGAGAGCGCCGCCGACTTCGCCGCCGCCGTGCACGCCGGGGCCGACTTCATCGCCGAGCTGCCGGGCTACTTCCCGCAGCACGGCGAGGAGCCCGAAACCCATCTGATCCCGCCGGAGGTGGCCGCGCTGGCCGCCGAAAAGAAGACCGGCATCATCACCGCCACGGTGGCGACGCGGCTGTTCCAGCCGGCACCGGAGCTGCTGGCGCGCATCGAGGCCGTGCAGAAGCAGAACCTGGAGCGGCTGAAAAGCGCCGGCGCGCGGCTGCTGGTCGGCTCCGACCTGTTCACCGGCAACGCGCTGAGCGAGGTGCATCACCTCGACCAGTTGGGCGTCCTGGACAAGACCACGCTGCTGCGCCTGGCCACGATCGAAACGCCGAAAGCCCTGTTCCCGCAACGCCAGCTCGGCTGTTTCCAGCCCGGCTGCGAGGCCAGCTTCCTGGTGCTGATCGGCAACCCGCTGGAGGACCTGGACGTCCTGGACAAGCCGATCCTGCGCATCAAGCAGGGTCGGGTGCTGACGCAGCTGGACGACGTCGCCGCGACCGCCGGCGAGGAGAACAACGCGCTGAATTCCGCCGCGGGCGCCGAGAAAAAGGCCTCGGGCAAGAAGTCCGGCGCCAGGTCCACCAGCAAGAGCGCCCCCAAGAAGAAGTCATCGGGGAAACCCGCATCCAAGAGCGGCGCGCGCTGAGACGCCCGGTCAGCCGGTACATTGACCGGATGAGCGCGCTCCCGATCCCTCCCTCCCCTTCCCGCACGCTGTCGATGCGGCAGGTGCTGATCTGCGGCGCCGCGATCGTCACGCTGTCCATGGGCATCCGCCACGGCTTCGGCCTGTGGCTCACCCCGGTCACCATGGACCGCGGCTGGACCCGCGAGGCGTTCTCCCTCGCGCTCGCCGTGCAGAACATCGCCTGGGGCGCGGCCGGCCCGTTCGCCGGCATGCTGGCCGACCGCTTCGGCGCACTGCGGGTGCTGATCGCCGGCGCCCTGCTCTACGCGGCGGGGCTGGCGTTGATGGCGGTGTCGACCTCGACCGCCGGCTTCCTCGGCAGCGCCGGCGTGCTGATCGGGCTGGCCCAGTCAGGCACCACCTACGCGGTCATCTACGGCGTCATCAGCCGCAACGTCTCCGCGGAGAAACGATCCTGGGCCATGGGCGTGGCCGCGGCGGCGGGTTCCTTCGGACAGTTCCTGATGGTGCCGGTCGAGAACTGGCTGATCGGCTACAACGGCTGGCAGAACGCGCTGTTCGTGCTGGCGATCGCCGCCTGCCTGATCGTGCCGCTGGCCTTCGGCCTGCGCGAGCCGGCCCGCGATGCCGCCCAGGGCGCCCACCACCAGAGCATCGGCCAGGCGCTGCGGGAGGCCTTCGGCTACCGCAGCTTCCAGCTGCTGATGCTGGGTTACTTCGTCTGCGGCTTCCAGGTGGTCTTCATCGGCGTGCACATGCCGAGCTACCTGAAGGACCATGGCCTCACGCCGCAGGTCGCCACCAACGCGCTGGCGCTGATCGGCCTGTTCAACGTCTTCGGCACCTACGCCGCGGGCACGCTGGGCCAGAGATTCCCCAAGCGCTACCTGCTGTCGGGCATCTACCTGCTGCGCTCGATCGCGATCATCGTCTTCCTCAACGTGCCGCTGACGCCCGCGAGCGTCTACGTCTTCGCCGCGGTGATGGGCGTGCTGTGGCTGTCCACCGTGCCGCCGACCAACGCCATCGTGGCGCAGATCTTCGGTGTGCGGCACATGTCGATGCTGGGCGGCTTCGTGTTCTTCAGCCACCAGATCGGCAGCTTCCTGGGCGTGTGGCTGGGCGGCAAGCTCTACGACGCGACGGGGTCCTACGACATCGTCTGGTACCTCGCGATCGCACTGGGCGTGATGGCGATGCTGGCCAACCTGCCGGTGCGCGAGACCGCGATCCCGCGGCGTGCGGTGCCGGCCACGGCGTGATCCGGAGCATGATGCGGCACGGGCTCTGGCGGATCCTGGCGTGGCTCGTCGCCGGCGCTGTCCTGGCGCTCGTCTTCCTGGCCTACACACAGCCTTCGCTGATGCAGCAACTGGGTGACGCGATCTGGGCCTGCTTCTGATCCTGGTCCTGGTCCGGACCCTGCCCCGACTTTCATTCTGACCACGGATACGACAGCGACAACCAGCGCCACGAGCGCATCGACAACGGAGACAACATGGTCGTGATCATCACCGGCGCCTCCGACGGCATCGGCGCCGAACTGGCGCGTCAGTGGGCGCGGCGCGAAGGCGCCAAGCTCTCGCTCGTGCTGGCGGCGCGCAGCATCGACAAGCTCGAGAAGGTGGCGGCGGAGTGCGAGTCGCTCGGCGCGCACACCCGCGTGCAACGTTGCGACGTCGAGTCGCAGGAGGACTGCCAGGAACTGGTGCGCACGACGCTGGGCGCCTTCGGCGCGATCGACGTGCTGGTCAACAACGCCGGCATGTCGGCGCATGCGCTGTTCGACCAGGTCAAGGACCTGGCCTGGTACCAGCGCCTGATGCAGATCAACCTGTGGGGCTCGGCCTGGTGCACGCAGGCCGCGCTGCCGGCGCTCAAGGCCAGCCGGGGCCGCATCGTCGCGGTCTCCAGCCTGGCCGGGCTGCTGGGCATCCCGGGCCGGACCGCCTACAGCGCCAGCAAGTTCGCGATGACCGGCTTCTTCGAGGCGCTGCGCACCGAGGTCGCCGCCAGCGGCGTAAGCGTGACCATCGCCTACCCGGGCGTCGTGGACACGCAGATCCGCTATCGCGGCTTCAATGCGCAGGGGACGGCGTCGGGGCTGAGCAGCCTCGACGAACGCGGCGCGATGCCGGTCCAGGAATGCGCCAGACTGATCCTCGACGGCACGCTGGCGCGCGAGCGCGACATCGTCATGACCGCCAAGGGCAAGCTGGGCCGCTGGCTCAAGCTGCTTGCGCCGGCCATGGTCGACCGCATGGCGATGAAGGCCCTCAAGAAGGAACAACGACCCGCATGAGCATGTCCTCCATCCCCGGCAGCGCCCTCCACGGCGCCTCCTTCCCCAGCGACTGGGTGCTGCGATGGGCGCAGGCCTGGCGCGACCGCGACGGCGTCACGGCCCTGGACCTGGCCTGCGGCTCGGGCCGCCATCTGCGGCTGCTGGCGGGCGAAGGCGTGGCCGTCACCGGCGTCGACCGAGACGCGGCGGCGTTGGCGACGTTGACGACGCTCGCCGGGCTCTCCGACCGCCTCGAGCTCATCGAGGCCGACATCGAGCAAGGCCCCTGGCCGCTGGCGGACCGCGTGTTCGACGTGGTGCTCGTCACCAACTACCTGTGGCGGCCGCTGCTGCCACGCGTCGTCGAGGCCGTCGCGCCCGGCGGCTGGCTGATTTACGAGACCTTTACCGATGGACAACAGACGGTGGGCCGGCCCGCCAATCCGGATTTCCTGCTGACGCCCGGCGAGCTGCTGACCGCCGCCGCCGGCCTGCGCGTGATCGCCTATGAGGACGGCTTCATCGAGGCGGAGCCCTCCAACGCCGGGGGCGGCGCCGTCAACGGCCGGTATGTGCAGCGCGTTGCTGCGGTTCGCGGGAACCGGCCCGCCGACGCCACGCCGCCTGGGGTCTACCCCAGATACCGGCTGCGCTGAGCGCGCAGGCCCGGAAGCGCTCCGGCGCTTCAGTAGAATCCGCCGATCCAGAGGAATCCTCAATGAACGCAATTGTTGGCAGCATCGTCGCGCTGGTCACGCCGATGCATGAAGACGGCCGCATCGACTTCGATGGGCTGCGCAGCCTGATCGACTGGCACATCGACCAGGGCACGGACGTCATCGGCGTCGTCGGCACGACCGGCGAGTCCCCGACCGTCACGATGGAAGAGAACCGCGAAGTGATCCGCGTCGCGGTCGAGCACGTCAAGGGTCGCAAGCCGGTCCTGGCCGGCACCGGCGCCAACGCCACCGCCGAAGCCGTGGAGCTGAGCCGCTTCGCCAAGCAGGTCGGCGCCGACGCCACGCTGTCGGTCGTCCCCTACTACAACAAGCCCTCGCAGGAAGGCATCTACCAGCACTTCAAGGCGATCGCCGAGGCGGTCGACATCCCGATGATGCTGTACAACGTGCCCGGCCGCACGGTGGCGGACATGTCGGTGGAGACCACGCTGCGCTGCGCCTCGCTGCCCGGCGTGTTCGGCATCAAGGACGCGACCGGCAACGTCGAGCGCGCCGCCTGGCTGATCAAGCACGCCCCGCAGGGGTTCAGCATCTACTCCGGCGACGACGCGACCGCCATCGCGATGATGCTCATGGGCGGCCGCGGCTCCGTCAGCGTCACCGCCAACATCGCGCCCAAGGCGATGCACGAGATGTGCATGGCCGCGATCGAGGGCCGCGTGCGCGAGGCCACCGCGCTCCACTTCCAGCTGCTGCCGCTGCACAAGCAGCTGTTCTGCGAACCCAGTCCCGCCCCGAGCAAGTGGGCCCTGAACAAGCTGGGCCGCTGTCCCAACAACCTGCGCCTGCCGCTGACGCCGCTGACGCCCGCCGGCCAGGACCTGGTCGAGGGTGCCCTGCGTGACGCCGGCCTGCTCTAATCACCGCCGGCCGGCGCGCGCCGGCCGCACCCTTTTCCTTCAGCGGCCGCGGGCCGCAGCGACCTACCTCGGAGATCTCCAGCGTGACTCGTTCCCTTCCTGAATCCGGCGCGCCCACTCCGGTGCGCGTGGCCTGCCTGATGGCGCTGGCCTCGCTGACGGCGTGCAGCACGTTCGAGAGCATCACCAGCAGCGACAAGGTCGACTACCGCACCCAGGCCAAGCAGACCACCGGCCTGGACGTGCCGCCGGACCTGACGCAGCTGCCCAAGGAGAACCGTCCCACCGGCCCGATCAGCGCCGCGCAGATGGCCGCGCAGCCCAACGCGCAGCGCCAGGCCGTCGCGACCGCCGGCGCCCCCGTCGCGCTGGACAAGGCCGGCACCATCGAGTTCCACCGCCTGGGCAACGCCCGCTGGCTGCACAGCGCCCTGCCGCCCGAGCAGGTCTGGCCGCAGGTCAAGAGCTTCTGGCAGGACCGCGGCTTCACCATCGAGACCGAGGACCAGAACGTCGGCCTGATGGAGACCAACTGGGCCGAAAACAAGGCCAAGCTCCCGCAGGACTTCATCCGCAAGACGCTGGGTTCGCTGCTGGATTCGCTGTACTCCACCGGTGAGCGCGACAAGTACCGCACCCGGCTGGAGCGCAACGACCAGGGCGGCACCGACATCTACGTCACGCACCGCGGCCTGGTCGAGGTCTACACGAACTCGCAGCGCGACGAGACCGGCTGGCAGCCGCGCCCGTCCGACCCGGAGCTGGAAGCCGAGATGACCTCGCGCCTGATGCTCAAGCTCGGCGGCAAGGAAGAAGACGCCAAGACCCTGGTCGCCACCGCGCAGCAGCCGGCGCCGTCCTTCGCCGAGGTGCCGCGTGGCAACGCGCCGCGTTCGCTGGCGGACGTGCCGGATCAGCTGAAGATCAACGAGGACTTCGACCGCGCCTGGCGCCGTGTCGGCCAGTCGCTGGACCGCCACGGTTTCACGATCGAGGACCGGGACCGCAAGCAGGGCCTGTTCTTCCTGCGCTACGCCGACCCCAACCAGGCCGGCAAGGAAGAACCCAACTTCTTCCAGCGCCTGTTCGGCGCGACCAGTGCGTCCACGGCGGTGCGTTACCGCGTGTCGGTCAAGACCGAGGGCACGAGCTCGACCGTCATGATCCTGGACGACAAGGGCCAGCAGCAGACCAACGAAATGGCCAAGCGCATCCTGCAACTGCTGATGGAAGACGTGCGCTGATCTCTCTCGATGGCGGACCACCGTACGCCATCAGTTTGCGCAAAACAAAACGCCACCGTCGAGGTGGCGTTTTTCATTGACGGGCATTCAGTGGGAGAGAGGTCCTCATTCGCCTGGTCACGGCTGGAGAAACTCCACTCTAATACCAGCGGACGTGCGGAGGCCCAGCCTGCCGCAGGCAAAGAAAAAGCCGCAAGGGCGAACCCTTGCGGCTTTCTCTGGACGAGTGAATCGTCTTAGTTGCTGGCGGCCGAAGCGGGCGCAACAGCGTCGGAAGCGGCAGCCGAAGCTTCCACGGCCGGGGCCGAGGCTTCCATGGCGGGAGCCGAAGCTTCCGGAGCCGGGGTCGCCACGGGAGCGACGACTTCTTCCTTCTTGCCGCAAGCGGTCAGGGCAACAACGGCCAGCAGGGAGGCCAACAGGATCGACTTTTTCATACTTGTCCTCAAGTAACTTTTAGACGAACAATCAATTACCGGTAATTAATGAAGTCGTACCAGATGACAAGTACAACTTCAGCAGACCAAGACGCGAGAAACCTCGAGCGCTTCCCTCGCCTAGCCAATGATTATAGCCACCAGTTTGTAATCTCCTTACAAGCCTAGGGTGCTGCTGGCGAACGAGTCGGCAGACCGTTGCTCAATAGCGTCAAACCACTCGCGAGCCATGGCTTCTTCCCGGGCGTCATGCAGCGAAAGTGAGGCCCGGGCCGGCGTCCACAACTTCAATGTCAGCAATCCGGGTGCCAGCAGAAGCCCCATGGGCGCGGGGGTGCTGCGCTCACCGAGGTCGGCCGGATCGAACGCGCGCGCCTGCACCACGTGATCATGCGTCTGGCGCCACTGGACGAAACGAGGATGGACGCGGCGCAGCGTCTCGTAGTCGGTGTTCGCCAGCAGCCGCAAGCGGCGGTGCGGAAGCGCCCAGCGATGGAGCGCGTCCAGCAGTCCGGCCTCGGAGAGTGGCCACTCAGCGAAATCCGGGTCCATCCAGCACAACTCCCGCCCGCCCTGCTCCGCCGCCCGCTGCAGCGCTTGCCGCAGCATTTGCCGGACCTCCGCGGGCGAGTCGACAAGTCGAGGCTGGAGATCTTCAGGAGGCGTGGTTTCCGGGCGTGTGGTTTCCGGGGGCATGACGAGCTCCTTGTCGATGGGGGGAGCCGGATCCGGCGAGGAACGCGGCGAGAAGTCCGGCGAAGGCTCCGATGAGGATGCCGATGAGCGGTGCCAGGCGGGGGCGATCAGCCGGGCAGCACCCAGCCGTCCTCGGTCCATTGGTCCAGCAAGTCGCGTGCGCCGTCGCTCAGCTTCGCGACATCGGCCGCGGACAGCGCGCGGCGGTCCGCCATCCGGCGCATCAGCGTCGCATCGCGCCCGCCGGCCCGGAACGATTGTCCGTTGATGAAGACATGCGCGGCGTCGTACAGCATGCGGGTGCGGGCGCTCAAGCGCGCGGCCTGCCCCGCCGGCAACGCGTCCCCCGGCTCGAAGAAGACCTTCGGCTTGGGCTCGGTGAGCGCCTCGCCGAGCGCGCGTTCCAGTGCCAGCGGTTGCGACGCGGCCCTCAGCACCGCTTCACGCGCGAAGGTCGTGAGCGCCTCAGGAATGCGTCCCGGCTCGTCGGTGGCCGCCTGGCGCGGGTCCATGTACATCCGGTCGCCGCGCGGCGCTTCCTCGTCGTCGGTCAGGCGGACCAGCAGTTCATTGGCCAGCTCGCTGCGCCACGGCGAACGGAAGCCCACCGAGGCCGTCATGCAGTCGCCGCCGACCGCCACGCCGTCGTGCGCCCAGCCGGGCGGCAGGTAGAGCATGTCGCCGGGTTCGAGCACGAACTCCTGTTCGGGCTCGAAGTCGGACAGCACCTTCAGCGGCAGGTCATCGCGCAGCGCGCCGGTGGTGGACACGCCCAGGCGTCCGATGCGCCAGTGGCGGCGCCCGCTCACCTGGATCAGGAAGACGTCGTAGGAATCGAAATGCGGGCCGACGCCGCCACCCTCGCTGGCGTAGGACAGCATCAGGTCGTCCAGGCGCGCCTCCGGGATGAAGCGGAAGCGGCTCAGCAGCGCCTGCGCCGCCTCGACGTGCAGGTCCAGCCCCTGCACCAGCAAGGTCCATCGCGGCTTGCTCCAGGCGGGCAGCTTGGCGATCGGCCCCTGGCGCATGGACCAGCGGCCGCCGTCCTGCTGGGCGACGAGGCGGGACTCCACCTCGTCGCTGGCCGCCAGGCGGGCCAGGCCGGCGCGATCGATCGGCGGCACCACACCCGGCAGCGCCTGGCGCACGAGCAGCGGCTGCTTCTGCCAATGGCCCTTCATGAACTGCGCCGGGCTGAGGCCGCCGAGCAAGGGCAGCGTTGCGGCGATGTCGATGCCGGAAGTGCCGGCGGCATCGGCAACGGACCCTGCATTGCTGGAACGTCTGGCGCGGACCGAAGGGGCTGGGGCCGTCTGGGGGGACTTGGACTTGGAGCTCATGGGCGCGCATTGTCTGAGAGAATTGCGCGATGCAAATCACTGCCCCCTGCGTCGTCTCCCTGACCTGGAGACTCGAGGACGCCCAAGGCCAATCCGTCGAGGTGCTGGACCCGCCGATGGAGTTCTTCTACGGCGGCCAGGACCTGTTCACGAAGGTCGAGGAAGCGCTGGTCGACAAGCTCGCCGGCGACGAGGTCAGCGTGGCGCTCGAGCCCGAGGATGCGTTCGGCGACTACGACAGCGACCTGGTCTGTTTCGAGCCGCGCGACGTCTTCCCGGAGGGCGTCGACGTCGGCATGCAGTTCGAAGGACTGCCTGAAGGCGCGTCGACGCCGGACATGCCGGCAGACCGCATCTACACGGTGACCGAGGTCTATCCGGAACACATCGTCCTGGACGGCAACCATCCGCTGGCGGGCGTGGGCCTGCGCATCCACGTGACGGTGCACGACGTGCGCGAAGCCACCGAGGAAGAGCTGGAAGCCGGCTCGCTGGGCGACTCGGGATTCACCGTCGCCACGGGCCTCAACAACGGGCCGGGGCCGGACGAGCCGATCCACTGACCGTTCCCGGTTGGCACCCATTCCTGGAAGCCCTGCGATGCGGGGCTTCTTCGTTTCGGCCCCATCGCCGACGCCTCGCGCGCTCAGCCCTTCCCGGACGGATCGCCCAGAGGCCAGTGTGTCGGCGCGGCAGGCTCGCGCGTGCAGAGCCGCCGATAGAGATCGAAGACCTTCGCCTCCAGTTCGGCGGGGCTGCAGCACACGCGCGCCCCGATCAGCCGGGCACGGTAGTTGTGGATCTGTTCCCGCACCGCGTGGGACCAGCTCTGGGTGCTGGGCGTCAGGTCGAAGGTGCTGCTGCGCAGCACGTGCAGCCAGCCGGTCAGCACCGGCTCCGGCAGTCCGGCCAGCGTCTCGGTCAGGGTCGCCGGGGGACGTTCGCGTCCGGCATGCAGGCGGTACAGCATCAACAGGCGGATCACCAGTGCCGGGTCCGAGGACGCGGTCATGGCCAAGCCCTCAGGCGGCACGCCATGGCGCATCAGCCGGAACAGCCGTCCCAGCACGTCCAGGTCGCAGCTCGGCAACGCCCGGGGCGATTCCTCCTGGGGCGGCATCAGCAGATCGCCCTGGAAGTAGCGCACACCCAGCGCCTTGAGGCGCAGATAGTCCCCCGACTCGGTCATGCGGTCGGCGATCAGCGTCGCGCCGGCCTGGCGTGCGAGTTCCTGGACCGGGGCCCAGGCGTTCACCGGCGCGAGCGACACGTCCAGCTTCACGAACGACACCATCGGCAGCCAGACGGTCCGCGGATCGTCCGGGGTCACCACGCCCGCCAGCGCGAAGCGGTAGCCGCGCGCATGCAGTTGCGCGATGCGCCGGGTCAGCGTCTCCTGGACCGGCACCCCGACAGGGATCTGGATCGCGCCCAGCGGGCCGCACAGGACATCCCCGATCGGACTGAGCAGGGTCGCCGCGTCCATCTCGACGAACAGGCAGCCGGGGCGGCGATGCGCGATGCCACCGTCCAGCAAGGCCTGGCTGAGCAGCAGGCTGGTCGCGTAGGCGCTGGGCGGCGGCGCGCGGCGCCAGCCGGCATTCCAGCGGAAGCACAGCTCCTGCCCCATCGGCTCGACGGAGCCGTCGATGATGGGTTGGCGTGCGAAACGGGCGCAGGCGGGTTCGGGTTGGATCAGCAGCCGGGCTACCGTGACGCCGCTGCGGGAGGGTCGGGGAGATTGCGTGGCCATGGGAATCTTCGACAGACCCGGAAGCCCGGGCGGGACGTCAGTATTTCCAGGAACGGCCAAACGTTCGATGGCTCAGCTCAGTGGCATTGCAGCGATTTCCGACTGGGAACAGTCGTTGACCGACTCGTTTGCTGGATCGCGCGTGGCCGAAACGGTCAAGCCGAGGCTCAGCGAGGTCCTCGCGCCGTTCGGCGTGCGCTCGAAATGGAAGACCGCGCCTATCCGTTCGGCGCGGCGACGCAAGCCGGCCAGGCCGGTGCCGCCGCCCAGCGGCGAGTCCTCGCCGCTCCCCTGTTCCGCGCTTGTTTCCCGCGCGGCCTCGTCGCCTGACAACTCGCGCTGCGCGCTTCCCGACTGGCCGTTGTCCTCGATCAGCACCTCCAGCCGCTCGCCGTGCAGCACCGTCATGCGGATCGACAGCCGGCTCGCATTCGCATACTTGATGGTGTTGGCGACGGATTCTTCGACGATGCGCATCACCTGCTTGGAAAGGTCGGCCAGCAGCACGATTTCGGGTCCTTCGGGAATGTCGTATTCGATCTGGAAGTCACCCCGGCTGAGCGACTCGTCCAGGTTGCTGCAGTAGGTGAACAGGATGTCGTGGATCGTGCGCTGCTCGTGGACCTCCGTCACCGAGATGATCTCGCGCAGGTCCTTCAGGGCGGCCATCAGGCCGCGTTCCAGGCGCTCATGGTCGATGTCGCGGTCGCGCACGCTGAAGAGCGTCGTGACCAGCTTGGAGCCGATGCCGTCGTGCAGGTCCCGATAGATCCGGTCGCGCTCGGCCTGCGCGGCGGATTCGGTTTCCATCTCGCGCTGGCGGTTGTAGCTGATCAGCAGTTCCCGTTCGCGCTGCTGCAGGGTCTCGGAAAGGATGCGGTTGTTGTCGCGGACGCGCTTCACGTTCGCCTGGAACTTCGTCAGCAGGATCTGCGCGACGACGAACAGCAGCAGCGGCACGCTGAGGTGGCTCAGGTAGATCGGCGTGACCAGCAGGTGCGACAGGGACCAGCCGGCATCCGGCATCGGGAAGGACACGAGCGCCCGTACCGCGTTGTGGTCCCGCAGCGCGAAGACCTGGGCCAGCACCGACTGGAAGAGCAGCGACATGGCCGTGCGTGAACGCGTCCGCGCGACGTGGAGCGCCAGGCGCGAGCAGGCGTAGAGGTGGAACACGAGCAGCAGGGGCAGCCAGTAGGCGTCCAGCCATTCGCGCCCGCGCGCGCCCAGCAGCGGATAGGTGAGCGCGGCGAAGGCCGCCGCGCCGAACAGCGCCAGGGTCCCGCCGCGTCCCAGGGGCTCCTCGACGAAGGCGAAGATGAACAGCGTGAGCACCACCACGACACCGCCGATGCAGGCGTACTGGGCCCAGAGCCACAGGGGCACCAGCGCGGCCGGGACGTAGGGCAGCAGCACCAGCGAGAACAGCACCGACCACAGCACCGTCGTGGCGCCCGCATGCAGGAAGACCGCCCCCTCCCGCCGGTTCGCCAGCCAGGCCCCCAGCATGAACATGCCCGCCAGCAGACAGAACACGTTGGAGGCATTGGCCAGCGAGGTGCCGACGAACAGCGTCAGCTCGCCGATGTAGGAGATGGTGTCGAGGTCGCCGATGTACACCGGCGCGATGTGGACCTGCCGATCCCAGGTGGTGAGTTCGACGGTCAGCACATTCCCTTCGGGCCGCACGAGACTGCGGGCCAGCGGGACCTGCAGCGGGCGGTACCACTTGTAGCGCGCGTCGACCGTGGACTTCGGCAGGCCGGCGACCCAGACACCGTTCAGGTAGACGTCCATCCCGTCCAGGGCCTGGCTGATGAGGAGGCTGGTGCCGGGGATCCGCGAATCTCCCCGGTAGCCCGCGCGGGCGTCGCAACACGGTGCCGGGTGCGCGAGGTACCGGTCCAGGTCGATGCGGAATCTCGCCCGCTTCAACCCGTCCACCTGGCTGAGGTCGTGGAGATACGGCAACGCGAACATTCCCTCGCGGGCGAGGACCGGGCCCTCCAGCCGCGGCACCTCCGGGCCGGCGTCGCGCGAGATCGTCCCGGCCTCGACGATCTCCAGGTCCTGGGCGCCCTCGACGCGGTAGACCCGCGTCGCGAGACTGCTGGTGGCCACGACCAGCAGGGCCAGGACGAAGAAGGTCAGTCAGAAGAACACCGTCTTCAGCGAGCTTCGCCTCGGACTACTCATCGATGAGCCCGTGCAGGCGCGCGGCGTTGGCCGCCATCGCGCGCGACTTCACACCCAGCTTGCGGTAGACGCTGCGCAGATGCTGGTTGACGGTGTGATGCGAGATGCTCAGCCGACGCCCGATCTCGACGATGGGCAGGCCGTCGACGAGGTGGCGCAGCACCTCCCACTCGCGCTCGCCCAGCCCGAGGTCGCGCAGGACCTTCTGCCGATCGATATGCGGACGCACATTGTTCTCGAGCATGTTGATCCGCTCGACCACCAGTTGCGCGACCGCCGGACTTAAGGGCGACTGTCCGTTGTGGGCGCTGACGAGCTTGTCCACCATCCCCGGCTGGATCTCGTCCTTGAGCAGATAGCCGCTCGCGCCGGCCCGCAGGCTGCGCATCACATGCTTGCTGTCGCCGAAGGTGCTGACGACGACGCTGCGCGATTCCGGGCATTTGTCCTGGATCAGGCGGATCAGTTCGACGCCGTCGACATCCGGCAGGCCCAGGTCGACGATATAGAGATCCGCGCGGTTGGCGAGGATGGCCGCCACCGCTTCGCCGCGATTCTTGGCGATGCCCACCACTTCGCAGAAACTACTGTTCGAAATCACGTCCACCAACCTTTTCATGACGGTGGGGTCGTCTTCGATGATCACGACGGCAATACTCATTCGTTGGCTCCTTCTCACTCGTTGTCCCATTGCCCAGAGGCGGGCACAGTTTCGCGAGCGAGCAGAAACCAGCAATCACCGAAGCAAGTAAACCCGAAATCACCAGACTACTGAATTCAGTGGTGGTCCAGGACGCGCGGCCGCGGGGGATCCCATTCCCCGTCGTCGGACCCGGACACCCGTCGCCATCGGCTTTTGATCCAGTCTTCCGCGCTGGCGGCCAGGCAGGCGATCAGCAGTACCAGCCCCCCGATCGCGAGCAGGTAACCAATGACAGTAAGTTCAAACAAGGGATGACCAGGGACCGAAGCCTCCGCCTTCTCGGCCAGCAGGCAACCGGCGCCCGCGAGCGTCAGGCCGATAGCGACGGCATACATGTTTCTCATGACATCAATCCATTTGCAAACTATTAGTGGCAGTGTCACCGACTGCGATCAGTTTGCTAATCACTCATGAATGCATTTATCGACTTAAATCTGCTAGCTTTCAGCGATTCGAATGGCGAATTTCTTGATTCATCCGGCAAATCCACCGCATGGGCGATGGCATTGAATATGCCGAAGCCCCCTCCTTGTTTCAGGCGTGGGCGCCGGCAATATCGGACCGACGGCTGGACTGGTGACTCAGTCGCGCAAGGATCCCCTGGCGGCGCCTCGTTCGGCCGGCCCGGGCGTCAGGAAAAACAGAACGGGCGCCCGAAGGCGCCCGTCGCAAAGGGAATGTCCGGCGGCGAGGATCAGCGCAGGAAACGCCCTCTCGGGTCGATGATCGCGATGTCGGCGTAATTGGTGCCCGTGTGATCGGTCGGCGAGTAACCGACCTCCATGCCGCCCAGGTCGAAGCGCGTCATGCTGTTGAGCACTTTCTGGACGGCGGCGCGGCTGGGATCCTTGCCGGCGCGTTTGAGCGCCTCCACCAGCACCTTGGCGGATGCGAACCCCTCCATCATGGCCGGCGTGACCTGGCCGTTGGATTCGGCGGGATGGGCCTTCACCAGATCGCCCAACTCGCGGACCATCGGCACGTTGGTCGACCGCTCGCTCGGGAAGACCTGCGACACGGTGATGCCAGCGGCGTTCTGGCCCAGCAGCTGGACGAACCCGTTCGAGGCGTTGTTGGACAGGGTCGCACCCAGGATGCGCGAGCCGGCCGCGCGCAGCGCGTTGATCGTGTCGGCGGTGATCTGCTGCGACGCGACCATCAGCACGACTTGCGGGTCGGCGGCGATGAGTTGCTTGACCACGCCGGCGATGTCCGGCTTCTCACGCTCATAGGTGAAATGGGCGACCGGCTTCATCTTGCGGTCGGTGAAGCCCGCCATGGCGCCGGTGATGCCGTCCGCGCCGAAGGTGTCGTTCACCTGCAGCAGGGCGATGCGGGTGTTGCCCATCTCCAGGAGCAGCTGGATGGCCCGCTCGGCTTCGCGCTGGTAGGTCGAGCGCACGTTGAAGATGAAGGGATGGACCGGCTTGTGCAGCAGCATCGCGCCGGTCGACGGCGCGATCAACGGCACCTGGGCCTTGTCGAGCAGCGGCATCACGGCCTGCGTGTGCGGCGTGCCGCGCGTCAGGAACAGGGCGACGGCGCCCTTGTCGATCAGCGTCTGCGCATTGGCGGCGGCACGTTTGGGATCGAAGGCGTCGTCCAGCGACTGCAGGTCGATCTTCTGGCCGTTCACGCCGCCGGTGGCGTTGACCTTGTCGATGTAGAGCCTGGCGCCCAGCGTCAGTTCCTTGACGCTGGCGGAGACCTGGCCGGAGAAGCCGGCGGTCTGGCCGATCAGGATGTCCGCGTGCGCGGCGGCGCTGAGGCTGAAAGCCACCAGTGCGGTGGCGATGGAAGCGGCGAACCGGCTCAGGGGCCGGCTCCGTGTAGGCTTGCTCATGGTGGTCTGTCCCGCCGGCACGCGGTGGCGGCCGGCTGTGTCTCCAGCTCGCCGGCGGTCAGATCGACGCCGGCCCCTCGGCGACTGGACCCCCCATGTTCAGGGGGGATCAGCGCCCCGCGCGCATCTTAGCCACGATGTCCGCTACCCGCCCAAGCAAAGCCTGCGTGTCGAAGGTCAGAACGTTGCGATTCGACAGCACCTGCCGGCCGCCCACCCAGACATCCGTGACATGTTCACGCCCTGCCACGTAAACGAGCTGCGCATCGGCGTGATACACGGGCTGGCACTCGATCGAGTCCAGCGCCACCGCGACCACGTCGGCCAGCTTGCCGGCCTCCAGCGTGCCCAGGTCGTTCGCACGGCCCATGGCCTTGGCGGCGCGCACGGTGGCCATCTCCAGCGCGGTGCGCGCGGTCACCGTCAGCGGGTCGCCGGTGACGCCCTTGGCGAGCAGCGCCGCGGCGCGGATCTCGTTGAACATGTCCTGGCGGTTGTTGGAGGCCGCGCCGTCGGTGCCCAGCACCGTGTTGACGCCGGCGGCTTCCAGCGCCTTCAGCGGCGCGACGCCCGACGCCAGCTTCAGGTTGGAATTCGGGTTGTGGACCAGGTGCACGCCCTGCTTCGCGACGAGGTCGATCTCGTCCGGGGTCAGGTGGACCATGTGCACCGCGATCATCTTCGCGTTCAGCAGACCCAGCTTGTTGAGGCGTGCCAGCGGACGCTCGCCGTACTGCTTCACGCTGCCGTCGATCTCGTCCTGCGTCTCATGGATGTGGCAGTGCATCTGCAGGTCGTACTTCTCGGCCAGTTGACGCAGCTGGATGAAGGTCTCGTCCGAGACCGTGTACGGCGCGTGCGGCGCGCTGGTCCAGTCCAGCAGCTTCTCGCCCTTGAACTGCTCGTAGGCGGCCAGGCCCTTGTCGATGTAGTCCTGGGCGTTGGCGGCGTAGCCGGTCGGGAAGTCGATGACGTTGATCGACACGCCGGCGCGGATCCCGCTGTCCACCGCCGCGCGGGCCATCGCGGTCGGGAAGAAGTACATGTCGTTCAGGTAGGTCACGCCGCCGCGCAGCGCTTCGGCCGCGGACAGCAGCGAGCCCTGGTAGGTCCAGTCCTCGCTGACCCACTGGCGCTCCAGGGGCCAGATGTGGTTGTTGAGCCAGTCCATCAGCGCGAGGTCGTCCGCGACGCCGCGCAGCAGCGACATCGCAGAATGCGTGTGGGCGTTGATCAGGCCGGGGATCAGCACATGGTTCGGCAGCTCGACGCGTTCGGCGTCGGCGTAACGCTTGAGGGCTTCCTCGCGCGGCAGGACGGCGGCGATGCGCTCGCCTTCGATGGCCAGCGCGTGCTGCTCGAGCACGGGGCTGTCCGGGGTCATGGTGATCAGCCAGCGGGGCAACAGCAGCTTCACGGCTTGGGTCGTCATTCAGGTTCTCCTTGCTCACGCCGCTCGGCGCGAGGTGCATTGTCTTGATTCTTGGCGGCGCCGTCGCCCGACCGCGTCATCGCGTCGCGGCGACGACCCGGATTCAGAAGATCTCGTCGAACAGCGCGAGCACCCGCGCCGCGTCCACCTCCACGCAGACCTGTTGCGCGGGGTGGCCGCTCCACGGCGTGCCGGTGCCGTGCTCGTTGCGCCAGTCCTGGATGGTCTGGCCGGTGGCGATGCCTTCCAGCGCCACGCGCACCGGGCCCGCACGCAGCGTGAAGGCGTCCGGCACCAGCAGGATCGCCGCGGCGCTCGCGTCGTGCGCGTAGATGCCGCCGATGCCGTCTCGCGCGTCGTAGAACTGCTGGTAGTGGCGCGTCGCCGCCCAGAGCACATCGCCCGCGCCGTCGCCGCGGCCGCGCAGCCTGGCCAGGTCGGCCTCGCGCATGATCGCTTCCTGCGTCACGTCCAGGCCGACGATGGTCACCGGCCAGGCGGCGGTGAAGACCTGATCCGCGGCTTCCGGGTCGGCCATGATGTTGGCCTCGGCCACGGGCGTCACGTTGCCGCCGTGGCCCTTCAGTCCGAAGGCGCCGCCCATCACGACGACGCGCTTGACCTTGCCGGCGATCCCGGGATCGTGCTTCAGCGCGAGCGCCAGGTTGGTGAACGGTCCCACGGCCACCAGCGTGATCTCGCCGGGCCGTCCGTTGACCAGATCGCAGATCAGCTGATGCGCGGGACGCGGATCGAGCGGCCGCGTCGGCGCCGGCAGCCGGTCGGCGACGCCGCCCAGGCCGTCGTCGCCGTGCACATGCGCGGCGTCCTTGCGGCGGCGTTCATCGCGCAACGGGCCTTCGGCGCCCGCGGCGACCGGGACGTCGCGGCGGAAGAGCGCGGTCAGCCCGCACGCGTTGCGCGTGGTCGTGGCGACCGGGCCGTTGCCGAAGACCGTCGTGACGGCCACCAGTTCAAAACGGGGATGGCAGGCCAGCAGCGCGAGCGCGAGCGCGTCGTCGATGCCGGGATCGGTGTCGAAGAGGACCGGGATGGGCTTCGGGCCCAGGTCCGAAGCGGAATGTTTGCTGTCCATGGGGTACTGCGCTCCAGGGTCAGGGGTTGCCGTCGGCGGAGTGTGCCCCGTTCGCGATCAGCTCGGCGAGCTCGGGCAATTCCGGCAGTTCAGAACGGTGCGGCATCGCCTGCTGCACGCCGGTCCGGCTGACCGCGAGCGCCGCCGCCAGCTGTCCCAGCGCGGCCGCGCGGGCCGGCACCAGACCTTCGGCCAGGCCCACGGCGAGTCCGCCCACGAGCGTGTCGCCGGCGCCGACCGTGTCCACCGCCGCCACGCGCGACGCGTGCAGATGCAGACCGTCGGGATGCTCGTCGCTGAGCAGCCAGGCCCCGGCGCCGCCGAGCGTCACGAGCACATGGCGCGGTCCCAGCGTCCGCAGATGCGGGGCGGTCGCGCGCGCGATGGCGATGCCGTCGGCGTCGCCGGGCAGCGCCACATCGCGCGCCAGCTGCAGGGCTTCGGTTTCGTTGACGATCAGCCAGTCGCTCAGGCCCAGCAGCGCGGCTGGCAGGTCCTGGGCCGGCGCGGCATTCAGCACCGTGGTCACGCCGGCGTCGCGGGCGATCTCGAAGGCGCGCTGGATGGCCGGGACCGGCACTTCCAGTTGCGCCACGACCACCCTGGCCTGGCGCAGCAGCGCCCCGCCCTGCTCCACGTCGGCGGCGTCCAGGTCCGCATTGCTGCCGGGCACGACGACGATCGCGTTCTCGCCGCCCTCGCTCGCGACCATGATCACGGCCACGCCGGGCCAGGTCGCCTCGTCGCGGCGGATCGCCTGCACGTGCACGCGTTCGGCCTCGAGCGCCTTGAGCAGATCCTGCCCATGCTGGCGCATGCCGACGCGGCCGATCAGCGCCACCTCGGCGCCCAGCCGCGACGCGGCCACCGCCTGGTTGCCGCCCTTGCCGCCGGGCGTGCCCGCGAAGGTCTCGCCGATCAGGGTCTCGCCCGGCGCGGGCAGGCGCGCGGCGTGGGCCACGAGGTCCATGTTGACGCTGCCCACCACCACCACGGTGGCGGCAGCCTTTGCTGAAGTCATGAAAGCTCCGGAGACGACGGCGCCGCGGTGCTCTCGCGCAGCACGACCTGCGGCACGAGTTGCAGGTCCTTGAAGGGCGCCTGGGGATTCTCGATGCGTTCGATCAGCGCGCGGCCGGCCTCCCGGCCCAGGTCGCGGATCGAGCAGCCCACGCTGGTGAGCGCAGGATAGACATAACTGCCGAGTTCGATGGCGTCGAAACCCACGACCGACAGTTGACGCGGCACGTTCAGGCCGAGCTCGGCGGCGGCGCGCAGCGCGCCCATGCCCATCAGGTCGTTGCAGGCGAAGACGGCAGTCAGCTCGGGCTGACGCGTCAGCAGCGCCTTGACGGCGTCGTAGCCGCCGGCGGTGCTGAAGTCGCTTTCGGCCAGCCACTCGGCACGTGCCTCCAGGCCGCGCTGCTCCATCGCATTGCGCCAGCCGGCGACACGTTCGGTGGTGACCTCGAATTCGGCGGGGCCGCTGACGCAGCCGATGCGGCGATGACCCAGTTCCAGCAGATGACGGACCACCTCGAAGGCGCCGAGCTGGTTGTTCACGCTGACGCGGTCCGCGCGCGCGCCGGGCACCAGACGGTCCACGGTCACCACCGGCACGCTCGCGTGGCGGAAGGTGCTGGCCAGCGTCTCGGCGTCACCGGCCGAGCTCAGCAGCAGGCCGTCGATGCGCTTCTCGAGCAGCGTGCGCAGGTAGGCCTGCTGATGCTTGGGATCGTTGTCCGAGTTGCAGAGGAAGACCGAATAGCCCGCCTGCCGGCACCACTCCTCGGCGCCGACGACCAGCTCCGCGAAGAACGGGTTGCGCACGTTGGGCACCAGCACGCCGACGATCTTGGTCTCGCTGCGACGCAGCGAGCGGGCCACCGCGCTGGGCAGATAACCGATCTCGTCCACCGCCGCCAGCACGCGCGCGCGCGCTTCGGCGCTCACCGGCCGCGTGTTGTTCAGCACATGCGACACCGTGGTGAAGGACACCCCCGCCAGCGCGGCTACATCCTTGATGGTGCTCATCGATCGATCCGGTCCTCTGCTCGTGCCAAACTGGCTGGTTCAGTCAATTGCAAACGTTTGCAGAGCATACCCCACGGGCGTTGCGCCGCCGGTGAGGGCGAACCCCGCGCATCAAATATTCAAGCGCGTTTTTCGAGGGACCGTACGACCCGGCTTGCCAAGCGCGGGCTCTCCGCGACGCAGGGGGCATCGCGTCCGCGAACCCCCGCATCACTCCGGCCCCACCCTCACCCGTTGACACCGGGCCAGGTTTTGCGGAATGAAAAAAGCCCCTGGCGTCGCTCAGGGGCTTGGTGAGCGGAGCCGGCGATCCGGCTCGATCTCTGCGGATCAGCGTTGGGCGATCGGCGTGACATCGCGCTTGGTGGCGCCGACGAACAGCTGACGGGGGCGGCCGATCTTGTACTCGGGGTCGCCGATCATCTCGTTCAGCTGGGCGATCCAGCCGACCGTGCGGGCCAGCGCGAAGATCGCGGTGAACAGCGGCACCGGGATGCCGATGGCGCGCTGCACGATGCCGGAGTAGAAGTCGACGTTCGGGTACAGCTTGCGGGCGACGAAGTACTCGTCTTCCAGCGCGATCTTCTCCAGCTCCATGGCCAGCTTGAACAGCGGGTCGTCGTGCAGGCCCAGCTCGTTCAGGACTTCGTGGCAGGTCTCGCGCATCAGCTTGGCGCGCGGGTCGTAGTTCTTGTAGACCCGGTGGCCGAAGCCCATCAGCTTGACGTTGCTGTTCTTGTCCTTGACCTGCTTGATGAACTCGCCGATCTTGGCGACGCCACCCATCTGCTGGATGTCGTTGAGCATGTTCAGGCAGGCCTCGTTGGCGCCGCCGTGCGCCGGACCCCACAGGCAGGCCACGCCCGCGGCGATGGCCGCGAACGGGTTGGTGCCCGACGAGCCGCACAGACGCACCGTCGAGGTCGACGCGTTCTGCTCGTGGTCCGCATGCAGCGTGAAGATGCGGTCCATGGCACGGACCAGCACGTCGTTGGGCTTGTACTCCTCGCACGGCGTGGCGAACATCATGCGCATGAAGTTGCCGGCGTACGAGAGGTCGTTCTTCGGATAGATGTAGGGCTGGCCGATCGTGTACTTGTAGGCCATCGCCACCAGCGTCGGCATCTTCGCGATCAGGCGGATCGCGGCGATCTCGCGGTGCTCGGGATTATTGATGTCGGTGCTGTCGTGATAGAAGGCCGACAGCGCGCCCACCAGGCCGGTCATGACCGCCATCGGATGCGCGTCGCGACGGAAGCCGCGCAGGAAGAACTGCATCTGCTCGTTGACCATCGTATGGTTGGTCACGCGATTGACGAACTCTTCCTTCTGCGACGGGCTGGGCAGCTCGCCGTACAGCAGCAGGTAGCAGGTCTCGAGGTAGTCGCAGTTGGTCGCCAGCTGTTCGATGGGGTAGCCGCGGTACAGCAGCTCGCCCTTGTCGCCGTCGATGTAGGTGATCGTGGAGTTGCACGACGCCGTCGACAGGAAACCCGGGTCGTAGGTGAACTTGCCGGTCTGCGCGTAAAGCTTGCGGATGTCGATCACATCCGGACCGATGGTGCCCTTGTACAGGGGCAGATCCATTTGCGGGCTGCCATCGGAGAACGACAGGGTGGCTTTGACGTCAGACGGGGTCATGGGCATTCCTTATGACTTCAGGGGTTCTGGTTACTGAGGGGTCCGCAGCATCGCAAGCACGGCATGAACGTCGGGCCGGTCCAGTTCGCCGGCCGGCTCTTTGCGGGCCAGCATCAGATCGAGCAGGTCGTTGTCCGACAGGTCCATCAGCTGACGCAGGCCTTCCGCGTGGAACTCGGTCAACGCGCCTTCATGCCGCTTGAAGAACCGCTCGATGAAAAGATCATTCTCCAACAGCCCGCGACGGCAACGCCACTTGAGCTTGGAGAGACCTCTCTCATCGATGAGGGTGTTCGTGTCGGCGGCGTTCATGCGTGTGCGTGCGTTCTCGCGGGCTCAGACGGTGCGACGCACCATCAATTCCTTGATCTTGCCGATCGCCTTCGTCGGGTTGAGACCCTTCGGGCAGACGTCGACGCAGTTCATGATGGTGTGGCAGCGGAACAGGCGGTACGGGTCCTCGAGGTTGTCGAGGCGCTCCGCGGTGGCCTGGTCGCGGCTGTCGGCGATGAAGCGGTAGGCCTGCAGCAGGCCGGCGGGACCGACGAACTTGTCGGGGTTCCACCAGAAGCTGGGGCAGCTGGTGGAACAGCTCGCGCACAGGATGCACTCGTACAGGCCGTTGAGCTCGTCGCGCTCTTCCGGGGACTGCAGGCGCTCCTTCTCGGGCGGCGCTTCCTCGTTCACCAGGAACGGACGGATCGAGTTGTACTGCTTGAAGAACTGCGTCATGTCCACGATCAGGTCGCGGACGACGGGCAGGCCCGGCAGCGGTTTGAGGATGATGACGTCCGGCAGCGAGCGCAGGTTGGTCAGGCAGGCCAGACCGTTCTTGCCGTTGATGTTCATCGCGTCGGAACCGCAGACGCCTTCGCGGCACGAGCGGCGGAACGACAGCGAAGGATCCACGGCCTTGAGCTTGAGCAGGGCGTCCAGCAGCATGCGTTCGTTGCCGGCGAGCTCCAGCTCGATGGTCTGCATGTACGGCTTGGCGTCCTTGTCCGGGTCGTAGCGGTAGATCTTGAAGGTGCGCTTGATCATTTGAATGCTCCTGCGGCGCTCAGAAGGTACGGACCTTCGGCGGGACGCTCTCGACGGTCAACGGTTGCAGATTGACCGGCTTGTAGGTCAGGCTGTTCGACTTGGAATGCCACAGCGTGTGCTTCATCCACTCCTTGTCGTTGCGGCCCAGCGGGAATTCCGCATCGTCCGCGCCGCGCTCGAAGTCGTTCACCGTGTGGGCGCCGCGGCATTCCTTGCGCGCGGCCGCGGACACGATCGTCGCCTGCGCGGCCTCGATCAGGTTGTCCACTTCCAGGGCCTCGACACGCGCGGTGTTGAAGACCTTGGACTTGTCCTGCAGCGTGATGTTCTTGACCCGCTCGCGGATCGCGGCGATGGCGGTGACGCCTTCGTCGAGCAGCTTGCTGGTGCGGAACACGCCGGCATGCGACTGCATCGCGGCGCGCATGTCGTCGGCCACCTGCTGGGCGTATTCGCCGCCGGTGTTGGACTCCAGGCGGTTCAGGCGCGACAGCGTCAGGTCGGCGGCGTCCTTGGGCAGCGGCTTGTGCGACTTGCCGGCGCTCTTGTGGGCGTCGACGATGTGGTTGCCCGCGGCGCGGCCGAAGACCAGCAGGTCCAGCAGCGAGTTGGTGCCCAGGCGGTTGGCGCCGTGCACCGACACGCACGAGCATTCGCCCACCGCGTACAGGCCGTTGACGACGCTGCGGTGTTCCTCGCCCTTCTGGACGACGACCTGGCCGTGGACGTTGGTCGGGATGCCGCCCATCTGGTAGTGGATGGTCGGCACGACGGGGATGGGTTCCTTCGTGATGTCGACGTTGGCGAAGTTGTGACCGATCTCCAGCACCGACGGCAGGCGCTTGGCGATGGTGTCGCCGCCCAGGTGGGTCATGTCCAGCACGACGTAGTCCTTGTTGGGACCGCAGCCGCGACCTTCCTTGATTTCCTGGTCCATGCAGCGCGAGACGAAGTCGCGCGGCGCCAGGTCCTTCAGCGTCGGGGCGTAACGCTCCATGAAGCGCTCGCCGTTGGCGTTGCGCAGGATCGCGCCCTCGCCGCGGCAGCCTTCGGTCAGCAGCACGCCCGCGCCGGCCACGCCGGTCGGATGGAACTGCCAGAACTCCATGTCCTGCAGCGGGATGTCGGCGCGAGCCGCCATGCCCAGGCCGTCGCCGGTGTTGATGAAGGCGTTGGTCGAGGCCGCGAAGATGCGACCCGCGCCGCCGGTGGCCAGCAGGACGGTCTTGGCTTCGAGGATGTGGACTTCGCCCGTCTCCATCTCCAGCGCGGTCACGCCGACGCAGTCGCCGTCGGCGTCGCGGATCAGGTCCAGCGCCATCCACTCGACGAAGAAGTTGGTGCGGGCCTTGACGTTCTGCTGGTACAGCGTGTGCAGCAGCGCGTGGCCGGTGCGGTCGGCCGCGGCGCAGGCGCGCTGGACCGGCTTCTCGCCGTAGTTGGCGGTGTGGCCGCCGAAGGGACGCTGGTAGATCGTGCCGTCCGGGTTGCGGTCGAACGGCATGCCGAAGTGCTCGAGCTCGTAGACGACCTTGGGCGCCTCACGGCACATGAACTCGATGGCGTCCTGGTCGCCCAGCCAGTCCGAGCCCTTCACGGTGTCGTAGAAGTGGTAATGCCAGTTGTCCTCGGACATGTTCCCCAGGCTGGCGCCGATGCCGCCCTGGGCGGCCACGGTGTGCGAGCGGGTGGGAAAAACCTTGGACAGCACGGCCACGTTCAGGCCGGCGAGCGACAGCTGCAGCGACGCGCGCATGCCGGAGCCGCCGGCTCCCACGATCACGACGTCGAATTTGCGCTTGGGCAGCGAGGTTCCGATTTGCATTTCTTACAGCCTCCAGAGCACTTGGATCGCCCAACCCGCGCAACCCGTCAACCACACCAGCGTGAACGTGTGCAGGAACAGCCGCACGCCCACCGGTTTCACGTAATCCATCCAGATGTCGCGCACGCCGACCCAGGCGTGGTACGCCAGGGACACGATCAGCGCGAAGGTGAGGAACTTCATCCATTGCTTGCTGAAGATGCCGGCCCACAGGTCGTAGCCGATCGGCTGGCTGGTGAACAGCACTTGCGCGAGCAGCACGAGGGTGAAGAGCGCCATGAGCAGCGCGGTGGCGCGCTGCGCCATCCAGTCGCGCAGGCCGTAATGCGCACCGGTGACGATGCGCTTGCTTCCGTAGGTTGTCATTGTTGATTTGCCTCTTGGGTCAATCGTCGGAATTCATCCCGATCGCCCGGCCCGCGGCCGCGCGATCGCGGCGGGATCAGTACAGGCCGAACAGCTTGGCGCCGAGGGCCAGCGTCAGCACGACGCTCAGCACCAGGGTGGCGATCGCGCTGCTCTTGCCGAACTCCTTGCTCACGCTGTGCGTCGCATCCATCCACAGGTGGCGCACGCCGGCGATGAAGTGGTGCAGGTAGCCCCAGATCAGGCCCAGCGCGACCAGCTTGATGAACCAGCCCGGCAGGAAGCCGATGCCGGACACGAAGGCCGCGGTGAAGGACTCGTACGAGATCTCGGACGTGAGGCTGGTGTCGAACATCCAGATCACGAACGGGAGCAGGAAGAACATCAGCAGGCCGCTGATGCGATGCAGGATCGAGACGATGCCGGCCGGCGGCAAGCGGTACGACACGATCTGCGTGACATGGATGTTGGTGTAGACCGGTCGATTCTTCTTGGTGGCTTGGGTGGCGTCCGTCATGTCCGACCTTGTAATCAATGTGAAACCCGAAGATTTTATGGCAACGCAACACCTCTCAAGGGTGTCCTGGGCGCATCTCGTCTTCTGGCGTTGCCATGAAAACGTCAGCGCCGCAACGCGAAAGCATCAGTTCAGGCTGTTGCGATAAAAGTGGTGGGAAGTGTTGTAGAGACCGCGGCGCAACTCCACCGGCTTGTCGCCGTAGGTGAAGGAGAGCCGCTCCACGCTCAGCAGCGGACTGCCGGGCGCTACCTGCAGCAGCGCGGCGGCGTCTTCCTCCGCCGCGACCGCACGGATCTTTTCCTGCGCCCGGATCATGGGCACGTTGAATTCGGTTTCGAGCAGGCTGTAGAACGGGCCGCGATGCTCGAGCAGCCGCTCGGTCGTCAGCCCCTTGAACAGCGCGCCCGGCAGCCAGATGTCGTCGAGCACGACCGGATGGCCGCCGCTGTGCAGCAGGCGGCGGATCTCGATCACGGGATCGCCGGCGCGCAGCTGCATGAGCTTCGCGATGAAGGCCGGCGCGCGCTGGCGCCTGCAGTCCAGCAGCTGGCGGCCGAGCGACGAGGCCTCCTCGGCATCGGGCGTCAGCCGCAGGAAGCGGTATTGCTGCTGCTGTTCGGCATGGGTGGCGACGAAGGTCCCCTTCCCTTGCTTGCGGACCAGCAGGTTGTCGGCGGCGAGCTCGTCGACGGCCTTGCGCACGGTGCCCTGACTCACCCCGAAGCGCGCCGCCAGATCCATCTCGCTGGGGATGGTCTCCCCGGCCTTCCACTCGCCGGCCTGCAGGCCCTTCAGGATCAGCCCCTTGATCTGGCGATACAGCGGGCTGAACGACGGCGCGGCTTCCGCGCGCGCCAGCTCATTGAGCGGCGTCACGGGGTGGACCGGGGCGGCGGGGGGCGACATGGGGCGCGATTCGAGCACAAACCCGGAGACAGCGTCCACCCTCCGGAGGGAGTCCGACCGGATTAGTCTTATATAAGACAGAAG
>SEFA01000004.1 GCA_004210455.1 Rubrivivax sp. | reverse complement strand
GGGGTGTGACGGGGGGCGTTGCGCCCTCGCACAAGCTCGCCCGAAGGAGTCATCACAAGCGCGCCGCCCGAGGCCACAATCAGCCCCGATACCCCTATCCCATCGCCCTCAGACAAACCGTCCCGCCTCCCCGGATGCCAGGAGCGCGCCAGGACCCCAAAAGCCAAGGAGTGAGCCATGCCCCATGCATTTGCCAACACCGTCGCCAGCTTCAAGACCGCCTCCGGGAAGAGCGGCAAGTACTACTCGCTGCCCGAGCTGGCCAAGCGCTTCCCCAACGTGAACCAGCTGCCGGTCTCGATCCGGCTGGTGCTCGAATCGGTGCTGCGCAACTGCGACGGCAAGCGCGTGACCGAGGAGCATGTCGAGCAGCTCGCCAACTGGCAGCCCAACGCGCCCCGCAACGAGGAGATCCCCTTCGTGGTCGCCCGCGTGGTGCTGCAGGACTTCACCGGCGTGCCGCTGCTGGCCGACCTGGCCGCGATGCGCAACGTCGCCCAGGCGCAGGGCAAGGACCCGAAGACGATCGAACCGCTGGTGCCGGTGGACCTGGTCGTCGATCACTCCATCATGATCGACCACTTCGGCAGTCCCAAGGCGCTGGACCTGAACATGAAGCTGGAGTTCGAGCGCAACCGCGAACGCTATGAGTTCATGAAGTGGGGCATGCAGGCGTTCGACACCTTCGGCGTGGTCCCGCCGGGCTTCGGCATCGTCCACCAGGTCAACCTCGAGTACCTCGCCCGCGGCGTGCACAAGACCGCCGGCGGTGCCGGCAAGGACAGCGTCTACTACCCCGACACGCTGGTGGGGACCGACAGCCACACGACGATGATCAACGGCGTGGGCGTGGTGGGCTGGGGCGTCGGCGGCATCGAGGCCGAGGCCGGCATGCTCGGCCAGCCCGTCTATTTCCTGACGCCGGACGTCGTGGGCTTCGAGCTCAGCGGCCGCCTGCGCGAGGGCGTCACCGCCACCGACCTGGTGCTGACCGTCACCGAGATCCTGCGCAAGGCCAAGGTGGTCGGCAAGTTCGTCGAGTTCTTTGGCGAGGGCACGGCCTCGCTGTCCGTCCCCGACCGCGCGACCATCGGCAACATGGCGCCCGAATACGGCGCGACGATGGGCTTCTTCCCCGTCGACGAACGCACCATCGACTACTTCAAGGGCACCGGCCGCACGACCGACGAGATCGAGGCCTTCGAGAGCTACTTCCGCGCCCAGGGCCTGTTCGGCGTCCCCCAGGCGGGCGACATCCGCTTCAGCCAGGTGGTGTCGCTGGACCTGGGCACGGTCGTGCCCTCGCTGGCCGGCCCGAAGCGCCCGCAGGACCGCATCGTCATCACCGACCTGGCCAAGACCTTCGCCTCGCTGTTCACCCGGCCCGTGGCGGAGAACGGCTTCAACCAGCCGGTCGACAAGCTGCCGAAGTCCTTCCCGGTGGGCGGCGCGCAGAAGGGTCTGGACCTCTTCAACGGCGACGTGCTGATCGCCGCGATCACCTCCTGCACCAACACGTCCAACCCGAGCGTGATGCTGGCCGCCGGCCTGCTGGCCAAGAAGGCGGTGGAGGCCGGACTGACGGTCCAGCCGCACATCAAGACCTCGCTGGCGCCGGGCTCGCGCATCGTCACCGAGTACCTCCAGAACGCCGGCCTGCTGCCCTACCTGGAGAAGCTGGGCTTCTCCGTGGCCGCCTACGGCTGCACGACCTGCATCGGCAACGCCGGCGACCTGACGCCCGAGATCAACGAGGCGATCACCGGCAACGACCTGGTCTGCGCCGCGGTGCTGTCGGGCAACCGCAACTTCGAGGCGCGCATCCATCCCAACATCAAGGCCAATTTCCTGGCCAGCCCGCCGCTGGTGGTCGCGTATGCCATCGCCGGCAACGTGACGCGCGACCTGATGACGGAACCGGTCGGCCTGGGCACGGGCGGCAAGCCGGTGTACCTGGGCGACATCTGGCCGACCAGCGACGAGATCCACGCGCTGCTGAAGCTGGCGCTGAATCCCGAGGCGTTCCGCGCCAACTACGGCAAGGTCAAGGCCGAGCCGGGCAAGCTGTGGGAGAAGATCAAGGGCGGCACCGGCCAGGTCTACGGCTGGCCCAAGAGCACCTACATTGCGCAGCCGCCCTTCTTCGGCAACTTCACCCAGATCCCCGAAGCGCAGGAAGCCGGCGTCAAGGGCGCGCGCATCATGGCGCTGTTCGGCGACTCGATCACCACCGACCACATCTCCCCGGCCGGTTCGATCAAGGAGGTCTCGCCCGCCGGCGCCTACCTCAAGGACAAGGGCGTGCTCAAGGCCGACTTCAACAGCTACGGCTCACGCCGCGGCAACCATGAAGTCATGATGCGCGGCACCTTCGCCAACGTCCGGATTAAGAACCTGATGATTCCGGCCAAACCCGACGGCGCGCGCGAGGAAGGCGGCCTGACGCTGTTCCAGCCCGGCGGCGAGAAGATGTTCATCTACGACGCGGCGATGCGCTACATCGCCGCCGGCACGCCGACAGTGATCTTCGCCGGCGAGGAATACGGCACCGGCTCCAGCCGCGACTGGGCGGCCAAGGGCACGCAGCTGCTGGGCATCGGGGCGGTCGTGGCCAAGAGCTTCGAACGCATCCACCGCTCCAACCTGGTCGGCATGGGCGTGCTGCCGCTGCAGTTCCGTCCGGGAGATTCCTGGGAATCGCTGGGCCTGAAGGGCGACGAGGTCATCGACATCGAACTCGGCGACGAGATCAAGCCGCAGTCCGAAGCGACGCTGGTCATCCGCGCGGCCGACGGTGTCGCGCCGGAACGCCGCGTCCCGCTGATCCTGCGCATCGACACGCCGATCGAGGTCGAGTACTACCGGCACGGCGGCATCCTGCCTTACGTGCTGCGCCAGCTGCTGGCCGCGTGATCGAGGCGCACCAGCGCCGCTGATCCGCCACTGAAGTCGCTGAAGAATGGGCAGCCGCCGCTGTCGACGATGTCGAAAGCGGCGTCAGCCAACCGTCGTGAGGGTGAGACGAGCCATTCGTCGATTCGTTGAGTCGACGATGGGACGTCCACCCTCTTCCATTTTCAGAACTGCATCAGCACAGCGTCAGGAGAGCGACATGCGATTCATGGTCATCGTCAAGGCGGACAGCCACAGCGAAGCGGGCGAGATGCCCAGCACGGAGCTGATCACCGCCATGTTTGCGTACAACGAGGAACTGGTGAAAGCCGGCGTCATGCTGTCGGGGGACGGCCTGCAGCCGTCGAGCAAGGGCGCGCGGGTGCGCTTCTCCGGCAAGGAGCGCACGGTGATCGACGGCCCCTTCGCCGAAACGAAGGAGCTGATCGCCGGCTTCTGGATCTGGCAATGCGCCTCCTTGCAGGAGGCGATCGAGTGGGTCAGGAAGTGCCCCAACCCGCAGGTGACCGACTCCGACATCGAGATCCGTCAGATCTTTGAATCCGAGGATTTCGGGGAGGCGTTCACGCCCGAACTGCGCGAGCAGGAAGAGCGCCTGCGCGCGCAGATCGAGCAGAAGTGACGGCGACTTATTTCGTCGTCGGTGTCGTCGTCGCGGGCTTCTTCGCCGCCGGCTTGGCGGCCGGCTTGGGCGCCGCCTTCGCGGGCGCCGCGGCCTGGTCGACTTCCTTGGACGCCGCGGTCGTGCCGCCGGACACGCCCAGTCGGCCGCCGGCGCCCAGGCCGCCCTTGACCTGCTGCGCCTTGTAGTTGCGCAGCGCCTTGACCATCTGGTTGTACGAGTCCGCGAACGCGGTCACGATGACCTTGCCCTGCGGGGTCTTGCCGTACGCGCCGCCGGCGATCGCGGCGTTGCCGAAGAAGCTGGCGCCGCCGAAGCCGAAGTCGAAGTTCTTGGCCGTGCCTTCCGCGGCCGAGATCTGCACGCCGGAGCGGTTGTCCACCAGCAGCAGCGTCGTCGCCGCTTCGTTGGTGCTCATGTTGGCCGCCACCGCGGTCAGCAGGCCGATCGCGCCGGTCCCGATGCCGCCGCCACCGCCGCCGGTCTTGCCGGAGAACTGGATCTCGGGGCTCATCGTGTAGTCGGCCGCGACCATCTGGCCCTGGCCGAAGTTGCTGCCGGCGCGCGTTTCGCCGGACTGCATCAGCGCGCGCTCGCGCTCCATGTTGGCGAAGGCGCGGCCGCGTTCCACGATCACGAAGCAGTTGGACTGCTGGACCATCAGGCGCAGCACCGGCGTGGTCGAGCCCAGCTGGCGGTCGCGCAGCTGCGACCACCACGGGGCGTTGGTGTCTTCGAAGATGGTCAGCGTGCCCAGCGTCTCGTCGCAATGCTCGAGCTTGCTGTTCTGGTTCTCGGCGGTCGCGCCGCCGGCGGCGCCGGAGACGGTGCCCTTGTTCTCGCCCATCGTCGGCGCGGTGGCCAGGCAACCGGCCAGCAGCAGCGGCGACAGCATCAGGGCGGACTTCAGCACGAGGCTGGACGACGAAACGAGGCGGGAAGTGGCGAGCATGGAATCCTCCAGGGACGTTCTTGGGAGCGGAAACTCAGGGGGGGGGTCAATCGAGGGGCGTGGCCGGCGCGACGCCGTAATAGCCGCCGACCGGCTGGCCATGCGGATTGCCGATCCAGATGCTGGTGCCGAACACGTCGCTGCATCCGCCCCAGGCGATCTCGAAGGCGCGCGCTTCTTCATTGCGCGTCTGCGCGTAGACGGACACGGTGCTGTCCGACGGGCCGATCGTGTAGCAGACCCGCGCCCACACCGGACGCGGCGAGGACGAGACCACGGAGGCCGCGCCTTCGGCATCGCCGTTGGAGGCCTTGGCCACCCATTTCGTGCCGCGGGACGGGCCCGGGTTGTAGCTGAACACGTAGGGCACCTGGGCGACCGCCGCGAGCGACGCGGCAAGCATTCCGGCGACCATCAGGCCTCTGGCCAACATTCGTTTCTCCTTACGAGAGTGTTCCGAAATCAAACGATTCCAGAAGGAATGTGGCGGATTGTTAGGCGCCTCCCGGCGAAAAAGCGAGGCCCCCATCGTGGTGGTACGGGTGACTCCCACGTTGATGGGATGGCGGATTGCGCAATCCGCCACACCCTTGGTCCATACCTCGCACGAGGTACTGCCGGCGGACAGCGCACGACAAGTCCTGTCCCCGCGATCCTCAACAACGGCGCGGCTTGGCGGGGAGCAGCGCGAAGGCCGATGGATACGGGAGAAAGTCGGCGATCCCCCTCCCGGGCGTCGCCGTCCGCGCGCGGCCGGGACGGCCGCCGGGACTTTCGTTCGATCGTCGCGCGGGCGCTCAGCGCCGCGCGCATGACTTAGGTCATCTGGTGTTGTAGGGATGGCGAATGCGGGGGCATCGCCTATGCGTTCTACAGGCCCAGGTCCAGGCCCCGCTCCTGCGCGAACAGCTGGAGCGCCGGCATCAGCGCGCCGATCTTCTCCGCCACGGCGTCGCGGACGGTGTCCACCATCACCTGCGTCTGGCGCTCGATCTCGATGTGCAGCGGCGCGCCCTCGCCCTTGTCGGCGAAGGTGGTCATGCGCAGCGTCTCGGGAATCAGCCAGACCTCGAACCAGCCCGAGCCGTCGGGGTTGCGGCCGGCCTCGGCCACCGTCAGGCTGGCGCCGTTCACCGCGATGTAGCCCTTGGCGAAGATGTAGCGCATCCACGGCGCCGGTACCGCGACGCGGATCACATGGTTGTTGGCCGGGCGGCGGATGGCCTCGACCCGCGCCATGAAGTCGACGTGCCCCGACAACGGATGGCCGCCGATCTCGGCGCCCTCCTTCGCGGCGCGCTCGACGTTGAGCCGGCCGCCGACGCCAAGCTGCCCCAGCGCCGTGAGGTTCAGGCTCTGGAGCATCACGTCGAAGTCGGCCTCGTGGTCGCCCTTCAGCGCGGTGACCGTCAGGCACACCCCGTCGCAGGCGACGGACGCGCCGACCTCCAGGTCCTGGCAGAAGCCCTGGGGAAAGTCGAGCGTGAAGCTGCGCAGCCCGTCCTTGTCGGTGATGGCCGCGACCTGCGCGATGCCTTGAACGATGCCGGTGAACATGGCGGGTCTCCGATCAACGCGGGGCGTGGGAGGCGAACAGCTCGGGCGAGAAACCCAGGCTCAACTGGCCGTCGTCCCATTCGACGACGGGGCGCTTGATCACGCTGGGCTGTTCGACCATCAGCGCGGCGGCGCTCGCCGCATCGGTGACGCCGGCCTTGACGCCGTCGTCCAGCTTGCGCCAGGTGGTGCCGGCGCGATTCAGCACCTGGTCCCAGCCGAGTGCCGCCATCCACTGCGGCAGCTTCGCCGCGGGCACGCCCTGCTTCTTGTAGTCGTGGAACTGGTACGCGAGGCCCTGTCCGTCGAGCCAGACGCGGGCGCGCTTGACGGTGTCGCAGTTGGGGATGCCGTAGAGGGTGATCATGGGAACGAGGGGGTCGCCGGCGGGCGTGGAAGGAAGGCGGCACGCTACCATGAAGCGGATGATCCCCTGGCTCGACGATGACTCCCTGGACTTCCCGCCGACCCGCCGCGCGCTGGGGCCGCGCAGCGACGCTCCGGGGCTGCTCGCGGCCGGCGGCGACCTGAGGCCCGCCCGATTGCGGGCGGCCTACGCCCGGGGCATCTTCCCCTGGTATGGGGAAGGCCAGCCCATCCTCTGGTGGACCACCGACCCGCGCATGGTCCTGCGGACGGAGGATTTCAAGCTGTCGCGTTCGCTGCGCAAGACGGTCGCGAAGTTCATCCGCACGCCGGGCTGCGAGATCCGCGTCGACCACGCCGCCGAGTCCGTGCTCAAGGCCTGCGCCAGCACCTCGCGCGACGGCCAGGACGGCACCTGGATCGTGCCGGAGATGCAGCAGGCCTACCTGCGGCTCGCGCGCGAAGGCACCGTGCATTCGGTCGAGACCTGGATGGGCGGCGAACTGGCCGGCGGGTTGTACGGCGTCAACCTCGGCCGGATGTTCTTCGGCGAGTCGATGTTCATGCGCAGGACCGACGCCTCCAAGATTGCGCTCGCCGCCTTGATCTGTCTGTGCCGGGAGTTCGACATCCCCTGGATCGACTGCCAGCAGCAGACCGCCCATCTGGCGTCGCTGGGCGCGGCGCCGGTCGACCGGGAGGCGTTCGAGGCGCACCTCGCCGCGCACACCGGCCTGCCTGCGCCAGGAGATTGGTCCTATCATCCGCGGCTGTGGGCCCACCTGGGCCTGAGCGACGCCCTGAACGACTCCCTGAACGACTCGCCCTGAGCCCGTGACGCACCCCAAGGAACTCCCGCTGGCCGAGCTGCAGTTCTACGCGACTGCGCCCTACCCCTGCAGCTACCTGAGCGACCGCCAGGCGCGCTCGCAGGTCGCCACGCCCAGCCACCTGATCCACGCGGACGCGTATTCGAGCCTGGTGGCCGCCGGCTTCCGGCGCAGCGGCATGTTCACCTACCGGCCCTACTGCGACGGCTGCAAGGCCTGCGTGCCGATGCGCATCCCGGTGGCGGACTTCCACCCCAACCGCAGCCAGCGCCGCGCCTGGACGCAGCATCAGGCGCTGCAGGCGCGCGTCATGCGACTGGGCTACAGCGACGAGCATTACCAGCTCTACCTGCGCTACCAGGCCGGGAGACACAGCGGCGGCGGCATGGACCACGACAGCGTCGACCAGTACACCCAGTTCCTGCTGCAGAGCCGGGTGAACTCACGGCTGGTGGAATTCCGCGAGCCCGACGGCGCGCTGAAGATGGTCTCCATCCTCGACATCCTGGGAGACGGGCTGTCGGCGGTCTACACCTTCTACGAGCCCGAGGCCAACGTCAGCTACGGCACCTACAACGTGCTGTGGCAGCTGCGCCAGACCCGCGACCTCAGCCTGCCACATCTGTACCTGGGCTACTGGATCGCGCAGAGCGACAAGATGGCCTACAAGGCCCGCTTCCTGCCGCACGAGCTGCTGCGCGACGGGCATTGGTCACGCATCGAGCGCTGACGCCCCCCAGACACCCTCATCGAGGTCGGAAGGCCACACATCGGTGTCATTGCCGGCCCGTCGGGCCGATTCCAGGATCACACCCCGTTCCCTTGAATGGACGAGTGATCCCATGTGCATCCCCCTCCGCCAGCCCGTTTTCAGCGTCCTCGCTCGCCTGTCGACCCGCATCACGCCAGCGATCGCGCCCTTGATCCTGATCATGGGCGCGGCCGAGGCTCAAGCCTCGACGGCGCTGCCCGAATCACTGCGCGATCCGTGGCACGCCGACTACCGGCTCCAGCCGCCCAATCCCGAGTCGCCGCGACTGTCCGGCCGCGACGGATCCTCGGCGCTCCACAAGGGTCCGTGGTGGTCATCGCTTCATTACGGCCTCGTGCCGGTTTCCGCGCCCGGCAGAGCCAACGGGGACCGCGTCCCCGGCGACGCCTTCGCCGCCGCCTTGTTGCGGGCGCAAGGCGCCACGCCCACCGACACCCGCACCTTCATCGGCTTCGGTGCCCGCTTCAACGACGGGCACTCGAAGTTCTCCCTCGCGCCGCGGGCGCAGGGGATCCGGATCCGTTTCTCGCACGAATACTGAGCCCCTCTCCAGCCCGTTCGGCAAAAATTGGTCCCACACTGGTTTTTACGCAGTCGCTCACCGGTCGTACCGGTTTTCCCTGCCATTTGCATCAATTGACGCCCATACACGTCATTGACGACATCATTACGACACGTTACCTGACGCCCAAGGGTTAACCTGAATGATTCGGTCGTCAGTGGTATCTACATTGCATACCACTATGAGATCAGCAGCGGTAACGATCTCCTAGACGCCGCGGTTGCAAACCGCACGCCCTCCGCCGGACGCCACCGGCGGATCGCACGTCGACCTGCAAGGAGTGACTGCCATGTCTGCACGCGCCCTTTCCCCTGCCGCTGACCACGCCGCCGCCGCGTTGCCGCTGATGCGCCCCGCCGCCCCCGAGTGGCCGGCTTGAAGCCCTTGACGTCCTTGACGCCCGTCTGAAGCCGGTCCCCGGCGGCCGTGCCCGAGCGGCTGCCGTCTTCGCCGGTTGAACCGACCGGCGCTTTTTCTGCCCGAGCCCCGACCGTTCCCGCCGCGCTGCATCGCAGTCGCCAGGCGCGGCGGCGCTCATCCCGCAGTGTCCGAAGACAACGACAACATGACCAGGAGACCCCGATGAGACATCGCCCTTGTGCCCATCCCCACCCGATGATGCCGTGGCTGATGCCGATGGTGCTGGCCTTCGCCGGCAGCTCGGCGATGGCCTACGACTGCACCGGCGTCGCCGACTGGAACGCTGCCACCGCCTACAGCGGCAACGCGATCGTGAAGACCGGCGGCAGCGCCTACCAGGCCAAGTGGTGGACGCAGAACAACCCGCCGGCGACCAACTCGGGCCAGTGGGACGTGTGGAAGGTGCTGGGCGCCTGTGACGGCGGCGGAGGAGGCGGAGGCGGCACGAACAGGCCGCCAACGGTGGCGTTGAGCTCGCCGACTGCCGGCAGTTCCCCCACCGCGGGCGACACGGTCACCCTGGCCGCGACCGCCGCGGACAGCGACGGCACCGTCGCCAAGGTCGCCTTCTACGTCAACGGCGCGCTGGTCGCCGAGGACGCCACCGCGCCGTTCAGCGTGAGCTGGACCGCCCGCGCGGGCGTGGCCGACATCACCGCCCGCGCCACCGACGACAAGGGCGCGACGACCGACACCGTCGCGCTGCGCATCACCGTGCAGGGCCAGGTCACCGGCGACGAGCGCTGCCGCCCCGAGGGTCTGACGACCACCGTCGGCACCGCGCCCGCCTACTGCAAGGTCTACGACGACCAGGGCCGCGAGAAGATGGGCGCCGACAAGCCGCGCCGCATCATCGGCTACTTCACCAGCTGGCGCACCGGCAAGACCGGCCAGCCCGCGTTCCTCGCGCACCAGATCCCGTGGGGTCAGGTCACGCACATCAACTACGCGTTCGCGCATGTGGACGCGGCCAACAAGCTCTCCGTCGGCAACACCGCCGACGTGGCCAACCCCGCCACCGGTCTCACCTGGCCCGGCGTCGCGGGCGCCGAGATGGACCCGGCCTACGCCTACAAGGGCCACTTCAACCTGCTCAACAAGTTCAAGAAGCAGTACCCCAACGTCAAGACGCTGATCTCGGTCGGAGGCTGGGCCGAAACGGGCGGCTTCTACACGATGACGACCAATGCGGACGGCTCGACCAACACGGCCGGCATCAACGCGTTCGCGGATTCGGCGGTGGCCTTCCTGCGGCAGTACGGGTTCGACGGCGTCGACATCGACTACGAGTACCCGACCAGCATGAACAACGCCGGCAACCCGGTGGACTTCGCCATCAGCAACGCGCGGCGCGGCGCGCTGATGAAGAACTATGTGGTGCTGATGCGGACGCTGCGCGCGAAGCTCGACGCGGCCAGCCAGGCCGACACGCGCCATTACATGCTCACGATCGCGGCGCCCTCTTCCGCCTACCTGCTGCGCGGGATGGAAGCCTTCCAGGTCACGCAATACCTGGACTACGTGAACATCATGAGCTACGACCTGCACGGGGCGTGGAACCAGTTCGTCGGCCCGAACGCGGCGCTGTACGACGACGGCAAGGACGCCGAGCTCACCGCGTGGAGCTACTACAGCGCGACGCAGTACGCGCGCATCGGCTACCTGAACACCGACTGGGCGTACCACTACTTCCGCGGCGCGATGCCGGCGGGCCGCATCAACATCGGCGTGCCGTACTACACCCGCGGCTGGCAGGGCGTGACGGGCGGCACCAACGGCCTGTGGGGCCAGGCGGCGCTGCCCGACCAGAGCAAGTGCCCGGCCGGCACCGGCGGCGGCACCGTGCAGAAGTGCGGCAACGGCGCCGTCGGCATCGACAACCTCTGGCACGACCTGGACGTGTCCAGCAAGGAAGTGCCCGCCGGCTCCAACCCGATGTGGCACGCGATGAACCTGGCCTCCGGCCGCGCGGGCAGCTACCTCGCCGCCTACGGCCTGAATCCGGCGACCAACCCGGCCGACCAGTTGACCGGCTCCTACGTCCGCAACTACGACGCGACGCTGGTCGCGCCCTGGCTGTGGAACGCGCAGAAGAAGGTCTTCATCAGCACCGAAGACGAGCAGTCGCTGGGCGTGAAGGCGCAGTACGTGGCCGACCGCGGCATCGGCGGCGTGATGTTCTGGGAGTTCGCCGGCGACTACGCCTTCGACACCGCCCGCAACGAGTACTTCATCGGCAACACGCTGACCAGCCTGCTGTTCAACAAGCTGAAGACGGCCGGCGCCTACGGCAACCGGCTGACCCCGGCGGCCCTGCCGGCGGAGACGCTGGACATCGGCTACGCGCTGGGCGGGTTCGCGCTCGGCGACAGCAACTACCCGATCACGCCCAAGCTCACGCTGACCAACAACAGCACGACCACGCTGCCCGGCGGCACGGAGTTCCAGTTCGACGTCCCCACCGCGATCCCCTCGACGGTGACGGACCAGAGCGGCTTCGGCCTGACGGTGATCAGCAACGGCTCGAATCCCGCGGGCAACAACATCGGCGGCCTGAAGAACGACTTCCACCGCGCCAGCTTCAAGCTGCCGGCGTGGCAGAGCCTGGCCCCCGGCGCCAGCGTGACGCTGACGATCAACTACTTCCTGCCGTCGACGATGCCCAGCAACTGGACCGTCACCGTGAACGGCCGCAGCTACGCGCTGGCGCAGGAAGCGCGTCGTGGCGCGGTGCCCGCCGCCGCTCCGGCAGCGAAAGGCTCCACGACCTCGACGGCCAAGACTTCGGCCGCGCGATGAGCGCGGGCCTCCTGAGACCTCCCCACCACCCCCTTTGACCCACAGGAGTTTCGACATGAAGAGACAAATGGTCCGCCTCGGCGGCATCGCCCTGGCCGCCGCGATGGCCGCCGGCACGGCACACGCCTACGACTGCACCAACGTGCCCGAATGGACGTCCGCCGGCATCTACACCGGCACCTCCAACAGCTTCGCCAAGCAGGGCAACATCGCCTACCAGGCCAAGTGGTGGACGCAGAACGAGGCGCCCTCCACCCACTCCGGCCAATGGGACGTGTGGAAGTCGCTGGGCGCCTGCACCGGCGGCGGCACCGACACCACGCCGCCCACCGTGCCTTCGGGCCTGACCTCCAGCGGCATCACCAGCAGCAGCATCACGCTGAGCTGGGGCGCCTCGACCGACGCCGGCAGCGGCGTCAACAACTACGAGCTGCTGCGCGGCGGCTCGCTGATTGCGTCGCCCACCGCCACCACGTACACCGACTCGGGCCTGTCGGCGGGCACCTCGTACAGCTACCAGGTCCGCGCCAAGGACAAGGCCGGCAATGTCTCCGGCCTGAGCAGCTCGCTGCTGACCAGCACCGCCAGCAACGGCACCTGCGCCGCGGCGCCGTCGACCCCGTCGGGCCTGAACTCGCCGTCCAAGAGCGCCACGAGCGTCAACCTCGCCTGGAACGCCGTCGCCGCCGGCCCGAACTGCACGGTGCAATACCGCGTCAACCAGGGCTCGACGCAGGTCGCGCAGGGCGCGGCCACCAGCGCCAGCGTCACCAACCTGACGGCCAACACGAACTACACCTTCACGGTCTCGGCCTTCAACCAGGCGGGCACCTCGCAGCCGTCGGCGCCGATCACGGTCAAGACCGACACGCAGACCGCCGGCGACAAGGTGCTGCTGGGCTACTTCGCGCAGTGGGGCATCTACGGCCGCAACTACCACGTGAAGAACATCGACACCAGCGGCTCGGCGGCCAACCTGACGCACATCAACTACGCGTTCGGCAACGTCCGCAACAACGTCTGCGAAGTCGGCAAGATCATCCCGAGCAACGAGTCCACCGGGGAAGGCGGCGACGCCTTCGCCGACTACGGCAAGTCCTACGGCGCCGACCTGAGCGTCGACGGCGTGGCCGACACCTGGGACCAGCCGCTGCGCGGCAGCTGGAACCAGCTCAAGAAGCTCAAGACCAAGTATCCCAAGATCAAGGTGCTGATCTCGCTGGGCGGCTGGACTTGGTCGCGCGGCTTCTCCAGCGCGGCGCGTCCGGAGAACCGGGTGAACTTCGTCAAGAGCTGCGTGGACGCCTACATCAAGGGCAACGTGCCGGTGACGGACGGCGCGGGCGGCACGGGCGCGGCGGCCGGCGTGTTCGACGGCATCGACCTCGACTGGGAATACCCGAACGCCTGCGGTCTGGCCTGCGGCACCGCGGAGGATCGCGAGAACTTCACCGGCCTGCTGGCCGAGTTCCGCAAGCAGCTCGACGCGGTGCGTCCGGGCCTGCTGCTGTCCATCGCCTCGGGCGCCGGCGTGGACAAGGTGCGGGCGTACGACCCGGACAAGATCCATCCGTACCTGAACTTCATCAACGTGATGACGTACGACTTCCACGGCGGTTGGGACACGATCACCGGGTTCCACTCGGCGCTGTACGCGCCGGCGAACGACCCGTCGACGGGTGACGTGAAGAAGTACAACACCAACGACGCGATGCAGGCCTTCCTGGACAAGGGCGTGCCGGCTTCGAAGCTGAACGTCGGCATCGGCTTCTACGGCCGCGGCTGGACCAACGTTCCCAACGTCAACAACGGCCTGTACCAGAGCGGCACGCCGGCCCCAGGCACCTACGAGGCGGGCAACGAGGACTACAAGGTCCTGAAGAACCTGCAGGGATACACCAGCCGGGTCGACGACGTCAGCAAGGCGCAGTGGATCTACAACGGCTCGACCTTCTGGAGCTTCGACACGCCGGCCACGATCGCCATCAAGATGGCCTACGTGAAGTCCAAGGGCTTCGGCGGCGCGTTCTTCTGGGAGTTCTCGGGTGACGATCCGACGGCGTCGCTGTCGAAGGCGATGGGCGCCGGGCTGAAGTAACCCCGCCGCTTCTCCGTCATTTCAGCGGGCCGGCCCCATGCCGGCTCCCCCAAGGCCTCGCGACGCCTCGCGAGGCCTTTTTTGTTGTCATGGCATGACTGTCAGAGGTCGGCGACTGGTCCAGACGACGCGACATTGTTCGCGGATCTATTCAAGAAATTCGCCAGAAGAGCAAACCTTAGGGAGGCCAAGCAGCTTTTTGACCTCGATGAATGATCGCCTCCGACCGCACCAGATTCGACGATGCGCACCTTCGTTCATCTGGAGTTACGACATGCCCACCTACTTCCGCCCCAATCCACGCAGCCCGGCTAAAGGACACGTGACCCAAGTGGCTCGGGCCGTCGCCACCTTGGTTATCTCGCTGGCGATGCTCGATCTCGCGCAGGCTGCTGCGGCAGACGGCGTCTCGCCCGGAACCGGTGGTCAGGGCAATGGCTCCACGGGAAGTGCGGGCGGAAACGGCGGCGGACAAAGTGGCGCGTGGACCAACGGGGGAGGGAAGAACGGGTCCAGTTCGGGGAATGGCGCTCAAGGCGAAGGGGGCGGGAACCCGGCAGCCGGTGGAGCCCGAGGCATAGGCATTAGCGCTGACCTCACGCTGTCAGCCAGCCGCCAGGGTGGCGACGGCGTCGATGGCTCGACCCCTCGACAGCTCGTGCCGAACGACCCGTTCAGCGGCACCGCAGGCGGCGGGGGCGGTGCCGGTGCATTCGTGAACGGCCAGCGCAACATCACCATCATTTCCGGCGTCAGCTTGTCCGGCGGCAATGGCGGTGACGGCAACGCCGGCCGTAGAGGCTGCACCGGCTGCAGCAAGGCGGGTGCAGGCGGTGGCGGCAACGGCATCGTCATGTCGTCGGGAGGCACGCTGACCAACACCGGGACGATCCAAGGTGGAGCGGGAGGAGCGGGCGCCGCCGGTGCTGCGGGTTCGGGTTCGAGCGGCGGCGGCGGCGGCGGACATGGTGTTGAGGGTGCCTCCCTCACCATCCTCAACAGCGGTGTCATCCGCGCCGGGGCCGGCGGGGTCGGTGGAGGGATAGGTGGCATTGCCGCCGAAGCCGGCGAAGACGGCGCCGCCATCCATTGGACCGGTGGCAACAACACGTTGCGGCTGAGATCGGGATCCGTGATCGACGGCGCCCTCTGGGTCGGAAGCGGCGCCACCGCGACGATCTCGGCGGACAACCCGGTGGCCGCCATGAACAACTGGCTGCTGCTCGACGGCTCGGCGACCATCAGCACCGCCTCGCAGCCGATCACCTTCAGCGGCCCGATCACGGGCACCGGCGGTCTCACGAAGGCAAGCGCCGGCACGCTGATCTTGTCCGGCACCAATACCTTCGGCGGCGGGCTCAACATCCAGGCGGGTGAAGTCCAGGCACAGCTGGTGTCCCTCGGCACGGGCGCCATCCGGGACAATGGCACCCTGCGCCTCAATTCGACCGCCGACGGCACGCTGAACCAGGCGTTGACCGGCTCAGGCTCGTTGATCAAGGAGGGTAGCAAGCAACTCACGCTCAACGCCAATGCGCAGTTGAGCGGCACCGTTCAGGTCAGCGGCGGCACACTGGCGGTCGGCGGCAGCGGCACGCTGACGGCCGGCGCAATCCAGCTGGGCAATTCGGGTGGAACGCTCGACCTCTCCGCCTCAACCCACACCACCACCATCTCCGCGCTCAGCGGCGTGGCGGGCACCGCGATACGGACCGGATCGGCGGCCCTTGTCGTCGGCGATGCATCGAACCAGACGTTCGGGGGCACGATCTCCGGAACTGGCAGCTTGACGAAACAAGGCAGCGGATCGCTGACTTTGACCGGCACCAATACGTATACAGGCACGACGACCATCAGCGCGGGCACCGTGATGGGGACGTCCGGGAGCTTCGGCACCGGAGCGATCGTGGACAACGCCTCACTGGTCCTGGATCAAGCGGCCGCCGGCACGCTCAGCAACGTCATTTCTGGCATCGGTTCGTTGACCAAGCACGGCGCGGGCACCGTGATCCTCAGCGGCGCCAACACCTATGCCGGAGGCACGACGATCAACGCAGGCACCCTCGTGGGATCGACGGGCAACTTCGGCTCGGGTGCGATCGTGGACAACGCCGCCCTGGTCCTCAACCAGACTGCCAACGGCACGCTGGGCAACATTGTCTCCGGCGCCGGCTCGCTCACCAAGCAGGGCTCGGGCACGCTGACCTTGAGCGGCACCAACACCTACACCGGCGGCACGACCATCAGCGCGGGCACCGTCGTCGGTTCTTCCAACAGCTTCGGTGTGGGCATGATCGTCGACAACGCGTCGCTGGTCTTGAATCAAGTCGCGGATGGCGTGTTGAACGCCAGCATCTCCGGTAGCGGCTCCCTGACCAAACAAGGCGCTGGCTCATTGATCTTGAACGGCACCGGCACCTACGCCGGGGGCACGACGATCAACGCCGGCACGCTGGTCGGCTCCGCCTCCAGCTTCGGCAGCGGCGGCATTCTCGACAATGCCCTCCTGCGTATCGACCAGTCGATCAACGCGGATTGGCTCAATGTCGTCTCCGGCACGGGCCGTGTCGAGAAGACCGGCTCGGGGCAACTGACGCTGCGACAGGTTCTGGGTGCGTCGGGCGGGCTGGATGTCAGGGATGGCCGCATAGCCTCCACTGACCAACACCAACTGGGCGCTGGAGCCGTCACGGTCAGCGGTTCCGGCCAGATTGCGCTGACCCTTTCCAGCGACACGCAATTGCGCCACATCGGCGGAGATGGGCTGGTGGCCGTCGATCTCGGCGACACACAGCATTCGCTCACCAGGAGCACCGCACCATCGGGCGCCGCTGCTTTCACGGGCATCCTGGCCTTGTCCAACGCCAGCCTCACGCTGTCCGGACCAGGAGCTGAGACGATGTCCGCCGTCACGCTTCGACTGGACGCTGGTGGCCGATTGCTCGCCGACCAGAATTCTGGATCGCTCGGCGCGCTGCAGATGAACGGCGGTCTGGTGCGTTTCACGCCGGGAACCGCGGATGATCTCTCCACGCTGCATCCGCTGCAGATCAACCGGACGCTGGACCTGTCGGGAACCGGCACGGTGCAGGTGGATGCGGACCTGCACGGCGCCAAGGCGGCCGACTCCATGGGCTCCCTGATGACGCGGGACGACGGCGTATCGTTCCAACTGGCTCGCCTGGCGCCAGGCGCGCAGGTGCTTGGCGACGCCTCCGGTCTCGGCTTGGCCGGAAGCGACGGTCAACGCGTCGGAGACAGCACTGATGGAGAGATCCTTCAGGACGGCGAGCGTGTGGCAACGACAACGACGCGCTATCGCCTGTCGCCCGGTTCGAGCCAGGATGGTCTCTATCTCACCGGCCAATTGCTCGGCATCGATGTGCTGGCCGGCCACGAGCTGGTGCTGTCCGCTCCCGCGGACGCCAGCGGCGCGGCGCGTGACTTGTCCGCCGCGATCGGCGGCGCCGGCGGACTGGCCATCGACGCCGGCAAGGGCAGCGTCATCAGCCTCTCCAGCCAGGACAACGCCTATGGCGGCAACACCCGGCTGGTCAGCGGCACGCTGGCGCTGGCCGGCGGCGCCCTGCCCGACGGCAGCATCGTCACGTTCACCGGTGCCGACGCCGGCCTGGATCTCGCGAACGCGGGCCGGCCACAGCGCCTGGGCGGATTCGACGGCAACACTTCCAACACCATCCAGTTGGGCGGGCAGACCCTGACGCTGGACACCGTCGGCGACCACGCCTTCGCGGGCACCATCGCCGGCAGCGGCGGATTGGTCAAGACCGGCGCGGGCACCCAGACGCTGAGCGGCGCCAACACCTACGCCGGCGGCACGACGATCAGCGGCGGAACGCTGATCGGATCCACCGGCAGCCTGGGCAGCGGCGGCATCCGCAACGACGCGACACTGGTCCTCGATCAGTCCACCGACGGCTCGTTGAGCAATCCCGTTTCCGGCAGCGGCTCGCTGATTAAGCAGGGCTCGGGCTCGGTGACGCTGAGCAGCGCCAACAGCTACGCAGGCGGCACGACCGTCAACGGTGGGACGCTGACGGGCTCCGCCGACAGCTTCGGCACCGGCGCCATTCGAAACGACGCCACGCTGATCGTGGATCAGGCGGTGGATGGTGCGCTCCACAACAACCTGTCGGGCAGCGGCACGTTCGTGAAAGGCGGAGCCGGCACTTTGACGCTGGACGGCACCAACACCGGGAGCGGTCCGCTGCGCATCGACGCCGGGACGCTGCGTGCGACGGTGGACCAGCTGGGTAGCGGCGCGGTCGTGAACAACGCCACCCTCTCGCTCGACGTGCCGCGCGACGCGCTGCTGGACAGCCGTTTGAGCGGCACGGGACAGCTGGTGAAATCCGGCGCCGGCGACCTGACGCTCGAAGGCGCGCAAAGCGCCGGCGGCATCAGCGTGCGCACGGGCGGCCTGATCGTCGGCGCCGCGGCGGCCGGCAGTGCCATGTTGCAGGGCAATGTCGATGTCGCCGCCGGCGCGAGACTGCAAGGCAACGGCACCATCGCCGGCAATGCCACGCTGGCGCCGGGTGCCACGCTGCAACTCACCACGGGCGCCGCACCGCTGCATGTGCAGGGGGACCTGCACCTCGATCCCGGTGCGCAGGTCAGGGTGTCGCTGGACCCGACCGCACGCATGCCCGTCATGATCGTTGACGGACAGGCGGCCGTGGATGGCGCGGTGCTCCATATCGACGCCAAGGCCGGAGACTGGTCGAAGGGATCGCGCATCGATCTCCTGCAGGCTGGACAGACCGTCGGCCAATACGCTTCGGTGGACTCGAACCTGGCCTTCCTTTCGCCCAAGCTGGAGCCGGGCGCCAAGGATCTCACCTTGGTGATGGACCGCAATGCGGTCCAGTTCCAGGACCTGGCGCAGACGCCGAACCAGGGCGCGGTGGCCGGCTCGATCGACTCCCAGGGGGCCTCGACACCGGCGGCGGACCAGTTGGTCAAGCTGCCGCGCAACGAGGTGGGCGCGGCGCTGGAAGCCCTTGCAGGCGGCTTGCAGGCAGGCGCTGCCAACGCTCCGGCCCTGGTCGCGTCACAGCAACGGACCGCACTGGGCCGTCACCTGCGAGACGTCCAGATCCCCCGCGGCGAATTCGACGACGGCGCGCGGTTGTGGGTGACCGCCTATCAGTCTCACGGCACGCTGGCGGGTGACCAGGTCGCGACGACCCGCGCCGACGACGACGGACTGCTCGCCGGCATCGACTTGCTGCACACGCGCGAGATCCGACTCGGCATCGCGGTCGGCACCGGTCGTCAGATCTTGAGCACTCCGGGCCAGGAGCAGGACCGCGCCGACGTGCATTCCGCGTCGGTGGCAGCGTATGGCGCGGCCGCCTGGCATGGCTTCAACCTGCGCGGCGCGCTGACCTATGGGCAATCGAACGTCGACACCCGACGAGAGGTCGTCATCGGCAAGGCCGTCTCGTCGTTGAAGGCGAGCGAGCGCGCCCATCACGCCGACGGCTTCCTCGAAGTCGGACTGCCAGGTCGCCTGCCCTTCGGCCAGATCGAGCCGTTCCTGCAGCTGGGACACACCGTGACCTGGACAGGCGGGTTCAAGGAATCGGGCGACGACACCATCGCGTTGAGCGGCGGCGCCACCCGCGACGCCCGCAGTTTCGGCATGGTCGGTTTCCACGGCAACACCGAAGCGCAGTTCGCGCTGGGTTCAGCGTGGCGTCTGCAGGGCACGGTGGCCCTGCAGCACCTCGGCGGCCCTGCCACGGTGAACCGGCGCGTCAGCCTGCCCGGCGCGCAGGGCTTCAGCACGAGCGCCGCCTCCGGCGCCGGGACCGGTGCCCTGGTCGACCTCGGCCTGATCGTGCTGCCGCGCCCGCGCATGACGCTGTCCGTCCATGTGGACCATCAGGAGACCGGCGCCAGTCGCGACGACGGCGTGCGCGTGCAAGGCGACTGGCAGTTCTGACTGGCGGCGGGCTGCTGCCAGGAGTTGGCAGCTGTCCGCCAGTCGGAGATTGAATACTGTATTTTCATACAGTATTCTCATCTTCCCCATTCAGCAGCCCAGCACCGAGGAACCGTCATGCGTCGCTACGAAGTCATCCTGGAACGAGTCATGGTCCCCTATCACCAGCGCGCGCTGGCCGGCGTGATCGCCATGCAGGTGCTCGACGCCCGGCTCGGCGGCCCCGCCGGCGTGGTGGACGCGTTCAACGCCGCGCGCGCGGTGACGGGCGGCGATCCGCGCTGGGCGGTGCCCGAGTCCGCCTCCCGGGCCGATGTCGCCGCGGTGAAGCGCTGGCGTCGCGCCACGGAAGCTGCGCTCGACGCCATCGAGCAAGGCTTCGCGCATGTGTTCGTGGGCATGTCGGCGCAGGAGATCGAACTCGCCCGCGCGGACGAGTCCCTCAGCATCGTCGCTCACGTGATGGACGTGCCGTCGCGCCTGCTGTCCGAGGCCCGCGTCGGCCTGCCATGGTCGGCGACGGCCGCGGTGGTCGTGAGCGCCGCCGCCCAGGCGGCGATGGTGCCGTCGACCTCGATGCTGTCGCACATGCCCACCCTGGCTCACGCGGCGATGCTGACCCGCTAAACCGCGTCCGCGAGCTCCGAGATCTCGATCAGGTTGAGGTCGGGATCGCGCACGTAGACCGAGCGGATCTTCCCGGTCGCGCCCGTGCGCATCACCGGTCCTTCGATGATGGCCACCTGCAGCGTGTCCAGGCGCTCGATCACCTGTTCCAGCGGCACCGACGCGATGAAGCAGAGGTCCAGCGCGCCTGGCATCGGCGCGTGGGCCTTGGGCTCGAACTCCCGGCCCTTCACATGGAGGTTGATCTTCTGCGCGCCGAAGAGGAAGGCCTGGCGCGCGACCGGCGGCGTCCCGCCGACAAAGCGCTCGAGCCGCATGCCGAGCACCTCGGTATAGAAACGGATGCAGTCCGCCTCATGGGCGGTGGTGAGGACCAGGTGGTCGAGGTGATCGATCAAGGCAGACTCCCGTCATCCGACATGGCCGGATTCTGCCTGGCCGGCCCTCGGCGGGTGTCGCCGCCGGACGTCAGACGCACACGATAGACCGCCGCCTCCGCGTCGGACAGGAACCCGGCCAGACGGTCGCCCAGGTCCAACTCGGCCTCGACATGCCGTCTCGCCGTCGCCGCCACCAGTTCGCGACAGGCCGGGCTCACACCGGCCGCCTCGGCGCGCGCCAAGGATTCGAGCAGCACCGGATCGCGCAGCACGTGCGCGGTCACCTTATCGACCACCTGTGGAGGAGCCACCTTCGGCAGCCGCCCCAAGGCGGGAATGCAGAGTGGCACGAGCGCCCCACCCGGCCCCACGGAGGCCAGGCCGGTTCCGGGCAGGCTGACCTGGTCCATGTAGAGCAGTTCATGCCGTTCACGCGCCAGTTGCCACCCCTGCCTCAACGCGTCGTTGACGCAATCGCTCACCAATTGGTCGCAAATCGACCCGAACATGCCGACGTCGACCGCGCGTGCCGTCGATAACGAGCGTTGCAGCGAGTCGATGCGTTTGCACAAGCCCACGGGCGACAGAGCGGAAGCGGCAGGGGGTCGCCAAGGCGATCGATCGCGCAACGCGTCGCAGAGCTGAAGGAAGTGCCCCAGTTTCTGCCATCGTGTCGCCGAGTACTGGGTCACGACCTGCTCACGGTCCGGCAGCAGCAGCTCGTCGCGCAGCCGGCCGACGGCGTAGATCGCGCCGTCGTTGTGCCACTCCCCCTGTCCGTCGCCCATCAGGCGTCCCACGAAATCCGTGTATTTCCCGGACGGCATGCCCTTGGGCAGGGCGTCGCCGCCGCGCGCGTCCGCCGGACTGTCCAGGCTCAGCAGCGACTCGCGGAGCCGCTGCGGACCGATGCTCCGCGCGTCAGCCAGCGCCGTCAGCAGGTCGCACATCGCCGTCGCCAAGGGCAGGTCGTGAACCGCGCCGGAGGCCAACCGGAGCAGGCATGGCGCCCGCCCCTCGTGCGGCGCGGTCAACGCCGACAGGACCAGATCGGCGCACCCTGCTTCCCGGCGCGGCAGATCCGCCAGCAACCGCACGAACTCGCGCCAGATGGCCCGACTGCTTTCCATGCGTTCGCACCGCGTCACCAGGCGCGGCGCGTCGCACCGGACCTCATGCAGGTCCGCGAGCAACGACAGGAACTTCGGATCGAACATCTCGGGAGCCGAAGCACCGAGCCGCACACCGCCGACCTCGGCGTCGGCGACCGTCGACGGGGACTGCGACCTGACGATGCGATGCAGCGTGCTCAGCGCCCACTCGTGGTCAGGCGTGAAGACGCAAGGGGGCGTCTTGGATGTCGCGCTCTCCGCCCTGACGGACGAGACTGCGCGCCCGCCCAGCAGCGGCGCGTCGTCGGAGCGGTCGGTCCGCAAGAGGGAAGACGAATCCCACGCCTCGAAGCGGCGAAGTAAGGAAAACATGGCAGGTCACCTGGTGACGCGTCGCGACACCGCGTCGCACGCCCCCCCTAGTCCTTGCGACAGACCTCTGCTGACTTCGGCCTCCCCGAAGGAGGCGACAGCGCGCCGCTCCCTCGCCGGAGGGAACTGCTTCCCGACGGCCGCTCAAACGGCGTCAGCCGGCGCCAACTCGCGCCAAGGGGCGTTCAGCCAGCATTCAACTGGCGCGGAAGACCAGTGCCTTGATGCGCGCCAGGCGCGGCGCCACCGCGGGCACGGTCAGCATCGTCGACCCCACCGCCATCAGCAGCAGCGCGGTGAAGGTCTCGCTGGTGATGATCTGTTTGTCCAGCAGCACATTGGCGAAGATGATCATGATGAGTGCCTTGGTCTGCAGCAGCCAGCCGATGATGCCGGCCTCGCCGGGTGCCCATCGCAGGATGCGCCCGGCCACGTACGTGCCCAGCAGCTTGCCGCTGACCGACGCCGCCAGCAGCAGCGCCGCGCCCGCGAACACCATGCCGCCCTCCAGCCCCCATTGCGTGCGCAGTCCCGTGCTGAGGAAGAAGACCGGCATCACCACCAGCAGCACATGATGGCGCAGCGCGTCCATCTGCTGCTGGTCGAACCATTCGGCATCCATCACGACGCCGGCCAGGAAGGCCCCGACCATGTAGTGCAGCCCCGACCAGTCGGCGCCGAACGCGACGATCGCCAGCCAGATCAGGCCGACGTACCAGCGATCCCGCGCGGGGATCGCGCGCATCACGCGCCGGAACAGCGCCGTCGCCACGGCGAACGCGGCCAGGAACAGCACCTGCTTGCCGACGCGCGACCAGTCCATCAGGATCACCGCCAGCACGCTCCAGATCAGGATGTCGTCCAGACTGGCATAACGCAGGATGCGCTGGCCGATCGGCTGACGCAGGATGTCGAGTTTCTCCATCAGCAGGATCAGGATAGGCAACGCCGTCACCGCGCAGGCCATGCCGACCCCGACGACGAACTGCCAGGTGCGCGCCTGCGGGCCCATCCACTGCGAGCCCATGCCGAGCAGCACCACCGCCGCCGCCGAGCCGAACGCCATCGGCACACCGAGCGCGAGCCCCGCGGTGATGCCGCTCTCGACGCGATGCGCCCACGCCTTCTTCAGATCCAGCTCGATGCCCGCGATCCACACGAACAGCATCACCGCCCACCAGGCCACCCCGTTGAGCGACTGCACGACCGACGGGTTGAAGACGAACTGGTAGTACTCGGGAAAGGCCCGGCCCAGCACGCCCGGGCCGAGCAGGATGCCGGTGATGATCTGCACCACGACCAGCGGCGCGACGTAGTCCGTTCCCCCCAGCCGCCACACCAGGTACGGGACGGTGAAGATGATCGCCATGGCGATCAGGAAGATTTCGGTCGTGCTCATGGGCGGCTCCGTTCGCTGTCCGCCGCACGGTGCGCTGGCGCCCGACGGGTCGATGACAACGTTGTCTCTCGGTGGTTCCGATTGTGGAGGACGCGCCCCCGCAACCACCGCCCTCGCTTTCCCCTAGATCGCCATCCAGGGCGGCCCAGCTATTGTGAAAGCGGTTTCAGAGCATTTCACTCCGGCAGTCCGGCGCCGGCAATAGGGGCTCTCCCGCTGGTCGCGGCGATCAGGCCGAGCACGCGGCCCGGCTCGGCACCGACCATGTCCCAGGTGAAGCGCCATTCCCAGTTGCCGCCGAGGACGCCGGGCACGTTCATGCGGTGTTCGCTGCCCAGGCCGAGCACGTCCTGCAGCGGGTAGATCGCGACGTTGGCCACCGAGTTCGCGCAGCCGCGGATCATGGCCCAGTGGATGTCGTCGTCGCCGGCGGGCAGGTAGGCGGCGGCGTAGGCGCGCTCATGGGCGCTGGCCTGGTTCCACCAGCCGCGGACCGTGTCGTTGTCATGCGTGCCGGTGTAGCAGACGGCCGCGCGCGGCCAGTTGTGCGGGAGGAACTCGTGCCCGCCGTCGCCGCCGAAGCCGAACTGCAGGATCTTCATGCCCGGGTAATCGAGCGCGTTGCGCAGCTCATGGACGTCGGGCGTGATGAAGCCGAGGTCCTCGGCCACGATGGGCAGCGTGCCGAGCGACTTGGCGATCGCGTCGAACAGCGCCTTGCCCGGACCGGTCTTCCAGACGCCGCGCGTGGCGTCGGGGCTGTCGGCGGGGATCTCGTAATAGGCGGCGAAGCCGCGGAAGTGGTCGATGCGGAACACGTCCGCCGAGCTCAGCATGCGTTTCACGCGCGCGGTCCACCACGCGAAGTGCTCGTGGGCCATCTTGTCCCAGCGGTACATCGGATTGCCCCAGCGCTGGCCGGTGGCCGCCATCGCGTCCGGGGGCACGCCGGCGACAACGGTCGTCTGGAAGTTCTCGTCGAACTCGTACAGGTCGGGGCGGGCCCAGCAGTCGGCGCTGTCGTGCGCGACGAAGATCGGCAGGTCGCCCATGATATGGACGCCGCGCGCGTTCGCGTAGGTCTTCAGCGCGCCGACCTGGACGTCGAAATTCCATTGCACGAACTGCCAGAAGCCGACCTCATCGGCGTACTGCTCGCGCGCGGCGGCCAGCGCGCGCGGGTCGCGGCCGGCCAGGTCGCGCGGCCATTCCCACCAGGCCTGGCCATGGCGCGACGAGCGGACGGCCATGAAGAGCGCGTAGTCCGGCAACCAGTCGCGCTGGGACTCGCACCACAGCTCGTAGCTGGCGCGGTCCGAGGCCGACGCCTTCGCGAAGAAGCCCGCCGAGGCGGCGCGCAGCTGCTGCTCGCGCCACGGGATCACGCGGCCGTAGTCGACGCGCTTCGCATCGAAGCCGCCGTCCGGCAGCACCGGCGCGGCGAGCCAGCCCTTCGCCACCATCGGCTCGAACGCCACCATCCACGGATTGCCGGCGAAGGCCGACACGCCCTGGTACGGGCTCTCGCCGGGACCGATCGGCGTGCTCGGCAGCCATTGCCAGATGGCCTGGCCGGCCGACTGCAGCCAGTCGACGAAGTGGAAGGCCTCGGGGCCGAAGTCGCCGGCGCCGTTCGGGCCGGGCAGCGAGGTGATGTGCAGCAGCACGCCGGATTGGCGCTTGTTGAGGTCGATCGTCATGGTGTCGCTCGAGGGGTCAGTATCGGAAGTATCAGGAAAGCAGGGGCGCTGCGATGCACAGCAGCAGGCTGCGCGCCGGCGCGACGAGCGCATCGTCGCTCAAGGTCGCCGGGGCGAGTTCGCCGCTGCTGTCGATCAGCAGCCGCCAGGGCGAGGCGCCCTCGCCTGCCGCGGGCAAAGCGACGCGGGTCGGCGTCGCGCCGGGATGGACGATCAGCAGCAGCTGTTCGCGGGGGTCGCTCAGCAGCGCGCTCAACGCGAATTGTCGATCGTCGCTCCAGTCGTGCTCGCGCATCTCGTGGCCGTCGGGATGGAACCAGCACAGCGCGCTGGTGCGCTGCGGCGATCCGGCTGATCCAGCGGATTCAGCGGATCCAGCACATCCAGCTTCAGACGCGCAGCCCGCCACGGCGAACCACTCGGCATGGCGCAGCACCGGATGCGACCGCCGCAGCCGCGCCAGTTCGCCGGTGAACGCGATCAGCGCATCGTCGGCGGCGGGCCAATCGAGCCAGCCGATCTCGTTGTCCTGGCAGTACGCGTTGTTGTTGCCGCCCTGGCTGTTGCCGAACTCGTCGCCCGAGTACAGCATCGGCGTGCCCTGCGACAGCAGCAGCGTCGCGAGCATCGCGCGGCGCGCGCGCTCGCGGGCGTCGCGGATGGCGGGGTCGTCGGTCGGCCCCTCGACGCCGAAGTTGCCGCAGAGCTCGCCGTCGCGGCCGTCGCGGTTGTCTTCACCGTTGGCCTCGTTGTGCTTGCGGGCATAGCTGACGAGGTCGTTCAGCGTGTAGCCGTCGTGAACGGCCAGGAAGTTGATCGAGGCGAGCGGCGAGCGCTGCCCCGGCTCACCGCACGGTCCCGGCGGATGGAAGACATCGCTGGACGCGCCGAAGCGCCGCGCGAACTCGCCGCGTGTGACGGCCTTGCCGTCCGGCCCGTGACCGAGCCAGAACCCGCGCGCGCCGTCGCGGAACTTGTCGTTCCACTCCATGAAGCGGCCGGGAAAGCGTCCGAGCTGATAACCGTCCGGACCGGCGTCCCAGGGCTCCGCGATCAAGTGGACCTGCGAGAGCAGCGGATCCTGTCGCAGCGCCGTGTAGAACGCCGCCTGCGGATCGTGCCCGGCGGCCGTGCGTCCGAGCACCGGCGCGAGATCGAAGCGGAAACCGTCCACGCCCATCTCCCCGACCCAGAAGCGCAGCGAATCCAGCACCAGCTGCGTCACGCGCGGATGCTCGACGTTGACGGTGTTGCCGCAGGCGGTGAGGTTCTCCATCCGCGAGGGATCGTCGGCCTGCAGCCGGTAGTAGCTCTTCTGGTCGAGCCCGCGCAGCGACAGCGTCGGGCCCCACTCGTTGCCTTCGGGGGTGTGGTTGTAGACGACGTCGAGGACGACTTCGAGTCCGGCCTCGTGCAGTGTCTGGACCATCGCGCGGAACTCGGCGACGACGGCGGTCGGATCGTGGCGCACGGCGGCGCAGGCCAGCCGGGGATCGGGCGCGAAGAAGCCCAGCGTGTTGTAGCCCCAGTAGTTGCGCAGGCCGGTGCCGAAGAGATGCGGTTCGTCGACGGCGAACTGCACCGGCAGCAGCGACAGCGTGGTCACGCCGAGCCGCCTGAAGTGCGCGATCGCCGCCGGATGCGCGAGCGCCGCATAGCTGCCGCGCAACGCCTCCGGGATCTCCGGATGGCGCATCGAGAACCCCTTCACATGGACTTCGTACAGCACGACGTCCTGCGGCGCATGTCGCGGCGCGCTGGCGCGCGGGCCAGGACCCGAGAGCGGCGCGGCGACACGCGCCTTCAGCGCGGTCGCGCCGTTGTCGCGCTCGTCCAGCGCGAAGGGCCCCTCCGGCTGGCCGAAGGGATACCCGTGATCCTCGGGCAGGTTGCGGAACTCGCCGACGATCTCGCGCGCATACGGATCCAGCAGCAGCTTGGCCGCATTGAAGCGATGTCCCTCGCGCGGCGCGTGCGGGCCGTGCGCGCGCAGACCGTAGTGCTGTCCCGCCTGAACACCACAGAGGAAGCCGGTCCAGAGGCCGTCGACCGGGCCGTGCAACGCATGGCGCGCGAGCTCGGTCGTGCCGGCCTCGTCGTACAGGCAGACCTCGACGCGCGTCGCATGGGCGGAGAACACGGCGAAGTTGACGCCGCCGTCGCGGACGGTGGCGCCCAGCGGTTCATGGCGGCCACGAGCCATTGACGTGGCACATGTTGGAGCCGGTGATGCGGACAGATCGGAAGGAGCGCTCATTCGAAACGTCGCGGGAGGAAGTGTCGGAGAAGTGTCGGAGAAATGTCGAGGTCGTCGCCGGCTCAGGCCGGCACCAGGAAGATCGTCGCCAACGGCGGCAGCGTCAAGACGATGGAGGGATCGTCGTGCGGCGCCGTGAGCAGGTGCGCCGCATCCGGTGGCGCGATGGCGACATCGCTGCCGCCGTAGATCGCCGCATCGGTGTTCAGCACCAGGCGCCACGGACCGCCGTGCGGCACCGGCAGCCGGTATCCGACGCGCGCGACGGGCGTGAAGTTGCTGACAGCGACGACGTCGGCGCGCACTTCCCCCTCGCCGGCTCGGCGGATCCAGGCGAAGACCGAATGCTGCAGGTCATCCTTGACCAGCCACTCGAAGCCGTCACGCTCGCCGTCAAGCCGATGCAAGGCGGGCCGGTCGCGATACAGGCGGTTGAGGTCGCCGATGAGCCGCTGAACGCCGGCATGGCGCGGCTCGTCGAGCAGCTCCCAGGGCAGCGCGCGCTCGAAGTTCCACTCGTCGCGCTGCGCGAACTCCTGGCCCATGAACAGCAGCTTCTTGCCCGGATGCGCCCACATGAAGCCGAAGTACGCGCGCAGTTGCGCGAAGCGCTCGGCCTCCTCGCCCGGCATCTTGCGCAGCAGCGATCCCTTCCCATGCACCACCTCGTCGTGCGAGAGCGGCAGCTGGAAGTTCTCGCTGAACGCATAGACGAGGCCGAAGCTCATCTTCTCGTGATGCCACGAGCGGTGGATGGGCAACTCGCGCATGTAGTGCAGCGTGTCGTTCATCCAGCCCATGTTCCACTTGTAATGGAAGCCCAGGCCGCCGACCGAGGTCGGCGCGGACACGAGCGGAAAGGCGGTCGACTCCTCGGCGATCGTGATCACCCCGGGCGCCTCGCAGCCGAGCACCTCGTTGAGACGCTGGAACAACGCGATGGCTTCGAGGTTCTCGGTGCCGCCGTGGATGTTGGGAATCCACTCGCCGGGCGGGCGCGAGTAGTCCCGGTACAGCATCGAGGCGACCGCGTCGACGCGCAGGCCGTCGATGCCGTAGCGCTCGGCCCAGAACAGCACCGCGCCGCACAGGAACTGCCGCACCTGCGGCTTGCCGAAGTCGTAGATCAGCGTGTGCCAGTCGCGATGCCAGCCCTCGCGCGGATCGGCATATTCGTAGAGCGCCGTGCCGTCGAACGTCGCGAGACCGTGCGGATCCTCGGGGAAATGCGCCGGGACGAAATCGAGCAGCACGCCCAACCCCGCCGCGTGGCAGGCGTCGACGAAGCGATGCAGGCCGTCGGGCGCGCCCAGCCGCGCGGTCGGCGCGTGCAGACCCAGCGTCTGGTAGCCCCACGAGCCGTCGAAGGGGAATTCGGTGATCGGCATCAGCTGCACATGCGTGAAGCCGAGACCGGCCGCGTACGCCGGCAACTCGCGCGCAAGGGCATCCCAGCCCGCATCCGGGCGCCACGACATGGCATGCACCTCGTACACGCTGATCGGGGCATCCCGGCGGTTGAGCGCTGCGCGGCCTTCCGGCAACGGATGCGCGGCGGGCAGTCCTTCGACGATGCTCGCGTTGTCCGGGCGCAGCTGGGCCCGGAACGCATACGGATCGGCCTTCAGCGGCAGCACGGCGCCATCGGGACCGGTGATTTCGTACTTGTAGAACTGGCCGCGCGATGCGCGGGGCACGAAGACTTCCCAGATACCGGCCTCGTGTTCATCGCGGCGACGCATCGGATGCGCGGCGCCGGACCAGCCGTTGAAGTCGCCGACCACGGCGACACGCGACGCCCGGGGCGCCCACACCGCGAAACGGACACCCGGCTCGCCGTCGACCTCGACGGGATGCGCGCCCAGCCACAACCACGGACGCGGATGCCCGCCGCGCGCGAGCAGCGCGAGGTCGGCATCGGGCAGCAGCGTCGTCATCGGAGGCGGCTCGCGGTGAACGCGTCAGTCCAGGCTCTTCACCGACCAGACGCGCTCGACGTACTCCTCGATCGTCCGGTCCGAGGAGAACATCCCCATGCCGGCGATGTTCAGCGCGACGCGCTGGTGCCAGGCCGCCGGGTCGCGGAACAGGTCGTCGACCTCGCGCTGCGCGCGCAGGTAGTCGGCGAAGTCGGCCATCAGCAGGTACTGGTCTTCGCCGAGCAGCTTATCGATCAGCGTGCGGTAACGGCCCGGATCGCCCTGCGAGAAGTCTCCGCGCGCGATCGCGTCGATGACGTCGAACAGCGCCGGGTTCTGCTCGACGACGCGGCGCGGCTCGTAGCCCGCGCGCTTGAGCGCCTCGACCTTCTCGGTCTTCAGGCCGAAGGTGAACATGTTGCGCTCGCCGAAGGCCTGCGCCATCTCGATGTTGGCGCCGTCCCAGGTGCCGATCGTCAGGGCGCCGTTGAGCGCGAATTTCATGTTCCCCGTGCCCGACGCCTCGGTGCCGGCGGTGGAGATCTGCTCGGACAGATCGGCGGCCGGGATCACGGCCTCGGCCAGCGACACGCCGTAGTTGGGCAGGAAGACCAGCTTGAGCCTGTCGCCGACGCGCGGATCCGCGTCGATGACGCGGGCGACGTCGTGCGCGAGTTCGATGATGGACTTCGCCGCCACGTAAGCCGATGCGGCCTTGCCCGCGATCACCACGGTGCGCGGCACCCAGTCCGCCGTCGGGTTCGCGACGATCGCCTGATAACGGCTGATGACGTGCAGCAGGTTCAGCAGCTGGCGCTTGTATTCGTGGATGCGCTTGATCTGGACGTCGAAGAGGCTGTCGACGTGGATCGTCACGCCGAGCTCGCGCCGGACGCGCTCCGCCAGGCGTTCCTTGTTCTCCCGCTTCACGGCGCGCAGTTGCTCGCCGAGCCCGACGTCGGCGGCCAGCGGGCGGAGCTGTTCTAGCTCGTCCAGGCGCCGGCGCCAGCCGGTCCCGATGCGATCGTCCAGCAGCGTCGACAGGCCCGGATTCGCCTGCTGCAGCCAGCGGCGCGGCGTCACGCCGTTGGTGACGTTGTGGAAACGGCCGGGGAAGATCCGCGCGTAGTCCGCGAAGATGGTCTTCACCATCAGGTCCGAGTGCAGCGCCGCCACGCCGTTGACGCGGTGCGAGACGACGATGCTCAGCGCGGCCATGCGCACGCGGCGCTCGTTGCCGCGGCTGTCGCCCTCGTCGATCAGCGACACGCGGCGCAGCAGGTCGACGTCGTCGGGGAAGCGCTGCTTCACGCTTTCGAGGAAACGGTGGTTGATCTCGTAGACGATCTCGAGGTGGCGCGGCAGCAGCTGCTCGAACAGCCGGACCGGCCAGGTCTCCAGCGCCTCCGGCATCAGCGTGTGGTTGGTGTAGCTGACCGCCTCGCGGGTGATCGCCCAGGCCTCGTCCCAGCCCAGGGCGTGGTCGTCGAGCAGCAGCCGCATCAGCTCGGCGGGCGCGAGCGCCGGATGCGTGTCGTTCAGGTGGATGGCGTTGGCGCGACCCAGGCCCGTGAGCGAACCGGTCTCGCGCAGGTGACGCGCGATCAGGTCCTGCATGGAGGCGCTGACCAGGAAGAACTCCTGCTTCAGTCGGAGCCGGCGGCCGGCCTCGGTGCTGTCGTCGGGATAGAGCACCCAGTTGAGCGCATCCGCCGCGACGCGATGGGCGGCGGCGCCGTGGTGGTCGCCGCGGCAGAAGGCGGCGAAGTCGATGGGCGCGGCGGCCTGCGCGTGCCATTGCCGCAGCGTCGACACGCGCTCGCTGTGATGCGCCGGCACGATGAAGTCATAGGCCTGCGCGATCAGGTGGTCGGTCGGCCACCAGCGGCGCGCCCCGCGCGCATCGACCTCGACATGCCCGCCGAAGCCCACCGGATAGCGGCACTCGGGACGCGGCACCTCCCAGGGATTGCCCAGCGCCATCCAGTCGTCGGGCGACTCGACCTGGCGTCCGTCCCGGATGCCCTGGGCGAACATGCCGTATTGATAACGGAGCCCGTAGCCGAAGGACGGCAGGCCGAGCTCCGCGAAGGAATCGAGGAAACAGGCCGCCAACCGGCCAAGGCCGCCGTTGCCCAGCGCCGCGTCGCTCTCGCGCTCCAGCACGTCGGACAAGGACTGCCCCTCGCCGGCCTGCGCCGAAAATGCGGCACGCAGGGGCGCCTCCAGCCTCAGCGCGGCGAGCGCGTTGCCCAGCGCCCGGCCCATGAGGAATTCCATCGACAGGTAATGCACGCGGCGCACGGCCGCCGACGCGCCGCGGGCGGCGTCGGTCGCCTGGGTCGCGGCCCAACGCCGGTCCAGCACCTCGCGGCAGGCGCCCGCGGCGGCGCGCATCATCGCGTGCAGGTCGGCAGCCGAAGCACCGGCGGGCCCAGTGGCGGCGGCCGAAGCGATCGCGGCGGCGAGCGCAGCGGCGGGGCTGGCCAGGGGGCGTTCACGTCGCAGCGCCTGCTCGAAGGCGGCGACCTGGTCGGGGGAGGCGGTCATCATGAAACGAAGTATCCCTCAAGCCTCTGTAATTTCTGTAGTTTCACTACATCGGGTTATCCCGAGTTTGATGCCAAGTCATTGATTTATAGCGATTCGATGCCCTCGCATCCGGGGATGTCGCGTTGTGAATCGTCAATCAGACATGTATATTCTCTACAAACAAGGAGACACCCCGTGGCGGACGTGAAGCTGCAAGCCGTGGCCAAGGCCTATGGCGAGACCAAGATCCTGCATGGCATCGACCTGGAGATCCGGGACGGTGAATTCATGGTCTTCGTGGGTCCGTCGGGCTGCGGCAAGTCGACGCTGCTGCGCACGATCGCGGGCCTGGAGGACATCACCGGCGGCGAGCTGCGCATCGGCGGGCGGCTGGTCAACGACGTGCCGCCCGCCGAGCGCGGCATCGCGATGGTGTTCCAGAGCTACGCGCTCTATCCTCACATGAACCTGTACGACAACATGGCGTTCGGGTTGACGCTGGCGAAGGTGCCCAAGGACGAGATCGACCGCTCGGTGCGCTACGCCGCGCGCATCCTGCACATCGAGCACCTGCTGGAGCGCAAGCCCAAGGACCTGTCCGGCGGCCAGCGCCAGCGCGTCGCGATCGGCCGCGCGATCGTGCGCAAGCCCGAGGTCTTCCTTTTCGACGAGCCGCTGTCCAACCTCGACGCGGCGCTGCGCGTGCGCATGCGCTACGAGTTCGCGAAGCTGCACGAGGACCTGAAGACCACCATGGTCTACGTCACCCACGACCAGGTCGAGGCGATGACGCTGGCGGACCGCATCGTCGTGCTGAGCGCCGGGACGATCGAACAGGTCGGCACGCCGCTGGCGCTCTACGAGCATCCGGACAACCTCTTCGTCGCCGGCTTCATCGGCAGTCCGAAGATGAACTTCATCGAGGCCGCGATCGTGACGGCCGGCGCCGACCATGCGACCGTGCGATTGAGCGACGGCGCCCTGATCCGCACACGCGTCGACGCCTCCCGCGCGAAGGCCGGCGACAAGGTCACGCTGGGCCTGCGGCCGGAACACTTCGAGGTCGGCGGCGACGCCAACCTGATCGCCAGCACCGTCACCTTCGTCGAATCGCTGGGCGGCGTGACGCATGCGTACTGCGCCTACCCGGGCGTCGAGGACGCACTGACCTGCGAATTCGACGGCAGGACCCGTGTGCGCGCGGGCGACACGCTGCAGCTGCACCTGCCGCCGGACCTCTGCTATCTCTTCGACGCTCAGGGCCTGGCATTCAAGCGGCTCGGAGCGGCGGAATGAAGACTTCCTCGAAGCGCGCGGACACGCGCTCGGCGCTGACCCGCGGCGCCATCGCGGTGGTGGCCGCCGTCGCGCTGCTCGGCGGCTGCGAGAAGGTTGCGGCGCAGACGCCGCCCAAGCTGCTCGTCTGGATCAACGGCGACAAGGCCTACAACGGATTGCAGAAGGTCGGCGACGCGTTCGAGCGCGAGTCCGGCGTGAAGGTCGTCGTCGAGCATCCGGTCGACGCGCCCGAGAAGTACACGCAGGCCGCCGGCGCCGGCAAGGGACCGGACGTCTTCTGCTGGCCGCACGACCGCGTCGGCGAGTGGGCCAAGGCCGGACTGCTGACGCCGGTGCAGCCGCGCAAGACGCTCTACGACGAGGTCGAGCCCGCCGCGTGGCAGGCCTTCCGCTACCAGGGCCGCCTCTGGGGCTACCCGATTGCGATCGAGACGACCGGGCTGATCTACAACAAGGCGCTGGTGTCCAAGCCGCCCGCGACCTGGGACGCGCTGATCGCGCTCGACCAGCAACTGCGCCAGCGCGGGAAGCACGCGATCCTGTGGGACTACAACAAGAGCTTCTTCACCTGGCCGATGTTCGCCGGTGCCGGCGGCGTGATCTTCGGACGTGACGCGCAGGGCGAATTCGACGCACGGAAAGTCGACGTCAACAACGACGGCGCGCTGGCCGCGGGCCGGATGCTGGAGCGCCTGATCGTCGAAGGCGTGATGCCGCGCGGCGCGCGCTACGCCGAGATGGAATCGGGCTTCGCCCGCGGGGAGGTCGCGATGATGATCTCCGGCCCCTGGGCCTGGGACAACGCGCGCAAGGCCGGCATCGAGATCGGCGTCGCGCCCATCCCGGCGGTGGTGGCGGGCAAGCCGTCCAAGCCCTTCGTCGGCGTGCTGGGCTGCATGATCTCGGCGCCCTCGAAGAACAAGGACCTCGCGCGCGAGTTCATCGAGCACCACCTGATGCGGCCCGCGTCGCTGCAGGTGCTCGACGCCGACGTGCCCATCGGCGTGCCGGCCAACAAGGCCTTCTACCAGCAGCTGTCGGTGAACCCGCTGATCCGCGCCAGCATGGAGAACGCCCGCGCCGGCGAGGCCATTCCCAACATCCCCGAGGTGGGACGTTTCTGGACCGCGATGGACGCGGCGCTGGAGGCGATCACCAACGGCCTGCAAAGCCCCAAGGACGCGCTGGACGGCGCGTCGGGCCGGATGCTGCTCAAGCAATGAACGCCACGACCGCCTCGACCTCGGGGGCCGGCGCCTCCTCCGGCTCATCCGCCTCACTCGCCGCCCTGCCCGGCTCGCCGCTCTCCGAGCCCTACACGCGCCAGGCGCCCGGCGCCCTGGACCGGATCGCCAAGGCGCTGTACTGGCCGACGATGGCCGTGATCGCGCTGGCGTCGCTCTACCTCGTCTTCATGCTGTACGCGGCCGGACTGACGAGCTGGGCGCTCGGCGTGCTGCTGCTCTTCGGCGCGGGCTTCGCGGTCTACCTGTCCAAGGCGGGCTTCGCCTACCGCTACCTCTTCCCCGGCGTGGCCGGGATGCTGCTGTTCATCGCGTTCCCGCTCGCGTACACGACGCAGATCGGCTTCACCAACTACTCGTCCGCCCATCTGCTGAGCCAGGAGCGCGTGCGCGAGTTCCTGCTCGACCAGCACGACACGGTGCTCGCGTCCGTGCGCGACTACAGCGTGCACGGCGCCGGCGGCGAGTTCCGCGTGGTGCTGCGCGATCCGGCCAACGGCACGGCGCAGTTCGTGTCGCCGCCGCTGGCGCTGCGCCAGGGGTCGAAGCCGGTCGACGTCGCGATGCAGGCGACCGGGCCGGCGGACGCGACGCTGGGCCCCCCGCTCACGCTGAAGGAACTGGTGGAACACCGCCAGGCGCTGGCGCAGCTGCGCTTGCGGCTGCCGGGCGAGAGCGGCGGCACCGCGGCCACCGGCGGCACAGGCGGCACAGGCGGCACAGGCGGCACAGGCGGCACAGGCGAGACGGGCGAGACGGGCGAGACGGGCGGCACGGGCGACGCCTCGACGCTGCGCTACCTCGGCCTGCGCGAATTCGGCCCGATCCGCCCGCACTTCGAGGAGCAGGCCGACGGCGCCCTGAAGCGCGTCGCCGACGGCGCGCTCTTCCGTCCCGACGCGAGCACCGGCTACTACGAAGGCCAGGGCGCGGCGGCGGGCACGCACCTCGCGCCCGGCTACAAAGTGATGGTCGGGGCGCAGAACTACAAGCGCATGCTGTTCGACGCGGAGTTCCGCGGCCCCTTCCTGTCGATCTTCGGCTGGACGGTGGTGTTCTCGCTGCTGACGGTGGTCTTCGCGACGGCGATCGGCATGATGCTGGCGGTGCTGCTGAACTGGGAGGATCTGCGCTACCGCACGACCTACCGCACGCTGCTGTTCCTGCCGTACGCGGTACCGGGCTTCATCTCCATCCTCGTGTTCAAGGGCCTGTTCAACCAGAACTTCGGCGAGATCAACGCGATCCTGGACGCGCTCTTCGGCGTGCGGCCGGCGTGGTTCGCGGACCCGTCGCTGGCGCGCACGATGCTGCTGATCGTCAACGTGTGGCTGGGTTATCCGTACGTGATGATCCTGTGCACGGGGCTGCTGAAGGCGATCCCGTCCGACCTGTACGAGGCCTCGGCGCTCGCGGGCGCGGGGCCGCTGACCAACTTCTTCAAGATCACGGCGCCGCTGATCATCAAGCCGCTGTCGCCCCTGCTGGTCTCGGCCTTCGCGTTCAACTTCAACAACTTCGTGCTGATCGCGCTGCTCACGGACGGCCGGCCGGACTACCTGTCCACCAAGATCCCCGCCGGGCAGACCGACATCCTGGTCAGCTATACCTACCGCATCGCCTTCCGCGACTCGGGCACGGACTTCGGACTGGCTGCGGCGATCTCGACGCTGATCTTCATCCTGGTGGCGGGCATGTCGCTGCTCAACCTGCGCCTGATGCGCAACGCCAACCGCTGAGGCGGACGGCATCGAAGGACAAGGACACGACATGGCCATCGTTCGAGGCAAACAGGCGCGCTGGCGCGTCGTCGCCGCGCATGTGCTGCTGTGGGGCTTCCTGGCGATCACGCTGTTCCCGCTGCTGGCGGTGGTCTCGATCTCGCTGCGGCCGGGCAACTTCGCCACCGGCAGCCTGATCCCGACGACGATCAGCCTGGAGCACTGGCAACTGGCGCTGGGCATCCCCTACCAGGCGGCGGACGGCTCGCTGGTGCAGCCGCCCTTCCCGGTACTGACCTGGCTGTGGAACTCGATCAAGGTAGCGACGATCTCCGCGGTGCTGATCGTGGCGATCTCGACGACGGCGGCCTACGGCTTCGCGCGGTTGAGGTTCCCATTCAAGGCCAGCATCCTGAACAGCATGCTGCTGCTGCAGATGTTCCCGGCGGTGCTGGCGCTGGTGGCGATCTACGCGATCTTCGAGACCATCGGCACCTTCGTGCCGTGGCTGGGCATCGAGACGCACGCGGGCGTGATCGTGGCCTACCTGGGCGGCGTGGCGACGCACATCTGGACCATCAAGGGCTACTTCGAGACCATCCCGGTGGAGATCGAGGAGAACGCCAAGGTCGACGGCGCGTCGCACTGGCAGGCCTTCCGGCTCGTGCTGCTGCCGATGGCGGTGCCCATCCTGATGGTGGTGTTCGTGCTGGCCTTCATCGGCTGCATCATCGAGTACCCGGTGGCGTCGGTGCTGCTGCGCGAGGAGTCCAACCTCACGCTGGCGGTGGGCTCGAAGTACTTCCTGCACGACCAGCGTTTCCTGTGGGGCGACTTCGCGGCCGCGGCCGTGCTCTCGGGCCTGCCGATCACGGCGGTGTTCCTGCTGGCGCAGCGGTGGATCGTGTCGGGGCTGACGGCGGGTGGAGTGAAGGGCTGAGGTCCTCGAACGGCGCTGCGGAACAGCGCGTCGCGGCGCAGCGCAACGCGTTGGGACTGCGCCAAGCCCCGTGCGCATCGCGGCCCGTTCCAGGCGTGCGCATCGCTTCACGTAACTTTGCGAAACACCGCAACCCTTGCGCTGCCTGGGCCCTCACGGCCCCTTCACGCCCACTGCCACGGATCCGTCATCTGCGATTTCTAGAGTGCGCGGCGTTCCGGCAGGCCCCTCCCCTGGGCCCGTCGGGCAAGCAATCGCCACCACTCCAGGACTCCCATGCGACACAGCAAATCCTCCGCGCTGAACGCCTCGCTCTCCATCGTCGCCACCGCGATCCTCGCGGCCTGCGGCTCCGACGACGGCCCGTCGACGCCGGCGAGCGTCACGATCAACGGCGTCGTCACCGCCACCAGCTTCACCGCCGGCAGTGCCACCGATCCCACCATCGCCCCCGCCTACTACGTCGGCGCCAAGGTCTGCGTCGACACCAACGCCAACGGCATCTGCGACACCACCGAGACCTCGGCCGTCACCGACGCCAAGGGTCACTTCTCGCTGACGATGCCGGCCAACGCCGCGCTGATCGCCGACATCGGCACCGACGCCACGCTGTCCGCCACCGGCGCCAAGGTCGCCAGCCGCGACGTGCTGCGCGCGTCGCTGGACCAAGTCATCGAGCAGGCCGGCAACGTCGTGATCAGCCCGCTGTCGTCGGAAGTGCAGCGCCTGGTCGAAGCCAACGGCACCAGCTACGCCATCGAGAAGCAGACCGTCGCCACCCGCATCGGCGTGTCGCTGGCCAACGTGCTGGCCGACGCGAGCGCCGTCACCGGCGCCGAGCAGGCCGCGATGCTGGCCGAGTCCAAGGCCCTGGACAACCGCTTCACCTACGCGATCACCAAGCTGGACCGCGGCGACCTGTACCCCGACGCGCTGGCCGCCCCCGGCGGTGATCCGCGCCTGGCCGGCGCCGCCAACGTGAGCACCGCCACCGCGCCCACCGGCACCGACGCGCGCACGAAGATCACCTTCGCGCAATCGCAGCAGGCCGCGTTCGCGCTCGAAGGCGTGCCGCGCTACGACCACATCTTCATCGTGATGCTGGAGAACAAGGCCACGCTGTCGATCAAGGGCTCGCCGTGGGCGCCCAAGATCAACGCGCTGCTCGCCGCCGGCAATCAGCTGACCAGCTACTACGCCACCGGCAACCCGTCCGAGCCGAACTACACGGCCCTCGGCGGCGCCGACGATTTCGGCATCACCGACGACAGCCAGTGGAACTGCGACGCGACCGGCGCGAACGCGGTCCAGGATCTGCCGCTGCCGGACAAGACCCAGACGGGTCTGGCGAGCTCGCCGTTCGCGGCCAGCTGCACGCAGACCGCCGCGGTCAATCACAACATCGTCGGCAAGCCCAACCTGTTCAACGCGATCACGGCCGCCGGCATGACCTGGCGCACCTACAGCGAGTCGATGAATCCGGGCCAGGACTTCCGCACCGACTCCGTCGCCGACGCCGCCGTCACCGCGACCGACAACGTCTACGCGCCGGGCACGCTCAACGGCAACACCGCCGCCGTCGGCAACGCCGGCCTGACGCTGCCCATGCCTGCCGGCCTGTACAAGACCAAGCACCACCCGGGCATGGCCTACCAGAACGTGCGCAGCGCGCCGGAGTTCAAGTACAGCAACCGCACCATGGGCGGCGGCCAGTGGGATGCCGCCATGAAGGCCAGCACCGCCTACGCCGTGCCGGCCAACTACGACGTCGACCAGCTCGGCACCGACCTGGCCAGCGGCAAGGTCGGCACGCTGAACTTCCTGGTCCCCGACCAGTGCGACGACATGCACGGCATCAGCGTCATCGGCAAGCTGGCCAACGGAGCGAGCGCCACCGCCAGCGACTGCGGCAGCGTCGCCAACAATGTGGCGCAGAGCTCGGCGGCCAACATCATCACGCGCGGCGACAACTACGTCGACGCGCTGGTGAAGAAGATCCAGGCCTCCGCGCTGTGGAAGAACCCGGCCAAGCGCGTCGCCATCGTGCTGATGTTCGACGAGGGCAACGCGACCTCGGGCTTCAACTCGTGCTGCGGCTGGAACGTGTCCAACAGCGCGGTGTCCAAGCCGGTGGTCGTCGACGCCAAGACCGGCGCGGTCACGGTCGACGCCAGCGTCAACAACTACACCAAAGGCAACCGCGGCCACGGCGAGAGCATCTTCGGCATCCTGACCAACCAGGCCGATGCGCCCAAGGGCGTGTCGGACGGCGATGCCTACAGCCACTTCTCGTTCGTGCGCACGTTGCAGGACATGTTCCAGCTGGCCGACCCGGCGGTGGACGCGTCGTACATGAACCGCTCGAAGTACACCGAGAAGTTCATCGCGGCCAACATCCTCAACCTGCCTGAATACGCCGGTAGCGCCGACACCCACTTCGACTCGGTGCGCGCGATCAACCATGCGTGGAAGGCCCCGGCCAACTACACGCAGAAGCAGTCGGCCGACGTGAACACGGCCTCGCAGATCGGCGCCGACGCGGTCCAGACCAGCGTCTGGGCGTTGAAGAAGTAAGCGCCCGAGCCGGCGACGCCCAGGCGTCGCCGGCCTCTTTCCGTTTCCGGATTTCTATGCATTCCCTGTTCTCCACTGCCCGCGCCGCTGTCGGCATCGCGATCGGCGTCCTGCTCGCCGCCTGCGGACCGGCCACGCCGCCCGGTGTGCCCGCCAATGCCGGCGGCGTCGCTGCCGGAACCGCTTTGAATCCCGTCGTGGCGCTGAGCCCCATCGCCCAGGTCGGCCAGAAGATGTTCTTCGACGCGACGCTGTCGGGCTCCGGCCGCATGGCCTGCGCCACCTGCCACGATCCGAAGAATGCGTACGGCCCGCCCAACGACCTGTCGGTGCAGCTCGGCGGTCCCGGGCTGACGAGCGCCGGCCTGCGCGCCGTGCCGTCGCTGCGCTACAAGGACGCGACGCCGCCCTACGCCGATCTGCTCGACAACCCCGATGGCGTCAGCGTCCCGGGCCCGGGCGGCGGCTTCGCCTGGGACGGCCGCGCGGCGACGCTCGCCGAGCAGGCGGGCCTGCCGCTGCTGGACCCCAATGAGATGGCCAACGCCAGCGCCGCCGACGTCGTGAAGAAGCTGCAGGACGGCCCCTACGCCGAGCAGTTCCGGCAGGCCTTCGGCGCGACGATCTTCGACAACGCGGACCAGGCTTTCGCCGCCGCCGGCAAGGCCCTGCAGGCCTTCCAGCTGGAGGACGTGAGCTTCCATCCGTACTCGAGCAAATTCGACCTCTACATCGGCAACAAGATCGGCGGCGTGCTGACCGCGGCCGAGGCGCGCGGCCTGAAGGTCTTCGCCGATCCGAACGGCGGCAACTGCGCGTCGTGCCACTACCAGGGCGCCGGCCTGAACGGCAGCACGGCGATCTTCACGGACTTCTCCTACGAGGCGATCGGCGTGCCGCGCAATGCCGCGATCCCGGCCAACGCGGACGCGAACTACGTCGACATCGGCCTGTGCGGCCCGCTGCGCACGGACCACGCGCCGGTGAAGGGCAACACCTTCTGCGGCATGTTCAAGTCGCCGACGCTGCGCAATGTCGCGACGCGCCGCAGCTTCTTCCACAACGGGATCTTCCGCTCGCTGGAGCAGGCGATCCGCTTCTACAACACGCGCGACACGATGCCCGAGCTCTGGTATCCGACGGTGGGCGGAACACCCAAGGCGTCGCCCGATGCCGACTTCCCGACCTACGGCCTGATCACCACGCAGTACGTGGGCGGCAAGGTGCGCAAGTTCGACGACCTGCCCAAGCAGTTCGTCGGCAACATCGACACGCAGATGCCGCTGGATGGCCGCGCGGCGCACAGCAAGCCGCCGATGTCGGAGCAGGACATCGCGGACCTGATCTGCTTCCTGAACACGCTCAACGACAAGGACACGCAGCCGGCGACGGCGCCCGCGGCGGGCGCGGCGGGCGCCTGCGGTTCCACGGCTTCAGCCGAGCCGACCGCCGATCACTTCATCCCGGGCATGACGGACTACCTCGCCAGGCGCGGCGACCTGTGCCTGGCCAAGAGCGAATGGCCGATCGACCTGACCCAGCGCGAGATCGACGCTGGCGCGCGCAACGCGCTGCAGTTGCCGGTGCTGGAGAGGCTCGGCCTCGCGAAATCGACGGTGGCCGAGGTCGACGTCAAGGACGACAACGAGGTCTCGCATCACATGAAGGTCCGTCGCTACGCGCTGACGGAGACCGGGAGGCGGTTCTACGTGACGCGCGAGCAGCCCAAGGCCGGCGGCGGCAAGGAGGCACGCGGCGATTTCTGCGCGGCCAAGCTGAGCCTGGGCAAGGTCGTGCACTGGGAAATTAGCGGTGAAGGCAAGGACCGGCAAGCGGTCGTAAGCTACACCTACCAGGTGAAGGCCGCGCCGTGGACCGGCGACGCCGAGCTGCAGAAGGTCTTCCCCGTCGTCGCGCAGGTGATCCGCGGCGCGGGCCGCGCGCAGCTGCAGGAATCGTTCAAGCAGACGGAGACCGGCTGGGTCGCCGTGGACCTGCTCTGAGGCGGGCACCGTGATGACGACTGTCGTTCGTTTTTCTCCCGCGCTGGGGGACTGGGTCCGCCAGCATCTGGACAACGGCGTGGCGCCGGGCGATCTGCGCGGCGCGCTGCAGGAGCGCGACATCGCGGCCGAAGCCGCGCAGGCCATCGTCGATGCGTTCGAGCGCGCGCGCCGCGGCGAGCGCGCGATGCCGATCGATCAGGTCGAACTCACGCCTGCTTCGACGCCGATGGGGATGCCGGCACCGATGGGGAGGTCGACGGGAACGCCGATGCCATCGGCCATCGACGGCGTTCCTCCCTACCGGTACGAAACGCCGCGATTCCGGCCGGGCACCTCGATCGCGACGGACGATCGCGTCGTGCGCGTGGCCGCTCGCGCGGAACGTCCCATGCTGGCGGTGCTCAACGGCGTCTTCAGCGCCGACGAATGCGAGGAGGTCATCGCCCTGGCGCGTGGCCGTCTGAGGCCGTCGACGCTCGTCGATCCGCGCACCGGGCGCGACATCGTGAGCGGATTGCGAAGCAGCCTGGGGATGTTCTTCCGCCCTGCGGAGACGCCGCTGATCGCGCGCCTCGACCGGCGCATCGCGGAGATCATGAACCTGCCGGTCTCGCACGGCGAGGGGCTGCAGATCCTGCACTACCCCGAGGGCGCCGGCAGCGCGCCGCACTACGACTTCCTGGTGCCGTCGAATCCGGCGAATCAGGCGTCGATCGCGCGCAGCGGGCAACGGGTCAGCACCTTGGTCACCTACCTCAACGACGTGCCCGCCGGCGGCGAAACCGTGTTCCCTGCGGCAAGCTGGGCAGTCTCGCCGCAGCGCGGCAACGCCGTCTACTTCGAGTACGCCAACTCACACGGCGAGCTCGATCACGCGTCCCTTCACGCCAGCAGCGCCGTCACGCGGGGCGAGAAGTGGGTGGCGACGAAGTGGATGCGGGAGCGGACGTTCGTGAGCGCCTAGGAGGCCGATCGGCAAAGGGTCAAGGCTTGCGCGCCGCCCTGAGTCGCCGCATCACCGGTTCATTGAGTCAGCGCGAGCCTCCACTGGGCGGTCCAGCGCCGCGAGCGCCCGAGCCGTCAGCAGCGACACCGCCTCCGCCCGGAAGTCGGCCTTCTCGGCCCGGATGGCCGCCAGGTGCTCCAACGACTGCGCCGCCTGACCTGCCGCGACGAACGCGCGCGCGGCGCCGAGCCGGATCTCCAGATCGTCCAGCGGCCGAAAACGACAAAGGCGCCTCGCGGGCGCCTTCGATTTGGAAAGGGAGCTGTAGAAACGGGACGTCGGCTCAGTGCACCAGGCCGATCCATTCGCCGCGACGCTGATAGGCGTCGAAGAGCGCCTGCGCCGCCGCCTGCAGTTGCCAGTCGCCGCGAGCGTACGCGGTGTTGAGGCGCTCCAGCGCGTAGAGGCGGTCGTACAGCATGCGCGTCGGTTGCAGGGTCAGGCCTTGTCCGGCCATCAGGTCCTGCAACGCGTACAGCTCGTCCATGCCGGCCGAGCCGGCCACCGTCAGGCCGAGATCCGGCACCAGTCCCCAGGGAGCCTGGGCGGTTTCGGGCATCAGGTGCGGCGGGATGGCGGTGGTGTGCATGGCGGCCTCGGAACGATTCATGTCGGCGTGGGAGGGATCATGAATCGAGCCGCCGGAAACTTGAGCGGGAAAAGGGGGGCATTTCCAGGGCAGTTCGACGGATCACCCGCCGCGCCACTTCCTATGCGGCCCGCCCTTGCCGCCCGCTGGACTCAGGGCCGCGGCTTGGCGATGAAGCCGGACAGGTCCGTGCACCAGACTGCCGCGGGCACGTCCAGCTCGTTGAGCGCCAGCACGTCGATGCGGGCGTCGGTCAGCATCTTGGCCGAGGCCGTGTTCAGGCCGATCTGGTGGTCCTTCTTCTCCAGATAGACCACACGCTGGATGCCCACCTGGATGATGGACTGGACGCAGCGCGGGCACGGGTACTGCGTCGTGTAGATGGTGCTCCCGGTCAGCGGCAGCACGACGCAGTTGAGGATCGCGTTGACCTCGGCGTGGACGATGTAGCTATGACGCGAGTTGGCCGGATCGGCGTCGTCGTCGGACCAGTAGGCGGGGTCGTGATCGTCGCAGCCGCGCGGCAGGCCGTTGTAGCCCACTCCGACGATCTTGTAGTCCGGGCTCGCGATGCAGGCGCCGTTGCGCTTGCGGCTGTCCTTGGAGCGCGCGCTGGCCAGCAGCGCCACGCCCATGAACATCGAATGCCAGTCGATCAGCGGTTGGTTGTCCATGACGGGAGCGGGAACGCGGAGGTCCAGGAAGGCGGAGAAGTGTAGTGGAGCCGCTGCCGCAACCTGCCCGCCTCAGTTCGCGTCGAGTGGGGACCTCACTTGGCGACCGACACGCCCTTGTTCGCCAGCGCGTCGGCGCGCTCATTCCCCGGATCGCCGGCGTGCCCCTTGACCCAGCGCCAGTCCACCGTGTGCAGCTTGCGCAGCGCGTCCAGGCGCTGCCACAGGTCGGCGTTCTTCACCGGCTTGCCGTCGGCCGTCTTCCAGCCGCGGCGCTGCCAGCCGGAGATCCATTCGGTCATGCCCTTGCGCACGTATTCGCTGTCGGTGTAGATCACGATGTTGCAGCTGCGCTTGAGCGAGGTCAGCGCTTCTATCACCGCCGTCAGCTCCATGCGGTTGTTCGTGGTGTTGCGCTCGCCGCCGAACAGTTCCTTCTCGTGGTCGCCGCTCTTGAGCCACGCCCCCCAGCCGCCCGGACCCGGATTGCCCTTGCAGGCGCCGTCGGTGTAGATGACGACGGGCGGCTTGGCGATCTTCGGCGCGGCGGGAGCAGGAGAAGCGGAGGTATCGGTCATGAGCAGTCTGAAGGAAACAGGGAACGTCGGATCAATCGACCTCGACGTCGTCGCGATGATGATGGTGATGATGGACCGCCGCCACCGCCGGAGCAGTCTTGGCGGCGCGCTTCCTGCCGCGCGCCATGCCGATCAGCCGCATGCCGTGCACGCGCTTGACCGCGATGACGCCGTACAGCGCGCCCAGCACCGTCCACCACTTGCCGCCGGGCTTCTCGATCCACTGCCAGCGCGCCAGCCAGGCATCGCTCAGCAGCGGCGGCCGGTAGCAGCCGAACTGCGCGCGCTCGACCTCGAACGACAACAGCCGCAACCAGTCGCGCAGCCGCCAGTAACCCAGGTACTCGCGCTCCTCAGGCAGGTAGAGCCGCGGCGGACGGCCCAGCATGCGGCCATTGACGCGGGCCAGATTCTGCCTCACCGCCCAGAGGCTGGCCGGGTTCATGCCGAGGATCACGACCCGCCCTTCGGGCCGCAGCACGCGCTCGACCTCGCGCAGGCAGCGGTGCGGATCGGCGGCCTGTTCCAGCGTGTGCGGCAGCAGCACCAGGTCCAGGCTGTTGGCTTCAAACGGCAGGGCATCGAACTCGCAATAGACCGCCGCGCGGCCCGCGCCGTTCAGACCTGGCGCCAGTTCGGCCTGCGGCTCCGGCTGGAATTCCAGCGGATGCGCGCCCATCCCCTGCCGCGGCGGGCCGGCGACGCCATCCTCCAGGGGATGGTGGTTCAACGCCAGCCAGCGGTTGGTCATGCGGTTGGTGCGCAGGCCGTGCAGCTGCGGGAAGCCCAGCTGCAGCGCGTGATACCCGAACCAGTCGATCACCGCGGCATCGATGAAGCGCTGTTCCCACGCGAGCAGGTAGCGCCCTGCAGGCGTGCGCAACCAGTGCGCGAACGCCGCCGCGGCGGCGTCCGGCCGGACGTGCGCCTCTACAATCGGCGGCTTCTCGTCGCTGTCGTCGCCGGTGTCGTTGTCCTGGCCCGGAGTCTTCATCGCTGGGACCTGATCCCCTTGCCTGCATGAACCTGGTCGCCGTTCCCGCCTTCTCAGACAACTATCTCTGGCTGCTGCATGACGGCCGGTCGGCGCTCGTGGTCGATCCGGGCGACGCCGCACCGGTGAAGGACGCGCTGCGCTCGCTCGGGCTGGACCTGCGAGGCATTCTAGTGACCCATCATCATGCCGATCATGTCGGCGGGGTGCGGGAATTGCTGCCTCTGCTGGCGCCGGGCGCCAAGGTCTGGGGGCCCGCTGGCGAAGTCATGCCGGTGGACGTCGAGCCTCTGGGCGAAGGCGACCGCTTCGAGGTGCTGGGCCAGACCTTCGACGTGCTGGACGTCCCCGGCCACACCGCCGGTCACATCGCTTTCGTGCTGATGCATCCCACCGACGGCGGCACACCGATCCTGTTCTGCGGCGACACGCTGTTCTCGGCCGGCTGCGGCCGGCTCTTCGAGGGCACCCCGGCGCAGATGCTCGACTCGCTGTCCAAGCTGGCGGCGCTCCCCGGGGAAACCCGTGTCTGCTGTGCGCACGAGTACACCTTGTCGAATCTGCGATTTGCTCGCACAGTCGAGCCCCGGAACGAGGCGGTCGCGCGCCACGAGGCCTGGTGTCTGGCCCGGCGCGAGACGTCGCTGCCCACCCTGCCCTCCACCATCGCCGTGGAACTCCAGATCAACCCCTTCCTGCGCTGCGAGCACGCCGACGTCCGCGCGGCCGCCCAGCACCGCGATCCGGGCGTCACCTCGCAGCCGGTCTCTGTCCTGGCCGCGCTGCGCTCATGGAAGAACGAATTCCGCTGAATCCCGATGCCCCGACACCCGAACCCGAACCGCCTGACCCTGATCGCCGCGCTGCTGCCGCTGGTGCTGGCCGCCTGCGCGACGAACAAGCCGCAGGCCGACAACCAGGAAGCCCAGGCCGTCGCGCAGCAGACGGTGCAGGCGGTCGAGGCCGCCGCCTCCGCCGTGCCCTCGCCGGCCACGCCGGTGGCGCGCGCCGCCACGGCGCCGGAAGAGAAACTCGACGTGCTGCTGGAGGACAACCTCAATCCCGGCGAGAAGGTCGACCTCGACGCCCCGAAGACGCACGTCGACCTGTGGGCGCGGATGCGCGCCGGCATGGCGATGCCCGAACTCGACAACGACCTGGTCCGCAAGGCCGAGGACTGGTACAGCAGCCGGCCCGACTACGTGGCGCGCATGACCGGCCGCGGCAGCCTCTACCTCTACCACGTGGTCGAGGAAGTCCAGAAGCGCGGCATGCCGATGGAGCTGGCGCTGCTGCCCTTCGTCGAGAGCGCGTTCCGCAACGACGCGCAGTCCAGCGCGAAGGCGGTCGGCATGTGGCAGTTCATGCCCGCCACCGGCCGCGACTTCGACCTGAAGCAGAACATCTTCCGCGACGACCGCCGCGATGTGCTGGCCTCGACCAAGGCGGCGCTGGACTACCTGCAGCGCCTGAACAAGATGTTCGACGGCGACTGGCAGCTGGCGCTGGCCGCCTACAACTGGGGCCAGGGCAACGTCAGCAAGGCGGTCGCGCGCAACCAGAAGGCCGGCCTGCCGATCGACTACGACAGCCTGCGCATGCCCGACGAGACGCGCTACTACCTGCCCAAGCTGCAGGCGGTGAAGAACATCCTGATGCGCCCCGAGGCCTTCGGCATCGAGCTGCCGGCGGTGGCGAACCATCCCTACTTCCTGTCGGTCAACATCGACCGCGACATGGACGTCGCGCGCGCCGCGCAACTGGCCGAGCTGGACGAGGACACCTTCCGCCAGTTCAACCCGTCGATGAACAAGCCGGTGATCCTGGCGGCCAGCAGCGGCCAGCTGCTGCTGCCTTACGACAACGCCAGCACCTTCGTCGCCAACCTCGAGAAGTACCGCGGACCGTTGGCGTCGTGGACGGCGTGGGTGGTGCCCCGGACGATGAAACCCGCCGACGCCGCCAGGCAGGTCGGCATGAACGAGACCGGCCTGCGCGAGATCAACCGCATCCCGGCCCGGATGCTCGTGACCAAGGGCTCGACGCTGCTGGTGCCGCGCACGGCGGAACGCGATCGCGACGTGTCGGAGCATCTGGCGGACAACGCCAGCATCGGCTTCGCGCCGGACGTGCCGCCGATGCGCCGCGTCACGCTCAAGGCCAACAAGGGCGACACGGTGGCCAGCGTCGCGCGTCGCTATCGGCTCGGGACGACGCAGCTGGCGCAGTGGAACCGCGTGAGCACCAAGGCGACCTTCAAGCCGGGGCAGCAGGTGGTCGCGTATGTGCGCGAAGGCCAGCAGCTGGCCGCGGTGGAACCGTCGTCGGCGACGTCCAAGTCCTCCTCCAGGAGCACGAAGTCGGCGAAGTCGGCGACGTCGGGTAAGGTCACCAAGGTCGCGTCCAGCGCGGCGAACAAGCCCGCCAAGGGCGGCGCGAAGACACGCAGCGCCAAGGTCGCCGCCAGCGAGGGCAAGGGCGCCCGCACGGTGGCGACGAAGACGGCCCTGCGCTGATCGCCGACCCTCACCCCTGCCCTCTCCCGCAATGCGGGAGAGGGAGTCCTGCCTGAGCCCCTCGCGGCTCCCTCTCCCGCACTGCGGGAGAGGGCGGGGGGGGGTGAGGGCCAGCGACGGTGGAAGTACGGGACTGCTTCAGCCGAAGAACAGTGCGATCGACAGTCCCGCCCCCACCGCCCAGGCGAGGCTGCGCAGGTTCGGCCAATCGGCGATGTAGAGCGCGACGTAGACGACGCGCGTGACGACGAAGGCAACCGCCAGCAGATCGATGCGCGCCTGCGCATGCTGCATCTGCTGCGCCGCCAGCACGCCGGCGATGAACAGCGGCAGCGCTTCGAAGCTGTTCTGCTGCGCCGCGTGGGCGCGCGCCTGCCAGCCGGTCTGCCGGCTCAGCCAGCCGCGCGGATCATGGTTGTCGAAGCCCCCGTCGCGACGGCGCTTCCCCATGCCGCGCGACTTGGCGATCCACGCGCACAGCAGCGGCATCAGGCAGACGGCGATCAGGCAGTAGTTGGCGATGGTCATGGACTCTCCCGGGCGCTCCCGCGCGTCGTCGAGGATGGCGGAACGGCCGCCCGCAGGCGGCCGCTGATCAGGTCGACCTCCGGTCCACCAGCGCGTGCGCGATGGTGCCCAGGTCGACGTACTCCAATTCGCTGCCCACCGGCACCCCGCGCGCCAGGCGCGTGCTGCGCAGGCCGCGCGCGCGCAGCGCCTCGGCCAGCACATGCGCGGTCGCCTCGCCTTCGGCGGTGAAGCTGGTGGCGAGGATCACCTCCTCCACCTGGCCGTCCGCCGCCCGCGCCAGCAGCTGGTCCACGCCGATCTCGCGCGTCGACACGCCGTCCAGCGGGCTGATGCGGCCCTGCAGCACGAAGTAGTAGCCGAAGTAGGACGCCGTGCGTTCCATCGCGGCCTGGTCGGCCGGCGACTCGACGACGCACAGCAGGCGCGCGTCGCGGTGGCGGTCCGAGCAGATCGGGCACAGCGGCGCTTCGCTGAAGGTGTGGCAACGCTCGCAATGGCGCACGTTGCTGGCCGCCGACTGCAGCGCACGGGCCAACGCGTCGGCGCCGGCACGGTCGTGCTGCAGCAGGTGGTAGGCCATGCGCTGGGCCGACTTCTGGCCCACGCCGGGCAGGCGCCGCAGGGCCTCGATCAATTGCTCGAGCGCGGTCACCGCGGTCCGATCAGAACGGGGATCAGAACGGGAACTTCATGCCGGGAGGCATGGGCATGCCGGCGGTCAGCTTGCCCATCTTCTCCGAGCTGACTTCCTCGGCGCGGCGCACGGCGTCGTTGAACGCGGCGGCGACCAGGTCCTCCAGCATGTCCTTGTCATCGGCCAGCAGGGTGGGATCGATGGCGACGCGCTTGACGTCATGCTTGCAGGTCATCGTGACCTTCACCAGGCCGGCGCCGGACTGGCCTTCGACCTCGATGTTGGCGAGCTCGTCCTGCGCCTTCTTCAGGTTGTCCTGCATCGCCTGCGCCTGCTTCATCAGGCCTGCGAGTTGACCCTTCATCATGATCGTGATTCCTTGTTCAGAGATTCGATGGGCCGGCGCGAGGCCGACCCGGAGATGACCCGGAGGTCGATGCGATGGGCGGGATTGTCGCCCACGGCGCGCGCCTGCGCTGGCGCCGGAGGACGGCAGAAGAACGGCTGGAGCGGATCCTCAGATCGGCTTGATCGAGCCCGGCAGGATCCGCGCCGTCTTGAACTGCGCGAGCAGTTGCCGGACTTCCGGATCCTCCAGGATGATGGACTCGGCCTGCCGCTGACGGGCGCGCGTCGCCTGCGTGTCGCGCAGCGCCGGCGAATCGGAGGCACGGCCGACCTCCACGTCGACCCGCACCGGCTTGCCGGCGAATGCCGCGAGCGCCGACTGGAGCTTCTCCAGCAGGCCGGGCTGGCGCAGGGATTCGCGCTCGACGCGGAAGCGCCAGAGCTGCGGATCCGCGGACTCGTCGATCCCGATGCATTCCGCCTGCAGCGCCAGCTCGCGCGACAGCGCGTTCAGGCCCAGTTGCGGCACGACGGCGTGCCAGCGCTCGCCCAGCGGCGTGGGCACGAGCTCGACCTCCTCGATGGCGGTGGAGACGTAGATCCCGCCGCCGTTCCCACCGCCGCTGCCCGAATCGGCGGACGATGGCATCGGATCGTCCATGTCCGGCATGGACATGCCCACGGAAGCATCCTCGTCAGAGGGCGGCGGCACGTCCATCCAGGGCGGTGGGCCGTCGTCGTCGTGCGGTGGGGACAGGTCTTCCGGCTCGTCGTTCTCGGCATCGGCTTTGGCGTCCGACGGCGGTGCACCACGCGGGCGCAGGCGTTCGCTGAAACGAGTCGCCGGCGCGCCCGCCTGGGCCGCTCGCAAGGGGCCGGAGGACGGACGCGGAGCCTGCGCCGGCGGCACGGGCGCAGGTTCAGGAGCCACGACAGGCGCGGGCGCTGCGACCACCGGCGCCGCCGCGGGCGCTTCCGCAGGCTCAGGTTCGGGTTCAGGCGGGGCCGCCTCGGCCACACGCGGGACGGCGGGCGCCGGTGCCGGCACGGGCTCGGCCACCGCCGGCGCTGCGGCTTGTGGCGCAGCGGCTTGGGGCGCTGCGGCTTGCGGCGCAGCGGCTTGCGGCGCGGACTGCGGACGCGCGACCGGCGCGGCGCCGGCGGCGGTCGCGGCACTCACGGCGGGCGTCGGCGCGGCCCGCACCGCGCCTTCCGGCACCGACGGCTGACGCGCGCCGTGCCCGTTCGGCCGGAACGCCATCATGCGCAGCAGCACCATCGTCAGCCCGGCGTACTCGTCCGGCGCCAGCGGCAGTTCCTGACGCCCATGCAGCGCCATGCTGTACATCAGCTGGACCTCGTCCGCGGGCAACTGGCTGGCCAGCGGCAGCAATTCGGCGAGGTCGGGATCGCCGGCATCGAGCGCGCCCGGTGCGGCCTGCGCGACGGCCAGCTGCTGCAGCGCGACCGCCAGGTCTTCGAGCGTGCCGCCCGCCGACAGCCCCATGTCGCGCAAGCGGTCCGACGCGCCGACCAGCGCGGCGCCGTCGCCCGCGATCAGCGCGTTCAGGATGCCCAGCACATGGCCGCGGTCGACGCTGCCCAGCATCTGCCGCACGCCGGCTTCCTGGAGCTGGCCGGAGCCGAAGGCGATCGCCTGGTCGGTCAGCGACAGCGCGTCGCGCATCGAGCCCCGCGCCGCGCGCGCCAGCAGGCGCAGCGCGCCGGGCTCGTTCGGGACGCTTTCGTTGGAGAGCACGCGCGTCAGGTGCTCCAGCACCGTCTGCGGCGACATCGGCCGCAGATTGAACTGCAGGCAGCGCGACAGCACCGTCACCGGCACCTTCTGCGGATCGGTGGTCGCCAGCACGAACTTCAGGTATTCGGGCGGCTCCTCCAGCGTCTTCAGCATCGCGTTGAAGGCGGTGTTCGAGAGCATGTGCACTTCGTCGATCATGTAGACCTTGAAGCGCCCGATGACCGGCTTGTAGACGGCCTGGTCCAGCAGCTGGGAAATCTCTTCCACGCCGCGGTTGGACGCGGCGTCCAGCTCGACGTAGTCGACGAAGCGGCCGGCGTCGATGTCGCGGCAGGCGTCGCAGACGTTGCAGGGCCGGGCGGTGATGCCGCCGCCGCCATCCGGGCCGACGCAGTTCAGCGACTTGGCCAGGATGCGCGACACCGAGGTCTTGCCCACACCCCGGGTGCCGGTGAACAGGTAGGCGTGGTGCAGGCGCTGCTGCGTCAGCGCGTTGGCCAGGGCCTGGACGACGTGTTCCTGACCCATCAGCTCCTCGAACGTGCGGGAGCGGTACTTGCGTGCGAGGACCTGGTAACTCATGGCGGGGCATTCTACGGGGGCGGCTCCGGGCTTCCGGACCCATCCCGGGCGGACGGCGTCCGGGTTTGTCAGGAGAGGCGATAATCCGCGCCCATGAGCACCCCGCACGATCCCTCCTCCGGCACGCTGAGCTACGAACAGGCCGGCGTCAACTACGACCTGATCGACCCGCTGAAGATCAGCGCCCAGCGCGCCGCGGCCGCGACGGCGGTCCACATGGGCTCGCACGGTTTCACCGAGGTGAAGGCCTCGCGCGGCGAGTCGGCGTACGTCGTCGACGTGGGCCCGTTCTACCTGGCCTCGATCGTCGAGTGCCTCGGCACGAAGACGCTGGTGGCCGACGAGATGGCCACGCTGACCGGCAAGAGCTACTACGACGGCATCGCGCAGGACACGATCGCGATGGCGGTGAACGACCTCATCACCGTCGGCGCGACGCCGCTGGTGGTGCAGGCCTACTGGGCCGCGGGCGGATCGGACTGGTTCGGCGACGCGCAGCGCGCGCAGGCGCTGGTGGCGGGCTGGAAGAAGGCCTGCGACGTCTGCCAGGTCGCCTGGGGCGGCGGCGAGACGCCGGCGCTGGCCGGCATCGTCGAAGGCGGCCGCATCGACCTGGCCGCGTCCTGCACCGGCCTGATCAATCCGAAGGAACGCCTGTCGGTCGGCGACAAGCTGGGCGCCGGCGACGCGATCGTGCTGCTGGCCTCGTCGGGCATCCACGCCAACGGCCTGAGCCTGGCGCGCAAGCTGACCGAGCGCCTGCCCCAGGGTTACCTGACCGAAGTGCAACCGGGCCTGACCTACGGCGACGCGCTGCTGGCGCCGACCGCCCTGTACTCGCCGGTGACCGAGGCGCTGTACAAGGCCGGCATCACGCCGCACTACTGCGCCAACATCACGGGCCACGGCTGGCGCAAGCTGCTGCGTCACCCAGGCAGGTTCACGTACCGCATCCACACGGTGCCGCCGGTGACGCCGGTGCTGAAGTTCATACAGGACCACGCGCAGCAGGACGACCGCGAGGCCTATTCGACGCTGAACATGGGCGCCGGTTTCGCGATCTTCGTGAAGGCGGACCAGGCCGCGAAGGTCGTGGAGATCGCCAAGTCCTGCGGCATCGAGGCCTGGGACGCGGGCCGCGTCGAGGACGGCGAGAAGCAGCTGCTGATCGAGCCCCTGGACATCCGCTTCGGGGACGACGACCTGCAACTGCGCTGAGCAGCGTCAGGTCTGAACGGAACGAAGGGCGCCGCGGCGCCCTTCGTCGTTGTTGCCCCCATCGGGCTCGGGACGTCAGGGTCGATCGCGCTTGGGCACCCGCGTCTCGATCGCCTTCACCTGATACTTCGGCTCGAAGCGGCAGGTCTGACCCAGCGTCGCCTTCGCCTTCTCGCAGCCGGCGGCGATGGACTCGGGCGTGGGCTTCTTCCCTTGCGTGGTCCAGGTCGTCAGCGCGTCCATCAGTGCCGCGTAGGTCGGGTCGCTGAGATAGCTGTGGTCCTTGTCGCCGGTGAAGGTCTGGACCAACGCATCACCCCGGCCAGCCGCGGCCATGGTGCGGCCGAAGCGCTCCTGCAGCTCGACCATCGCCGTCGGGTCGTGGATCGCGTGCACCGTCAGCACCGGCACGGGAATCTTCCCGCCCAGGTCCGCATCGGCGGACAAGGTCGCCACCGCCTTCGGATCCGCCTTGTAGCGCAGCACGCCGGCGTTCAGCGCCGCGTCGTCGCTGGAGCCGGCATACACCGCGCCGACGTTGCCGAACGGGCTCGCGCCGCCGGTGCGCTTCTGCACGATGTCCTGGAAGTGCCAGGTCGCCCAGTTCAGATGCGCCTGGATGCTGCGCTCCGGGATGTGGATCACGTCGACGATGGTCTTGATCTTCGCGGCCTGTTCCGCCGACCGTTCCGCCGCCGGTTTGTTCAGGGCCAGACAGTCGTCGACGCGCTTCGCCAGGTCGGCCTGTTTCATCGGCGAGTCTGCCGGCAGCCCGATGTTGAGCGGGTATTGCGGCTCGCTCGGCAGCGGGTGGTTGCGGCAGAGGTACTGGTAGACGACGCGCAGGTCCAGCCGGAAGTCGTAGCTCCGCGTCCCGCCGCCCAGCACGCCCGAGGTCAGCAGCACCGCGTCGTAAGGCTTGCCGTCGACGAACAGCTCCGCGCCCTTGGCCACGACGCTCGCGCCCCAGGACTGGCCGTGCAGGTAGACGTGTTTCGGCTTCGCGACCTTGGCGATGAACAGGCGCCGCAGGCGCTCGTTGTCCTCGGCCGCGGCGGTGACCGCGACGCCGCCCTGGCGGTAGCTCGACGACGCGAAGGCGTAGCCCAGGCGGGGCATGATGGTCCAGCGTTCGACGTCCTCCGTCACGCGCTTGACGGTCGGCGCACCGAGGAAGGGGCCACCGTGCGCGTGCAGCACGAGGTCGCCGTTCCACTGTTTCGGCATCACGATCATGTAGAGCGCGCCGGCGCTGTCCTGGCCCGACAGGCAGGTGGCGCCCTCTCCGACACCCGATGGACACGCGGTCGGCGCCGGCGCGGTCTCGGCCGCGATGTCGACCATCGTGCTGCTCGGCTTCTTCGCCACAGCCACCGGCGCGCAAGCCGTGAGGCTCAGTGCACCGATGCCCATGGCGACGGCGATGCCCGCAGGCGTCATCATTGCCTTCATCTTCATCCTTGTCTCCCTTCAAGAATCGTCTTGCCCCGCGGCGGACCGCGACGGCAGCGCAGGACTCCCAGCAAGCCCAATCCCAGGCCCGCCAGCGCGATCGAGGCCGGCTCCGGCACCGCCGCGGCGAAGCCGAGCTGGTCGCTCGCCACACGCTGCAGCAGCAGCGCCTGCGCCGCGCTGATGCCGAGGTCGCGGGCGGCAATCTCGTTCAGGCCCAGCACGGCCGGGTCCAGGCCGGTGATCGTGCCGAACAGCGTCAGCGCGCTCAGATACGAGCCGTACTTGCTCGCATGGGTGCCGTCGTCGAACCACAGGTCGAGCAGCCCGTCGGTCGCCGCCGTCGCCGCGTACATGTCGGGCGTCGCCACGCCCGAAGCGATCGCGCGCATGAAGGCCTCGCCCACCGGCGCGATGCCGGCGATGCCGCCCGAGCCGTCCGCACCCGCCATCAGGGCCGCGCCGGCGTAGGCCTGCTTCAGATCGTCGGTCATCGCCTGCAGCGTCGGATAGAACGAGGTCGCCGGCTGCCCCGTCGGCGTCACCTCGCCGGTGTTCTCGTCGGTGACCGTCGTGCTGGGCGCGTTGACCAGGTTGGGCCTCGCCCAGGTCTGATAGAGGTAGACATCGGCGTCCGCATTGGCGTTGACGTTCGCCGGCACGTTGCGCAGCAGCGAGCAGGTGCCCGTGGACGCGCCGGTGATCTCCGCGCACTTCGCGTTCGTGCCGCCGATCAGGTCGCGCTCGCGGTAGCTCAGCGCGTTGCCCTGGTGGATCCAGTTCTCGACCAGGTCGGTGTAGGTGTTGAAGTAGGCCGGGTTGGACGCCAGCCCGGGCTGTTTGGTCAGCGGCTCGTCGCTCTGCTCCTGCAGCACCACCTTGTCCCAGGCCTGCGAGCCGATGTTGCCGCGCAGGTCCCAGCCGGCGTTGTTGGTGTTGAGGAACTGCCCGCGCAGCGAGGCCGCGTTGCGCGCCGAGATCGAGACGTCGTAGTCCAGCCCGACCTGCACGGTGAACTGCTTGAAGATGCCGGCGACGCCGCCCCAGGGATGAGGCTCGAAGCTGTTGGCGCCGCTGGGGTTGCTCGCATACATCCCCGCCGTGAGGTCGTGGACGTTGGCGGCGTTGTAGCTCATCACCGGATCGACGCGTCCGAAGGTGTAGCTGTTGCCGACGAAGAGGATCTTCGTCGCTTCGGCGTGGGCGGGCGCCGGCGCGAACGCCCCGAACGCCCCGAACGCCGCATGGCCCGCCAGGGCGGTGAAGGCGAGCACGACCGCGCGGGTCCGGCTCCGGGGTCGGGAGAGCATGGTGATCGACATGGTCGTGCTCCTTCGTTGCTGCTGATTGAAGCCGAGGTCAGAAGTTGTGGCGCACGCCGGCCTCGAAGCCGCCGCTGTCGCCGCCGGGCTGCGTCGTCGCGAGCCCCACGTTGAAGCGCACGCCGCGGCCCTTGTTGTCGATCTTCGACAGGTTGGTGTAGAGCGCCGTCCGCTTGGACAGGTCGTGCACGTAGCCGATCGCGATCTGGTTGGCGTCGCTGGCGACGTTCTTGGCCTTCAGCCAGGTGTAGGCGAAACGGATCTCGCCCTGCGGCCAGACCTGCCACTGCGTGCCCAGCATGGTGGCGGTGGTGCTGCTGATGCCGATCTCGTTGCGGCCCCACAGCGCCATCAGCTTGGCCGGGCCCCAGGTGTAGGCCACGCCGACGTTGCTCTGCGTGTAGTCGCCGGTGGCGTAGCGGGTCTTGGAGATGGCCGCCGAGGTGTTGAAGACCTCGTTGCGCCAGCCGATGCGCACGCCGGTGAGTTGGCCGTCCTTGCGCGTCGGTCCCGCGCCCTGCTCGCCCAGCGCCAGCATGGCGTGGCCGTAGAAGCCGTTGAGGCCCGAGGGCGTGAAGTAGCCGATCGAGTTGGACGCCCGCACGCCGGTGCGCGCGGTCGTGCCGCCGGCCGGCACCGGGTAGAACAGCAGGCCCGAGCTGCCCACGCCATTGGTCCCGAACGGATGCATGGACGTGGTCAGGTTGCCGAAGGACGGCACGTAGTCGCGGCCCAGGCGCAGCTCGCCCCAGTCGGCCGACGAGATCTGCACCGTCGCGCGCCGGCCCCAGGTCAGGCCGCCGCTCACCGAGTCCTTGTTGTTGGTGCTGGTCGCGCCACTGGTGCCGTCGTCGACGGCGACCGCCGACTCCAGCCAGAAGCCGACCTTCAGCCCGCCGCCCAGGTCCTCGGTCCCGCGCACACCGAAGCGGCTGGAGGTGTTGCCGTCGCTGTTCACGAAGTAGCGCGTGTCGCTGCCGCTGGCCTTCAGCGCCTGCACGCCGATGTCGAGCAGGCCGAACACCTGCACGCTGCTGCCGCTCTGCGCGTGCGCCGCGCCGGCCGATGCCGCAGCGGCGGCGAGAACCAATGCCGTGCGCGCGTTCCAGGCGTTGCGCACGCCCCTCGAATGTCGTGTCGTCTTCATCAACGTTGTCTCCGTCGGTTGTTGTAGGTATCCGGGCCGGACCTTAGTGACCGCCCTCCATAGCGTCAAATACACTGATCCGCAGAGTCCGAGACGTTTTGAATATGGGACGTACGTAGCTTCCGCAAAGGAAAGCCGCGGCGAGCCCGAGGACCTGGAGACAACGCAGACATGGACCTCCGACATCTGCGCTATTTCGTGACGGTCGCGGAGACCGGCCACATGACGCGCGCCGCGGCGCTGCTGGGCATGCAGCAGCCGCCCTTGAGCCAGCAGATCAAGACGCTGGAGCAGGAGCTGGGCATCGCCCTGCTGCACCGCCATCCGAAGGGCGTGACCCTGACCGACGGCGGCCGCCAGTTCCTGGACGAGGCGAAGCGGCTGCTGCGCGATTACAACGACATGCGCGACCGCATGGACCGGCTGGCCGGCGGCCAGCACGGGCTGCTGGCGATCGGGTTCACGAGTTCGGCGGCGGCGCACGCGTTCACGCCGGCGGTGCTGCGCGAATGTCGCGGCGAGCATCCGGGCATCGCGTTGACCATGACCGAGAACCACGCCGCGGGGCTGATCGAGTCGATCGTCAAATCGCGGCTGCACTGCGCCTTCCTGCGCGTGCCGGTGGCGCAACCCGAGGGCGTCAGCTTCGAGACGCTGCTGACCGAACCGGCGCTGCTGGCGCTGCCGCTGGACCACCGGCTCGCGACGGTGCCGCGCGCGGCGTCGACGCCGGTGCCGCTGGGGGAACTCGAGGACGAGGACCTGATCCTCGTCCGCCGCCCCGGCGCGCCCGGCCTGTATGCCAACCTGCTGGCGCTGTGCGAGCGCGACGGCGTCAAGCCGCGCAGCTTCGTCGAGGTCGACCGGATGATGATGAACCTGAACCTGGTGGCGGCCGGCGCGGGCATCACGGTGGTGCCGGCGTCGATGCGCGGGGTGCATGCGCATTCGATCGTGTTCCGGCCGTTGGAGAAGCATGCGCGGCTGGAGGCACCGTTGACGATCGCGTATCGCTCGCATGACCAGGAGGGCCCCACCGCGACCTTCCTCGCCCTGGCGCGCCGGATCGCGATGGAGCACCGCGGTGCGTAGGCGCACGTTGCTTCATGCCGCCGCGGGTGTCGCGGTGCCAGGTTTTGCGACGCCGGCGCAGGCGCAGGCGGGCAACCCGCCCGTCGTCAGCGACGCCTGGCCCACGCGGACCATCCACCTCCTCGTCGCCTATCCGCCGGGCGGCGTCAGCGATGAGACCGCACGCGCGCTCGCGCAGCACATGGGCACGCGGCTCAAGGTGCCGGTGGTTGTCGAGAACCGGGCCGGCGCGGGCGGGCTGACCGCGCTGGAATCGCTCGCGCGCGCCGCGCCCGACGGCCACACGCTGGCCTACTGCGCGATCTCGCCGCTGGTGTTCGTGCCGGCCTCGACCACCGTGCCGACACCCGAGGTGGCACCGGTCGTCAGCATCATGGACACGCCGGTCCTCGTGCTCGCGCACCCGTCGTTCAAGCCGAACGACTTCGCCGCGATGATCGCCGCCGCACGTCGCGCACCGGGCCGCCTGCGCTGGGCAACGTCGGGCAACGCGACGGTCGGCCACATGGTGCTGGCGCAGGTGCGCGCCGCCGCGCGCGTCGACATCATCCACGTGCCCTACAAGGGCGGCGGCCAGCAGTTGACCGACGCGATCGGCGGACAGTTCGAGCTGCTGTCCTCGAACGTCGCGTCCCAGCAGTTGCAGTTCGTGCGACAAGGCAAGTTGAAAGCACTGGCGATCGGTTCGCCGGTGCGGCTGCCGGTGCTGCCCGACGTGCCGACCCTGGCTGAACTCGGATTTCCCGACGCGAACCTGGTCTCCACCTTCGGTCTCTTCGCGCCGCGCGGCGTGCCCGAAGACCGGTTGCGCGTGATCAACGGCGTCATCAACGAAGCGCTGCGGCTGCCCGAGATCCGCTCCAAGATCCTCGACGTCAGCAACCTGCCGACCGGGGGCTCGTCGGCAGACTTCGCCGCGCGCATCGCGAAGGAACGGGACCGGGCGCTGCGCGTGCCGGCGGATTGAGCCGGGCCTGTTCCACCTGCAGACTCCCAGCGCTTGGCCGCCAGTGCATGAGGCCCCGGCGGCAAGCGCCGAAACCTCACGCACTGCCGTCCCTGAACGACCGCGAACTCACGCGAGACCGCAGCGGGCGATGACCTCCTCGGCAATCGCCAGCGCACTCGTGAGGCCGGGCGACTCAATGCCCATCAGGTTCACGAGTCCCGGCACGCCATGCTCGGCAGGGCCATCGATGCGGAAGTCCGGCGCGGGCTCGTGCTGTGCGTGGATCTTCGGCCTCACGCCGCTGTACGCCGGCTGCAGCGCGCCGGCCGGCAACGCCGGCCAGTAGCGGCGCACGTCGTCGTAGAAGACGTCGGCGCGGGCAGGATCGACGGCATAGTCGATGTCCTCGGGGTGCTCGACGTCCAGCCACTGCGCATCCGGACCGAAGCGGGCCTGGCCGCCGAGGTCCAAGGTCAGGTGCACGCCCAGCCAGGCGTCCTGCGGCATCGGATACACGAGCCGCGAGAACGGCGCCCGCCCCTGCAGCGCGAAGTAGCAGCCCTTGCTGAAGCGCGCGCTGGGCGGCGTGGGCAGGCCGTCGATCGCGGCGGCGAGCAGCGGCGCGTGAAGCCCGGTCGCGTTGACGACGATGCGGGCGCTGAGCGTCATCTCGGCGGTATGGACGACGCGCGACTCGCCGTCGCGACGCACTGCGGTCACTGCAGACCCGAAGGCGACCGCGCCGCCGTGGCGCTCCAGATCGCCCTGCAGCGAGAGCATCAGCCCGTGGCTGTCGACGATGCCGGTCGACGGCGAGAGCAGCGCGGCCTCGCATTGCAATTCAGGTTCAAGCGCGAGGGCCTCCTCGCGCGTGAGCCAGCGCAGATCGTCGACGCCATTGACGGCGGCCTTTGCCTGCAGCGCGCGCAGGCCCGGCAATTGGTCCGTCGACGTCGCGACAACGAGCTTTCCACAACGGCGATGCGGCACGCCATGCGATTCGCAGTGCGCGTAGAGCAGCTGTTTGCCGCGCACGCACAGGCGCGCCTTCAGCGACCCCGCCGGGTAATAGAGCCCGGCATGGATGACCTCGCTGTTGCGCGAACTCACGCCGGTGCCGATGGCGAGCTCGCGTTCGAGCACCAGCGTTTCCAGACCGCGCATCGCCAGCGCCCGGCCGACCGCGAGGCCGACGACGCCGGCCCCGATGACCACCGCATCGACTTGTTCCATGCGAGCGATTGTGCCGAGCCTCGCCGGTCACGCCCGGAGTCGATCGTCGATCAGGCGCGCAGGTCCGCCAGCGCGTGCGAATGCCGGAGCCCGAAGGCGCTCACCGCGGCGGCGTCGTGGCTGAACTCGCCGGAGGCAAGCCGTTGCGCGAGCGTCTCCAGATCCAGCGTCAGGAACTCGCTGACCTCGCCGTCGCCGTTGCGCGGCGAGAAGCCGGCGGGCAGTTGAAGGCTGAACACGTGCAGGACCTCGTCGTGCAGTCCCTCGACCTCCATGCGCGTGCTGCGCAGCGCGCCGCGCGCCTGCACCGCGGCGCTGAGGGTCATCGGCACGCCCGCCTCCTCGAGCAACTCGCGGCGCGCGCAGTCGACCAGGTCTTCATCCGCGGTCAGACCGCCGGCCGCGAGGTTGTCGAGCTTGCCCGGGTCGGTCGCCTTCGACGGCGCGCGCCGCCCGCACACAAGCCGCGCGCCCGGCAGGAAACCGTTGATGTGCACCGCGCGGCTCATGAGCCCGAAGAAGCGGAAGGCGGCGCGCTCCAGGCGGAACAGCGCCTCGCCGCGCCCGGTGCAGGGGTCCTCGACGGGGCGCTCGCAGGCGTAGCGCTCGCCGCGCCAGCCGGTGATGGCGCCGCGCTCCTTCAAGGCGAGCGCCACCTCGCCGATGCGCTGGGACCGGGCCTCGGTATCGAGCGCCTCGGCGTCCCAGCACAACGCGCCATCACGGCGCTCCAGTTCAGGCCAGAGCTCGGCGAGCAAGACCTGGCGCATCGGATGCACCCGACCGATCGTGACGTCCCCGAGTCGCAGCGGCATGAGCCCGTCCGGCAGCGGCTGCCGGGCGAGTTGCAGACAGCGCGGGATGACGGCGATGAGCGAGGGCGGCAGCAGCGACAGCATCGCGCGATTGTCGCCTTGCCGGCCCTCCGGTCCGGCTCGCGGAAACGCTCGCGTTCAGACGCCGAAGGGCAGCGGCCGTCTGGCGCGAACCGCTTCCAGCAGCGCTTCGAGGGCGGCGATCTCTTTCGAGGTGGCGTCCGAGAACCTCGCGCCGGCGCCCGTGGTCCGACGGTCGCCGAGGTAGGCAATCAGCTGCGCGCCCTGTTTCTCCAGGTCGGAGGACCAGGCGACCGGCGCGCTGCGGCTCAGGAATCGCAAGGTGTTGAACACGCCTTCGCCGCTGACGCCGCCGTAGTTCTCCGGCGACAGCGTGGCGAGCGCGGCTGCGATCGCTTCTGGCGCCGCGCTGTATCCATCGATCAGGAGGCTCAATGCCGCCCGCCGGTCGTCGATGTCATCTCCCCTGAGGCGTTGCACCAGCGTGCCGACCTGCGCGACGTCGACGCGCCGCAACCAGATTTCAAGTTGCTGAGGCTGGGGCCGCAGGCCCCCCGCATTCACGAGCACCGCGGTGACCTGGCTCCCCATGCGCCAGAACTTGAGGCGCGCGACCAGGGCCTCCGCGGCGATCTTGTCGTCCGCGGCGAAATAGCGCACCTCGGTGACCTTCGGCGCCGTGTCGACCGCTTCCGCACCGGTGGCCCGGTACATCCCCAGACGGCGGAGCTGCCTTTGCAGGCCCAGGGCCATGTCCTTCTGTCGCGAGTCGCCATACTGCATGTAGACAGGCGGCGCGGCGGGATCGAGCGGCGGATCCGCGGCCGTCCCGGCCCCCTGCGCCGCCGCGCCGGCCACCGGCTTGTACTGCTGCGCGTCCTGCGACCGGAAGAGCTCGGACACGACCTGGTCCGACACCGCCTTCTCCTGCGACACCTTCGCGACTTGGGCCACTGCCGCGCTCGCCTGGTTCTTGGCGGAGGCGAGGGCCAGTTCCCGGGTTTCCGAAGCTCGCCATGCGTAGAAGACGAAGACGGCAAAGACCGCGGCGACACCCAGCATCCCGGTCACCCACGTCAGCAGTCGCAACCAGGCGGCATGCCGCTGACTCGCCTCTAGGTAAGCCATGGCGGCCTGGAAACCCGCCCCGTAACGCTCGGCCCAGGAGGCGCTGGGCTTGCTCCGCCGGTGCCAGGCGAGCGCCGCAATCAACTCTGGACCGCGCAGCAGCAGCGCCTGGTCCGAACCGTGCAAGCGCGCGGACTCGGCAAGCCGACGATAGATCTGCGCCGAGGCCGCCTCGTCATCGCCCCACTCGCTGAGCCGACGCCACACGCGCATGAGGCTTTCATGCGAGATGTCGACGACGGTGGCCGGCAGCAGCGGCACGCCCGCGGGCGGCATGAGGAAGGCGCGGGTCGAATCGCGGAAGGCCTCCACCACCGGCGTGAGCTCCTGGACCGACGTGCCGAGGACCGCGCACAGCGTGTCCACCCGCGTCGGTCGGCGCACGCCGCGCGCATCGGTGCCGCGATCGGTGATCGCCTTGAACAGCAGCTCCGCCAGTTGACGCGGCCGCCCTTCGGGCAGCGAGCCGTAGGCCTCCTCGGCATGCTGATTCAGCGCGCCGCCCATGGTACCGATCGAGTCGTAGTCCGCCATCGTGATGGGCGCCCTCGCGGCTACGCCGGACTGCGACGCCGCCGCCCAGTGGGCCCAGGTCCGGTGCAGCGCGTGCTGCAGGATGGAGAGCTGATCCGGGTCGTCGCCAAGGTCGTTGACGAGCCGGGTCAGCAGCACCGGGTCGATCGCCGCGCCTCGCAGATGCGCGGGACCCTCGATGGCGGCGCGGCGCTCGTCGCGCGTCAGTCGCGGCACGAGGTACTGCCCGGCGTTGATCGCCTCCGGCAGGCCGAAGAACTGGGCGCAATCACCGAGAAAATCCGACCGCATCGTCACCACGACATACAGCGCCAGCTCCGGGTGTTTCGTCACTTCGCTCAGCAGGTTCACGAAGGCGGTGCCCTCGCCGGGCGCGCGGCCGGGCATCGCGGCGGAGGCGGAGGCGGAGGCGGAGACGGAGACGGAGACGGAGGTGGAGGCGCAGGCGGAGGTGGCGGATGAGGTCGCCCCCGCTCCCGCCAGCGCCTGGAAGCGGAACAGCTCCTCGAACTGGTCGACGACGATCAGCAGGTTGCGGCGCGGGTCGTCCCGGGAAAGCGCCTCACGGTACACGTCCACCAGCCCGAGCTTGCCGATGCGCAGCTTGGCCTCGATCAGTTCCTCCGGGGTGAAGCCCAGTTCCTCGGCGCCTGTCGGCGGCAGCACGCCCGGGCGGCCCAGGGCCTGGGCCAGCGCGCGGATCGGCTGGATGCCCGGACGCAGGACCGCGACGCGCCAGCAGCCGTCGGTCGAGGCCATGAGCCCCCGATGCAGCGCGGGCAACAGGCCGCAGAAGACCAGACTGGACTTGCCGGAGCCGGAGGTGCCCACCACCGCCAGGAAGTGCGTGGCGGCGAGCTTGTCCACCATCGCATCCACCTGCGCCTCGCGGCCGAAGAAGAGGTCCTCCTCGTCCACGTTGAAGGGTCGCAGGCCGGGATACGGATTGCCGGCGGCGGGATCGGCGCTCATGGGCGTTCTGCCTCGCCAATGGCGGCCGCCTCGGGCAGCGCCGCGTCGGGCACGGCGTCCACGCCCTGCAGGAGATCGAGCGTGCCGGCGTCGGCGAGGTCGCGCAGCAGCTCCTTGTCCGGCGTCGCCGGGACCGCAAGCGCCGTCCAGATCGGAACGGCAAGCGCCGAGTTCGCGGCCTGCTTGCGCAGGTCGTTGCGCTGGTAGTAGGCCCACGCCTCGTCGCCGGCGCCGTAGAAGAGCATGAGCACGTCGGCCGCGGCGGCGAGTTCGCCATTGACCGCGCGCAGCGTGGCCGCGCTTTCACCGGTGAACAACGGCAGGGTGACCTCGAATCCGCGCGCGCGCAGCCGCCGGATCAAGGGCAGCGTGGCCGAACGGTCCGCCGCGGTCATCAACAGGTGCAGCAGGCGCTTCCCGTCGGGGCGCGGCGTCGGGCGATCGGACGGCGCGGCGACAGGGGCGGCCGCGCGTTCGAAAACCTGGTACATCGCCACCTTCAGGGCCTCGGCCTGACCCCGCAGCAGATCGGCGCCCGCCTGAAGGGCGGCGCTCGATAGCAGCGCCTCGATGAACACCTGCTGCTCCGGCCGCTCGCCCCGGGCGGCGTCCGGGATCCAGATCAAGCGCCGCAGGCGCCCCTCGACGGCCAGCTCGGCGGCCGCCTCGTTCTGCAGCGCCACCAACGACCGGCCGGACGGCCCGTCGGGGACGGGGCCGGTGCTGCTGCCCACCAGATGCACGGCCCAGGCGCAGCGGGGCAGCAGGCGCGCCAACTCGTCCCTGAGCGCGTCCTCGGTGCCCGGCAGCGCCTGGGCGGGCAGCACCTCGAAGCCGTGGCTGCGCAGGTCGGCCGCGAGTTCCTCGCGCAAGGGACGCAGATCGCGGCCGCACTCGGCCAGAAAGACGGCGCGTGCCGCCTCCGCCGGGGCGCTCGCGCCGTCCGCGGCGACTGGGCGGGCGTCCTTCTCCTGCGCATCCTTCTCCTGCGCATCCTGCCGGGCCATCTCCCGCAGGCTCTCGGCCATGGCCACGGCGAGCCGGCTCACCCGGCGCAGGAACTCCGCGCGGAACTCCTCGCCGAAGGCCGGGTCGATTTCCTCGGGGTCCATGTCCTCGCGATAGAACTCGAAGCCGAGCGTCTGCTGCAGCACGGCGGCGAGCGCCTCCGGCGGTGACTCGCCGAGCGGCGTCTTCACGACCTTGATGAAACGGCTGCGGTTGCCCACCGCCAGGCCGCCGCGATCGCCGGCCCGTCCGACGAAGGCGGTCAACTCCCGCCCGCACCATTCCGACTTCAGGTATCGCGGCGACAGCACCGAGACCAGGAGCGCGGTGCGGGCGAACTGCTCGAAGATCTCGTCGGAGAAGATGTCGTTGCCCGCCAGCTTCTCGTCGCGCCAGATCCTGACCTTCTCGCCAAGCCGCTGCGACAACAGCGTCTGGAGCGTGGCGTGGAACTGCGACACCCAGCCCCTGTCGCCCGGCGTCAGCGGTTCGTTGTCCAGATGGGCGTAGCTGATGAACGCGTGGTGTTCGAAGGTCATGGGCGATCTCTAGCCGGCTTTGCGGGGCTTGCCGGGCGTCTTCCCACGGGGGGCCGGCGCCTTGCCGGCCACCTTCGCGGGCGCGCGTCTGCGGGCAGGCGCAGCCGGGGCCGGGGCGGGAACTGGAGGAGTCCGTGTCGGCGGAACTTCCGCCCCCATCGCGGCCAGCACGCTCCCCACCGCCGCCCGCTCCTCCTCGGACAGGCTCGGGCGCGCCAGGTACGGCTTGAGCAGAAATCCCGCCTGCGACGCGACCGAGTTCCACAGCCGCTGCGAGGACGTGTGCAGCCGCAGGCTCCGGATCTCCTCGAGCAGGACCTCGCAGCTGCCCGCCACGTCGCCTTGCCCGACGGCCTTGAAGAGCTGAAGCTCGACGTGCCGCCCCACTGCGGACCAGAAGTCCGGGTCCCGTCCGAGCTTGACGTCGTACCACGCCCGGGCCGCGTCCAGGTCGGCGTCCGTCGCCGGGTGCCCGAGTCTCACGTCGAGCGCGATGCGATTGGACAAGGGATAGAACAGGTCGTCGGCGCCCGCCGCGCGGGCACGCTGCTCCGCGTCCGCGTAGTACTCGCGGGCCCGCTGCAGCGCCTGGACGGAGCGAGGGGTGTTGTACTTCCCGGCGATGTTCTCCTCGACCATCGCCCGCCGCTTCCATGCCGATCCCAGCAGGCTGGCGCCTTCCGGCGTCGGCGCGAGGGCGAACGCGTTGTCGAGCAGGGCTATCGCCTGCTCGATCGCCTCGAGGTTCCCGCCCTTCTCGCCGTCGCGCGCCTTCAGGTTGCCGAGCTGCTGCAGCGCCTTGATGCTGCCGCTGCCGTCCGACGCCACCCGGGCGCGTTCGTACCACTCGATCGCCAGCCGGGTCTGGAAGTCCTCGCCATAGGCCGCGCCGAAGGCCGTGCAGACTTCGCCGATCTCCCGCCACGTCTCGCCGTAGGCGGTATCGAGCGCCGTCAACTCGGCACGCGTCCGTGCCCGGCTGGCATCGTCGCCATGCTGAAGCTCCTGGGCATGCCCTTGCAGGCGCAGCAGCAGCCCCTCGGCCGACGCGACCGGCGGCGTGGCCTTGCCGCCCGCGGGACGGGTGCCCTCCATCAGGCGCCAGCCCGGATCGCCGTAGCACTGGTACGCGGCCCATGTGTTGCTGTCGGGGTACCGGATCCAGATGTCTTCGCGCGCCCGCGTCACGGCCTCGACGAAAGGCTCGCCGTCGAGCAGCTCCTTGTAGAAGCGCTGCGCGAAGGCCGCCGCCGGCGCGTCCCCGACGGCCCAGCCGGCCGCCACGACGCAACGCACCCCGATGTCGATGAGCGCCTCGGCCACGCTGGCGGCGAAGACGGGCGTGCTGCGCGTGAAGGCGGCGCGCGCCTTCAGGGCCTCGTCCTCCATGCGACCGACGTGGCAGCAGTTGATGAAGACCAGGTCCGGGACCCGGCGCATGGCGCGGACTTCGTCAGGACCGAAGAACATGCCGTCGGACAGCACGACACCGCCGATCCTGACGTCACCGTCCCGGCGCCGCACGGTCTGGAAATCGCCGTGCCCGGCGACGTGGATGATCCGGTAGTTGTCGCCCAGGGCCGCGTTGGTGACCGCGGCCGCGTCGCCGTGCAGCAGCGGGATCAGGTTGTAGGCCCGCCCGCCCCGACCCGCCGCGTCCGAGAACGCGGCGACCACCTGGCGCGCCTCGCGCTCGGCCGCCGGCAGCGAGCCGTAGCGGGACAGGTCGCACTGGGGCTCGCCGATCACGAGCACCGCGCCGTTCTGGCCGGCGTAGCGGGGCGTCTCGCGGTAGTCCGGCGTGCGCAGCTTGCGCAGCAGGCGCGAGCGCAGCGCCCACGGGCGCCGGTCGCCGGCCGCGCGTTCCTCGGGCGGCGCGGTGTCCAGCAGCTCCCACGGGTATTGCGCCGAGAAATGGTCCAGCTGCAGCACCACCTGCGTCGACTCGGCCAGGAAAGGCTCGATCTCCAGCGGCACCATCAGCTTGAAGAGGCTGCGTCCGGTCTGCGTGTCGCGGCCGCTGCCGTTGAAGGCGCCTTGCTCGATGAGCTTGCGCACCAGGGCGCTCTGGGTGCTCACGGCGTTGACCTCGCTGCGGGCGCGACGCGTGTCGAGCGTGAACTGCAGCGGCGACCACTCGTCCTCCTGGGCGACGGCGACGAAGTCATAGTCGACGCCGCGATAACCGGCCTCGGGCGGGCGACGCAAGGCGCCCGCGGCCCGGCGGATCTGGGGCGCCACGACCAGGTCCTGCGCCAAGGTGTCCGACAGGGCACGCAGGGCCTGCAAGGCCTCCGACGCACGGTCCAGGTATCGGTCCACGATCTGCAGGGTGCGCACCTGCGGCCAGCCGACTGCGGCCAGCCGCCGGTTGGCCTGCTGCACGGCCATCGCGATCGCGTGGGCGGAGGTGGCGACCGGCATGCTGCTGCCGCCGCTGCCCATCAGCGTGGCCGACAGGTCGAAGCCGGTGCCGGCGTCGCGCTGCTCGGCCACGCGTTGCGCGTAGACGAGCACGCCCTGGCGCACGGTGTCGCACAGCTGGGTGAGATTGAGTTCGCCCTCCTCGCCCAGTCCGACGACGACCACCGCCGACGGCCTCGGCAGCAGCGACGGGTCGTCCGGCCGGCGATGGTGGTTGCCGAACACCTGCACCGCGCCGATGGCCGTCGGATAGGCGCCGGTCTTCAGCGCATTGCCCATGAGGTCGCCGAGCAGGCGGTCGGCCACCGCCTCGGCGCCCGTCAGTTCGAAGGAGCGGTAGTGGCCGAGCATGAGCGGTCCGGCCAGCAGCCGCAGGTCGCCGTTGACCAGGCGCACCTCCAGCCGACCGGGCAGCGTCGCGTTCCCGTCGGGCGGCGGCGTGTCGCCGCCGGTGCGGAACACCGCGTCGGCCGTCTCGGGCGGCTCGCCGCCGCCGCCGCGCGTCGCGCGCAGGGCCACGAGCGCGGTCCCGGCCCGGGCGGCCACGCCGTCGCCGGCGCCGCGCGTGCCCGCGCCTATCCCGGCCAGCTTCCCGGTGGTGCCGGTCTTCAGCAGCTCGACATAGGCCTCGAAGCACCCCTCCAGGTCGGGCAGGTCGCCGTGCGTGCCGGCGGCCTGCCAGGTCCTGACCCGCGGGAGCATGGCGCGCTCGAGCGTGACGCGGCCGTCGCCGCCGTCGGAGGCCCCGAGGTACTGCACGCCGTCCACGGCGACGCGCACGCCCGCCGGCGTGAAGTCGGCCCGCCCGACGACGAGGACCACCTGGTCGGCGTTCGGCAGTTCCTGGCCCTGCTGGTCGAGCCGCCGCCTCAGCGCGACCGCCCGCGCCAGCGTCTTGCCGTCGGGCAGGCCCCACAGCAGCGGTTTCTGCTGCAGCAGGTCGCGGTGCCACCAGCTGAGCGCGTCGATGCGCCGCTGCACTGCGTCGACGTCGGCCTTCTGCAACGCGGCCCACCCGTCGGGCCGGCCGAGGCCGAGCCGCTCGTCCAGCAGGTCGGCCTGCAGCTGCAGCAGCCCCGGCATGCCAGCGATGAGCTGGCGGGCGGCGTGCCCGTCGAACAGGCTACCGGACATGCTCAACAGATTGCCGAAGGTATCGTCGCCGCTGAGCACCTGCATCGGCGCGTAGGAGCCGCCGTTGGGCGTGCCCAGCATCAGCAGCCGCGCGCCGGGGTGCTGGAACATGGCGTCCCACACGCCGGGCCGCTCCAGCTGCATCGTGCGCGCGACCAGGCCGCCCATGCTGTGCGCGACGATGCGCACCGGCTGGCCGCTGCTCCTGCGCAGCTTGATCGCCTCGTCGACCTCGTCGGCCAGGCGGACCGCCTCCTCTTCGATGGGACGCCGCCAGTCGAAGCTGAACTGCCGGACGTCGTGCGTGCGGCGCAGGTGGGCGATCAGATCGTCGTAGGTGGCGCCGATGGGACCGTCCGGCGATGCCGCCGCGTCGGGATAGGCGATGCCTTCGAGGTTGTTGAGGAAACGCCAGCTCAGCCAGATGCGTCGGCCCGCCACCTTGAGATGGGAGCCGAGGATGCCCGGTAGCACGAAGACGGCGGGCAGCGACGGATCGGCGCCGCGTGCGGCGGCGCGGTCGCCGCTGGCGCTCTCGCCGGACCAGGACAGCGGGCCGATGGCCCGGTAACCCGCCGGCGGTGTCTTGGCGAGCAGCCCGTCGACGATGGCGGCCGCGGTGAGTTCGTTCTCGAAGTAGCGGAAGTGGCTGACCTTGGCGCCGCGATCGAGGACGAAACTGGCGCCGCCCTCGCCGCGCGGCGCTCCGCCGTACATCGAGCGCGTCTGCACGACGAGGTCGTGGTCGGTCCAGTAGAAGGCGTCGGTGAGCAGTGTCTTGAGCCAGCTCAGGACGGTGTCGCCCTGGATGTCGCCGGCCACGACGCGCAGCTCGCCCACGAGCGGCCGATCGGTCGGCTGCGTGAGCCACTGCGTGGTGGCCGAGTCCGGCACCATCGCCTGCAGTCCCGGCAGTTCGTCGGGACGCAGGCGCCGCTCGGCCACGGCGCCGAGGAACTCTACCAGCGCCGGCAGGACGTGCAGGCCCGCCAGCTCCAGCGCCCAGCGCAGCACGGAGACGTACGCGTCGAGCCGGCGTGACGCCAGCAGCGTGCCGCGCGCGGGGCAGGCCACGCGCACGACGCGCGTCACCCGGATGCCCCGGCCGGCATGGTTCTCCAAGGCCTTGAGGTCGCGGCGGTGCTGCTCGAAGCCGGGTCCGGCGAACGGGCGCAGCGCGGCCTCGTCCAGGCCCTGGCCGTTGACGACGCGGGCGACGATCTCGGCCACCAGCCCGCCGCGCGAATGCGTCAGCAGGTGCAGCTGCGCGTTGTCGGGCACGCGCTGCAGGAGCGTCAGCGCATTGGCGAAGGGGCCGGCGGTGAGCGTGGGATGGTCCAGCGCGTAGACGCGCCCGTCGTAGCGCTCGAACAGGGTCTTCACGCGGGTCGGGTGGACCGACCAGAGCTTGGCGAACGTGCCCGCGGTGCTGGAGAAGGTGCCGTGGATCAGGACGAGCGTGGCGCCGTCAGCCGCGGTCCGGATGAAGTCCCGGACGGGCGTGCGCCCCTTGAGCGGGCCGAGGGCGTTGGCCGAGAGCGCATAGACGCCGGCGTCGACCTGGCTGTCCACCCGTTGTCCGATCTCCGCGGCGGTCCAGGTCGCGGCTTCGCCGACGAGCTTGCGACGCACCACGCGGACCGCGTCGAGCACGACGCCGCCGATCGCCGGCAACAAACCGCCGCGGGCGACACCGTCGGCCTCGCCGTCCAGGCCGCGCCAGGCCAGTTGCGACGCCACGACGACCTCGTCGACCGCCGGCGCCCGGCCGTCGCGGCCGACGGCGGGAACGCCGCCCTGCTGGGCCCGCAGCAGCTCCAGCGCGTCCTGCGGGTGCAGCACCAGTGTCGGCCCGTTGGCGATGACGATTTCGACCACGTCCTTGCCGGGCACGGCGGTCATGGTGATATCGCCGCCGCCGCTGCGACGCGCGCCGACCCGCACCGCCTGCGTGACCTCGCCGTGCTCGGAGGCCGGCATTGCGCCGCCGCCGGACCGGGTGCCCGCGCCAAGGGCCGTGCCCGGCACGATGAAGCGCACTTCGCTCGGCAATGCCGATGGATCGTTCCTGTCGGTCATGCGTCCCTCCCACGCGGCCCGGTTGTCGGGCGGATTCTGGTGTGGGACGGGGACGCGGCACGGCGCGAGCCGGATCGGACATCCTCAATCCTGATGAGGAACCGCCGGGTCGAGGTGGAAGGGGCCGTTAGGCTGGACGCCTCCTTCCGATGGCGCTCATTGCGTGGACATCAAGCTCTTCATCTCCGCGGCGAGCGCCGAGTTCGACATCTATCGCGAGCCGCTGCGGCATGCGCTCGAGCGTTCCGGGGTCGTCGTCAAGATCCAGGAGCACTTCAAGGCCGGCGGCGTGCCGACCCTGCTCAAGCTGGACGACTACATCCGGGCGTGCGACGCCGTCATCCATCTGGTGGGCGACGCGTGCGGCGCAGACGCGCCGCCGCCTTCGGTCGGGGCGCTCCTGGAGCGGTATCCGGACCTGGTCGTCCGGGTGCCGGGTCTTGCTCCGCACGTCGGTCCCGATGCCGAGCCGCTGACCTACACGCAATGGGAGGCGTGGCTGGCCCACTATCACCGTCGACGCCTGTTCGTCGCCAGTCCCCGGGTCGAGGCGCCGCGTGGCCCTCGCCATGTCCATGACGCCGCGCAGGCCGATCGACAGCGTCGGCATGTCGAGCGCCTGCAGGTCCAGGAGGTGCATGTCGAGATCAGGTTCAGCGGCGTGGACAACCTGAAGGCCCAGCTGCTGGAGTCGCCCGTCCTGGACCTGATGCTCAACGCCAGGCTCGCGGCACGGGCCGAGCACGGCGACGCGGTGCAGGCGGAGTTCGTGAGACAGGAAAAGCGCGCGGAGTTGCCAGTGCCGCTCTTCCGCCACCTGTGGCGCGAGCTGGGCAGCCGTGCGGACCTGCTCGGCAAGCTCGCCGACGCCGCAAGGAACCGGACCGTGGCGGCGCTGGCCGTCGAGCTGTCCGCGGCTGGCCCCGACGCCGCGGAGGGCGACCTGCTGCGTGACGCGTGGCGCCGGGTGGAGCTGGTCCTGAACTGGGAGCCGCTCGCCGCGAAACTCGGGCTGACGCGGTCCCGCTGGCAGGAACTCGCCGCCGTGGTGGCGGACACCGACGTGCGGCCCGTCCCGCGCCAGGCGGGACTGCGTGAACTGCTGCTGTGGGCCCTCGACCTCGGCGAACTGGCCCGGGCCCTGTCCGCGCTGACGCAGTTGCTCTGCCTGGGCGCGGAGGCAGCCCGGCAGGACAGCGCGCCAGTCACCCGGCCTGAAACGGCGGCCTTGTTCAAGGCGCTGGGCCGCGACGACATGCTGAGCCCCCACCTCGCGAACGCGTTGCGCGGGCCGCCCCCGCCGAGCGGCCCCGTGCGGCTGTATGCCGAGCTGGAGCTGTCCGGTGAACGGCCGCGGTTGACGCGCCATTGGATCCAGCATCAACGCAGCCTCGAACTCGGCGAGGCGCCGGCCCCCGCGACCTTGGGCGAACAGCTCCATGCCCTGGCCGGGTCGGTGAAACACCGCGGCGCGCGCGAGGTGCAGGTGGAACTGATGGCGCCGCTGCTGCTGCTGTGCGGGCAACCCGACTGGACCACGTTCCAGGAGGACTACGGCGGCCTCGCAGGGCTGCAGGACGTCCGCCTGGACCGGGATTTCTGCGAGGAGTGGCCGGTCAGCTGGCGCTGGCGGGACCGTCTGGAGGGCAACCAGCTCTCGAAGCCCGCCGACTGGCGTCGGCGCGGCGGCGACATCTCCGCCAAGGCGGAGCGCTGCGGGCAACTGGTCTGCCGTTTCCCCGACGACCCGTTCGATCCGGCCGATCACGCCGATGCCCATGTGGTGGCCCTCCCGTACGTGCCGCCGGCGCCCTCGAGCAAGGGCCGCAACTTCCGTCCCTTCCTCGACGCCCTGCTCGCCGGCGATCCCTACATGGTCTGGCCCTGCGACGAAGGCATGGTCAACGCCGGCTTCAAGGCCGCCGTGCTGGTGTGCCTCGCTCAGCGCCATGTCCCCGACCTGCCCGAGGCGCTGCGCCAGGCGCGCAAGTCCGGGAAGGCGAAACACGTGGTGCTGTTCATCGACGAGCCGTCCCGCAATCCCTACGAACTGATGGGGCGCCTGACCGCGCCCGCTTCCTGACACCACCGCCGGAGCCCCACCATGGCCACGACCTGGAAGATCTACGACCCGTCCGCCCCGCCCATGACGGAGAAGGCCAGACTGCCGGAGCCGCCGCCCTGGCGTCGTCCGGGTGAAGCGCGCCGCGAGGCGATCGCGAGCACCTTCCGCGCGCCGGATCCGGTGGTGCAGGCGGTCAACGTCGCCCTGCACCTGCGCCGTCCGCTGCTGATCACGGGCAACCCCGGCACGGGAAAGAGTTCGCTGGTCCACGCGGTGGCGCGGCACCTACGGTTGGGCGACGTGCTGAGCTGGAACATCAACTCGCGGTCGACGCTCGCCGACGGCCTCTACCGCTACGACGCGCTGGCCCGGCTGCAGCACATCCAGCAGCAGCAGGCCCGTCGGCAGGACGCCGGCGCCGAGGGCACGCGCGGCGAAGCCGACGAACTCGGCAGCTTCATCTCCCTCGGGCCACTCGGGACGGCGCTCGCGGCGACCGCCGCCGAAGCGCCGCGCGCGTTGCTCATCGACGAGATTGACAAGAGCGACGTGGACCTGCCCAACGACCTGCTGGCGGCGCTCGATCTGGGCGAGTTCCCGATTGTGGAGCTGCAGCGCATCGCCGACGACCACGCGAGCGCCAAGGTGCGCACCTGCGAGGGCAGGTCGCTCATCGTCGATCGCGGGGTCGTGCGTTTCCGGGAGTACCCCTTCATCGTCATGACGAGCAACGGCGAACGCGACTTCCCCGCTGCCTTCCTCAGACGCTGCGTGCAATGCACGTTGCAGGACCCTGAGAAAGACCAGCTCCGGGACATCCTCGACGCGCACCTGCCCGCGTTGGCCGGCGACGAGGACATGACGGCGCTGATCGCCGAGTTCATGAAGCGCCGCGGGCAGTCCGCCCTGGCCAACGACCAGTTGCTCAACGCGCATTACCTCGCCAGCCTGCGCCGCGGGCTCTCGCCCAAGGAGAGTCAGGAAGTCCTGGACGTGCTGTTCCAGAGCCTGGGGGCCTAGGTCGTGTCCGCAGAGCGCCGGCTGGCGGAGGCCTTTCGTCTGCTGGACGCCGCTCCGACGACGGCCGACGCATTGACGCGCGCCGACGCGCTCTGGCTCGCGCGCGTGCTGCCGGACCTGGCATCGTCCGACGATGACGCGGCGGACGGCGAAACCGGAAAGGAGGTCGACACCGGGGACAAGGAGTCGGACCGGGACGGGCGCACAGCCGACCCGGCGCACGGGGACGGCGGCTCCTCGACCCGCCCTGTACCGGACCCCGCTCCGCCGGCGCCGACCATACTGCTCTTCGCGCCCCAGGTCGGCAGCGAGAACGAACTGCAACTGCACGCGCGCAAGGTGCCCGTGCCCGCTGCCGACGCCCTGCCCGGACGCGCCGCGTTCGAGCGCGCGCTGCGCCCCTTCCTGCGACGCCGCCCTTCCCCCATCCATCGGATGGTCGATGCCGAAGCCACCGCCGAGGCCAGCGCGCAGGCGAGCGCGGACGCCCTGATGATCGCCGGACCGGGACGGGCCGCCCCGGCGCTGACGCCCGTGCTGCGTCCGGTGCCGGAACGGTGGTTCGACATGGTCCTGCTGGCAGAGCAGGACGACACGATGCGGGTGTTCGAGGACACCTTGCGGGAGCTGCAGCATTTGCTCGCCCGACACGGCGCGTTCCGGCGCGTGGGGCTGTGGCGATGGTCCGTGAGTGGCGATGCGCTCCATGTCCGGACCGCTTCCGGCATGCCTTGCGCGCCGCACGCGATGCTGCAGGGCCAGCATCCGCAGCTCGTCTGGGTGCTGACGCACGGGGCCGCCGCCGGGTGGGACGTCGAACCGCTGCGCGGCTTCGTGCGCGGACTGGCGGCGAGGGCCGTGGTGGCGGTCGTGCAACTGCTGCCGGAAACGTCCTGGGGCGCGACCGCGCTGGGCGAGGCCCGGGAGCGCGTTCGCAGCCGGGAACGCGCGGCGACCAACCGGCAACTGCTCAGGCGCGATCCCTGGATGGCGACCTGGGCGCGCGAAGGCGCATCGGGCGTCGTACCCATGTTGTCACTGCAATCGGACGCGGTCGCGCGCTGGGCGGAATTCGTCATGTCGCCGCGCGCGGTGGCGCATGCGTCGGTCGACCTTTCCCGTTCCCCCGACAACGCGCATCGCCCGGCTGAACCAGTACCGGCCGATGCCACCGCGGCCCTGCGCGAACAGGTCCAGCGCTTCCGCGCCATCGCTTCTCCACAGGCCTTCGCATTGCTGCGCCTGCTGTCCGGCGCCTGGATCACGCTGCCCGTCATGCGCTTGCTGCTTCAGTCCATGCCCGGACCGCGCGCACTGACGCCGATGGCGGAAGTGCTGCTCTCAGACCTGCTGCGGCGGACCTCCCCAGCGGACGTACGCACCGAGGAGCTGAGTTTCGATTTCGTGCAGGGGCTGCGGGAGTGGCTGTCCGGATCGCTGTCGACGCAGGAGCAGCGGACCTTGGACGAAGCCATGGCGGATTCGAAGGAGGCGATCCGGCAGTTCGTCGAGACGGCTTCCGGCCGCAAGCTGGCGACCTTCAACGCCTTGCTGCTCGATCCTGCGGGCTCGGAATGGCTGCCTGCGTCGGCCAAGTCCTTCGTGGAGGTGTCCAGGCGCTTGCGGGCTCTGCGGGACCGGCAGGAGGCGCCGGCACCCGCGGCCGAGGAGGCGACTCCCGTCGCCGCAAGGGCGCCGAGCGCGGCGGCGAGCGTCACCGGCATGGCGACGCGGAGCGACGTCCGCACGCTTCGGATCCTGCATCTGTCGGACTTGCACATCGGCATGGAGCCCGACGTCGCGGACTGGCGCAAGCGTCCCACATTGGGCAAGGCCTGGCAGGAGAACCTGCAACGGATCACCCTGGCGGGCGCGATCGATCTCGTCTGCTTTACCGGGGACATCACAGAAACGGGCGCCGAGGAGGAATTCGACCAGGCCGAGCAGTTCGTCCGGGAAATGCTTGAAACGTTGGATGTCCCCTTGGATCGATTCTTCTGCGTCCCTGGCAATCACGACATCCACCATGAGCAGGGTGGGTTCACGACCAAAACGCCGGCCTCCAGAGCGGGCTTCCCGCTGGATCCATTCCGAAAGCAGTGGGGATTCCGCAAGTGGCTGCGTCGCCTGAACAAGATCCAGCCCGACGAACAACTCGGCTATTTGGAGCGGCTGGATCTGGGCGGCGGTGCCATCGTCTCCCTCATCGGGCTCGACACGGCCTGGCCCTCCAATCCGCAGAACGACGCCGTCGAACTGGGCGGAGAGCAACTCGTCGGGCTCAACGACGAGCGGCTGACATCCGGCACGGGCATCGCTCTGATGCACCACCCCCGCGCCGCGCTGCTGGACTGGAACGCCGTCGAGGAGCGACTCGCTTCACTCGGCGTCGGACTGCTGATGCATGGCCATGCGCCAGGCCGCAAACGCCCCTACTGGGTACGGACGAAGCGGGGGCTGATGGTGTCCTCCGCGGGTTACCTCCACAACCTGTTCGGGGTTCCGACCCGCGTTCATGTGATCGAACTGGCCGTGCGTTCCGGCGGCCCGCGAGGCGGCGCACGCGCGCAGCCCATGCGCCTGACGAGCCGCGAATGGCGTCCCGACGGCCGATGGCACGACGTCGGCGTCGTCCCGCTGGCCGTGGATGGTTCGACGGTACGTCGACCCTCCATTTTCATCAGCTATGCGCAAGAGGACGTTGAAGTAGTGCGCACGCTGGTGCAAGAGTTGGAGACGCTCGGCTTTGATTGCCACTGGTGCGACGTGACGGTGGCCGAGTTCTCCGATGAAGAGAACCGGCGGATCGAACAGGCTCTCGCCCATTGCGACTACTTCATGCCAGTGCTGTCCGCCGCGGCCGATGCACGCAAGAAGGGCGGGTACTGGACCGAATGGCGATCCGCAGTCGATCGTTCCCACGGCGATCGACGTTATCAGCTCCGTTTCCTTGTCCCCATCGGCATTGACGACTTCCCGCCCTCGATGCGTCGCTACGGACGGATTTTCAAGGGCAGCACCGACGCCTTCGCAAAAGCCGATCCGCTGCATGCGCCAAAGGGCCGACTCGGCGGCGATGCCCGCGCATCATTGCTCGCACTGCTCTCGTCGCCTTCCCTGCATGAGCCGCTGCATGAACGGCACGCGCCGGACATCGAGCAGACGTCAGCCAGACCGCCCACCGAGCCCGCTCGGCGCCTACCTCGCATCCTCGTGTCCTACGCACTTCAGGACCAGTCTGCCGCCCAATCGCTGTATCAACACCTGTCCAGCCTCCATGCCGAGGAACGGGCGGAGGTGCATGTCCACTCGGATCTGATCTCGGTTGACCAGGACCGGTCACAAGCGCTTGAAGCCGCCATGGCGCACGGCGACATCTTCATCCTGCTGCTGAGCCGCCGCTACCTGGCTTCCGAGTTCTGCATGGGACTCGAGGCCCGATTGGCGATGGAGCGCCTGCGCCGCTTTCCGGACCGCATTCGCGTCTGCCCGGTGCTTCTGGACCATTGCGACTACGAGAAGTTGCGCCCGGACAGCCATCCGGACGGCGTCGCGCTGGGCGAGCTTCCCGTGCTCGGCCCACATGAAGGCAGCGGACTGCCGACGACGCTGTCCGAGATCGGGAACACCGACCTCGCCTGGATCGGTATCGCTCAACGCCTGAGCGAGGTGGTTGATGAACTCCAAGACCAGGACCTCGATCGCGGCGAACAGATCGGCGCGGCCTGATGCCCCACCCGCGCCAAGAAAAAACCCCGCCAACTTGCGTTGACGGGGTTGATCTGGTGGGCGGTGCAGGGTTCGAACCTGCGACCCCTGCCGTGTGAAGGCAGTGCTCTACCGCTGAGCTAACCGCCCGGTATCTGGACCGGGCTCATCGCCGAACTTTTCTCCGACTTTCAACAAGAATCCAAAGCACCTTTTCAGAAGACTTTGGTGGGCGGTGCAGGGTTCGAACCTGCGACCCCTGCCGTGTGAAGGCAGTGCTCTACCGCTGAGCTAACCGCCCGGTCTTGTCGTCCTCAACCACCGCTTGCACAACGGCTTGCGTCGTTGCTTGCACTGCGGTTTTGGATGTCCGGGAAAGTCGAAGATTATGCCATGAGAATTTGACGCGATTCAAGAACTCTTTGAGTTCTCGTCTCTCAGGCGGCCGCCGGCACCTGCCAGATGCGCTTGCCGCCGCTGGCCTTGTCGAGGTCCACCAACGCCTTGTCGTGCAACGCCAGTTCCTCGGCCGTGGCGGCGATCACCGGGAGGTCGAAGGCGCTGAAGTCGATGGCCACGACTTCCAGCTGACCGCCCTCCCCCGACGACGAGGACGCGCTGTCGTCGATGACCAGCGAGTCCTGACCCCGCGTCAGGCGGATGAAGACCTCCGCCAGCAGCTCCGCGTCCTTCACCGCGCCGTGCAGGCCGCGGTTGCTGTTGTCGACCTCCAGCCGGCGGCACAGCGCATCCAGCGAGTTCGCCTTGCCCGGGAACATGTCCCGCGCCATCAGCAGCGTGTCGCGCACGCTCTCCACGCACTCGTGCAGCGGCGCCTTGCCGCAGCGCTTGAGCTCGGCGTTGATGAAGCCGACGTCGAAGGCCGCGTTGTGCGCGATCAGCTCCGCGTCGCGGATGAACTCGAGGAACTCGTCGACGATCTGCGCGAACTTGGGCTTGTCCGACAGGAACTCGATGCTCAGCCCGTGGACGCGGAACGCCTCCTCGGGCATGTCGCGCTCGGGGTTCAGGTAGAAGTGCAGATGGCGGCCCGTCAGCTGACGGTTCACCATCTCCACGCAGCCGATGTCGACGACGCGGTCGCCCGATTCAGGATTCAGGCCGGTGGTTTCGGTATCGAAGAAGATCTGACGCATGGGGGTCTCAACGGGTCGCGGGGGACGCCTGGAGTCGTGCCGCGCGCCGGTAGGCCCACAGCATCATGAGGAGGCCGACGACGATCATCGGCGCGCTCAGCCATTGGCCCTGGCTCAGGTGCAGCGGCTGCTTGTCCAGCGTGAGGAAGCTGTCGGGCTCGCGGAAGAACTCGACGACGAAACGTGCCACGCCGTAGCCGACCAGGAACAGCCCCGACACCGCCGCCATCGGCCGCGGCTTGCGCGCGAACAGCCACAGCACGATGAACAGCAGCACGCCCTCGCCCAGGAACTGGTAGAGCTGCGAGGGATGGCGCGGCGTCAGCACCGCATCGTGCGCCTGAGGGAAGACCATGGCCCACGGCAGGTCGGCATCGGCAGGACGGCCCCACAGCTCGCCGTTGATGAAGTTGCCCAGGCGCCCTGCGGCCAGGCCGGTGGGGACGCACGGCGCGACGATGTCGCCGACTTCGAGGAAGTGGAAGCCGCGCCGCCACGCGAAGAAGCCCAACGCGACGATCACGCCCAGCAGGCCGCCGTGGAAGGCCATGCCGCCCTGCCACACCGCCAGGATCTCGCCCGGGTGGCTGAAGTAGTAGGCCGGCTTGTAGAAGAGCACGTAACCCAGCCGGCCGCCCACCACCACGCCGAGCACGCCGTAGAACAGCAGATCGTCGATGTCGCGCCGGGTCCAGCCGCGCGCCGCGTTCCAGGGCTTGCGGACCATGCGGTTGCCCAGCCACAGGAACAGGCCGAACGCCGCCAGGTACATCAGCCCGTACCAATGGATCGGCCATCCGAAGATGTTGATGGCGACAGGGTCGAACTGGGGATGGACCAACATGAGGGAGCTTTACCGCGTCGAGAAGGCGCGAATCATAAAGCTGGCCGTCAGTTCCCCAGCGCGGCCAGTTGCTTGCGGCAGTCCTCCATGTCGCCGTGGCTGCCGCGACGGTTGTCGATGCAGCGCTGCAGCGCGACGCTCGCCCCCGCCTTGTCGCCCTTGCCCGCCAGCGCGCTGCCCAGGCGCCGGTCCAGACCCAGCTGTTCGGCGCCCGTCATGCCGCGGGCCCGCTCGAAAGCGGCCACCGCCTTGTCGTACTGGCCCAGCGCGTCGTAGGCACGACCCAGCCCATACGCGCCCATCGCCTGGTGGGGCTGGCTCTTGAGCAGCTCCTCGAACCACGGCACCGCCCGCTCCTTCTGGTCGCTGAAGAACAGGTTGCGGCCGTAGTCGCTCCACAGCACGCGCAGCTCCAGCAGCAGCTCAGGCCGCTGCGTCTTCACGGCGCGCAGCGCCTTCTCCATCGCCGGCCAGTCCTTCTTCGACGCCGCCACCCGCGCGCGCATCAGGTTCAACTGCGCCGGGTCCTTCACGTCCTGCTCGAGCGCGCGCGCCTTCGACTCCCCGCCGCCGACGAAACTCGGCAGCGCCAGGTAGTACTGCTGCAGCGCGCTGCGCGGCTCCGGGGCATCGGGCAGCAGCGTCATGGCGCGCTGCGCCAGCTCGCTCACCCGACCCAGCGAGCCCAGCGCCTTCAGCTTGCTGCCGCCCCGCGCCTGCATCACCAGCGCCAGCGCCAGCGCGTAGTGGCAGGCGCCTTCGTTCGGCGTGCGCTGCAGGCATTGCTCCAGCCGTTGCGTGTTCTGCTTCAGCACCGCGCCGTCGGCCAGGTCCAGTTGCGCCAGTGCGAGCGCGGCCGCGGCCTGCGGATCGTCCGGATCGGCCTTCACGCGCTGCGCGGCGAGCTTCTCCAGATCGTCCGCACGGCCCGCATCGAGCAGCGCCTGCAGTTCGGCGTCCTTCAGCACGGCCGCCCGCGCCGGCGTCGCGAAGGCCACGCTCATGACCATCGAGAACCCGGTGATGACGCAGATCGCCCCGATCAGGCGTCGCCAGGTGCCGCGGCGGCGGTCATCGTCGTTGTTGCGGGGTGCTGTCACGGGGTTCGTCCTTTCATCGGCGCATGGTCGCAGAAGTCCGCGGGGCGTGCATGCCTCCTGCCTGCCGGACACGGAACTTCACCTTCGTGTTCACCTTCGGCAACCTGCAGGCCGGACCTGCCCCTTCGAGGCCGTTCCAGGCGGGGTCACGCCTTGACTTTCACCTGTCCGCGGACATGGTCGACGAAGCGGCGCACCACCGGCGAGGCGTCCCGGCGCCAGATCAGGCTGGTGTCGCAGGCGGGCACGCGGGCCGACGGCCACGGCCGGTAGCGCACGCCCGGCCGCTGCAGCGCGCAGACCGATTGCGGCACCCAGGCCACGCCCATGCCGGCCGACACCAGATTGACGATGGTCTGCATCTGGATGGCCTCCTGCGCGATGTGCGGCGTGGCGCCGTGCGCGCGGTAGAAGCCCAGCAAGGCGTCGAAGAGCGAGGGCGCGATCTCGCGCGGGAACACGACCAGCGGCTCGCGCAGCACGTCCTCGAGCAACGGGCCGCCGCGGCGCGCCAGTGCCCAGTCCTCGGCATGCGCGAGCACCAGCGGCTCGGTCGACACCGTCAGGCACTCGAAGCCGGCCGGCTCGGCGCCCGGCGCGTGGATCGCGAATCCCGCGTCGAGCTCGCCCGTCTCGAAGCCGCGCAGCTGCACGTCGAGCGTCGCCTCCCGCAGCGCGAGCTGCACCTCCGGCAGCGCCTCGCGGAACAGCCGCAGCCAGCGCGGCATGTCGCCGTAACCGACGGTCGACACGAAGCCCAGGCTGAGCCGACCCGCCTCGCCGCTGGCCGCCGCGCGGACGCGGGCGGGCAGCTGCTCCGCCAGTTCGACCAGCCGCGTCGACGCCTCCACGAGCGCGACGCCGGCCGCCGTCAGCGCGACGGTCCGCCGGCCACGCTCCAGCAGCTGGACGCCCAGTTGCGCCTCCAGCTTCTGCACGGCCAGGCTCAGCGGCGGCTGCGTCATGTGCAGCCGCTCCGCCGCGCGGCCGAAGTGCAGTTCCTCGGCCAGGACCAGGAACTGACGCAAGGGGCGGAGCTCGATCATCGATACATGGCATGAATCAAAACGCCGTCAACTATATATTGGACCCGCAGGAAGGCGCGACGCATACTGGCGCGCTCCAAGCCCCGCCCGCCAGGACGACACCATGACCGACGCCAAGAACAACGCCTCCAGCAGCGCCTCCGCGGCGCCCCACGACGACGCGCCCAACCGCCGCTCGAAGAACATCACCGAAGGCGTCGCGCGCGCGCCCAACCGCTCGATGTACTACGGCATGGGCTACCAGGAAGGCGACTTCGGCAAGCCGATGATCGGCGTGGCCAACGGCCACTCGACGATCACGCCGTGCAACTCCGGCCTGCAGAAGCTGGCCGATGCCGCCGTCGTCGGCCTGAAGGCCGCCGGCGCCAACGCGCAGCTCTTCGGCACGCCGACGATCTCCGACGGCATGGCCATGGGCACCGAAGGCATGAAGTACTCGCTGGTCTCGCGCGAGGTCATCGCCGACTGCGTCGAGACCTGCGTCGGCGGCCAGTGGCTGGACGGCGTGATGGTCATCGGCGGCTGCGACAAGAACATGCCCGGCGGCATGATGGGCATGCTGCGCGCCAACGTGCCGGCGATCTACATCTACGGCGGCACCATCAAGCCGGGCCACTACAAGGGCCAGGACCTCAACATCGTCAGCGTCTTCGAGGCCGTCGGCCAGTTCAGCGCCGGCAAGATGAGCGAAGAGGACTTCTGCCAGATCGAGAAGCGCGCGATCCCCGGCAGCGGCTCCTGCGGCGGCATGTACACCGCCAACACGATGAGCTCGGCCTTCGAGGCGCTGGGCATGTCGCTGCCCTATTCGTCGAGCATGTCCAATGTCGAGGACGAGGTCGTCGAGAACACCAAGCGCGCCGCCGACTACCTGGTCGCCGCCGTCAAGGCCGACCTGAAACCGCGCGACATCGTGACGAAGAAGGCCATCGAGAACGCTGTCGCGGTGATCATGGCCACCGGCGGCTCGACCAACGCGGTGCTGCACTTCCTGGCGATCGCGCACGCGGCCGAGGTGGACTGGACCATCGACGATTTCGAGCGCATGCGCACCAGGATCCCGGTGCTGTGCGACCTCAAGCCCAGCGGCCGTTTCCTGGCCGTGGACCTGCACAAGGCCGGCGGCATCCCCGCCGTGATGAAGCAGCTGCTGAAGGCCGGCCTGCTGCACGGTGACTGCATCACCATCACCGGCAAGACCGTCGCCGAGAACCTCGCCGACGTGCCGGACCTGTCGCCGGCGCAGGAGGTCATCCGCGCCGTCGCCGATCCGATCTACGCGCAGGGACACCTGGCCATCCTGAAGGGCAACCTGTCGCCCGAGGGCTGCGTCGCCAAGATCACCGGCCTCAAGAACCCGGTCATCACCGGCCCGGCGCGCGTCTTCGACGACGAGCAGTCGGCGCTCGCGGCCATCATGGCCAACCAGATCAAGGCCGGCGACGTGATGGTGCTGCGCTACCTCGGGCCCAAGGGCGGTCCGGGCATGCCGGAGATGCTGGCACCGACCGGCGCGTTGATCGGACAAGGCCTGGGCGAAAGCGTCGGCCTGATCACCGACGGCCGCTTCTCGGGCGGCACCTGGGGCATGGTGGTCGGCCACGTCGCGCCGGAAGCCTACGCGGGCGGCACCATCGCGCTGGTGCAGGAGGGCGACTCGATCACCATCGATGCCGTGCAGCTGCTGCTGCAGCTCAACGTCGACGACGCGGAACTCGCACGCCGCAAGGCCGCCTGGCAACAACCGGCACCGCGCTACACGCGCGGCGTGCTGGCGAAGTTCGCGAAGAATGCGTCGAGCGCGAGCTCCGGCGCGGTGCTCGACAAGTTCGAGTGAATGGAGAGCGCCTGAAGCGCGCTCAGCGCTTCTTGCGCGTCTTGTCGCCCATGCCGATGGCGTCGAGCTGACGCTGTCGGCGCGTTTCCTTCTTCGCATCCATCTTGTCCATCTCCCGCCGCTTGGTGTAACCCGTCTTGTCGGCGAATTCCCACCACACGACGGCCACCGGGAACGGCGACAGGACCCACCACCAGCTCAGCGTTTCGAACGGGCCGACATCGCCCAGCTTGAGAAGAATCAACAAGACACCGATCACCATCAACCACATCGTCGTTCTCCTCGTGAGCGCCCATTGGCGCCGCATCCCTCACCACTACAATCCGCGCGAGCCCGGATTCCCCCGGCCCATTCGTCGACCGCGTCGACCGCGTCGACCGCGCCGCGACACTGCCTGTCGCGGCAGCGATTGTGGCGTCGATTGTGACGCCGATCGGAAGCCGGACGCCACCTGAAAGGATGCCATGAGAAACGCCTTGTTCATCTCCGCGGCCCTCGCCGCCTCGCTGAGCGCGACCAGCGCCTTCGCCAGCCCCGAGCTGGCGCAGAAGAAGAACTGCATGGCCTGCCATGCGGTCGACAAGAAGCTGGTCGGCCCCGCCTACAAGGACGTGGCCGCCAAGTACGCCAGCGACAAGGACGCCGTGAAGAAGCTGGCCGAGAAGATCATCAAGGGCGGTTCCGGCGTCTGGGGCCCGGTCCCGATGCCGGCCAACACGCAGGTGAGTCCGGCCGAGGCCGAGACGCTCGCCAAGTGGGTCCTGTCGACGAAGTGACCGTCGGCAGGCGCCAGCGTCTGCGCAGGCCTTGCGGGGGCCTGCACCCGTACCAGGCCCTTCGGGGCCTGTTCGTTTTTCAGGCCACGTCTCCGGCCACGATTCAGGCCACGATTCAGGCCACGTGTCAGGCCACGTGTCAGGCCACTAGCTTGAACAACTCCTCGCGCCGCCGCTCGTCCAGGTGACGGCTCTCCCGGGCGAGGTTGACGGCCTTGGCGACGGTTGCGAGCTCGACGATGGCCTCGTCGATCTTGTAGCCGCCGCGTCCCTGCATCCAGCGCAGCACGTCCCACAGATGCCAGACAGAGGATGAGTTGCCCTCGTGGATGGGCGACGGGAAGCTCATCGGGTGCGTCAGCATCAGCTTGCGCATGTTCTGGCGCGACACCCCCACCAGCGTCGCCACGTCGGTCAGGCCGACCATGTCCGGCCCCGCCTCGATCAGCCGCGCGCCGGGGATGGCCTTGCGCACGTCGCGCAAGGCGCTCAGCAGGGCCTGGTCGGCGCGCTCCGCGGCTCGGGCGAAGCTCAGCATCATCCTGCCGCGCAGGCCCACGGCGACCCGCGCGTCCTTGCAGCCGACCGAGGCCAGCCGCTGCTTCAACGGCTCCTCGTCGCAGTCCTGCGGCGGCATCTGGTACTTGAGCGTGAACGAATATTCCACAAACGACTCCTTCTATGAGGGCGGCAGCCGGCGCGCCGTGTCGCCCGTGCGCCGCCGTGAACGCGGGCACCGCTCCTGAAGGAACGGAGCCGGCATTCTTCGTCCAGGCGCGGACAAGCTCCACAACCCGAACTTGTGGGCATGCGGCGCCTGTTGCCATGAGAAGGCCAGCCGCTCCCGCACTTCCGGGAAGGCGACCGGGTTGTCGACTTGCGCAAGCGCAAAAACCGCCCCCCCAAAAGGGGGAAGCAGGCCGTGTTTCAGAGGAGAGACAGCCGATGAACCGATGCCGCCGCGGGTGCCACGCGCATCCCGCGCGGGCCCCGGGGGCGGCGTCTCAATAGGCTTGTCCGAGCTGTTCCAGGATCGCCGGGTTCTCGAGCGTCGAGGTGTCCTGCGTCACGGTTTCGCCCTTGGCGACCGAGCGCAGCAGGCGGCGCATGATCTTGCCGCTGCGCGTCTTGGGCAGGTTGTCGCCGAAGCGGATGTCCTTGGGCTTGGCGATCGGGCCGATCTCCTTGGCGACCCAGTCGCGCAGCTGCTTGGCGATGGCCTTGGCCTCGTCGCCGCTCGGACGCGGGCGCTTGAGCACGACGAAGGCGCAGATCGCCTCGCCGGTGGTGTCGTCCGGACGGCCGACGACCGCGGCTTCGGCCACGAGCTCGGTGCAGCTCACCAGCGCGGACTCGATCTCCATCGTGCCCATGCGGTGGCCCGACACGTTCAGCACGTCGTCGATGCGGCCGGTGATGGTGAAGTAGCCGTTGTCCGCGTCGCGGATCGCGCCGTCGCCGGCCAGGTAGTAGCCCTTGAGCTCGGGCGGGTAGTAGCTCTTCTTGAAGCGCTCGGGGTCGCCCCAGATCGTGCGGATCATCGACGGCCAGGGCTTCTTGACGACCAGGATGCCGCCCTGCCCGTTGGGCACGTCGTTGCCGGTCTCGTCGACGATGGCCGCGGTGATGCCGGGGAACGGCAGCGTGCAGGAACCCGGCACCAGCGGGGTGGCGCCCGGCAGCGGCGTGATCATGTGGCCGCCGGTCTCCGTCTGCCAGAAGGTGTCGACGATGGGGCAGCGGCCGCCGCCGACGTGCTGGTGGTACCACTCCCAGGCGGCGGGGTTGATCGGCTCGCCGACCGAGCCCAGGATGCGCAGCGAACTCAGGTCGGAGCGCTTCGGATGCACCGCTTCATTGGCCTCGGCCGCCTTGATCAGCGAACGGATCGCCGTCGGCGCGGTGTAGAAGATGGTGACCTTGTGCTTCTCGATCATCTGCCAGAAGCGGCCGGCGTCGGGGAAGGTCGGGACGCCTTCGAAGACGACCTCGGTGCCGCCCAGCGCGAGCGGGCCGTAGGTGATGTAGGTGTGGCCGGTCACCCAGCCGATGTCCGCGGTGCACCAGAAGACGTCGGAGTCCTTCAGGTCGAAGGTCCACTTCGTGGTCAGCGCGGCATGCAGCAGATAACCGCCGGTGCTGTGCTGCACGCCCTTGGGCTTGCCGGTCGAGCCGGAGGTGTAGAGCAGGAACAGCGGGTGCTCGGCCTCGACCCATTCCGGCTCGCAGGTGGAGGACTGCCCGGCGACGGCGTCGTGCAGCCACTCGTCGCGACCCTCGACCCAGGCGATGTGGCCGCCGGTGCGCTTGTAGACGAGGACCTGCTTGATCGTGGGACAGCTGTTGTCGGCGAGCGCCTCATCGACGATGACCTTCAGCGGCAGCGACTTGCCGCCGCGGGCCTGCTCGTCGGCGGTGAGCACCATCACGGCGCCGGCGTCCTGCACGCGGTCTCTCAGCGATTGCGCGGAGAAGCCGCCGAACACCACCGAGTGCGTCGCGCCGATGCGGGCGCAGGCCTGCATGGCGACCACGCCCTCGACCGACATCGGCATGTAGATGACGACGCGGTCGCCCTTCTTCACGCCGCGCGCCTTCAGCGCGTTGGCCAGCTGCGCGGTCTTGGCGAGCAGCTCGGCGTAGGTGACGCGGGTCACGGTGCCGTCGTCGGCCTCGAAGATGATCGCGACGCGGTCGCCGCGGCCGGCTTCGACGTGTCTGTCCAGGCAGTTGTAGGAGACGTTGAGCTTGCCGTCCTCGAACCACTTGAAGAAGGGCGCGTCGGACGCGTTCAGCACCGTCGTGAAGGGCTGCTTCCAGCTCAGCAGCTCGCGCGCCTGACGGGCCCAGAAGCCCTCGTAGTCGCTGTCCGCTTCCTTGCACAGCGCCTCATAGCCGGCCATTCCGGACACGTGGGCACCCTGGACGGCGGATGCGGGGGGGTTGTAGATCTTGTCACTCATGGCCTATGTCTCCGTACAGGCAGGGATCTTCGAAGTCGGGTTCAGACTCGGCCGAACTCTCCGCTTTCACACTGACGATGTGCTTACTCTTGTAGAAGAGCACGGCTCATGCTCTCACTAAAATCGCCCGGTTTGGCGGTTCCCGCCAGTTACGACTTGAAGGACTTACCCCGATGACCGACAGCCCGACGCCGAAGCCCCGCCGCAACCCGATGGCCACCGTCATGTTCGGCAGCCGCTGGTTGCAGCTGCCGCTGTATCTCGGCCTGATCGTCGCGCAAGGCGTCTACGTCTTCCAGTTCTGGACGGAACTCGTGCATCTGGTCGAAGCCGCCTTCGGCAACCAGGAAGCGTTGAAGCTGCTGGTCGACAGCGTCGGCTACAAGGCCGACGCCACGGTCCCCAAGCTCAACGAGACCATCATCATGCTGGCCGTGCTGGCGCTGATCGACGTGGTCATGATCTCCAACCTCCTGATCATGGTGATCGTCGGCGGCTACGAGACTTTCGTGTCGCGCCTGCACCTTGAAGGACACCCGGACCAACCGGAGTGGCTGGACCATGTGAACGCCTCGGTGCTGAAGGTCAAGCTGGCGACCGCCATCATCGGCATCTCGTCGATCCATCTGCTCAAGACCTTCATCAACGTCCAGAACCTGCAGGAGCAGACGCTGATCTGGCAGACCGTCATCCACCTGGCCTTCCTGCTTTCCGCGCTGGCGATCGCATATACCGACAAGCTGCTGTCGCACAACCACGCCGACAAGCACTGAGCGACCGTTGGCCGTCATCGACGGTCGGCGTGAAACGGACAAAGGGGCCCACGGGCCCCTTTTGTCGTTGCGTTCCGCCGCGCGCGGCCGGTTCGATCAGCTCAAGCGCGCTTGCGCAGCAGGATCAGCGTGCCCGCGATGCCTGAGAGGATGGACCCGCCGAGCACGCCGAGTTTCACGCGGGTTTCCCAGTCGGGGCCGTGGCCCTCGAACGCGAGCCCGCCGATGAACAGGCTCATCGTGAAGCCGATGCCGCAGAGCACGCAGACGCCTAAGAACTGGACCCAGTCGGCGCCGCCCGGCTTCTGCGCAAGGCCGGCGCGGATCATCAGCCAGGAGCTGCCGAACACGCCGATCGCCTTGCCGACCACGAGTCCGAACGCGATGCCGAGCGAGACCGGATGGAGCAGATCGCCCGCGTGCAGCCCGAGCAGCGACACGCCCGCATTGGCGAAGGCGAACATCGGCAGGACCAGGAACGCGACCCAGGGATGCAGGGCGTGTTCGAGGTCCTCGGACGGGGAGTGGCCGTGGCTGTCGTTGTCGGACGGGATGAAGAGCGCCGTGGCGACGCCCGCCAGCGTCGCGTGCACGCCGGACTTCAGCACGCAGGTCCACAGGACCAGGCCCACGACGATGTAGACGTCGGCGCGCCGGACCTTCGCGCGGTTCAGCGCGAAGAGCACGACCAGGCAGGCCGCGGCGCAGGCGAGCATCGTGAGCGACAGCTGGCTCGTGTAGAAGAGCGCGATGACGACGATGGCGCCGAGGTCGTCGATGATCGCGACCGCGGTGAGGAAGACCTTCAGCGAAGCCGGCACGCGGCTGCCCAGCAGCATCACGATGCCGATGGCGAAGGCGATGTCGGTCGCCGCCGGAATGGCCCAGCCGTGCAGCGCGACGGGGTCGCCGAGGTTGAAGCCCGCGTAGATCAGCGCCGGCACGGCCATGCCGCCGAAGGCCGCGACGATGGGCAGCACGGCCTGCGACCGGTCTGACAGTTCGCCGCCGACGAACTCGCGCTTGATCTCCAGGCCGACGAGGAAGAAGAAGACGGCCATCCACAGGTCGTTGACCCAGACCAGCAGCGGCTTGGCCAGCACCAGCCAGTCGCCGCCGATGCGGACTTCGCCTTCGATGCGGGTGAAGGCGGCGTAGAGATCCCGCCACGGGGAGTTGGAAAGGATCAGCGCGGCGACCGCGGCGATGGCGAGCACGATGCCGCCGGCCGATTCGCTGGCGAAGAATCGTTTGAGTCCTGGGGTCAAGAAATGTCCTCCCGAAAAGCGGATGCAGAGGTGAGCCTGGGGCGCGTGAAGACGGCGTCATCTCCGGTGCGCAACGCGTTCCCTCGAAAGGGGGTGGGTCGCGTTCTCCCCAAGGCTATCGCGAAATGGGCGTTGCTAGCATCGCCGGCTTCATCAGCCGTCCGAGGCACAGACCCGGACCCTTCCATCAGGGACCCATCATGATCCGACTGTTGTTCGCCGCCGTTCCCCTGCTCGCGCTTGCCGCCTGCGCCAGCGACGGTGTCACCGCGCAGACGACGCAGACCGCACAGGCCGAGCCGGCCCAGAAGATGGTCTGCGAACGCGAACAGCGCACCGGTTCGATGCTCGGCAAGCGGGAGTGCACGCCGGCCACGATGAGCGACGAGGACCGCCGCCGCCTGGCCAACGAGGTGGGCAACATGGTCAAGCCGCGCGGCATCACGGCGCCGGGCAGCTGACGACTGGGCGACCGGACGTCGGCGTCAGAAGCTGATGCGCGTCCCGAAGTACCAGGCGCTGAGCGTGCGCTTGTCGGGAACGTCGAGATCGAAGTGCTCCGCGCGGCTCACGTCCGCGCCGATTTCCACGCCCCAGTACGGCCTGACCGCCACGGTCAGCCCGAGCCCCGCATAAGGCTGGGCGGTGGTGCGCGAGAACCGGCCGTACGCCGGATGCATCAGTTCCGCCTTCTGCCAGGACACGCCGCCGCGCGCCACCACGCCAAGACCGCGCCACACCGGTTGACGGTAGGACGCGCCGGCGGTGAGCGCCCGGCTCTTGAGGATGCCCCACATCCAGTTGCTCGCCTCGACGCGCACCGTGCCGTAGTCGATGCGGCCGATCTCGATGCCGACGCCGTTGTCGAAGTGGTAACCCGCCAGCAGGCGCTCGAACTCGCCGTGGCGGTCGCAAGGCTGGCTGCTCTGGCAGAGCGACTTCGAGAACTGGCTCGCGCCGACGTCGGCCTGGAGGCTGAACTCGGCATGCGCCGTGGACATGGCAAAAGCGGACGCGGCCAGCACGGCCGCGATGGATGTCTTCAAGAGAACTCCCTCTGATCCCGCTCGGGCGGGATCGGTTGTTGTGGCGATCGTGGCCGCGCGAGCGGCGGGCGACATCCTAGCTGCGAGCGGAAAGCCCGGCGCCAGTCACCCAGACGGCCGGAGCCACAGCCCTCGCACAAGCGTGCGCACCGCGTCCCGCCGATGCCCGCGGCGACCCGGGTTTCACCGGGTAATGGGAGAAAAAGGATAATCGCGGTCTCCCGTGACCAGCCTGTCCACGACCATGACCACCATCCGCTACGCCGACCTCGTCGAAAGCGTCGCTGCCGCCCTGCAGTACATCAGCTACTACCACCCGGCCGACTACATCCAGCATCTGGCGCGCGCGTACGAGCGCGAGCAGAGCGTGGCCGCGAAGGACGCGATCGCACAGATCCTGACCAATTCGAAGATGTGCGCCGAAGGCCGCCGTCCGATCTGCCAGGACACCGGCATCGTCAACGTGTTCCTGAAGATCGGCATGGACGTGCGCTGGGGCGACTTCCCCGGCTCCATCCAGGACGCCGTGAACGAAGGCGTGCGCCGCGCCTACAACCATCCGGACAACAAGCTGCGCGCCTCGGTGCTCAGCGATCCGATCTTCGAGCGCAAGAACACCAAGGACAACACGCCCGCGGTGATCTTCATGGAGGTCGTGCCCGGCAACACCGTCGACGTGATCGTCGCGGCCAAGGGCGGCGGCTCGGAGAACAAGAGCAAGGTCTACATGCTCAACCCGAGCGAGAACATCGTCGACTGGGTGCTCAAGACCGTGCCCACGATGGGCGCGGGCTGGTGCCCACCGGGCATGCTGGGCATCGGCGTCGGCGGCACGGCCGAGAAGGCCGCGCTGCTGGCCAAGGAAGCCCTGATGGACGACATCGACATGTACGAGCTGCTGGAGCGCGGTCCGAAGGACAAGCTCGAGGAGCTGCGCATCGAGCTGTACGAGAAGGTCAACGCGCTGGGCATCGGCGCGCAGGGCCTGGGCGGCCTGACCACCGTGCTGGACGTCAAGATCAAGACCTACCCGACGCACGCGGCCTCCAAGCCGATCGCGATGATCCCGAACTGCGCCGCCACGCGCCACGCTCACTTCGTGCTCGACGGTTCAGGCCCGAGCTACCTGACCCCGCCCAGCCTGGACCTGTGGCCCGACGTGCAGTGGGCGCCGGACTACAACAAGAGCAAGCGCGTCGACCTGAACACGCTGACCAAGGACGAGGTCGCCAGCTGGAAGCCGGGCGACACGCTGCTGCTCAACGGCAAGATGCTGACCGGCCGCGACGCCGCGCACAAGCGCATCCAGGACATGCTGGCCAAGGGCGAGCCGCTGCCGGTGGACTTCACCAACCGCGTCATCTACTACGTCGGCCCGGTCGATCCGGTGCGCGACGAGGTGGTCGGCCCGGCGGGCCCGACGACCGCGACGCGGATGGACAAGTTCACCGACATGATGCTGGAGAAGACCGGCCTCATCGCGATGATCGGCAAGGCCGAACGCGGCCCCATCGCGATCGAGTCGATCAAGAACCACAAGTCGGCCTACCTGATGGCGGTGGGCGGCTCGGCGTATCTGGTGTCCAAGGCGATCAAGCACGCAACGGTCGTCGGCTTCGAAGACCTGGGCATGGAAGCGATCTACGAGTTCGACGTGGTCGACATGCCGGTGACGGTGGCGGTCGACGCCGGCGGCACCAGCGCCCACATCACCGGCCCGGCCGAGTGGCAACAGCGCATCGCGGCGGGCAAGCCGATCAAGATCCCGGTGGCGGCGGGCTGAACGCCCGCCCCCTCGCGATCACCAGCATCGCGATCACGAACGACAAGGCCACCCTCGGGTGGCCTTTTTCGTGCAACGCGGGACGCAGATGGCATCAAGCAACGAGCGTTAAGCCATCGCTCAAGGCAACAGGGGGTGGAAACTCCGCATGATCTCGTTGAACAGGTCCGCGGCTTCTTCTCGCCCCGGCCGGCACACGAGCGCGAAATTCAGGATCTTGCGAGCGGTCACAAAGCCGAGATAGAGGTAGACGCTCTCCCCTTCGGCCTCCCCCACAAAGGAGATCTCCAAGCCGGCACCGCTCGAATGCGGCGCGATCGTCCGGCGAAGCACCTCGACCTTGCCTTGCACGCCGCTTTGAAACGCCTCGAGCCGCGCGTCGAGCATCTTTTCCGCGATGCGCTGCGCCTTGTCGTCCGGAACTTCATAGAAGCTGACGGAGATCGTGAGCGCGGCTTGGGCGGTATCCGATTGGAAGTGCAGCGTCCTCTCCTCAGGAGTCGGGTACTGTCGCCAGTGCAGGGGCAGGCTGATCCTGAACTCGTTGTAAGCGTATTCGTGGAGCTTCGGCTTGGGCGGCGTCAGATCGAACGTGTAAGAGAACAGTTTGTTCATGGACGAGTTGGCTCCACCATCGTGACCACCCGCTGCGGGAACGGAATGTCGATGTTCAACCGATTCAGCAACCGCAGGATCGCCAGGTTCACCTCCGACCTCACCCCGCCCTGCCCGTTGTGCGGATCGGAGATCCAGAACCCGATCGTCAGCTCCAGTCCGTCGGCCGCGAAGTTGCTCAGCGACACCGACGGCGCCGGCTCGGAGAGCACGCGCGGCACGCGCTTGATCTCCTCGATCAGCTGCGGGAACAGCGCGTCCACGTCGGTGCCGTAAGCCACCTGCACCACCGTCGACACGTTCACCTGCGGGTCCGCGAGCGACAGGTTCTCCACCCGCGTCGTGATCAGCGATTCGTTGGGCACGATCGCCTCGCGGCCGTTGAGCGCGCGGATCACCGTGTAGCGCGTCTTGATATCGCTGATGCGGCCTTCGAAGTTGTCGACCTTCACCATGTCGCCGATCCGCAGCGAACGCTCGGCCAGGATCATGAAACCCGAGACGTAGTTCGCCGCGATCTTCTGCAGGCCGAAGCCGAGGCCCACGCCGACCGCGCCGCCCAGCCAGGACAGCGCGCTCAGGTTCAGGCCCACCGTGTTCAACGCCACCATCGCGCCGATCACCAGCAGCGCCGTGCGCGTGAGGTTGACGGCGATCTTGCGCATCGACAGGTCCAGCACCGACTTGCCGCGCAGCAGCCGCGACTCGACGACCGAGGACAGCCAGAGCACCACCAGCATGACCGCACCGACCTGCAGCGTCACGATCAGCAGGTCGTAGGCGGTGGTGGATTCACCCTTCGCGTTCTTCGGCAGGAAGGCCAGCTTGTACTCATCGAGTTCGCCCATGAGGATGGGCAGCACGCCGACGATCCACAGGATGGAGCCCAGCCACGCCACCCAGGAGACGCTGCGCTCCAGCAGCTTGATGCCGACGGAATCGGGCATCGTGGCCCGCAGCACGCGCGCGACCAGCCGGATCACCACCAGCGACAGCAGCACCGGGATGACGACACGGAACAGCGCGACCGGCTCGCCCAGCAGGGGCATCATCCGTCGCGCGCCCAGCGCGAGCAGCAGCGCGATGACCGGGAACAGCACGCCGTCGAAGATGCGGTGGCCCAGCAGCACCGAGTGATGTCCCGGCGCCGCCGTCACATGCTTGCTGATGCGGTAGACGATCAGCCAGGACAGCGCCAGACAGGCCAGCACCAGGCCGACCTCGATCAGCGCCTGCGGCCGTGCCAGCATCGCGAGCAGCGACTCCAGCTCGCGCAGGCTGAGGGTGGGGTTGAGAGGGGTGGTGTTGCCCAAGATGACGCTCAAGAAGGAAAACAATTCGGGAGCCGGCGCGCGCCGGGCCGTTCAGTCGCGGGACCGACTGTGTGGCCGGGAGCGCGTCGGCGGTTGCGGGCGCGATTGTCGCGCCGGGCCGCGGGCCGGCTCCGGAACCGCCACCGACACCGACACCGACACCGACACCAACGCCGACGCCGGCTCAGGCGTCGCTCAGGCGGCTCAGATCCCGGCCAGCGTCCGCAGGTGCACGCCGACGCTGCGCGCCAGCGCGCCCAGGTCGTAGCCGCCTTCCAGGCAGGAGACGATGCGGCCCTTCGCGTGGCGTCTGGCCACGTCCATGATGCGCAGCGTGATCCATTCGTAGTCCGCCTCGACCAGGCCGAGCTGCGCCAGCTCGTCGTCGCGGTGCGCGTCGAAACCCGCTGACACGAAGATCATCTGCGGCTTGAAGCGCTCCAGCGCTGGCATCCACAGCGACTCGATCATCTCGCGCACTTCGGCGCCGCGCGTGTACGGTGGCACCGGCACGTTGAGCATGTTCGCGCCCTTGGGGTCGCTGCCGGAGTACGGGTACAGCGGGTCCTGGAAGATGCTGACCATCAGCACGCGGTCGTCGCCGGCGAGGATGTCCTCGGTGCCGTTGCCGTGGTGCACGTCGAAGTCGATGACCGCCACGCGGTCCAGGCCGCGCGCGTCCAGCGCGTGCCGCGCGGCGACGGCCACGTTGTTGAAGAAGCAGAAACCCATCGCCTGGTCGCGCGTGGCATGGTGGCCGGGCGGGCGCACCGCGCAGAAGGCGTTCTCCGCCTGCCCGTCCAGGACCAGGTCGGTCGCCTGCACCGCCGCGCCCGCCGCCCGCAGCGCCGCGGACCAGGTGAACGCGTTGGCGCAGGTGTCGGGGTCCAGCGCCTTCATGGGATTGGGCACGCCTCGTTGCGCCTGCTGCTCGAGGTCCTCGAGCGCCGACTTCAATTCGGCGACATAGCGGGCCGAGTGCGCGCGCTCCAGCGCCTTGAGCTCGGCGCGTGGCGCCTCATGCCGGGCCAGCGCGACGTCCACCCCGTGCGCGATCAGCCAGTCCTCGATCGCGCCCAGGCGCTGCGGGCACTCGGGATGACCGGCGCCCATGTCGTGGCGGTGGCAGTCGGGGTGGCTGATGAAGGCGGTGCTCATGGTCGGATCATGGTCGGATCACGGTCGGCTCACGGGTCGGCTCACGGGTCGGCGCCTGCACGGTCGGGGCGCGGTCGAGGGCACGGTCGGGCTCAGGTCAGGGCATCTGCGGCGCGTCGTCGGAGCGAACGGATTCTGAGATATCGTGCGCCGATGAGTACCGACGCTCCGACCCTCGCCTCCCAGCCGCTGGCCGACCTGCGCCGGCAGATTAGCACGATCATCAAGGGCAAACAGGCGCAGACGGAGGACTGTCTGGCCTGCCTGCTGGCCGGCGGCCACCTCCTCATCGAGGACCTGCCCGGCGTCGGCAAGACGACGCTGGCGCACGTGCTGTCGATCTCGCTGGGGTTGCGCTTCTCGCGGGTGCAGTTCACCACCGACCTGATGCCCTCGGACCTGCTCGGGGTGAACATCTACCAGCCGGGCGCGCAGGCGGCCGGCGGCAGCCCGTTCCAATTCCATCCGGGGCCGGTGTTCAGCCAGGTGCTGCTGGCCGACGAGATCAACCGCGCCGGTCCGAAGACGCAGAGCGCCTTGCTGGAGGCGATGGAGGAATACCAGGTCAGCGTCGACGGCACGACCCATCCGCTGCCTCTGCCCTTCTTCGTCATCGCGACGCAGAACCCGAGCGAGCAGCTCGGCACGCACCCGCTGCCGGAATCGCAGCTGGACCGATTCCTGATGTGCATCAGCCTGGGGTATCCGGACCGCCAGGCCGAGCGCGAACTGCTGATGGGCGGCGACAGCCGCGAGCTGCTGCGCGCACTCAAGCCGGTGATGACGCCGGACCAGTTGCGCGAGCTGCAACGCGAGGTGCTGCGCATCCACGCCTCGCCGGCGCTGCTGGACTATCTGCAGGCGCTGCTGGAGGCGACGCGCTCCGGCGAGTGGTTCCAGGAAGGCCTGAGCCCGCGCGCCGGCCTGGCGCTGCTGCGCGCGGCGCGAGCCAAGGCGCTGCTGAGCGGGCGCGACTACGTCTCGCCGGACGACGTGCAGGCGATCCTGCCGCAGACCATCGCGCACCGGCTGCGGCCGCGCGGCGGCAGCGCCCGGGGCGCGCGCGAGCAGGTCCGCGCGATGATGGCCGCGGTGCCGCTGCCGTGAAACTCCCCTCGCTGAAGCTGCCGGCGATCCGCTGGCCGTGGCAGCGTCGCTGGGACGCGTGGTGGCAGGGCCGCCATCCGCCCAGCGACACGACCGCGCTGACGCAGCGCAACCTGTACATCATCCCGAGCCGGCCGGGCGCCGCCTTCGTCGCGACGCTGGGGGTGCTGCTGCTCGCCTCGATCAACGACCAGTTGAGCCTGGGTTACCTGCTGACCTTCGTGCTGGCGGGCGCGGGCATCGCGTCCATGAACGCGACGCACGCCAACCTGCGCGGCCTGAAGCTGGACCTCAAGACGCCGCCGGCGACCCACGCCGGCCAGCCGCTCGCGCTGGACATCCGGCTTCACAACACGGGCGCGGCGCGTTTCGGCATCGGCCTGAGGCTGCCGGATGCCAAGGCGACGGACACGGCTTACGCGGACGTTCCGGCGGAGGGCCACGCGCAGTTGCAGCTGCAGGTGACCTTCCCGACCCGCGGCCGGCATGCGCTGCCGCGGCTGCGCATCGAATCGCACTTCCCCTTCGGCCTGTTCGTGACCTGGAGCTACTGGCGCCCGGCGGCGCAGGCCTGGGTCTATCCGACGCCGGAGCCCGACGCCCCGCTGGCCGCCGCGGTCGAGGAAGGCCTGCCGCAAGGCCAGGGCCAGCCGGGCCTGGGCGACGATCCCGGACTGCGGCCCTACCGGCACGGCGACTCGCCGCGCCAGATCCTGTGGAAGAAATCGGCGCTCGCGCTGGCGCAACCGCAGCCGCCCTCGGGCAGTGGCGGAGGCGGCGCGGCGCTGCTCGTGCGCGAGCGGCTGGGCAGCCGCGCCAGCGAGCAGTGGCTGGACCTGGCAGCCACGCGTGGCCTGCCGTTCGAGCTCCGCGTCTCACGCCTGACGGCGTGGGTGCAGCGCGCCGAGGAAGAAGGCCTGCCCTATGGCCTGAAGCTGCGCGACGTCGCCATCGATCCGGACCTCGGGCCGGACCACTTCCGGATGTGCATGGAAGCGTTGACGCTGATCCAGGAATAGTTCGAGGTCGCTGCGCTGGGAAGCGCGGCCACTATCGGCAACCACATGAATCAGTAGGTCTGCTGGCTCACTCTGCTGGCACTCGTCGCCAAGACGACCCCTTTCAGCCATAGCTGGCAAGACCTGGCACCGCAAAACTGCGCATCAGCCTTGTTGCGTGCTCTTCATCGGGACGATGTCGACGCAAACAGGCTTGGTGTACGGGCGCCACCCTTCACGCGCCCTTCTTGGAAATCCACATGCGTGAACTCGAACTTCATGAACTCGAACTGGTGTCGGGCGGTGATGCCGCAGCCACTCGTGTAGAGGGAACCAACTCCTGGGGAGAAATCATCAATCAGAAATACTTTGACGGGGCCCAATGCAGGGCGGCCGGACCGTGGAGCTTCGCCTGCTTTGACTTCGCCATGAAGTACGGCAGCTGGTAATCACCGACGCCCGCGCCATGCTGATCAAACAGAAACTGTCCGCGCTGGCACGGGCTCTTCTTGGCCTCTACCTCGTTGGCAATGTCACCTACCGGTCGAGTCAGTGGTTATGGGAGGCGGTCATTGGATTCAACCCGATTCATGTGCCTTTGGCCGCATCGATCCTGAAGTCGATCCTGGACCTGCTGATCATGAGCATCCTCTTCGGTGATGCATTCTTCAAAGTGCTTCAGGGACGTCGAAGCCGATCGCATGCCGTGTCTCTCGGCGCGCTGATCGCAATCGGCCTCATCACCGCGATGTTGCTTGGGACGGCTTGCGGCCAGATCACCTGGAGCGCATCTCACATGAGAGGGATCCAATGGGTCTATCTGTTCGGGTTCTCCTGTTACGCAGCAGTCGCCGAAGAACTGATCTGCCGGTTCCTGGTCCTCGATCGCCTGGGGGAGGTCGTGGGCAAAGCAGCGGCCTTCCTGTTGCAGATCCTGGTCTTTGTATATCTCCACATGTTCGGTCCGCGCCTCGACGCGCAGACGGCAAGCCACCTGGCCTTCGGCGCCATCCTCATCGGAGCCTTCTACCTCTGGAGTGGGTCGTTGCTCGGCGCCATGGCGCTACACCTGACCTACGACCTCCTTGTCATTCCCCTCTTCGGCGGCACGCTTGACGGGCTTGCCATCTATCCCATCGTCTCCGGCGACAACTTCTCCAACTCTTACAGCCATCGGGCTGCCGCGACGTTCATGCTCGCTGTGTCGTCCTGGTTGTTGTGGAAGGTTTGGAGGCGCGAACGCACCCAGATCCGACATTCATGTTCACCCAAGACATCCTGACCTTCGCCGACACACACTACCCCGGCTTCGAGTTCCTGCTGCACTTCGGGTCCACGGCACACGGTGCGGCCCGGGAGCACTCGGACATCGATCTCTTGTTGGTGTTTCCCGGCGCCATTCATCCGTTTCGCGAAACAAGGCTCTGGCAGGGACGACTCTTCGACAGCTGGCTCTACGACATCGAGACGCTCAACGGTCTCATCCATGCCGGGCGCACGGGCCGCAACCACGTGATGCTCGACATCGTGCTGACGTCCCGCGTGCTTCCCGAGCCGACGCCACGGTCCGATCTCTTGAAGACAGCCGCGACGCGCATCCGCGAGGCGGGGCCGCTTCTGACGGACCGGAACGACTTCCGTCATGTCCTGACCAGCCTCATGGACGACTTGAAGCAATGCGGCGACCCTGTCGAGGGGACCGCTATCGCCCTCGATCTGCACAACGTGATCCAGCAGACCTTACTCTGCCTGCTGGGCGCCGGCGGTTTCCGAAAGTCCCATGCGATAGCGCGGCTTCGCGACCATGACCCGACGTACTTCGCCGAGCTGACCGACGCCATCAAGGCCGCCGTCGGCGGGAAGCATGAACCGCTACTCACCGCGGCAGGACGTCTCCTCGACCAACTCGGCGGTCCATTGCGCGAAGGCCATCGCGCCGCATTGGAGGGCACGATCCGGATGCCGCTTCCCGTGATCTGAGCGCGTGCGGAGTTTTCTCTCCGCATCGCTCGCCGTCGTTTCTCCGCGATGCTCGGCGACTCGCCCGAGGTGTGCTACGTTGCGTCCTTCCGAGCATTCCTTCTGCATCGTCGACGCGATGAGCGCCACCCTCTCTCCCCCCGCTGCCGGCGGCGCGATCAAGCACCGCAGCCCCCTGCCCCGCGAAGCGCGCGACACGCTGTTCCTGCTCGCGATCATCGCGGCCACGCTGGTCCCGCATGCCGGCCATCTGCCGTGGTGGTGCAGCCTGCTCACCGCCCTCATGCTGGGCTGGCGCGCGCGCCTGGCCTGGCGCAGCGAAGCCCTCCCCGGCCGCTGGAGCCTGCTGGCCGTGCTCGCGCTCGTCATCGGCCTGACCTTCGCCACCCACAAGACCATCCTCGGCCGTGAAGCGGGCATCACCATGCTCGCGATGCTGATGGCGCTCAAGACGCTCGAGCTGCGCGCCAAACGCGACGCCTTCGTCGTGTTCTTCCTCGGCTTCTTCCTGGTGCTGACGCAGTTCCTGTATTCGCAGTCGCCCCTGGTCGCGATCTGGATGATCGGCTGCGTCTGGGCCCTGCTGTCGGCGCTGGTGCTGGCGCAGATGCCGCAGGGCGTCCCCAGCCTCAAGCTCGCCGCGCGCATCGCCGCCCGCAACACCCTGATCGGACTGCCGGTGATGGTCGCGCTGTTCGTGCTCTTCCCGCGCTTCCCGCCGCTGTGGGGTCTGCCCAAGGACTCGGGCGCGCGCACCGGATTGTCGGACTCGATGACCTTCGGCGCCTTCGCGGAAGTCGCCAGCGACGAGACCATCGCGATGCGACTGCGCTTCGACGGACCGCCGCCGCCCCAGCCGCAGCTGTACTTCCGCGCCCAGGTGCTGTCGCGCTTCGACGGCCGGACCTGGACCGCCCCGCGCGTGAACTGGGCGCCGGGCGACGACGCGCCCACGCTCGCGGGTCCCGTGTTCCGCTACGAAGTCACGATGGACCCGCTGCGCGTGGCGGTGATCCCGATGCTGGAGTTCAGCCCCGGCGCGACCGGCGCTCAACTGCCGCTCGGCCGCCTGAGCGCGACCCGCGCGCCCCAGGGTCAGTGGCAGGTGCCGATGCCGGTCGCCGAGGTGCTGCGCTTCCGCCACGAGGCGTGGCCTCGCGCGACGCCGAGCACGCGGCTCAGCCGCGCCGACCGCAATGAGTCGCTGAGCCTGCCGCCCGACCTCAACCCGCGCGCCCGGGCTTACGGCGCGTCGCTGCGCGAGCGCTTCGCCGCGTCGGGCGAGGACGTCCTCGCCCAGTCGGTGAACCGCGAGCTGCTGACCAAGATCCGCCGCGACGGGTACGGCTACACGCTGACCCCGGGCGTCTACGGCGAGACGACGCCGGACGCCATCGACGAATTCTGGTTCGACCGCAAGCTCGGCTTCTGCGAGCACTTCGCGGCCGCCTACGTCGTGCTGATGCGCGCGGCGGGCGTGCCTGCCCGTCTGGTCACCGGCTTCCAGGGGGCGGACCAGAATCTGCAGGATGGCGACCTCGTCGTGCGCATGAGCCAGGCCCATGCCTGGGCCGAGTATTGGAGCCCCTCGGGCGGCTGGCAGCGCGCCGACCCGACCGCAGCCATATCGCCCGATCGCGTGCAGGGCGGGCGGCTGCGCCCGGAGCCCGGCCTGATCACCGGCGCGATCGACCAGTTGAGACCCGGACTGCTGACCGACCTGCGCGCCGTCTGGGAAGGGATCAACAACCGCTGGCAGCAGACGGTGCTGAACTTCTCGACCGGCGACCAGATGAGCCTGCTCAAGCGGCTCGGCTTCGACGACCCGGACTGGACCACGCTCGGACAGGTCGCGGGCGCGCTGCTGACGGCCACCGCGGCCATCGCCGCTGGCGTGGCCGCGTGGCAACGCCGGCCGCACGACCCCTGGTCGCGACAGCGCCTGCGCGTGCGCCGCGAGCTGGACCGCCTGGGCCTCGCCACGCGCGACGACGACACGCCGCGTCGCTGGGCGACTTCGCTTGTCGAACGCCACGGCGATCGGGCCGAGGCCGTGGCCGCCTCGCTGTTGCAATTGGAAGCGCAGCGCTATCGCCAGGACCTCGCCGCGGCCACGTCACAATGGCAGCGCCAGTTCGCGGCGCAGTGCGCCGAGCTCCGGCAAGTCCTGATCCGTTGATCGATGGGCCCGCCGGCCCACCTCGCTGCCCGCATCCCTCCTGCCCGCATCCCTCCTGCCCGCATCCCTCCTGCCCGCATCCCTCCTGCCCGCATACCAGCCCGCCTAACAGCTCGCCTAACAGCCCGCATGACCGCAGTCCGCCGTTCCTCTCCCCACCGCCTTGCGCTCCGTGCCTGCCTGCAGGCGTCGATGGCCGCCTTGCCGCTGATCGCCGCACTGGCGACCGCACCGGCCGCCGCGCAGACGCTGAACGTGGCGCAGACGCCGCCGGCCAAGACGCATGCCGCGTCGAGACCGGTCTCCACGAAGAAGCCTGCCACCGCGACTGCGACGAAGCCGGCGAAGAAGCCGGTCAAGAAGCCGGTCGTCCTGCCCGAATACGGCGACCGCGCCGACGTGATGGCCTTCGCCGACACACAGGCCGAGTCGCTCGGCTATCGCCGCGAGGAACTGCGCGCGGTGCTGGCGTTGGCGCGTCCGCAGCCGACGGTGCAGCGGCTGATCCTGCCGGGGCCGCCCGGGCAGGCCAAGGACTGGGGCGCATACCGTCAGCGCTTCGTCGAGCCGCAGCGGCTGCAGGCCGGCCTGGCCTTCTGGGCCACGCACGAGGCGGCGCTGGCGCGCGCCGAGGCGGTCTACGGCGTGCCGGCGGAGGTCATCGCCTCGGTGATCGGCGTGGAGACCTTCTACGGCCGCATCATGGGCTCCTTCCGCGTGCTGGACGCGCTGGCGACACTGGCCTTCGACTACCCTTCGCCGCTGCCGCCCGGCGCGCGCGACCGCAGCCCGTTCTTCCGCGAGGAGCTGCGCCAGTTCCTGATCCTGGCGCGCGAGAACGGCCTGGATCCGATGGCGATGAAGGGCTCGTACGCGGGCGCGATCGGCTGGGGCCAGTTCATGCCCGGCAGCTGGCGCCGTTATGCGATCGACTTCGACGGCGACGGCCACATCGACCTGATCAACAGCCCGGTCGACGCGATCGGCTCGGTGGCCAACTTCCTCAAGGAGCACGGCTGGCAGCGCGGCATGCCGACGCACTACGAGGTGCAGGTGCCCAACGACACGGCCGCGCGCGCGCAACTGCTGATCAGCGACGTGCTGCCGCAGCTCGATGCGCGGCAGTTCGAGTCGGTCGGCGCGCAGCTGTCGCCGCAGGGCCGCGCGCACAACGGGCCGCTGGCGCTGATCGAGCTCCAGATGGGCGGCGCCGCGCCGGTGTACGTCGCCGGCACGCAGAACTTCTACACGGTGACCCGCTACAACCAGAGCAGCTACTACGCGATGGCGGTGATCGAGTTCGCCAACACGCTGGCGAGCTGGAGGAAGGCGACCGGGGCGACCGGGGCGACCAGCACCAGCACCAGCAGCACCAGCAGCACGAGCAGCACGACGGGCACGCCCGACGCAAAGCCGGCATCGGGCGCGGCCGGCGCAAACTGAGCCCGCCCGGTGGCGCCGATCTCGCGGCGCGACCGGGATGCGGAGGAACACCAGCAGCCATCCGGGTCGCTTCGGGGTAGCGTAGTCGCATGACCGCCCTGCCCCGCCTTCCTCGCCGCCTGCCGTCCATCGCGCTGCTCCTGCCGCTGATGGCGCTCGCGCAGACGACGACACCAACACCGGCGCCGACACCTGCACCGCAGGCTGCGGAGGCGCCGGCATCCGCCGCGTCCACGCCTGCGTTGCCGCCGATCGCCGCGAGCCTCCGCTACGACTCGCGCCTGGCCGAGTTCAAGAAGCCTTTCGGCGCCCAGCCCGCCAAGACCTGGGTCGACTTCCAGCTGACCGCCCTGCCCGGCGTCGAGAAGCTGGAACTCGTCGTCGAACGACGCCGCGTCGAGGGCAATGAGGACCTGATCGCCTACACCGAGGAAGCGCGCGTGCCGCTGCACAAGGCGGGAACCGGCGTCGGCGCCGCCGCCGGTCGCGAGCTGTGGAAGGCGCGTCACCGCTTCGGCGGTCCGGGCGTCTATGGCTACTACTTCATCGCCACCGTCGGCGGCGCTCGCTACGTCGTGCAGAACAACGCCGACCCCATCTACTGGACCAAGGAGAAGGGGTCGATGGGCCCGGCCGCCGTCGCCCCGTTCCCCGACGGCATCGGTGACCAGGGGGCCGGTGCCAAGGGGATGGATGCCAAGGGACCGGTCCCGCCCTTCGCGATCCGCCGCTACCGGCAGACCATCCACGTCTCCGACTTCGCGGTGCCGGACTTCGCACGGGATCTCGTCTACTACTACGTCTTCCCGGAGCGATTCCGCAACGGCGACAAGACCAACGACCCGCAGGTCGGGCGGGCGAAGTATCAGGACCACGGCATCGAGCGCCACCCGCGCTGGCTGGATCGTCCCTACAAGCCCGGCAGCGGCGACGGCTCGGACGCGGTCTACAACAACGACTTCTTCGGAGGCGACCTCGCCGGGATCATCGACAAGCTCGACGACCTGCGCGACCTGGGCGCCAACGCCCTCTACCTGACGCCGGTGTTCCAGGCCGCCAGCAACCACAAGTACGACACCGGCGACTACAAGCGCATCGATCCCGCCTTCGGCAGCAACGCCGACTTCGAGCGCCTCACCAGCGAGGCCGGCAAGCGCGGCCTGCGCGTGATCCCGGACACCTCGCTGAACCATGTCGGCGCGGACTCGCCCTACTTCAACCGCTTCGGCAACTTCCCCGCCGGCGGCGCCTTCGACAACGGCAAGCCCAACCCCACGTCGCCCTACGCGAGCTGGTTCAAGTTCGACCGTTCCAAGGCCAACGCCGACGACCAGTACGCCGCCTGGATCGGCATCAAGGACCTGCCCGAGCTCGACAAATCCAGCCGTGCGTTCCGGGACTACGCCTTCGGCCGCGACGGGGTGATGCAGTTCTGGCTGGACAAGGGTGCGGCGGGCTGGCGCATGGATGTGGCACCGTGGGTGCCCGACGATTTCTGGCGCGCATGGCGCGTCGCGGTGAAGCGCCACCAGCCCGGCGCACTGACGATCGCGGAGACCTGGTTCGACGCGAGCAAGTTCTTCCTCGGCGACACCTTCGACGCGACGATGAACTACATCTTCCGCAACACCGTGCTGGACTACGCGGCCGGCGGCAACGCGGAACGGCTCTACCAGAACCTGGAGCTGCTGCGCGAGTCCTATCCGGCGCCGTCGCTGTTCGCGTCGATGACGCTGCTGTCCTCGCACGACCAGCCGCGCGCGCTGCATCACTTCGGCGTGCGCGACGACAGCCCGCCGGAGAAGCTCGCCGAGGCCAAGCGCCGGCTGCTGCTGGCGGTCTTCTTCCAGATGAGCTATCCGGGCGCGCCGACGATCTACTACGGCGACGAAGTCGGTCTGGGCGGCGGCGAGGACCCGTACAACCGCGCGCCCTATCCGTGGGCCGATGAAGGCGGCCAGCCGGATCTGGCGCTGCGCGACCAGTTCAAGCGCCTGGTGGCGATGCGCCACGCGCAGCCGGTGCTGCGGCACGGCAGCTTGTCTGCGCCGCTGTGGCTCGACGAGCACGTCATCGTGCTGCTGCGCCAGGACGGCCAGCGCAACGCGATCGTCGCGATGAACAACGCCGACCAGCCGCTGCGCGTCGAGCTGACGCTGCCGCCCGCGCTGCGCGCCACGCCCTTCATCGACGCGATGACGCCCGGTGCGCCGATGAAGGCGGCGGCCAACGGCAAGCTGTTAATTGAAATCGCCCCGATGACGGGGCGAGTGCTGATTGGGGACTGAGGCGGGAAGGCGTTTCACCCTCACGTCTGACGTAGTGCCGCGGCCCCGATTTGGGATGCTCCGCTAGGCGCGAACCGGAGCCATAGCGGGGCTATGGCGAGGATTCGCAACAACGCGGAGCGCCCAAAGCGGGGCTGCGGCGCTGCGTCAGAATCAGAACTTGTAGGTGGCGCCGAGCAAGAAGGTACGACCCCACTTCACGTACTCCAGCGGCCGGTCCTTCGTGCCCGCGTAGGTGCGATAGGCCTCGTCGGTCAGGTTGTTGACCTGGGCCAGCAGGCCCAGTCCCTTCAGCGGACCGTCGGTGAAGTTGTAGCCGATCTGCGCGTCGACGATGCTCTCACCGACCACGTAGCGCAGCGTGCGCGCGCCGTTGAAGTTGCCGATCTCGCCGATGAAGTCCGAGCGCTTGCGCTGGCTGATGCGGAACTCGAAGCCGTTGGCCTCGTAGTACGCGGTCAGGTTGTACACGCGCTTGGACAGGCCCGGCAGCGTGATCGGACCGCTGCCCACGCTGCTGGCGCTGTCAGGATCGCGGATCGTGATGTTGCTGCTGTTCAAGGTCGCGCTGGCCGTGATGCCGAAGCCCTTCAGCGCCGGGGTCACCAGCTCCAGCGGCAGCGACGCGGTCATCTCCAGGCCGCGCAGCTGGCCGCCCTGGCCGTTGTACGGCGCGGTGAAGTTGCCCGTCAGCTGCGCCGGCGGCTGGCCCGGCTGCGGCACGTAGTCCGTGACGAAGCGCGAGAAGTCGTAGTTGTCGACCGTCTGCTTGTAAATGTAGCTGCGCAGGTCCTTGAAGTAGCCGGCCACCGCCACGTAGGCCTTGTTGCCGAAGTACTTCTCCCAGGACAGGTCCACCGCGTTGGCGCGCCACGGATTCAGCTCGGGGTTGCCGCCCGACGCGCCCGGCTTGCCGGTCGCCCCGTCGACGCCGAACTCGATGCCCGCATTCATCTGCTCCACGCGCGGACGCGCCATCTGCTTGGCCAGCGCGAAGCGCACCGTCTGGTCGCCCGGCAGCTGCCACGACAGGTTCAGCGCCGGCAGGTAGTCGGTGTACTTCTTGCCGCCCTCGATCGGCTTCACGCCGCCCGCGCCGCCGTTGATCGTGCTGTCCCAGTAGTTGGACTGCGAGGACTGGTCCGTGTGCACCGCCTGCAGGCCGATGTTGCCGCGCATCGGGATGCCGAAGGTCGACGAGTCGATGTTGGCCTGCAGGAAGACCGTCGTGCTCTTCTCCTTCACGTCCCAGGCCTTGGGGATCAGGTAGTTCAGCGACTCGGTCGGCTCGAAGGTCATGTAGCGACCCACCGCGCCCGGCACGTTCCACGCCGGGATCAGGCCCAGGCCCGCGAAGCTCAGGTCCACGGGGCGGTACTGGAACTCCGAGCCGATGGCGGTGTTGCCCTGCGCGCCGACGTTGATGTTGCCCTCCGGCTGGCGCTTCTTCTTGGAACGGTCCGCGTAGTTCAGGCCCGCCTCGAAGTCCGAGAACCAGTTCGACATGGCTTCCGGCGCGGGCATGTTGCCCACCAGCTTGAAGCCGGCCAGGTCGTCCTTGACGCTGGGCAGCTTGCCGTAGCCCGAGCCGTAGATCGTGTTCTGCAGGTACAGCTGCGTCGGATCCGAGTAGCTGCGGCCCGGCACGATCTGCGAGAAGTCGCCCGAGCTGAAGGCCAGCTTGACGTTGTCCAGCGGGATCGCGCCCGGCGCGGCCAGCAGCTGGGTGTTGTTCTCCAGGACCAATTCCTTGCGGGTGGCCTTGGAGTAGTTCACGTCGGCCGTCAGCGACAGGCCGCTCTCGAACTTCAGCTTGTTGTTCCAGCCGGCGGCGACGATCTTGTCGTCGCGCTTGTTGTACATGCCGCGCACCAGCGGGTAGGCGTTCAGCAGCGTGCCGCCGGTCTGCGTGCCGTTGTCGTTGACCGTCGGGTTGGACCAGTCGAGCGGCGTGTTGTTGCCGTTCCAGGTCATGCTCATCTCGAACTGGTTGGCCGTGTCTTCCTGCTTGGCCTTGGTCCAGAAACCGTCGACGACGCTGGTCCAGTTCTTGGTCGGACGGAACTCGATCGTGCCCATCAGCGCGTCGCGTTCGGTCTTGCCGGTGCGGCGCAGCGCCTTGATGCCGCCCGAGTTGTAGGTGCCGGTCGGCAGGCCGGTGCGTCCGGACTGGTCCCAGGGCTCGTACAGGCCGACCTGCTCTTCCTGGATCGGCGTCTCCTGGTGCGCATAGCCCAGCGACACGCCCACGGTGCGGTCGGCAAACTGGTCGATGTAGCTGGCGCTCAGGCGGTTGCCGGTGGCGTCCGAATCGGCCGCCTTGCCCAGCGAATTGCGCTGGCCGCGCGCGTTCAGCGTGACCACGCGGGTGCTGAAGTTGAGCGGACGCACCGTCTGCATGTCGATGGTGCCCGACAGGCCCTGGCCCACCAGGTTGGCGAACGGCGTCTTGTAGACGACCACGCCGCTGAGCAGCTCGGACGGGTACTGGTCGAACTCGACGCTGCGGTTGTCGCCGGTGGAGACCACCTCGCGGCCGTTGAGCAGCGTGGTGGCGAAGTCGGGCGACAGGCCGCGCACCGAGATCACCTGCGCGCGACCTGCGACGCGCTGGGCCGACAGGCCAGGCAGGCGCGCGATGGATTCGGCGATCGACACGTCGGGCAGCTTGCCGATGTCTTCGGCGGACACGGCCTCCACGATCGCGTCGGAGTTTTTCTTCACCGAAATCGCCGCCTCGATGCCGCGCCGGATGCCGGTGACGGTCACGGTTTCCAGCTGGCGGTCGGCGGCGGCCTTGGCGGCGGCCTGCTTGTCGGCTTCGGTCTGGGCAAGCGACGAGGCGGGCGAAGAAGCGGGCGTGCCGGCGGGCGCCGGCGCCTGCTGCGCCTGGGCGGCGCCGGCCATCAGGGCCAGCGTCACCAGGCAACCGGCAGCGACGGGCTGCATCCGGAACAACTCGCGGGAGGCGGGCGATGTCTTCATTTGTTTGTCTCCTGTATGAACGGCGGAACCCAACGTTCTGAAGGAATTCTGTACTAAAACTAGATCGCGATCCAAGCCCTCGCAAACCCTGGACGACGGAAACTACAGCGGACATGGCGCGAAAACCACGAAGTTACTTCGGGTTTCTACGGACAAACCCGCAAATTAGGGAGAGGAAATGAAAAACGGCGACCACCAGGGTCGCCGTTCAGAGGGGGTGATGTAGCTGGACTACAACCCCATTCCAACAAACTACAACAGTCAGCGCACCGACTGCTCCAGCGCGAAGGCGGCACCCGCCAGCGCGGTCAGGGTGTCGGTGATCAGCACGCAGGGCACCGAGGCCAGATAGGGCGCGAAACGCCCCTTCTCTTCGAAGCGGGTCCGGAAGGATGACTGGAAGAAGCGCTCGCCCAGCCGGGGCACGATGCCCCCGCCGATGTACATGCCGCCGCGCGCGCCCAGCGCCAGCGTGACGCTGCCGGCGAAGCTGCCCAGGAAGGCGCAGAACTGGTCCACGGTCTTCATGCAGAGCGGATCGCCGGACAGGAAGCCCTCGACAATCTGTTCCGCCGTCAGGCGCTGCGCGGATGCCTGGCCCGCCACGGCCGCGACCGCGGCGTGCAGCGTCGGCAGGCCGACGCCGGACAGGAAACGCTCGGCGGAGACATGCGGGAAGTCCTTGCGCGCGGCCGCGAGCAGCTCGCTCTCGTAGTCGTTGGTCGGCGCCAGCGTCATGTGCCCCCCCTCGCCCGGCAGCGCGACCCAGCCCCCCGAGGTCTCGATCACACCGCCCACGCCCAGGCCCGTGCCCGGGCCGATGACGGCCAGCGTGCCATGCGGCGTCGCCAGCTTCGGACCCGGCACGGCCGCGACCTGGTCTGCGCGCAGACCCGGCAGCGACAGCGCCAGCGCCTCGAAGTCGTTCAGCAGACGCAACTCGTCCAGGCCCAGCCCGGCCTGCAATTCGCTGCGCGAGAAGGTCCAATGGCTGTTGGTCAGCTCGATGCGGTCGCTCTTGATCGCCGTGGCCAGCGCCAGCGAGGCCCGCTTCGGGCGCGCCGAGATGCCCAGTCCGGCCAACTCCTTCAGATAGGCCTCGGCCGCGTCGCGCAGCGATTCGTAGTGCGCGACCGGCAGCTTGCGCACGTGCTCCACGCCCTTCCCCGGTCCGTCGACCCAGGCGAACCGGGCGTTGCTGCCGCCGATGTCCGCCACCAGCCACGGATAACCCGCGACCTCCACGCCTTGCACACCCTGATCTGCTTGCACTGTTCTTGTCCTGCTCTCTGACTGGAAGCGCGCCGCCGGGGCGCGCGCACGAGACCGCGTCCGCGGCGAATCCGCGCAAGGTAGCAAAACTACATCATCGGCACAAGAGAGGTGTTGCCAAGAGGGGCCACGGCCTCTTCCGCTGCGATGTCGCCGCTTCGCATGTCGCGTTCAATTGCTTGTTGTTGAACGAGTTTTTCGTTCCGCGACGGCGATTCTCGCCTGAATTCGACGCTGTAGTCACGCTACACGATCCCGGGTCGCGGCATCGCAGGCGTCGCTAGGGCGAACCCTTCCGGAAGCGCCCGGGCGGCACGCCATAATCGCCGCTTCATGCGTGAATTCGACAGTCCCCGGCTGATCGCCGACATCGGCGGCACCTTCGCCCGCTTCGCCCTGGAGACCACTCCCGGAGAGTTCGAGCACATCGCGCTGCTGCGCTGTGCCGAGCACGCCGACTTCCATGCCGCCGTACGCGCCTACATGGACCGGCTGCCGCGCCAGCTCAAGGTGGCGCACGCGGCGATCGCGATCGCCAACCCGGTCGAGGGCGACCAGGTCCGCATGACCAACTACCACTGGCAGTTCTCGATCGAGGAAGCGCGCCAGCGCCTCGGCCTGGACACGCTGGTGGTCGTCAACGACTTCACCGCGCTGGCGATGGCCCTGCCCCGCCTGCGCGGCGGCGAGATCCGCCAGATCGGCGGCGGCGAGGCGCGCCCGCACAGCGTGATCGGCCTGCTGGGCTCGGGCTCCGGCCTGGGCGTGTCGGGGCTGATCCCGGCCGGCGAGGGCTGGATCTCGCTCGGCTCCGAAGGCGGCCATACCAACTTCGCCCCGCGCGACGAGCGCGAGATCGCGCTGCTGCGCTTCGCCTGGAACGAGTACGAGCACGTCTCCTTCGAGCGGTTGCTGTCGGGGCCGGGTCTCGAGCTGATGCACCGCGCGATGGCGGACCACCTGAAGCAGCCGTCGGAGCCGCTGACGGCGCCCGACATCACCGCCCGCGCGCTCGAGGCCGCCGATCCGGTGTGCGAGGCGACGCTGGACCTCTTCTGCACGCTGCTGGGCACGGCGGCGGCCAATCTGGCGGTGACGCTGGGCGCGCTGGGCGGCATCTACATCGGCGGCGGCATCGTGCCGCGGCTGGGCGAGTACTTCGACCGCTCGCGCTTCCGGTCGCGCTTCGAGGACAAGGGCCGCTTCTCCGACTACGTGCGGGCGATCCCGACCTTCGTGATCACGGCAAAGCACGCGACCTTCAAGGGCGCCTCGGCGATCCTGGAGGCGCAGCTGCGCAGCCTGCGGAACAGCGGCGGCGCCTCCGCGATCGTGAGCCAGATCCGGCGCGCGCGCGACGGGCTCTCGCCGGCCGAGCAGCGCGTGGCGGACCACGTGCTGGCGCATTCGCGCAAGGTGCTCAACGACCCGATCGCCGAGATCGCGCGTGCCGCCGGCGTCAGCCAGCCGACGGTGATCCGCTTCTGCCGCTCGCTGGGCTGCGAGGGCCTGTCCGACTTCAAGCTGCGGCTGGCCTCGGGCCTGACCGGCACGGTGCCGGTGAGCCACACGCAGGTGACGCAGGACGATTCGATGGTGGAGCTCGGCGAAAAGGTGTTGGGCAACACCGCGTCGGCGATCCTGCAGGTGCGCAGCCAGCTCAACCGCGACATGATCGATCGCAGCATCGACCTGCTGCTCGCCGCCTCGCGCATCGAGTTCTTCGCGATCGGCCATTACGGTGTCGTCGCCCAGGACGCGCAGTTCAAGTTCCTGCGGCTGGGCGTCGCGTGCAACGCCTATGTCGAACCGCGGCTGCAGCTGCTGGCCGCGCAGACGCTCAAGGCGGGCGACGTGGCGGTGCTGATCAGCAGCAGCGGCAAGCTGCCCGAGCTGATCGCGGTGGCGGATGCCGCGCGCGAACGCGGCGCGCATGTGCTGGCGATCACGGCGAGCCAGTCGCCGCTGGCCAAGAAGGCGGATGCGGCGCTGATCGTCGATCACGTCGAGGATGTCGCCACGCACCTGCCGATGATCAGCCGCATCCTGCACCTGCTGGTGATCGACATGCTGGCGGTGGGCGTCGCGATGCGGCGCGACAACGCCGGGGCGACGGGGTTGGCGCTGGGCACGGCGCATCCCGATCTCGACGAGACCGAGGCCGACGGCGCGCCCGGCACGCGCCGCGCCGCGCCCGGCATCAGCCTGGCCTCGCCGCTGGCGAAGCTGACGGCGCACAGCCGCTGAGCGCACGCCCCAGGCGACGAAGAACGACACCGGCCGCGTGACGCCGCCGGGGAGCAGGGACCACTCAGGCGCGTCCATTCCCGCCTGCGAGGTCCCATGTCGTTTCCTTTCCCCGATGCCATCGACACCCTGCCCGGTCACCCTCGCGGCGCGCCGCCGCGCCGCCCAGCGGAAGGTCGCGGGCGTGCCGCGGCGATCTCCGCCATGCTGGACGAACTCACGCGGGAATGGCCGGACGACGCGTCGCTGCCGCAGCCGCTGACGGATCAACTGGTCCGTTCGCTCGACGGGTCGCCCCTGTCAGGCATCGATGCGGCCCTGCCCATCGACGACCTGCGTCGGGTCAGGCAGAGCCTGCTCCAGGCCGTCCTGGACGAAGCACCGTTGGACATCGGCAAAGCCCATGCGGCCCTGTTCGACGCCGAGTGGTGGAACCGTGACCAGGCCGAAGCGTCGTCGCGCGCGACGACCGCATTCCGGGGCCTGCTCGACCACATCGACGAACTGCTGGACCGGGCCGGGCAGCGTGACAGGAAAGGACTGGCCCTGGGCCGGTTCTTCGCCGAGGCGATGGCCTCGACAGGTCCCGACCGGCCGTTCACCGTCAGGCTCGACGAGATCTTCCTCGCCCGTCACGCCGGCACAGACCGCGCGACGCGCCTGCGGGCCGGCCTGCAACTGGCCGCGCTCCCCAGGTTGCGCGTGCTGCACGCCGCGGGCGTGATCGGGGGGGTGCGCATCGCCGCGGCGGCGATCCCGGAAGAAGCGCGGACGATCGACCGTACGCCCCTCCCCGACGGCGGCTACGCCTTCTCCCCGGAGGCTGCGTCCAGCGCGCTCGCCGGTTACTACTTCGATCCGAGGGTGGGGGCGGAGGGTGTGGAGCAACTGACGGACGGCGCCCTGCTGTCCGCCTTGAGCAAGCCGTGGCAGGAATTGCTCGACATGACCAACGCCGTCGTCCCCGCCGACGGCTCGCCGCTGCTGGACCTGGTCGACCGCATGGACGACTTCGGTGAATCGATGCTGACGCGGATCGAGGGTCTGGAACAGCGCTCCGCGCCGGAACGGGCCGCGATCATGTCGTCAGAAGCCTGGCACACGCTGCGCGTGGAAGCGCAACAACTGGTCGCCGAGGTCCGCGCGGATGCGACGAACGACGAGGGGGCTCTTCAAGCCGCGGAGATGCTGGATGGACTGATGTCGCCCCTGCACGATCCAGCCACCTGGCCCTGGATGCAGCGGTCCGCGCTCGGCATGACCGGACAGCCGCCGGTGACGGAGTCGGCGCCGCTGAATTCGTTGGCCTTGCTGGCGCCCGGCATGTCGCAGACGCTGGATCGGACCAGCGGTCGCGGCGAGCTCCAGGCCAGCGATGGCGGCAAGCTGACATGGCGGGTCGAACCGTTGCGCGACGCGACGGATCCTGTCGCCAGGGCGCGCCAGGACATGGCGCTGCGCGAACTCGACGCGCTGTTCACGCGCCGCTACTGGGACGGCACCGATGTCTTCAACGCTGCGTGGCCGCAGCACGTGACCTACATCGACGGCGCGCTGATCCTGGACGACGGCAAGGTCGAGATCCTCATGGCGACGGACGAGACGACTGCGGTGACCGCGGGTCCCCCGTTGGGTGAGGCCTCTCACCTGCCGACGACAATGCCGGGGAAGGCGGACGGCACCGAGCCTTCGGGCGACGCCGTTTCGCGCGGACAGGGCAGCGCGCTCCGCGCCACGCGCTGGTCGCCGGACCCGACCGGCGCATTGACCTTCGAGCAGCGGTTCACCGCGATCGCCGCCGCGTTCGACGTCGAGACGGCTCATTGGGGGCTGTCGCCGGCAAACATCGACCAACTGCGCGCATCGCTGCTGCCGGACCTGATCCAAGAGGTTGCCGCCACGTGGCCCGACCGGCCCGACGGCGTCCGCCGGGCGGCCGCCACCCATGTGCTGGAGGCGCTGTTGACGGGCTCGGCGCTCCACCTGAGGGCGGCTGGCCTGGCCTTGCTGGACGATCCGGCGAGTTCCGGCGGCACCGCGGCGCGGGACCCGCAGGTTGCCCTGCGAGACCTCGCACGCATGCAACAGCTGACGTGGGACCGGGTCGCCAAGGCGAACCCGTTGCATGAGGCGGCGACGTCGCAGGCGGTGCTCGATCTGTTCATGGCCACGACCGCCGCGACACCGGACCGCCCGTTCCGGCTGAACCACGACGCGCTCCCGTTCCATCAATGGGAGCACCGGTCGCGATCGAAGGATGCGGCCATCGGCGTGAGGTTGAACCTGTTCCACCTCCTGAAGCGGCTCGGTGACGCGGGTCTGACCGGGCCCGCGGTGTGGGTCTCCGCCACGTCGCACGCCGATGGCCGATGGACGCCGTCGGGCAGCGTGTTCGAGTTGACCGGCGGCACGACCATGCCCCGCGTGGCTTGGCGCTTCGATCCGAAGAGCGGCATGCTGCCGCTGCGCACGCCCACGGAGGTCGCCGTCGCCCCCTTGCCCATCGACGACGAGCGGCCGCTGCGCGTGCTGGCCGCGCTGGCCCCCGACCTCGAACAGACCCTGAACCGAGAGGCGAGGACGCTCCGATTCACGTGGACGGCCGGGGACGTCCGGGGTCATGCGATCCTGCGGTTGGCGGGCGTGATCGCGGGAGACACGGCGATGATGGACTCGCGGCTGCGGCAGCTCGACCTGCTGGTGACGGCCCATGTCGCCCGTCCCGGCGCCCCCGACCTGAACGCGCTGCCGGCCCGGCTGACGCTGTCGGCAAACAGCCTGTCCGACGATTCCCGGGATATCGCCGCGCGCGACTCGTCCGGCTGGGCGTTCGGACGGCCCCGCCAGTCCGTGCCCCCCATCAACGCCGCCTGGTCGTCTCCCACCGAGCGTGCCGGAAGCGTCGAGGTGATCACCGCCTTCCTCCGCGACGCCACGGTCGAGTGGCCCCGATTCCCGCCATACGAGCTCTGGCAGACGAGGCTCGTCGATGAATTCGGCGACCGCCCGTACCAGGGGGGCGCCGGAAGGAATGATCCCGGGTCGCGCATGCGCGTCGTGGCCCAGACCTTCCTGGACGGCATCCTGGACGTCTCCGTGTCCACGCTGCGCCGCGCGCATGCCCTCATGCTCGACGCCGCGGCACCGGGGACGAATCCTGCCGACAACCATCGGCATGCCGCCGAGATCATGCGCGGGATGCTCGACGATGCCACCGCCTTTCTCAAGGAACGGTCCGGCGGCCGGGTGTTCCAGGACAGCGCGCCAGGGCGAGCCCTGGCCGATCTCTACATCCGCCTGCTCGCGTCGTCCGTGGACGGCGAACCGCTGGTCCTGGCGTTCGAACCGTTGCGGGACGCCCTGGCGCCGCCCGACACGGAAGACCCGATGGTCCATCGCCGCACCGGCCTCTTGCTATCCCTGCGCGACCAGTTGCGCTTGATGTCACGGACCGGCGTCATCGGCAAGATCGTCTTCGATGCCCAGGACCACCCGGTCGACGACAAGTCGCCTGGCTGGACGCAGCAGGACCGGCGCTGGCGAACGGAGGCCGACCTGCTCGGCGACCGTCGGGCCAGGTGGGTCGTCGACCCTGAGTCTGGAGACATCAGGTCGTTGGACGTGCACGAGGACCTGCTGAAGCCGTGGAACAGACTTGCGGACGAGATGCACAGCACCCTCCACGACACCGGCGAGGACAGCGCCGCCCTCAAGCTGCTGTCGGAACGGGCGGAATCGATCGCCGACGAATTGAAGACGTTGCGGCACAAGCCGCCGGCCGACCGCGCGGAGGGCATGTCGGCCCGCGCGTGGGACCGGCGCATTGCCGACATCCTTGCCCTGCGGAACCAGATCGCGCAGCGCCCGCTGAGGCGCAGCGTCCAGGTGTTTGCGCAAAAGATGTTGACCGTCGCCCGCGAGGCCGCCATGGTGGCCGGCACCTCGCGCTTCCAGGCCGCCTTCGGTCGGGGCACGCTGACCGCGATCGACGAGAACGCCCCGCTGCCCCTGCTCCGACGGATCGCCCCAGGCGTGTCTCAGCGGCTGGATCGCGCCGCGGGCGTCGTGCACCTGGGCGAAGGATCGGCGACACGCACCTGGGCGTTGCGGGTCCCGGCCCAGGGCGAGGTCGCGCAGCGCTGGCAACTGGACACCGCGCTGCGCGAACTGGACATCCTGGCCGTCAGACGCTTTGCCCAGCGCGATCCCGTCGACATCGGCGCGCTGCCGACCGGCATGACCTACGAAGGCGGCGCGCTACGGTCGGACAGCGGCGGACTGCTCACCCGACTTCCGGATGTGCCGCCCGTGGCCACGATCGGCGCGACGCTCCCGCTGGACGTCGGCACGAGCACGAACACGGGTGCCAGGCACAGCACCAGCACCGACGCTACGTCGACAGAACAGGCAGGCACGAGCGAACTTGCGACGCCGTCCCCCACCGCAGGCGGCAGCGGGCAGGTCGACACTTCGCCACAGGCTTCATCCACCCACGCGATGGACGTGCTGATTGCCGGGTGGCTCGACAAGCAGCTGGGCATCAAGCACCAAAACAAAACAATCGCCGTGAGTCTGCGTGGTTTCAGCGCCCGCATCTCTGAGGAAGCGGAACGCCTGGGACTGGCCAAGAAAGAACTTGCCGCCGCACTCAACCTCCGGTCAGAAAGTTCCAGAAGCGCGCTGGACCTCCTCGCATTGGACCGCCGTCTCCGAGAGCTGGCACCCGGCCAGAAGTGGACGAGATCGGACACGGTGGCCCTCCTGGATTCGATCTATGGTCCGAGAGGAAATCCGTCCACATCCGGGTCGGCGCAGGCCATCAGAGCGCGATTCCTGTTCCAGATCCTGGCGTCCAGAGAGACGCGGCGCCCCCTGGACATCGACTTCGACAGCCTGAAAGCGTGGCACGAGGACAAGAGCAACGGCGCGGTGGCGGCGGCGGTCCAGGACATCGTCGACAGCACGCCTGTGCTCGACGCACTGGTCAAACGCGGCGTCATCGGTGCACTTCGCGTGGTCGCCAGAGCGCCAGAGTCCCTGACCCGCGGCGACTGGCACCAACGCGACGACCACCATGTCTCGACCACGCCGCTGCCGGACCTGCTCGGTGACCACGCGGCAAGCCCCCCCCTTCGCCTCTCTGACGCGTCCGATGCCCTTCCCGGACTGGCGGCCATCGCGAAGCTGCTCTATCCCCCACCTCACAGGGTGTCGAAAGTCCATGCGGTCGTGGGAGGATGGGGTCGGGTCGATAAGTCGTTGATCAGAATTTTGATCAGGAGGGAGGGGAAAGACCGCAACTTCACGTTCAAGCCTCGCAACACCGGTGAGACCGCCGAGTCGGCTCTGGATATCGATGTGGCAATCGCCCACCTGATCGGTGAGGGTTCAACGGCGCGGCGTCTGCCCATGTCCCTCAGATGGGAAAGTGAAAGTGCTCTCGGTCTTTACCAGGAGAGAATTGGCACCACGAGCCCGCACCTGCTTGCTACGGTGATGGCGCGCCACGCCAATGGTCTTCTGGTCCCCGATGACGCCGTCATCGAACGATATCGACGCTTCGCCGATGATGCCGGCCCTGGTCCCGGACTCCTTGATCGCCCGCTGGCGGAATGGCACAACAAGCTGACTGCCCCGGGACAGGACGTTCCGGCGCTGGTGGACCTCAGGAACCGGATATTCTCGCCGCCCGAAAAACGAGCGCGGCGAGAGCTCGGGCTGATCGTGCTGCAGCTGGACGACTCCCCCCAGGCATTCGAAGCCAGTCTGCGCCATGTCGGTGATGCGCGGCATGGCGGCCAGGTCCTCTGGCTGCAGGCAGACCGCCACAACGCCTCGCAGATCCTGTACGGCGCCGACCTGACCCCCACCGTGCCCGGGCAGAAGGTCAAACTGGTCCTCGTCGGTCAGGGATCGACGGTCATCGGCGCATCGCGCGCGTTGAGCGGTTACGACGGCACGGCCCTGGCGCGACGCGTCAACCAGGTGCTCGACCAAAGGTTCCAGGCCAACCGGCCGAGAGCGGACAAGGTCACGATGCTGGGCTGCGACCTCGCCTCTGGATTCCAGCACGAGACTCTCGTGGATCGATTCCGCAAGGCGTTCCAGCCCTTAGAAGCCTATACCTTGGTCGCGTACAGAGGGCAGGTGTTATTCCCCCCCGTCGGAGAGGATCACGAACAATTCTCTCAACGATGGATCCTGCCCGACGGCGCGGACCAGGCGACCCATCACGCGCCGGGCACGGTGTTTGTGACCAAGCACCGTCCCGCACCGCCGACGAATGTGACGCCGCAAGACAAATACGCGCACGCCACGCCTACCCTGCTCTCCCGGCAGGACACGGACAAGGCACGCCCCACCGCGCTGGACACGCCTGGAGGACAGCCGCGCTGGATACCCACGGCCGCCCTGCCGGGGCGGCAGCGCTTGCACGCGATCATCGATATGGCGTTCGCCGCCCCGAATACCACGCCATCGCTGCCGGCGATCGAAGCGGGGACGGAAATCAGCCTGAAGGTCCTGAAAAGCGCTTTCCAGGTCGACGATACCCGGCCGGACCTGCTGACTGCGCTGCAGACCATCGCCGGGGATTTCGGCGCCGGCATCTCCGATCCCGGGAGGCTGAAACAGGCATTGGACGGGCTGCATCGTCTGGGCCTTCCGGTGGACGGGTCCATGGACGCGGTGCTCGATCACGCCCTCACCCTGGATGCCGCCGCGCCTCTCGAGCGAATCGCCGCGCTGCCGTCGAGCGGCTCGACCACCGTGGCTGCGGCGGACGCGGTCTTCGTGCGCGTGCTGGATCGTTTCGACGCCGAGTTACGCCAGGGGTGGGCCCTGAGGGTGGCGCAGGCCGACTTGGATGGCGTGCAGCCCGGTCACGGGGGGTCGGCGGCTCATTTGCGCCTGATGGCACTGGCCGTGCGTGCGGGCCTCACCGGTCAACCGCTCACGATCGAGGTGGGACCGAAACCTGCCTCCTCGACCACCCCCGCCGTGCCCTGGGAGCTGCTTCAGGGCTGGTACCGCCATCTCGCCATGACGGAACCCGCGCTCAGACGCATGGCGAAGCTCGACCTGATGCCGGCGATGGTGGTGGTGCGCCGATCCGGCCCCGGCGCCAGGCCGGAGGACTGGACCCAGGTCGGGGACGACCGCTTCGAATCCGGCGGTGCCCTGTTCACGGACGAACTGCCGATGGTCAGGGTCACCCTCGGGAATGGCGATTCCGCGTGGGTGGACTCGGCCGACGTGCAAAAGTGGTACGGCGACGCCCGGGACGGTTGGGTGCACTTGAAATCGCGGCTTGCGCAGTTCGAGTTGGAACGCGGTCACACCTTGTCGGCGGACCAGCGCCGTGCGCTGAACCATCTCTACAACGAGTTCGACGACAAGATCGCCGCTGCGAACCTCGTCGCCGGGACGCCCGGCGACGGCGCCCTCGTCGTGGCCCGCCGCGCCAACGAGTCGATCAACGTGATGCGCTCCCTTCAACGGCAGTACGAGATCTACCCGGAGCAACTGCCGAGCGAGACGTGGACCGACGTCTCCGGCACGCCGTTGAGCGTACGGAGGGTGTTCGAGCTGATGCGGGCGCTCCAGGCCTCCGCACCGGTCGTCAGGCTCGAATCGCCCTCCTCGGTGTCCCTGCGCGTGCCGCTGGACCTCGCCAACCCCATGCCGGCGCTCCGGGCCGCCCTGCCGGACCTCCAGCAATCGCTCGATCGTGATTCCGGCACGGTGTCGTTCAGCAGGCCGCACGCCCCCGCCATCGCCCAGATGCAGGTCGGACGCCTGCCCCCGACGGACGATTCATCGCCCGCCAGGCTGGAGGCGATCTGGCGTCAGGACCTCGACGTGTTCACGCTCGAGTGGTTCGCGCTGAAGCACCTGCCGCCCCCGGACGCCGGCGCGACCAACCCCTTCCCTGCCGGATTGCGGCTGCAACTGGTCGACGGCGCGCTGCGTGCCGGCGGACTGCTGCTCGCGTCGCGGACGATGGCCCCGGACGCCTCGCGCGCCGGCCTGACGGTCATGTCGTGGAAGGTGGAGCCGGACAACCTCGCCAGCGTGCGGCGCCTCTGGCAGCCGTCCCCCCTGCCCTCGTCGGCGGCGCCCCGCTGGGGCACGCATGGACTGGGCC
>SEFA01000146.1 GCA_004210455.1 Rubrivivax sp. | reverse complement strand
GGGCGGGAGAGCGGTCATGGGCGTCCCAGGGGCGGTGTCGGTGCGGCCGATTTTGCATGCCCAGGCCACGGCGACCGAGAGGGCTCTCCACCTCGGGACAGCGCGTTTTCCCTGAGACGGGTTAAATTGCTGGACTTGCATGGGCGCGCCGTCGACTCGACGGGCGCGCATCGCACGACATGAACGAACGACACCACGAACGATACGACCCGGCGGTCCGCGAAGGCGCCGAGGCGAAGCTGGAGAGATGGCTGTGAATCACTGCGAGAAGATCCCGTTGGGGACGCAAGGGGCGACCGAGTGGGAAGTGGTGCACCTGCCGTCGACGCTGGGCGACTTCCAGGCGCGGGCCTTCCGCAGCCCGGCGACAGGCTCGGAGCATCTGGTGCTGTCGGTCGGTCCGCTGCAGGAGCGCGGCGGCCTGCTGCGCGTGCACAGCGAATGCCTGACGGGCGACGTCTTCCAGTCGCTGCGCTGCGACTGCGGCCCGCAGCTGCAGGGCGCGCTGGACCTGCTGAAGGACGAGGGCGGCATCGTCATCTACATGCGCGGTCATGAAGGCCGCGGCATCGGCCTGGTCGAGAAGCTGCGCGCCTACGCGCTGCAGGAAGCCGGCGTCGACACCATCGACGCCAACCTGCGCCTGGGCCACGCCGAGGACGAACGCGACTACGCCGACGCCATCGACATCCTGTGCCTGCTGGGCGTGAAGAGCGTCCGGCTGATCACCAACAACCCGCAGAAGCGCGACGCGCTGGTCGAAGGCGGCGTCGAGGTCGAGGCGCTGGTGCCGTTGCGCATCGCGGCGAACCCGCACAACGAGCGCTACCTCGAGACCAAGCGCAAGCGGATGGGGCACTACCTGGAGTGACGAAGCTCCTGCACGCTTCACCGGCCGCGGGCTTCGACGAGCCCTACGCGCTGATGGCCGCGTGCCACGAGCGCATGACGCGCACGCTGATCCTGCTCGAACGCATCGGGGCGCATGTGGCTGCACAGGGCTGCGACACGCAGGCGAGGGACGCGGCGAAGGACGTGCTGCGTTACTTCACCATCGCCGCGCCGCTGCATCACCAGGACGAAGAACTGCACGTCTTTCCGCGTCTGCGCGAAGAGGGAAATGGCGAGCTCGCCGATCGCCTGCTGACGGACCATCGGGAGATGGAAACGCTCTGGGCCGCGATCGTGCCGGACCTGGAGGCGGTCCGCGACGGCTCGCTGCCGAACGGGACGCTCGCCGACGCGCGCGAGCGCTGGCAGACCTTCGCCACGCTCCACCGCCATCACATCGACGCCGAAGACCACGACGCGTATCCGTCGGCGAGTGCGGCAACACCTGACACCGCGCTGCGTGTGATGGGCGAGGAGATGGCGGGTCGGCGACGCGCCTGACGGCGCGGATGCTGAGGCTCCCGGCGCGCAGCTTGCCCTGATGATGGCGACTGTCATCAAGGAGCCCGCATGTCCGATCGCAACAAGGCCGCCCTCACGGCCGCCAATGCCGCCATCATCCAAGGCGATACCGAGGGATTCCTGGCCCACTGCGCCGAGGACATCGTCTGGACGACGGTCGGCGAGGACACGCTGAACGGCAAGGCGGCTGTCCGGGAATGGATGTCGACCGGCTACGCGGAGGCGCCCACCTTCACGGTGAGCGACCTGGTGGCGGAGCGGGACGTCGTCATCGCGCTCGGGACGATCGAGAGCAAGGACGACGAGGGCCGGCCGATCCAGAACGCCTATGCCGACGTCTGGCGCTTCCGCGATGGGCTGATGGTCGAGTTGCGAGCCTTTGTGATCCCGACCTGAACGGCGGGCGACAACGGGCGTCGACTGGGCGGCAACGGAGGAGACGTACGCCCGTCACATGAACTGGCTAGGCTGGGTCATCCCTTCCCGCTGAAAGCAGCGATGTACCCAGGCGAACGCTTGAACGCCGGCACCCACCTCCTGGGTCTGCTGGCCGCCCTCCCCGCGGTCGCATGGCTGGCGAAAGAGGCGCTGGCCACGGGCAGCGGGCGGCGCTTCGCCGTCGTCTGCGTCTTCGGCGCGGCGCTCATCGCGCTGTTCGCGGCCTCCACGCTCTGCCACAGCACCCGTGGTCGACAGCAAGGTCTATGGACCCGCGTGGACCACTGCGCGATCTTCCTGCTGATCGCCGGGACGATGACGCCCTTCGCCGTCCTGACCGGCGACGGCTGGTGGCGCTGGGTCGCGTTGGCGACCGTCTGGCTCGTGGCGCTGTGGGGCATCCGACGCACCGTGTGGGGCAACATCGAACGACCCATGCTCAAGGTGTACCTGGCGCTCGGCTGGCTCGCCACCATGGTGTGCGTCCCCGCGCTGCAGCAGCTGCCGGCGGCCTGCGTCACGCTGTTCATCGCCGGCGCCGGCGCGTATACCGTCGGGACCTACTTCTTCGCCAATCCGCGCTGCAGCCGCCACGCCCACGGCATCTGGCACCTGTTCGTCGTCGCCGGCAGCGGATGCCACTTCGGCGCGGTCGCGCACTGCGTGCTCGTCTGAGAATTGATTCACGGGTCAGCCGGACGCGCCCGACGGCCTGGGCCTGATGGTCGCCGTCGGCGTCAGCCGTCGCCGCAAATCGGCGCAGGCGATCTGACCGTCTGATCGACGGGTCCGTCGACGCGCCCTGAGCGGGCGCGCCGACGGCGGTGCATACCATGTACGAAGCCAACCGGCCGCTGCGCTAAGTCTCCATCTTCCTGCGCTGCGACCGCATGCGCGACGTCCTCGCCGAGCAGAGCTACCTGATGGCCGGCCGCCTGATGGCGGCGGGGAACGCGGTGCGGATCCAGGTCTATCCCGGCGCACCCCACAGCTTCATCGAAGCGGCATCGGTGTCGCGCGTCGCCGCGCAGGCGATCGAGGACGGCGCGCACTGGCTGCGAGAGGCACTGACCGTGGGACCGGCGCCCTGAGCGCGGCCGGGGGTCAGGTGGCGATCGGCTGGCGGGCCAGGTCGATGAAGGCTCTCACGTAGTCGATGGCGACCTCCGCCTCGCGGGCCCCCAGGAAGATCTGCTTGGGGATGCCGCGCGGCCCCAGCCGCACCGGGACCACGTCCATCCTGGCCGCGTATTCGTCGACCAGCCAGCGCGGCAACGCGGCCACGCCGCGGCCGCTGGCCACCATCTGCACCATGATGTCCGTGGTTTCGATGGCCTTGTGACGCCGCGGCGTGACGCCGGCCGGCAGCAGGAACTGGCTGTAGATGTCCAGCCGCTCGATGTCCACAGGGTAGCTGATCAACACCTCCTGCGTCAGCTGCTGAGGCTTGACGTAGCTCGCCGACGCCAGCGCATGGCCTTTGGCCACGACCAGCACCTGCTCGTAATCGAACACCGGCACGAAGCTCAGTCCCGGCTTGAACAGCGGGTCGGGCGTGACCAGCAGGTCGATCTCGTAGCCGAAGAGCGCGCCGATGCCGCCGAACTGGAACTTCTGCTTCACGTCCACATCCACGTCGGGCCAGGCGGCGAGATACGGCGAGACCACCTTCAGCAGCCACTGGTAGCACGGGTGGCACTCCATCCCGATGCGCAGCGCGCCGCGCTCGCCCTGCGCGAACTGGCCCAGGCGCTCCTCGGCCAGATCCAGCTGCGGCAGCACCCGGTTCGCCACGGCCAGCAGGTACTGGCCGGCCTGCGTCAGACGCAGGTTGCGGCCTTCTCGCAACCAGATGTCGGTGCCGAGCTGCTGCTCCAGCTTCTTCATGCTGTGGCTCAGGGCCGACTGGGTCAGATGCAGCACGCCAGCGGCGGCCGTCAAGGACCCCTGCTTCTCGACCTGCTGAACGATGCTGAGGTGGATACGTTCCAGCATTCAGATGAGCCGTTTTCATGAATTAGTGAGAATTGACCATTTTACGTCATGGTCACCCCTGTCTAGCATCCGCCTCCATGACACGTCCTCTCCGTCTCGTCGCCGTCTCAGGCGGAATGCAGCGCCCCTCCAGGTCGGCCGCCCTCGCAGAACACCTGCTGGGCCTGATCGCCGACCAGGTCCCCGGCGAACAGCATCTGATCGCACTGGGTCCGCTGGCACCGCACTTCGCCGGCTCGGTCTGGCGCTCCCAGGTGCCCGTCGCCGTGGAGCGGGCGCTGATCGCGGTCGAGCAGGCCGACGTCCTCGTGGTGGCGACGCCGGTCTTCCGCGGCGCCTACACGGGCCTGTTCAAACACTTCTTCGACTTCATCGACCAGGACGCCCTGATCGACAAGCCGGTGCTGCTGGCCGCCACCGGCGGCAGCGATCGCCATGCCCTGGTGATCGACCACCAGTTGCGGCCGCTGTTCAGCTTCTTCCAAGCGCGCGCCCTGCCGCTGGGCGTCTACGCGACCGACAAGGATTTCGTCGACCACCGCCCGCGCGACGAGGCTCTGCTTGAGCGGGCCGCCCTGGCGGTCCGACGGGCCCTGCCGCTGATCGACCTGACGCGTCCCGTCACGCCCCCTCAGGCCGAGGACATGGCGGTGGCCTGACACCGCGATCGACTCGTCTCCCGGAAACCCGCTCACGCCATTGCCATGACCGAAGCCTTCACCTTCAGCCTCAAGAGCCTCCGCTTCGATGAGGACTATCAGCCGTCGGACAGCACGCGCATCACGACCAACTTCGCCAATCTGGCGCGTGGCGAGAGTCGGCGCCAGAACCTGCGCAACACGCTGCGCATGATCGACAACCGCTTCAACGACCTGGCGTCCTGGGACAACCCGACGGGTGACCGCTACACGGTCGAGCTCGAGATCATCTCCGTCGAGATGACCATCGAGCATCAGGGCAGCGATGCGGCATTCCCGTTGATCGAGATCCTCAAGCCCACCATCCTCGACAGGAGGACCGGCCAGCGCTTCGACGGCATCGTGGGGAACAACTTCTCCTCCTACGTGCGCGACTACGACTTCAGCGTCCTGCTCCCTGCGTACAACGCGGACCGCCCGGAATTCGGACTGCCGGAAGGCTTCGGCGACCTGCACGGCAAGCTGTTCAAGCAGTTTGCGGGTTCCGACGCCTACAAGGCGCGGTTCGACAAGTCGCCGGTGATCTGCATCAGTGCCTCGACCAGCAAGACCTATCGACGGACGGGGAACGTTCACCCCGTGCTGGGCGTCGAATACCAGCAGAGCGAGCCGTCGTCGACGGATCACTACTTCGCGAAGATGGGGATGCAGGTCCGGTTCTTCATGCCGCCGAATGGCGTGGCCCCGCTGGCGTTCTACTTCTTCGGCGACTTGCTGGTCGACTACTCGAGCCTGGAACTGATCGGGACCATCAGCACGATGGAGACCTTCCAGAAGATCTACCGCCCCGAGATCTACAACGCCAATTCGGCCGCGGGTCATTTCTACCAGCCGAGCCTGAAGCATCAGGACTATTCGCTGACGCAGATCGTCTACGACCGGGAAGAGCGCAGCCAGCTGGCCGTCAAGCAGGGGAAATTCGCGGAGGAGCAGTTCATCAAGCCCTACCGGCACGTCCTCGACCAATGGGCGGCTGAAGCCGCGCTCCAGCCCACCGCTTGAAGCCGCCGAGTCACCCACCGACTCACCCACCGAATCCGAATGTTTGGCGGGATCACTCGCCGCACCCGTCTTCGCCCGAAAGGAAATCCCTGATGTTTGAAACCTCCATCGCCGGCAGCCTGCCCAAACCCGCCTGGCTGGCCGAAACCAACAAGCTCTGGCCTCAATGGCGGGCTGAAGGCGATGCGCTCCGTCAGGCCAAGGCCGATGCGACCCTGCTGTGGATCAAGGCCCAGGAAGACGCCGGCCTGGACATCGTGTGCGACGGCGAGCAGTCGCGACAGCATTTCGTGCACGGCTTCCTCGAACAGGTCGACGGCATCGACTTCGAGAACAAGGTGAAGATGGGCATCCGCGACAACCGCTACGACGCGATGGTGCCGCAGGTGGTGTCGGCGTTGCGCCTGAAGGGGCGCGTGCATGCCTTCGAGGCGCAGCTGGCGCGGGCGCACACGAAGAAGAAGCTGAAGTTCACCCTGCCCGGCCCGATGACCATCGTCGACACCGTGGCGGACCGCTTCTACGGCGACAAGGTCAAGCTGGCCTTCGCCTTCGCCGAACTGCTCAACCAGGAGGCGCTGGCGCTTCAGGCCGATGGCGTCGACATCATCCAGTTCGATGAGCCCGCCTTCAATGTCTACATGAAGGACGCCGCCGACTGGGGCGTGCAGGCGCTCGAACGCGCGGCGCAGGGCCTCACCTGCACGACGGCCGTGCACATCTGCTACGGCTACGGCATCAAGGCCAACACGGACTGGAAGAACACCCTGGGCGATGAATGGCGCCAGTACGAGACGGTGTTCCCCGCGCTCGCGCGCAGCCGCATCGACCAGGTGAGCCTGGAATGCATCCACTCCCATGTGCCGCCCGACCTGATGAAGCTGCTGGCCGGCAAGGACGTGATGGTCGGCGTGATCGACGTGGCCAGCGACATCGTCGAAACCCCCGAGGAGGTGGCCGACACCATCGGCCGCGCGCTGGCCTTCGTGCCGAAGGAACGCCTGTTCCCGTGCACGAACTGCGGCCTGGCCCCCATGGGACGCGACGTGGCGTGGCGCAAGCTGCAGGCGCTGGCGGAGGGCACGAGGCTGGCGAAGGAGCGGCTCGGGCAGGTGTGAGGCCCTGTGGTGGCCGGTGACGGTCAGTGAGGGGCGTTGAGGGCCGCTCGATCTTCGCATCCGATAATCGGGTCGAGCTTTCGTATCGACCCCATGCCCCTCCGCGACCAGACC
>SEFA01000080.1 GCA_004210455.1 Rubrivivax sp. | reverse complement strand
GACGCGTGGGGGACCGCGGGAAGGGGCGACAGGGAGCGCGATGAGCGTGCCGTTCAAGCCGCCTTCTTCGCCGGCGGTTTCGCGCGCTTCACGTACTGCGGCAGGAAACTCCGCTTCTCCTGGCCAAAAGCGACCGTCACGCTGTCCGACGTCGCCTCCACGACGACGCCGCCGCCGTAGCGCTTGACCCGGACCGCTTCGCCCGGCTGGAAGACGATCGCGGCCGCGACGACCGGCGGGGTGTCAGGTGTTGCCTGCCCCGCGCCCGACGAGGCATCGATCCCGCGTTCGCGCTCGTGCGCATCGAAGCGCTCGCAGTTGTCGCAGCCGTGGCAGCGGTCGAAACCCGCCGCTTCGTCGAAGGCCTCCAGCATCACGCGCCAGCGGCACAGGCCGCTCTGCGCGTAGAACACCATCTGTTCGAGCCGGCGTCGGTCCTGACCGGCCTTCGCTTCATAGCGGGCCAGCGCCGCCATCAGCGATGCCACGTCGCCCGGCGCCGGATCGGCCAGCGCGAACGCGTCGCCGTCTTCCGTCAGCCAGCCCTCGCGGACCAGCAGGCCCGTCAAGACCTCGAGCTTGTTGCGCGGCCGGGTCAGACGTTCCCGCAGCGCGTCGAGCGTCCAGCCGGTCTCGTCGGGAGCGTCCGTGCGCAAGGCTTCCATCACCGCCTGCGCATCGGCCGGCGCCGGATACCGGCCGTTGAGGAAAAACTGCTGCACCGCGCGGTCGCCCGGGACGAACAGCAGCGTGCAGTCCGCGCGCCCGCCGTCGCGGCCCGCGCGTCCCGACTCCTGGTAGTAGACGTCCAGCCCGGCGGGGACCTGGTAATGGATGACGCATCGGATGTCCGGCTTGTCGATGCCCAGGCCGAATGCGTTGGTCGCCACCATCACGCGCGCCTCGCCGCGCATGAAGCGGTCCTGCGCCTCGTGGCGCTGCGCGGCGCGCAGCCGGCCGTGGTACAGCGCCGACGACACGCCCGCGCCCGCCAGCGCTTCGTGCACGGCCTCGGCGGCCTTCACCGTGGCGGTGTAGATGATCGTCGAGGGCCGTCGGTCCGCCTCCGCGTTCGAGTGCGGATCCGACGCCGACGCCGACGTCGACGCCGGATTCGGATCCGAGCCGGCGACCAGGGCCAGCAGCCGCCGCAGCTTGTCCTCCTCGTCCGCCAGCGGCTCGACGCGATAGTGCAGGTTGGGACGGTAGGTCCCGGCGATCAGGCAGCCCGCGGCGGGAATGTCGAGCTGGCGCGCGACGTCCTCGACGACTTCCGCCGACGCGGTCGCCGTGAGCGCCAGCACGGTCGGCCGACCGAGGCGCTCGCGCGCCTCGCCGATGCGCAGGAACGCCGGGCGGAAGTCGTGCCCCCATTCGGAGATGCAATGTGCCTCGTCGACGACCAGCAGATCGGTTGGCCGCTGCGCGAGCCGCTCGACCCAGTCAGCGTCCGCCAGCCGTTCCGGCGTCAGCAGGACGACCCGCGCGCTGCCGTCGAGCGCCGCCGCTTCCTGCGCCTCCAGCGACGCCGCGTCCAATCCGCTGTGCACCTGCGCGCAGCGGATGCCGAGCGCGCCCAGCCGCTCGCACTGGTCTTTCATCAGCGCGATCAGCGGGGAGACGACCAGCGTGCGACCCGGCAGCAACGCCGCGGGCAGCTGATAGCACAGCGATTTGCCGGCACCGGTCGGCATCACCGCCAGCGTGTTCAAGCCGCGCAGCACGCGATCGACGACGTCCTTCTGGCCCGGTCGCCAGACGCGCAGCCCGAAGCGGCGGAGTTGCTGAAGGACAAGGCGTTCTGAAGGAACCGGACGGCGCGTGGGCATAGGTCGCTGGAGGGGGCAGGGTGGTGTCCCGCCCTCAGCAAGCCGCGCACCCGAAGCCTGTCCCCTGTTCGCAAGCCGGGCACAGAGGTTGCCAAGTGAAGCCATGCCGCCCCGCGTGAGACGCATCGCGTCGCAGTGCGTCACGCGTCGGGGCCCGACCCACGTCACAACATTCGGAGAACTGCATGATCAGCACCATCCTGCTCGTCATCCTCATCCTGCTGCTCGTCGGCGCCTTGCCCTCCTGGCCTCACAGCCGCAGCTGGGGCTACGGGCCCAGCGGCGGCCTGGGCCTCGTCGTTCTGATCCTCATCGTCCTGCTGCTGCTGGGATACATCTGACGACTCCGTCGATGTCCCACACCGGCCCGCTCAGGCGCCCCCCGTGAGGGCGCGCTTCGCGGGCACGGAGGGCGGTCCCCTGCCCGGGGGGCTCAGGCGCCCAGCAGCGACTGCCCGCACACCCGCAGCACCTGACCGGTGAGCGGGTGTGCCCCCGGCGACGCCAGGAAGGCGATCGCCTCCGCCACGTCCGCCGGCGTGCCGCCCTGCTTGAGCGAGTTCAGGCGGCGTCCGGCCTCCCGCACCATCAGCGGCATCCGGCGCGTCATCGCGGTCTCGATGAAACCCGGCGCGACCGCGTTGACCGTGCCGCCGCGTTCGTCGAGCGTCGCGGCGCGCGCCCCCACGTACCCGATCAAGGCCGCCTTCGACGCGCTGTAGTTGGTCTGTCCGGCGTTGCCCGCGATGCCGCTGATCGACGACAGGCAGATCTCCCGCGCGCCGGTGTTGAGCAGTCCGGCGTCGTCCAGCCGCGCATCGATCGCGAGGATCGCCGCGACGTTCACCGCCATCACGGCGTCCCATTCCGACGGCGACATGCGCGCCAGCGTCCGGTCGCGCGTGATCCCCGCGTTGTGCACGAGCACGTCCACGCCGTGCAGGCGGCGCACCGCGTCGAGCAGTTCATCGACGGCGCCCGGCGCGGTCAGGTCCGCGGCCAGCAGCGATCCGCCGATCTCGCGCGCCAGCGCCTCCAGCGGCTGGCGCGCGGCGGGCACGTCGACGCACAGCACGCGCAGGCCGTCGAGCGCCAGACGCCGCGCCGTGGCCGCGCCGATGCCGCCCGCCGCGCCCGTGACGAGCGCCACCGGCGCGCGCTGCGGATCGAGCGACAGATCGACGTCCTTGCGCCAGGACAGCACCTGCCCCGACACGTAGGCGGAGCGATCCGTGCCGAAGAATCGCAGGGCGCCGGCGAGCGACTCCATCGAGGCGGCGCCTTCCTGCAGCACCAGTGCGTTGGCCGTCGCGCCGCGCCGGCCGATCTCCTTGGCCAGCGCGCGGACGAAGCCCTGGACTGCGGCCAGGCACGCCGCTTCCGCCGCGCTCATGACGCCGGCGGAGGTCAGCGCGAGCACGCGTGCGCCCGGCGCGAGCCGGACCATCGCCAGTTGGGCCTGCTCGAACAGCGCGCGCAGGGCCGCGAGGTCGCGGCATCCCGTCGCGTCGATCACCAGCGTCCCCACGGGCCCGTCGCCGCTGGGCAGGCCGCCTTGGCCCACGATCGCCGCGAGCAGCGAGGGCAGCGGCGCCGCGCTGCCCGGGGCGATCGCAAGGACGGGCCGTCCGGCGAGCTCCTCCTCGACCCAGGCGTCCTGCCGACGAGGGAGCGGCACCGGTTGCGGCAGATTGAACAGGCGCGCGATGCGGCGGCCGAGCGGGTGCTGGACGAAGGTGAGCAGGCGGTCGGTCATGGAGGCAGGGTAGGCGGCGCAGGCAGGGTCGCCGCCGAGGGCTGGGAACGGCGCGCAGTGTAGGCGCGGCCGGACATGCCGCCGCTCAATGTGAACCCGATGCGTGTCTCCCGTTCGTCCGAGTGCGCGAACGGGGCGCCGCCGTGCATCCGCGCGACCGCGTCGACGATCGACAGACCGACGCCGTAGTGACCCAAGGGAGCGGCCGGCTCGTCCCCGCCCGCCGCCTCGCTGCTCATGAAGCGGTCGAACAGGCGCGGCAGCCGCTGCGCCGGAATGACCGGTCCCGTGTTCGCGACCCACAGGCGGACCCGGCCCGAGCGATGGCCGTCGATGCCGACGCGCAGCACGCTGCCGGCCGACCCGTAGCGGGTCGCGTTCGCGATCAGGTTGGACAACGCGCGCTTGAGCAGCGCGGCATCGAAATCGCCCGCCGCCTCCCCGTCGACGCGCAGCGACAGGCCCGCCTCCTCGACGGCCGCGTCGTGGTACTCGGCCACTTCCGCAGCCAGGGCCGCGAGGCTGTCGACCCGCTGCCGCCGCGCGCGCTGGCCGCCGTAGGCCCGCGACAGGAACAGCATGTCGCCGACGATGCCCTGCATCCGACGCAGCTCCTCGAGGTTGGCGCCGAGGCGGTCCCTGGCCTCGGGCGGGAGATCGAGTTCCCGCAGCGTGACTTCGGTGCCGGTGATCAGCGTGGCGAGCGGCGTGCGCAGCTCATGCGCGACGTTCGCGCTGAACGCCTCCACCTGCGCCTGCGTCCGACGCTGCCGCTCCAGCATCGCGGTCAACTGGTCGACGCGCTGTCGCAGCGCGCGCAGCAATCCGCCGGCGCTGCGCAACGATGACAAAACGGTCATCCGCATGTCCGCCTCATGTCAGCACCGGAGGCATAGAGTTGTTTCCAAGGCGTTTGAAACGCGCGCCGACGCAGCGGCACCGATCGCCGCCCATCGCTCGACAACGAAGCGATGGAAAAAGCGATCGATGTCGTGTGCAGGATCACTTTCAATCCAAGGAGTCTGACCATGACCAACTTCAAGAAGCTTTCCATTCCGATGGGCGCCGCGGCGCTGGCGGTCGCGCTGAGCGTGCCGGCGTTCGCGCAGGTCGAGGAAGAGATCGTGTCCGGTCCCAAGTCCCGCGACCAGGTGATGGCGGAAATCGAAGCCGCACGCATGGACGGCAGCCTCGACAAGTTGCAGGGCGAACAGAGCTACGCCCCCGACTTCGACGAGGCCAAGGGCTTGGATGTGCAGTACTCGAATCACCAGGCCGATGCCGACGTGACGGTGGGCATGTCCGCGGACACGAGCACGCAGGTGCAGTTCGCCGCTCCAGCGGCAGGCGGCAAGACGCGTGCCCAGATCATGGATGAGCTGGAACAGGCTCGCGCCGATGGGTCGCTGGACCGCATGTGGAGCGAGCAGGGATATGCGCCGGAGTTCGAGGCGGCGCATTCGTATCGTCGTTGATCGCTCCCGATGCCCGGCACGGGCCGCAACGATCCGCCCCCGGATCCGAGCGAGACAGTGCCGACCTGACGGACCGGACGATATACGCGGGATGACCTGACCATGCATTGACGGCCATCCGACTTCGAGCAACGGGGCTCCCATGAGGGAGCCCCGCTTTCGTTTCCAAGACGTCGATTCAGGGACGTCGTCTCGGGGTCGTCGTTTCAGGGGCGCCTCACAGGCGGGTGACGTCGAGGATCGCCTGCGCGAAGGCCTTCGGCGCCTCCTGCGGCAGGCTGTGGCCGATGCCGCCGGTCAGGTCACGGTGCTCATACTTGCCGGCGAACTTGCGGCGGTAGCCGGTCGACGGCGGATGCGGCGCGCCGTTGGCGTCGCCTTCCAGCGTGATCGACGGGATCGTGATCGCCGGCGCGGCGCCGATGCGGGCCTCCACGGCGTCGAAGCGCGACTCGCCCTCGGCCAGGCCCAGGCGCCAGCGGTAGTTGTGCACCACGATCGCGACGTAATCCGGGTTGTCGAACGCGGCGGCGCTGCGTGCGAAGGTGGCATCGTCGAAGCGCCATTGCGGCGACGCCAACTGCCAGATCAGCTTCGAGAACTCGGCGCGGTACTTTTCGTAGCCCAGGCGGCCGCGTTCCGTCGCGAAGTAGTACTGGTACCACCACTGCAGCTCGACGGCCGGCGGCAGCGGCTGCTCGTTGACCTGGCGACTGACCAGCAGGTACCCGCTGACGGACACCAGCGCCCGGCAGCGCTCGGGCCACAACGCGGCGAGGATGCCCGCCGTGCGCGCGCCCCAGTCGCACCCGCCGACGATGGCCTGCGGGATGCGCAGCGCGTCCAGCAGCGCGATCGCATCGCGGGCCAGGGCGCCTTGCTGGCCGTTGCGCGGCGTCTCGGCGGAGAGAAAACGCGTCGTGCCGTAGCCGCGGGCGTACGGGACGAGGACGCGGTAGCCGGCCGCCGCGAGCAGCGGCGTCACCGCCTCGTAGGTATGGACGTCGTAGGGCCAGCCGTGCAGCAGCAGGACCGGCGGTCCGTCCGCCGGGCCGGCGTCGACGTAACCGACGCGCAGGTCGCCGGCGTCGATGTGCTTCAGCGTGCCGAAGGCCGGTGCGATGGCGATGCCCGCCGCGCCGGAGGTGGCCGGGGCAGCTTGCGCGGCCCCCGGCAGCAAGGCGCCCAGCGGTAGTGCCGCGGCAGCGCTGGCAGCGCCCAGCGAGGCGCCGAACTGCAGGAACTGGCGGCGGATCGGATCGGTCTGGTCGTGGCGGTCGGTCATCGGGAACTCCTGTGTGTGGTGGCGACCACCGCAGTGGACGTCCGCGATGTATCCCGGCCTTGTCGGCGTCGCAGCGCGTTCGCATGCCGGTGTCGTTCCAGGGCGTGCCTATACACAGGCATACAAAGCCGGCACACGACCGACGGCGAGGCGGACGGCAAGGCCAATGAATGAGCCGATGACAACGCCGATTTCTGATATCGATCAAGCCAAGCTCTATCTTTCCGGCCGCTTCCTTCCTAGCCTGCCCGGACCGGGCGCGCAGGGCGTCCGGATTCGGGGCGCGAGCCCGCAGGAGGTGTTGATGAACGGGGTCTTGTCGGATGAGGTCGTCTACTTTCCGTCGCTGCAGACGATGCCTGCCGAGTTGCGCGCGCTGCGCGAACTCGATCGGGTGCGCAAGCGCAGGATGCTGCCGTTGATCACGCTGTCCCCGTTGCAACGGATCCCGGACGTGGTGGACTTCCGCCGCGCCGCGCAGCAGGCGGGCGAGGCGATGCAGGAGCTCCCGCATTGCATCGACCTGGGTCGCGTGCCGCTGGACCATGCGCTGGCCTGGCGCCGCCTGGCCGACCCGTCCCAGGGGTTCCGGACCTGGCGCGAGTTCGCGCAGGCGCATCGCCACGCGGTGCCGGTGGTGCTGATGCCCGAAGGCGCCAGCGAACGGGCCGTCGCGCTGCAGGCGGCCGCGCTCGAGCGCGAGTGCGGACTGGTGGTGTTCCGGCTGCGCGGCGCGGCGCCGTCCACGATGGTCGTCGAACGTGCGCTGCAGGGGCTGGAGGACCCACGGCGTGCGCTGGTGGTGCTGGACTTCGGCACCGAGCGCGAGTGGCTGCTCGGCTGCGCCGGCATCGGGCGCGACCTGCTCCTGCGCTGGCGGGCGCGGTGGCCGGGACTGCGGGTCGTGGTGATGGGCAACAGCTTTCCCGCCGCCGCGCAGTGGCTGGGCACGTCGTCGCCGGAGGACAGCCCGCGCTCGGGGCGTCTCGCGATCCTGGAGCGGGAGCTGCATCGGCGGCTCGGCGGGCTGACGGTCGTCGGGTATGGGGACCACGGCGCCGTGCATGCGCCGAGCGAACCAGGCCCCGAACTGCCCAGCGGGCATGTCCGCATCGACTATCCCTGGCAGGGCGAATGGCACTTCGAGCGTCGACGGCGCGCCAGCCCGGACGACGCCAGCCGCGAGGCCGCCGAGGCGGTCGTCGCGGAGGCGCCGTGTTTCGGCGAACGCAAGCTGTGGGGCGAGCACGAGATCCGCGAAGCGGCCCAGGGCCGGGTCTTCACGCGCACCCGCGAGGCGTGGACCGCCATCCGGGTCAATCTGCATCTGGCGACGCAGGTCGACGAGATGACGGTGGAAGCGGCGGGCGGTCGACCGGCGAAGTCGAACTCGGCCGCCACCTCGACTTCGTGAAAACCGCCGGCCGGCGACAGGTGGCGGCGAAGCCGGTCGGCGCGGAAGGGCTTGCGAGGCTCTCTATACTCGCGCCCCATGCGCCGCTGGATCACCGTCTTCCTGCTGTTCCTGCTGCCGCTCCAGCTGAGCTGGGCGGTGGCGGCGACCTATTGCGCGCATGAAGCCGACCCGGCGGTGAGCCATGTCGGGCATCACGAGCATCGGCATGAGGCGTCGGACGACGCCGCCGGTGCCGCTGCCGGTGCCGGTGTCGGTGCCGGTTCAAACCTGGCCCCGGAGGGGGTGAAGCTCGGGAAGGCCGTCGACCAGACTCCGGAGAAGGCCCCGGAGAAGGCCCCGGAGAAGGCTGCGGAGAAGGCTGCGGAGAAGGCCGCCGACAAGGCATTGACCTGCGTCGACGACGACTGCGGCTTCTGCCATCTGGGCCACAGCCAGCCGGTCGCGAGCACGCCCATCGTGCTGCCGGCCATGGCTGGTCCGGTGACTTCGGCCGCCATGTCCGAGGTGTGGTCCACACGCGGCCCTGACCGCCGGGAGCGGCCGAACTGGTACGCCGCCTGATCGGCGGACGCTCCTGACCTCAGACCGTCTCGGCCCGCGCCGAGGCGCGCGGCGCTCGCCGATTCCCCGTTGATCCCCTTCCTGCCCGGCCGCCCACGCGGCGGCGGGCACAACGCCGGAGTCTCCGATGCCCAAATTCCTGGTGCCGCTTTACAGCGCGGCACTGCTTTCCCTGCTGCCTGTGGCCGCTCGCGCCGTGCCGCAAGCCCAGCCCGCCTCACCGCCGTCATCGACGCCGACAACCTCGTCGACGCCGCCGGCGTCGCTGCCCTCGCTGTCCCTGAACGCCGCCATCGAGCGCGCGCTGAGCAGCCATCCCCGCCTGCGCGCCGCGACCTTCGAGGTCGAGGCCGCCGACGGCGCGGTCCAGCAGGCCGCGCTGCCGCCCAATCCCTCGCTCGGGGTCGAGCAGGAGGACACCCGCCGCGAGACGCGCACGCTCACCGTGCTGCTGAGCCAGCCGCTGGAGATCGGCGGCCAGCGCGCCGCGCGGACGGCGCTGGCGCGACGCGGCCGTGATCTGTCGCAGGCCGAGCTCGACGCGCTGCGCGTCGAGCTGCGGGCCGATGTGGTCCAGGCCTACTTCGCCGCGCTGGTCGCGCAGGAGCGCGTCAGCGCCGCCGACGAGTCGCTGCGCATCGCCGGCGGCGGCGCGGACGCGACGGCGCGGCGGGTCGCCGCCGGCAAGCTGTCGCCCATCGACGAGACCCGCGCGCGCGTCGCCGAGGCCACCGCGCGCATCGAGCTGCGCCAGGCCCAGGCGGATCGGCTCGCGGCGCGGCACGCGCTGGCGGCGTCGGTCGGGATCGACGAGGCGCTCATCGGCGCGCTCGACGGCAGCGCCGCGTCGCTGCCGGCCTTGCCCGCCGAAGCGGACGTCGCCCGGCGGATGGCCGACGCGCCGGTGCTGCGCCGCGCCCGGCTCGAAGTCGAGCGCGCCCAGGCCGCGTACGAGCTCGAACGCGCGCGCCGCATCCCCGACCTCACGGTGACCGTCGGGGCCAAGCGCGCACAGGAGATCGGCCGCAACCAGGCGGTGATCGGCGTCTCGATGCCGATCCCGCTGTTCGATCGCAACCAGGGCGCGCAGCGCGAGGCGCTCAAACGCCGGCAGGCCGCCGAGCAGCTCGCCGAGGCCGAATCGATGCGCCTGCGCGCCGACGTGCTGAGCGCCGCGGACGAACTGCAGGCCCGCGCCGACGAGGTCGACGCGCTGCAGCGCACCGTGCTGCCCGGCGCGCGCGAGGCCTACACCGCCGCGACCCGCGGCTTCGAACTCGGCAAATTCGGCTTCCTGGACGTGCTCGACGCGCAGCGCACCTGGCTGCAGGCGCGCATGCAATGGCTGGACGCGCTCGCGCGGGCGCACCGCGCCAACGCCGACCTTGAGCGCCGCCTCGGCGCGCCCGCCCAGCAAAAGTGAGAACGACGATGAACTTCAACAAGCAAGATGACGCGCAGCACGACGCGCAGCACGGTGGGCAGCACGGTGGGCAGCACGGCGGGCTGCACGGCGGGCAGGACGGCAAGACGTCCCCGGGACGCGGACTGCCGAAACGGCAACTGATCGCGATCGGGGTGCTGGTGGCGATCGGGGTCGCCGGCGGTGCGGCCATCCTGGCCTCGGGGCCATCGGGTGCCGCCAAGGGCGGACACGGCGAACATGGCGAACACGCCGAAGCGGGCGATGACGACCACGGGCATGGTGAGAAGAAGGGCGGGGGCGACCACAAGGACGACCACAAGGACGATCACAAGGACGATCACGCCGGTGAAGCCAAGCCGAACGAGGTGAAGGCCGGTGCGAAGGCCGATGACCACGGCCATGCCGCTGACGCGCCGGAGGCCGTCGCGATGTCCGAGGCGCAGATCAAGTCCGCCGCGATCGTGCTGGAGACCGCCGGCCCGGCGACGATCCGGACGACGACGCGCCTGCCCGGCGAGATCGGCTTCAACGAGGACCGCACCGCGCACGTCGTGCCGCGGGTGGCCGGCGTCGTCGAATCGGTGCCGGCGACGCTGGGCCAGTCCGTGCGCAAGGGCGATCTGCTGGCGGTGATCGCGAGCGCGCAGGTGTCGGACCAGCGCAGCGAGCTGCTCGCCGCGCAAAGGCGCGAGCAGCTGGCGCGTACGACCTTCGACCGCGAACGCAAGCTCTGGGAGGAGAAGATCTCCCCGAGACAGGACGTCGACATCGCCGAGCAGGCGCTGCGCGAGGCCGAAATCGCCGTCGCGAACGCGCGCCAGAAGCTGATCGCGATCGGCGCCACGCCGGCCGCGGCGACCGGGGCCAAGGCCGGAACGACAGCGGGAGGACCTCTCGGCGGTGCGCTCACGCGCTTCGAGCTGCGCGCGCCGTTCGACGGCGTCGTCGTCGAGAAGCACCTGACGCTGGGTGAACAGGTGAAGGAGGACGCCAGCGTCTTCGTGCTGTCGGACCTGCGCACCGTGTGGGCGCGGCTGGACGTGCCCGCCGGCGACCTGGCCAAGGTGCGGGTCGGCGAGCGCGCGGTCGTGCGCTCCGCCGCCTTCGAGCAGTCGGCCGAGGGAACGGTCGCCTACGTGGGCGCGCTGATCGGCGGCCAGAGCCGCACCGCGCAGGCACGGATCTCGCTGACCAATCCCGACCGCGCCTGGCGGCCCGGCCTGTTCGTGAACATCGACGTCGTGACCGGCGAGGCGCCCGCACCGGTGACCGTGGCCGCCGACGCGGTGCAGGTCTTCGAGGAGCGGCAGGTGGTCTTCGTCCGCACCGCGGAGGGCTTCGCCGCGCAGCCGGTGAAGACCGGCCGCGGCGACGGACGCCGCATCGAGATCGTCGACGGCCTGAAGGCCGGCGCGAAGGTTGCGGCGGTCAACGCCTTCGTCATCAAGTCCGAGGCCGGCAAGGGCTCGGCGACGCATTCGCACTGACGGGGGACGCATGTTCGAACGCATCATCCGATTCGCCATCGAGCACCGATGGCTGGTGCTCCTGGCCGTGCTGGCCATGGCGGCGCTGGGCGTCTTCAGCTATCAGAAGCTGCCCATCGACGCCGTGCCCGACATCACCAACGTGCAGGTCCAGATCAACACCGGCGCGCCGGGCTACTCGCCGCTGGAGGCGGAGCAGCGCGTGACCTTCCCGGTGGAGACCGCGATGGCGGGTCTGCCGGGCCTGAAGCAGACGCGCTCGCTGTCGCGCTACGGGCTGTCGCAGGTGACGGTGATTTTCGCCGACGGCACCGACATCCACTTCGCGCGGCAGCTCGTCAACGAGCGGCTGCAGGCCGCGCGCGAGCATCTGCCCGACGGGCTCACGCCGGCGATGGGGCCAGTGTCCACGGGCCTGGGCGAGATCTACCAGTGGACGATCGAGGCCGAGGAGGGCGCGCGCAAGCCAGACGGTTCGCCCTATTCGCCGATCGACCTGCGCGAGATCCAGGACTGGGTCGTCAAGCCGCAGCTGCGCAACGTGCCGGGCGTGACCGAGGTGAACACCATCGGCGGTTTCGCCCGGGAGTTCGAGGTGGCGCCCGATCCCGGGCGGCTGTCCTCGCACGGGCTGACGCTGGCGGAGGTGGTCCAGGCGCTGGAGCGCAACAACGCCAATGTCGGCGCCGGCTACATCGAGCGCCGCGGCGAGCAGTACCTGATCCGCGCGCCGGGCCAGTTGCGCGACCTCGCCGACATCGGCAACGTCGTGCTGCGCACCGACGGCGGCGTGCCGGTGCGGGTGCGCGACGTGGCGCAGGTCGGCATCGGCAAGGAATTGCGCAGCGGCGCGGCCACCGACAACGGCCGCGAGGTCGTGCTGGGCACCGTGTTCATGCTGATCGGTGAGAACAGCCGCAGCGTGGCCCAGGCGGTGGACCGCAAGATGAAGGAGGTCGCGACGACCCTGCCCCAGGGCGTTCACGTGGTCACCGTCTACGACCGCACGGTGCTGGTGGACAAGGCGATCGCGACGGTCAAGCGCAACCTCATCGAGGGCGCGGTGCTGGTGATCGCGGTGCTGTTCCTGTTCCTGGGCAACCTGCGGGCGGCGGTGCTGACGGCGCTGGTGATCCCGCTGTCCATGCTGTTCACCTTCACCGGCATGGTCGGCCAGAAGGTCAGCGCCAACCTGATGAGCCTGGGCGCGCTGGACTTCGGGATCATCGTGGACGGCGCGGTCGTGATCGTCGAGAACTGCGTGCGGCGCCTGGCGCATGCGCAGTCGCGGCTGGGCCGGCCGCTCACGCGCGCCGAGCGCTTCCACGAGGTGTTCGCGGCGGCGCAGGAGGCGCGCCGGCCGCTGCTGTTCGGGCAGCTGATCATCATGGTGGTCTACCTGCCGATCTTCGCGCTGACCGGCGTGGAGGGGCGGATGTTCCATCCGATGGCGGTGACGGTGGTGATGGCGCTGCTGGGCGCGATGATCCTGTCCATCACCTTCGTGCCGGCGGCGGTCGCGCTGTTCATCGGCGACAAGGTGCAGGAGAAGGAAAGTCGCCTGATGGCCTGGGCGCACCGTGCCTATGAGCCGCTGCTCATCAAGGCGATGGCCGCGCGGCCGGTGGTCATCACCGGTGCGGTCGTCGCGGTGGCGTTGTCGACCTTGCTCGCGACGCGGCTGGGCAGCGAGTTCGTGCCCAGCCTCAACGAAGGCGACTTCGCGGTGCAGGCGCTGCGGCTGCCGGGCACCAGCCTGTCGCAGTCGGTGGCGATGCAGCAGCAGCTGGAGGCGCGGCTGACGCAGAAGTTCCCCGAGATCGAGCGCGTGTTCTCGCGCACCGGCACGGCGGAGATCGCGGCGGACCCGATGCCGCCCAACATCTCCGACGCCTACGTGATGCTCAAGCCGCAGGACGCGTGGCCCGAGCCGCGCCGCACGCGCGACGCGCTGATCGCGGCGGTGCAGGAGGAACTCGCGACGCTGCCGGGGCAGAACTACGAGTTCTCGCAACCGGTCCAGCTGCGCTTCAACGAGCTGATCTCGGGCGTGCGGTCGGACGTGGCGGTGAAGGTCTTCGGCGACGACATGGACCAGCTGAACGCGGCGGCGGCGAAGATCGCCGCGGTGCTGGGCGGGCTGGAGGGCGCGGCGGAGGTGAACGTCGAGCAGACGACGGGGCTGCCGATGCTCACCGTCGACATCGATCGCGAGAAGGCGGGACGGCACGGCCTGAACCTGCAGGACGTGCAGCAGCTGGTCGCGACGGCGACGGGCGGCGCGCACGCGGGCACGCTGTTCGAGGGCGACCGGCGCTTCTCCATCGTCGTGCGGCTGCCCGAGGCGCTGCGCACGGACCTGGCGGCGATCGAACGCCTGCCGGTGCCGCTGCCGCGAGGCGCCGACGGTCCGACGCGCTTCATCCCCTTGTCGGAAGTCGCGACGCTCGCGCTCGCGCCCGGGCCCAACCAGGTGAGCCGGGAGGACGGCAAGCGGCGGGTCGTCGTCAGCGCCAACGTGCGCGGCCGGGACCTGGGCTCGTTCGTCGCCCAGGCGCAGCAGGCGGTGGCGTCGCAGGTCGTGCTGCCGTCCGGCTACTGGCTGGGCTGGGGCGGCCAGTTCGAGAACCTGCAATCGGCCAGCGAGCGCCTGCGCGTCGTGGTGCCGGTGGCGCTGGGCCTGGTCTTCGTCCTGCTGTTCGCGATGTTCGGCAATGCGCGCGACGGCTTGCTGGTGTTCTCCGGCATCCCGTTCGCGTTGACCGGCGGCGTGCTGGCGCTGTGGATGCGGGGGATTCCGCTGTCGATCTCCGCGGCGATCGGGTTCATCGCGCTCAGCGGCGTGGCGGTGCTCAACGGGTTGGTGATGATCTCCTTCATCCGCCAGCTGAGGGAGCAGGGCCGTCCCTTGGAGGAGGCGATCCACGAAGGCGCGTTGACGCGGTTGCGGCCGGTGCTGATGACGGCGTTGGTCGCGTCGCTCGGTTTCGTGCCGATGGCGCTGGCGACCGGCACGGGCGCCGAGGTGCAGCGACCGCTGGCGACGGTGGTGATCGGCGGGATCCTGTCCTCGACCGCGCTGACCCTGCTGGTGCTGCCGGTGCTGTACCGGTGGGCGTATCGGCGCGACGAGGAGGCGGGCGGTGCGCGCGCGTCGGCCGTCGCGATCTGACGTCGTCCGGTACGCCTGGATGCGGGGGCGCCTCGGGGGAGGCGCTCCCTTCTTCCTAGAATCGCGTCTTCCAAAAAGACGAGTCTCCAGGAGGGAGCATGAAGAAGTTGGGAGTGGCCGCGCTGGCGGCCATGGGCCTGGGCGGCTGCGCGATCCATCAGAACGTGACGCCGGTGCAGGTCCGCATGGAGGATCGCGTGGTCTGCGTGATCGACAACCCGGTGGTGCGCAAGGGGTTCAGCGATGGCTACAAGCGGGCGCTGGCGAGCAAGGGCTACGAGGTCCGGACGCTGCCGGCGGTGGCGACGATCACCGACTGCGCGGTGACCAGCACCTACAACGCCAGCTGGCGCTGGGACCTGGCGCTGTACATGGCCTATGCGGAGATCCGCGTCTTCAGCGCGGGCAAGCAGATCGGCGAGGCGAAGTACGACGCCACGCACGGCAGCGGCAGCATGGGCAAGTTCATCGATGCCGACAAGAAGGTCGTGGAGCTGGTGAACAGCCTGTTCCCGGGCGGTGCCGGACCGGCCGCGGTTCCGACGGCTGCTGCGGCGGCGTCCGCGCCGCAATGATCGACGGCTGACCTCCAGGTCGGTAAGAAGGCGGAGCGGCGTTCGTCGCTCCGCTGATCCCCGGCGTCGGGAGACGCCTCGGGGGATGCCGCGGATCTACTCATCCGCGTGGGTGCGATGCCTCGTGAGAGTGACCTCGGCGCGATGTCCACCAGTGCGAGTCATGGCGCGCGGATCGACGTTTCCCTAGAGTGGCTGCATCGCTTCGCAAGGAGAGTGGTGTGGCCATGTCGACGATGGAAATGAACGGACGGATCGTCGTTCCCAGGGACATCCGGAAGGCCGTCGGCGCCAGGCTCGGCACGCGCTTCATCTGGACGTTGACGGAGGACGGCAGCATCCGCGTCCTTGCGAAGTCGAAAAGGCCGGTCGCGGAAGAGATGCAGCAACCGGAATCCGGTGATCCACTGATTGGAGAAAGCAATGCATGAAACGTTTCTGAGCGAGCAAGGCACCCTGCAGGTGCCCGAGGCGATCTTGAAGGAACTGGATGCAAAGCCCGGTACGCTGTTTGTCTGGTACACCCGCGGCGACGGCACTCTCTATGTTCGCGCCAAGACCAAGACCTTGAAGGACCTGATGGGGATGCTGAAGCCGCGCAACGGCAAGACGGTATCGATCGAAGAAATGAATCCGTTCCGCTGATGGGATCCATAGACACGAACGTCTTGATCCGCTGCATCATTCAAGACGACCAAAGGCAGTGCGACGCTGTGGATCGCTTGCGCAAGAGGTATGTCCAGCAGGGCGAACGGCTCTTCGTCCCTGTGACTGTCTTGCTTGAATGCGAATGGGTTCTTCGCAGCTGTTTCAGCTTCGAGAAGCACGAGATCATTGATGCGATGTCGAGGATCTTGCATGTCAGCGACTTCTTCTTTGACAAGGAGCTGGCGATTGTTGATGCGGTCGACGTGTTCAAGTTTTGCGACGCAGACTTCGCTGACTGCGTTCATGCCCGAATCTCGGCGTGGGAAAGGCTGGGGCCGCTTTACACCTTCGACCGTCGCGCGTCGAAGCTGCAGGGCGCGGAGCTGCTCGACATCAAGGTGGATGAGCCAAGACCGGCATGGCGAATGCGCCGACACCACGTCTTCCAGGTAGCGCAGTGGGGAATGCCGGACGGCCGAACCATCCCTCCCCGAGTATGGCGTCGCTGGCAAGACCTGGTTCCTCGGTCTCCATGTGATGACGCGCTACGTGAAGGTCGCGTTCTTCAACGGCAAGTCGCTGGATCCGATGCCGCCCGTCGATTCGAAGACGGCGCACGCACGCTACCTGCACGTGAGCGAGAAAGAGCCGCTCGACGAGGCGGCCTTCGTCGCCTGGGTGAAAGCCGCGAGCGCGATCCCCGGCGAGAAGATGTGATCGGCCGGTGATCAGCCGCTGATCAGTTCGCCGCGCGCCAGTCGAGCAGGTCCTCGTAGGTCGCGCACGCGCCGCCGCAGAGGATCACCAGCACGTTCCTGGCGTCGCGCAGCACCGGCACCGCGCGTTTGAGCGCCACCGCGACCGCGGCACCGCAGGCGGGTTCGACGATCACACGGTGTTCCTTCGCCACGTCCAGGCAGGCCTGCACCGCCTCCGCATCCGTCACGGTCGTGGCGACGACCGGATGCGCCTTCGTCCATGCGAAGGCCCGTTCGCTGACCCGGCGGGCGCCCAGCGAGGTCGCCAGGCTCGTGATCGCGTCCAGCGTGACCAGCTCGCCCGCGGCGATGGCTGCATTCAGCGAATCAGCGCCGACGGTTTCCGCCGCCACCAGCGGCACGTCCTGCCAACCGACCGCCTGCATGCCCTGCAACACGCCGCTCATCAGTCCGCCACCGCCGACGGACAGAACGACCGCGTCGGGCTTGGGCGCCTGCGTCGCGGCCTCCGCGATCATGGACGCGTGTCCGTCCCACAGCAGCGGATCGTCGAACGGATGGATGAAGGCATCCGTGGGCTGGCGCAGCGACATCAGGTGGTCGTTGGCCTCCATCCAGCTCTTGCCGTGGACGATGACCTCCGCGCCCTGGCGGCGGATCAACGTCTTGGGCCATTCGCGGGTGGTCTCCGGCACGACCACGACGACCGGCAGTCCGAGCCGGCGACCCGCATACGCCACGGCGATCCCCGCGTTGCCGCCCGACGACGACAGCAGGCGCGTCGCACCGCGCGACGCATGGACTTCACAGGCGTGGCCGATGCCGCGCAGCTTGAACGACCCGCAGGGCTGGAGCGCCTCCAGCTTCAACCAGACCCGCTGGTCCGGGGTGCTGAACGCGTCGGACTCGACGGTCGGGGTAGTGATGTGGATGGCCATGTCCGGAATCGTAGCTGGAGCATCGGCACCCGCTACCATCCAGCGCACATGAACGCTCTCTTCGAACGATCCTGGCAGCGCGCGTGGTCCGCGCTGGTCGTGGCCAATGCCAATGCCAATGCCGACGGCGACGCAAAGGTCATCGCCAACCCTGGCGACGGGACCGCGCTGCGCGACGAGCTGCTCGCGCGCTACGCCGAGCCGCAGCGCAAGTACCACACGGGACAGCATCTCGGGGAATGCCTTGCGCTGTTCGACGAGGTCGGCGATCTCGCCGCCCATCCCGCCGAGGTCGAGATGGCGCTGTGGTTCCACGACGCCATCTACGACGTGAAGGGATCGGGCAACGAGGAGCGGAGCGCGGATTGGGCGCATGAGACGCTGCTCGCCGCCGGCGTGGCCCGCGACGTCGCCGATCGTGTCCGGCAACTGGTGCTGGTGACGAAACACGACGGCGTCACGAGCAGCGTCGACGAGCAGGTGCTCGTCGATATCGACCTCGCGATCCTCGGTGCGGAGCGCCCGCGCTTCGACGAGTACGAGCGTCAGATCCGCGACGAGTACGGCTACGTGCCGGGCTTCCTGTTCCGGCGCAAGCGCAAGCAGATCCTCAAGACCTTCCTGGACCGGCCGGTGCTGTACAGCACACCCGCGCTGCGCGAGCGTCTCGATGCGCGGGCGCGGGAGAACCTGAGGCGTGCGATCGGCTGATCACCGCGTCGGTTGATCGACGCCCCGGCATTTCAACTGCCGCTCAAGTGGCGACGGCGCTGGTGAACGTCAACCGGTTGCCGAATGGATCTGTGACCGAGACATCCCTGGAACCCCAAGGCGTTTCCTCCAGCCCGGGACGGGCGTAGCCGTAGCGACGGCCGATCAGTTCCGCGTGGAAGCCTTCGATGTCGTCCGTCTGGATGCGGACCGCCGCACCCGGACAGGCATCGCCGTGATGCTCCGTGAGGTGGAGGACGCAGCCTTCGCGGGAGACCTGCAGATAGAGCGGAAGCCCGTCTTCAAAACGATGCTCCCAATCGACCTGGAAGCCGAGGAACTGCACGTAGAACTCCAGCGCCTTGGCTTCGTCGAAGATCCGCAGGATGGGGGTGATCTGAGTGAATTGCATGGGGGCGATCATCTCCCAGTGCGCTTGCGTTGCGAATCACGCGGAAGGGGGAGAGTGGACGCGCTAGGCTGCGCGCAGGTCTCCAACGACCAGAACGAGGATCGTCAACAGGATCGTCGCCGAGGTCAACATGTGAACGCTTCCCGCCAAGGCAAGAGATCGATCGCCCAACTTGAGAAAACGTCCCGAGAAAAGCGCCCGCCACAGCGGTGCTACCGTTCCCCAACAGAGCGAGACCGTCTTGAACTCGGCATGGGCATTGAGGCGGCGAACCGCGACGACGAACGAGATGCCGTGCGCCGCAATGAGCAGTAGGAAGAGGGTCATCCTGAAATGAACAAGATTTTCTATGCGTCGGCGTATGTCGAAGGGATGACGGAACCTGACGAGAAAGGCAGCACATGCGCGCTTGCCGGAAGTCTGGTGGCCCACTTCTACATCGCGGCGGATGACGAACTGGAAGCCGGTTCGTTCATTCCTTTCATCTGCCAACGATATCGCATCCAGTTCGTTGACTTCATCTATCTTCCGGGACAGGAAACGCAGGACACCGTCCATGCGTTGGTGGAGCATCAGTTCGCCTTTCAGGAAGCGTCCAGGAACGGCGAGGCCTTGCTCCTGTCCGTGGTCATGAATGGGAGCCGGCGGGTCTTGGACGTCCAAGGCGATTGAGCTCCGTGGGATCTTGAACCACCTTTAAATACGACGAATGCCTGAAACAGGACTTGGGACGGAAGATATGAAAGTTGTCGCGGAAAGAAAATTGCTTTTCTCCAAAAAAGAGCGAATGAACTTCAGAAGTTGACCATCAGGGTTGGTGCTCCGTATTGGGTAAACAAGGACTTTGCTGCCTGCCCGCTTGAGTGGGTTGGTCTGGTTCCGAAAGGTGAATTGGTTTCTCCGACGGCTTCTCTCCACGCTAAGCACGGCAACGAGCACCTGCCTTTTGACACCCAGTGCCCCGCGATGAAAGCAGAAATCGATTTCAGCATTTACTGCAGTCCGATCAAGTCGTTCGGACGCGTTTGCGGTGGCTGGGACGTTCGTTCGGACATTGCCGAAGGTCAAGTAATCGACATTCCTCCGGCGAAACTAAGATTGACAATCCAGTCAGTCGATTTCACCTCGCCCGATTTGGCCGTGATCAGCCTTTCCGATGTGGTGCTCGACTCACGCGAGTCCGCGCTCGCATTGATGAATATTCTGGAAAGCGCTTGCGGACTCTTTGTGGATGTCTTTGACTAGCCGCTAATGGGGCTTGCACAGGTTTGACGATTGATTGGGGACGCTCTACCTCCCCACCCCCGCCACACTCCTCGCATCCCACCGCTGCATGTTGTCGAGCGCGCTCTCGATGGGTTCGGAGGTGACGCGCTCCGCGCCGAGGAAGGGCCGGTCCATCGCGGCGACGAAGTGGAAGACCAGTCCCAGGGCGAGCGCGAGCACCACGATCGCGCTGCGGCTGCACGCCGTGACCGGCAGCACCGCCACCGGCGCGAGCGTGAGCAGCGAGCTCACCAGCACCACCACCCACAGCGTCGTCGGCACCTTGCCGTCGCTCGCCGCCAGCCTCGCGCGGCGCTGCGTCAACAGCTCATTCGCCTCGGACCACATCTGCTGGACCAGCACCGTCTCCGCGGCATTCGCCGGCCGCAGCTCCCCGAGCGTCCGGTACACGTCGTCGAAGGCATCCAGCGTCGGCTGATTCGGCTGCTCCCGCTGCATCGCCGGCCACTCCTTGCCGATCACGCTGCGGCCGTAGCCGCGCAGCCGCTCCCTCGCCAGCCTCGTCTCCGGCGTCCCATACACCGCCAGCGTCCGCGCCAGCTGCGCGATCGCCGTCGCCTCCTTGCTCACCGCCTGTTCAGCCGCGCCGAACGAGTCCCACACCGACACCGCCGAGAACGCCAGCAGCAGCGAGTTGATCGTCGCGATCACGCCCAGCGACGCGAGCGCCACGTTCCGGTCCGACTCCGTCGCGCGCTCCCGCCAGCGCCGCGGGAACACCGCCTGCGCTCCCAGCCCGAGCACCACCCACCCCAGCACCAGCGCCAGCCCCAGCACCCAGTTCGGCAGGTCGTACACGATCAGCGGCATGGCGCGCTCCCCTCGCTCAAACCCTCGCTCAGCGCGTACCGCGTCATCCCGGCCACGCCCCGCACCCCCAGCTTGCGCGTCACGTTCTCCCGGTGCGTCGCCACCGTCTTCGCGCTCAGCTTGAGCCGGTCCGCGATCTCCTGCGTGCTGAGGTCCTCGGCGAAGAGCTGCACGATCTCGCGCTCCCGCGCCGTCAGCGCCGGGCCTGCCGGAATCGGCGTCCCCGCCTCCGGCAGCCGGTGCCGCGTCCGGATCTCGTCGACCAGGCCGCCCATCAGCCCCGGACTCAGGTAGATGCGCCCGCCGGCCACGTCCCGCACGGCGCGCAGCAGCTCCTCGCTGGACGCGTCCTTGAGCACGTAGCCCGACGCCCCCGCCTGCAGCGCCGTGACCACGCTGCGCTGGTCGCCGTGCATCGACAGGCAGATCGCCTGCACCGACGGATGCTGCGCGCGCACGCGCCGTGTCGCCTCGATGCCGTTGAGGCCGGGCATCGCGATGTCCGTGATCAGCAGGTCGGGCTGGAGGTGGCGCACGAGCTTGACGGCGGCGGCGCCGTCCTCGGCCAGCCCGACGACGTCCAGCCCCGCGTCGCGGGACAGCAGCGCGCGCAGGCCTTCGCGCACGAGTTGGTGGTCGTCCGCCAGGACGATGCGGAGGGTCATGGGAATCTCCCTGAGGGTGAATGTTGTGTGGAAGCCGGATGTCGACGGCCGGATCGGACGCGTCAGGCGCCCGAGGCGCCCGACAAGCCCGACGTGCCTTCTGCGGGGCGGGCGTCGGGATCTAGCGGGATCAGCAAGGTCGCGCAGGTGCCGCGGCCCGGCTCGGAACGCAGCACCAGCGCACCGCCCAGCGCCTGCAGCTGCGCCCGCGCGCCGCCCAGGCCCAGCCCGCGCGCGTCGACCTCCACCGGGCCGGTCGGGAAGCCGCGGCCGTCGTCGCGCACGCGCACGCTCAGCCAGCCGGCCTCGACCCTGGGCACGATGTCGACGCGGGTGGCGGAGGCGTGCTTCTGCACGTTCAGGCAGAGCTCCCGCACCACGCGGCAAGCCACCGCCCGCTGCACGGCGGGAATCTCGGCCATGCCCGGCACCGCCATCGCGCTGGCATCCACGTGCACGGCCAGCGGACCGGTCAGGCCCAGCTCCGCCGCCAGCGCCTCCAGCGCCGCCTGCAGGTCGCCGTGCCAGTCCGGCGGGGCCAGCGCGAAGGTCAGGGTGCGGACCGTCCGCGACAGCTCGCCCAGCAGTGCGGTGACCTGCGCCAGCGCCGGGTCGGCGGCGACCGGCTCGGACTGGCCGTGGCTCCATTCCCCGAACGCCAGCCGCAGCCGCACGATCAGGCTGCCGACCTGGTCGTGCAGCAGCTGCGCGACGCGTTCGCGCTCGCGCTGTTCTGCATCGGCGTGCGCTTCGGCCAGCGTCATCTGCAGTCGGGTCAGCCGCTCCAGCCGGTGCTCCCGGGTGAGCCGGGACGTCGGCCCGGTCGGGTCAGCCGCTCCAGCCGGTGCTCCCGGGTGAGCCGGGACGTCGGCCCGGTCAGGCGCGGTCGCGCCGCGGGCGGGGATGAAGGACGGTGCGGGGTGAGGTTCATGCGAGCTCCCTGTGCGCCTGGACGGCGTCGTCGTGTCGGGCCGACCTCGGGGGATCGGTGTCGCTGACGGTAGGCGGAGACGTCTTCCGCGACCTTCCGGAAACCTTCCGGAGGGGGGCGACGGTCCGGGAAGCCCCGGAAACAGGCGCTTGCAGCGTCCCTGAGGGAAATCCCGCAGGTCCGGCCACGGGCCTCATGCGCGGGGGCAGTGCGGCCGCTCGCGAGGGGTGGCGCGGCTGAGGTCGTAGCAGGATTTCAGGAAATCGATGTTGGCGCCCAGGTCCGGCAGCGGTCGTCCGATGCCTTTCCAGTGTTCCGCCAGCGCGGCGCGCAAGGGCGCCACGGCCGCCATGTAGTCGTCCGGGAAGGGGATGACCTCGTAGACCAGCGGGAACTCGATGTACTCCAGCTTCACCAGCGCGCCGAGCTGCTCGTAGTGGAAGTGGACCGCGGCGAAGTCCTCCATGTCCTGGCTGAGATAGAGGTCCTCGCCCGAGCCGGCCCGGCGGATCAGTTCCTGGGCGTGGGGGCCGATCTCGGGCAGCAGCTCGCGCAGGAAGGCGCGGGCGCGCAGGCGGATGCGCTCGTCGCGCTCCAGCAGGTGGGCGACGTGCTGCAGCGATTGCAGGCGCTCGGTCAGGTTGGCGCGTTTGCTGTCGTCCACCCATTCGACCAGCTGGGTCACCGAGATCAGCACCCCGACGATGACGCTGAGGCCGGTCGCCAGTCCGACGGCCGCCTGCCAGTAGCCGAGCGCGGCTTCGCGGCGGCTCAAGGCGGCACTCCCTTCTGCCGGAGCAGGACGGTCCAGGCGCGGTCGGGCGTCGGGATCAGGAGCCCGCCGGCGTCCAGCGGGGCGCGGGTCCAGCTGACGCTTTCGCTGACATTGCCGCCGATCGCGCCGAGCTCGGCGCCGTCGACCTGCACGACCAGGTCGCAGTGCCAGGTCCAGATGCGCCCGCGCAAGGCGCGGGGCAGGGCGCTCCACTGGGCGAAGCCGGTGGGGGCGTCGGGCTGGGCGTCGCGCGGCGCGCAGATGAGGTCGCCCGGTCGAGGCGGCGTGACGGCGGCGTCGCGGGCTTCCAGGCCCGGGCGGTTGCCCTCCAGCGCGGCGCGGATGTAATGCCAATGGAGCTCGCTGGCCTCGAACTGGCGATCGCCGAAACCGGCGTTGCGCATCAGCCAGGAGATGAAGATCGCGCTCCAGGGCTTCAGCGAGCCGTCGTCGAAACGGGTGCGCTGCAGCGGGTAGTCGGGACCCTTCACGCCGATCCAGTACAGCAGCACGCGGGCGTGGAGGTAGGGCTCGGCTTCCTGCCGGCGCGGGGTGTCGACGCGGCGCTCGGTGAGCTGGGTGGCCGCGTCCCAGCGGCCGCGACCCCAGAGCTCCCATTCCTGCAGCGCGAGCGCGAGCAGCCGTTCGGTGGAGGGCGCCGGCGGGGCGAGCTCTCCGCCCAGGCCGGCACTCAAGCCGGCGCCCGCGGCGGTCGGCGGGAGCGGTGGCTCGACTTCATAGACGGGCGCGGCATCGTCGAGCGGCCACGGCGGCGGCGGTGGGGCGAGCGGCTTCGTCTGCGCGCATCCCTGGAGCCAGAGCGCGACGAGCGCGAGCATCGCCAACAGCATGGCGTGCGAGAGGTCGCGAGGCAAGGGATGCCGGTGGAACAGGCGCCGGCGAGGACGCGGTGACATGGGGCCTCCTGCGCCGGGGAAGGGGCGCGAAAGCTCATCGTCGGCGCGGCGGGACGGCGATGGCATCGGCGGAAGACTGAGCTTGCGGGTGCGATTTCTCTGGACCGGAGGTTCGGCGAAGCGCGCCGCGCACCCTTTAGCTTTCCTCAAGCACCGCGGCGGAATTAATCGTTTGTCGAGGGCGAGGGCGCTCCCTAGAGTGCCGGCTCATCGACTCCGGTCGTCCTTCTTGTTTCCCTCTGGACAGGTTCCGCCATGCCCGCATTGAACGCCTCACGCTCCGACGACGCCGCTTCCATCGGCTTCGGCATCCTCAGCACCGGATCCATCGCCAATCACTTCGCCGAGCAGGTGAAGGGTTCCTCGACGCTGCACGTCGCCGCGGTGGCGAGCCGGACCCAGGCGGGTGCCGACGCATTCGCGCAGAAGCACGGCATCGCCCACGCGCACGGCTCGTATGCGGCGCTGCTGGCGGACGACGCGGTCAAGATCGTCTACATCGGCCTGCCCAACAGCCTGCACACCGAGTGGTGCCTGCGCGCGCTGGAAGCCGGCAAGCACGTGCTCTGCGAGAAGCCGCTGACCGGCTCGCCGCAGGAGGCGCGGCTGATCTTCCAGACGGCGCAACGGCTCGGCCTGCACGTGGCGGAGGCCTATCCCTACCGGGCGCAACCGCAGACCGTCGAGATGCTGCGCATCCTCGACGCCGGGGAACTGGGACGACCGCTGTCCATCCAGGCCAGTTTCGGATTCAAGCTGGAGAACCCGGGCGACATCCGGCTCGATCCCGCGCTGGCGGGCGGGGCGCTGATGGATGCGGGCGCGTACCCGCTCAGCCTGGTCCGCGTGATCGCGGGCGGTTATCCGGAGCAGGTCCAGGCGTTCAAGCGGCAGGGGGTCGGCGGCACCGACACGGCGGTCATCGCCAACCTGGCGTTCCGCGGCGGGCTGATGGCGCAGGTCTCCTGCAGCTTCCACGCGGCGGCGCACCGGTACGCGGTGATCGCCTGCGAGGGCGGCGTGATCGAGACCAGCTACTCGAACAGCACGCCCGGCAACCAGCCGGCGACGCTGCGGATCAAGCGCGGCAGCGGCTTCGGCGCGAGCGTCGAGACCGTCTCCCTGCCGGCAGTGGACGCCTTCCGGGTCGAGGCCGAATCCTTCGTCGAGCAGGTCCGTACCGGCAAGCCGTGGATCGGCGCCAGCGCCCACGAGTCGGTGGACGTGGCGGCGCTGCTTGAGCATATTGCGAAGGTGGCCGTCGACGTCGACGGCAGGAGCTTCGGATGATCCTGGATCTGGTGGCGCTGAGGACGCTGCTCGCGGCGGTGGACCTCAAGGGTTTCGGGCGTGCGGCGGAGCGCGTGAACCGGTCGCCCGGCGCGGTGAGCCTGCAGATCAAGGCGCTGGAGGAGCGGCTCGACCTGAAGCTGTTCCGCAAGGTCGGGCGGCAGCAGGTGCTGACGGATGAAGGCGAGGTGCTGGTGGGTTACGCGCGGCGGCTGCTGGCCTTGAACGACGAGGCGATGGTGGCGCTGCACCAGCTCAATCCCTGCTGCGAGATCCTGTTCGGCATGCCGCAGGACGTGGCGGACAGCCTGTTGCCGACGACGCTGGCGCGTTTCCGCGAGGCTCATCCGAGCACCAAGGTGCGGGTGAACGTGGACCCGAACGATCGGGTGCTGGACGAGCTCGAGGCGGGGCAACTGGACCTGGGGCTGGTGTTCCGGCCGGCGGACGAGCGCGATCCGTCCGCGATCGCGACCGTGCCGATGCGCTGGTACGCGGCGCCGGGGTTCACACCTGACCCTGGGGCGCCGTTGCCGCTGCTGGTGTCGGACGCGCCGTGCCTGTTCCGGCAGACGGCGATGGCCGCGCTGGACGCGGCGGGCCGGTCCTGGCGGCCGGCGATGTCGACGACCAGCCTCTCGGCGCTGTGGGCGGCGGCGCGGGCGGGACTGGGCGTGCTGCCGCGCGTGGCGTTCCAGGCGCCGGCCGGACTGGAGGCCGGCGGGGAGGCGATGGGCTTGCCGCCGTTGCCGGAGATGTCGCTCTGTCTGGTCAAGGATGCATACCGGGTACGGCCGACGGTGGCGAGGCTGGCATCGATCTCGAAAGAAGTCGCGGTCGAGAGTTGTTTGACCTAAATCAAGGGAAACCGCCCGAACTGGGCGCTTCCCGCCCAAGCGGTGCGAGGAGCCCTCATGGAACCCCAGGTTGGTGCCGATCCTCTAGGCAACCACAACAAGGGAGTGTCCATGTCTTCGGTTTTCAATCTCAGGATCGGCGGGCGACTGGCCGTCGCGTTCGGGCTGATGGTCCTGCTCATGCTGCTGATGGCGGGGGCTTCGCACGGGGGGCTGACGTCGGTGGACGGTCGATTGGGGCAGGTGCTCGGCGACCGGTACGTGAAGGTGCGATCGGTGGGTCGGATCTTCGACGAGCTGAATCTGCAATCGCGCAATGCGCGCAACGTGCTGCTGCTGGACACGGCGCAGGAGCGGGAAGTGGAACTCGCGTCGATCCGCGAATCGCGGGTGCGTGCGGCGAAGGTGTACGACGAGCTGGTCCCGACGATCCACGACGCGAAGGCGAAGGGATTGCTGGCGGATTCGCTGGCGGTGAGAAAGGGCTACGGGGAGGCGCTGGATGCGTTCTTCGCGCAGGTGAAGACGGAGGACATGGACGGGGCGAAGCTGGTGCTGATGCAGAAGCTGCGTCCGACGCAACTGGCGTACGTGGCGGCGCTGGAGAAGCTGGTGGAGCGGCAGGAGCAGTTGATGGCGGAGTCCGGGTCGCTGGCCAAGGAGGCGGTGCGGGAGACGACGCTGGTGCTGTGGATCGCGGTGGCGGTGGGGGTGGTGGCAGGTGTTGCCTTCGGGGTGATGGCGACGCGGTCGGTGACGCGGCCGCTGGCGGAAGTGAGGCGGTTGATGGAGACGGTGGCGGGCGGGGATCTCACGGCGGACGTGCGCGTGACGCGCAGCGATGAGCTGGGGGAACTGCAGCAGAGCCTGGCGCGCATGGTGGACGGGTTGCGCGGGCTGGTGCGGGAGGTGCGCAGCGGGGTGGACTCGGTGACGACGGCGTCGAGTCAGATCGCGGCGGGGAATCTGGATCTGTCGAGCCGGACGGAGGAACAGGCGAGCAGCCTGGAGGAGACGGCGAGCTCGATGGAGGAGATCACGGGGACGGTGCGGCAGGCGGCGGATAGCGCCAGGCAGGCGACCGCGCTGGCGGCGGAGGCGTCGGGGACGGCGAAGCGGGGCGGGGAGGTGATCGGGCGGGTGGTCGCGA